>DATCFY010000071.1:0-43082 GCA_036509255.1 Streptosporangiaceae bacterium
GCTGCGGCTGCCCACCTACTTCTGCGCGCCCAACTTCGCCTTCCTCATGGTGGCGGACGCCTACGACGCGGTGGCCGCACTGCCGGGCGTGCGCCACGCCGAGGTTGTGCTGGACGAGCATTTCGCCTCGGACGCGATCAATGGCGGGGTGGCCGCGCATGCGGGCTTCGCGCAGTCGTTCGACGGCGAGGCGGTCGGCGACTTGCAGGAGCTGCGCGCCGATTTCCTGCGCAAGGCGGTGCTGGCCGGCACCGACCAGGTGTGCCGGCCGCTGCTCGCCGCCGGGACGGATGCGGCCAGCCTGCCGGGGATGACCCTGGGCGAGGTGCCGCCCTCCGCTGCGCTCCAGCGGCTGCGCGAGCGCCGGGCGGAGCTCGGCCTGCCCGCCGGTGATGACGCGTGGCTGCTGATCGACCCGAAGACCGGGGAGCCGGTGAGCCCGGATTCCCTGCGGATGCACCTGGGCCGGGCCCGGCTGACCCGGACCAGCATCGAGGCGAACGGAAGCATGTGCCGCGGGATGCTGGGGCACCGATACAACGACACGGCCGGGCTAGGCCAGCAACCCCAGGTCGAGGAGGACCAATGAAGGCCGTCCGCTTGCACGCTTTCCACCAGCAGCCGGTGATCGACGAGGTACCGGAGCCGACTATCGGCGGTCCGCTCGACGTCATCGTGAAGATCGGCGGGGCCGGCGTCTGCCGTACCGACCTGCACATCATCGAGGGCCAGTGGGACGCGGCCATGGGCACCCCGCTGCCCTACATCCTCGGTCATGAGAACGCCGGGTGGGTGCACGAGATCGGCTCGGCGGTCAGCAACGTCGCCGTGGGCGACACCGTGATCCTGCACCCCACCCCGACCTGCGGGCTGTGCCGGGCCTGCCGGGCCGGTGACGACATGCACTGCACCGGGGACAGCTCGTTCCCTGGCCTGTCCCGCGACGGCGGGATGGCCGAGTACCTGCTCACCTCGGCCCGGGCCTGCGTGAAGCTGGACCCGGCGACTCAGCCGCAGGACGTGGCGGCGCTGGCCGACGCGGGCATTACCGCCTACCACGCGGTCCGCAAGGCCCTCCCGCTGCTCTACCCGGGCACGACCGCCGTGGTGATCGGCGCGGGCGGGCTGGGCCACATCGGCATCCAGTGCCTGGCCGCGCTGTCCGCTACCACCATCGTCGTGGTGGACCGGAACCCGGACGCGCTCAAGCTGGCCGAGCAGCTCGGCGCGACCCACACCGTGGTCGCGGACGGCAGCCACGTGGACGCAGTCAAGGACCTGACCGGCGGCGCCGGCGCCCACGTCGTGCTGGACTTCGTGGCCGAGCAGGGCGCGGAGATGGACGGCTGGAACATGACCGCCCCGGCCGGCTCCTACTTCGTCATCGGCTACGGCGGCACGCTGGAGATCCCCACGCTCGACATCATCTCCACCGAGCGCAACATCATCGGGAACATCGTCGGCACCTATAACGACCTGGCCGAGCTGATGTCCCTGGCCCAGGCGGGCAAGGTCACCCTGCACACCCGGACCTACCCCCTGACCAGCGCCGTGGAGGCGTTCGCGGATCTCGACGCGGGCCGGGTGCGCGGCCGCGCCATCCTCGTTCCCTGATTACCGCCACTGACTGAAACCCCGTCCTAGGAGGACTGATGGCTAAGGAACTGCGTTTCGGCGCGGAAGCGCGCAGCTTGCTGCTGGCCGGTGTGGACAAGCTGGCCGAAGCCGTGAAGTCAACACTGGGGCCGAAGGGACGCAACGTCATCCTGGAGAAAATCACCGGGTCCCCGGTGGTGACCAATGACGGCGTGACCATTGCCCGTGAGATCTACCTGCCCAACCAGTTCGAGAACATGGGCGCCCAGCTGGTCAAGGAAGCGGCCATCAAAACCAACGACATCGTTGGTGACGGGACCACCACGGCCACGGTCCTGGCCCAGGCGATCATCACCGAGGGGATGCAGGCGATCGACGGCGGCGCCAACCCAGTGCTGGTCAAGCGGGGCATCGACGTGGCGGTGGACCGGCTGGTTGCTCACCTGCAGGGCGTGGCCCACCCGGTGGTCACCGAGGAGGACTACCGCCGGGTGGCGGCCATCTCCGCGAACGACGACGAGACCGTGGGCGCGGTGATCGCCAAGGCCCTGCACACCGTGGGTGACGACGGCATCGTCACCATCGAGGAGTCCCCGGCCAACGGCATGGGCGTCGACTTCGTCGAGGGCTTCCAGTTCGACAACGGGTACCTGTCGCCGTACCTCGTGACCAACCCGGCCAGCCTCGAAGCCGTGGTGGACGACCCGTACCTGCTGCTGTGCAGCGAGAAGATCACCAAAGTCCAGCAGCTGATGCCGCTGCTGGACAAGATCATGCGCAACCCCCGGCCGCTGGTCATCCTGGCCGAGAACGTGGAGGGCACCGCGCTGAGCATGCTGGTGCACAACCACGTCAACGGGATCTTCCAGTGCGTGGCGGTCCGCGCGCCCGGCTTCGGTGACCGGCGGCTGCGCAAGCTGGAGGACATCGCGGCCGTCACCGGCGGCGCCGTGTGCAGCAAGACTTCGGGCTTCTCGCTGGAGACCATGACCCTGGAGCAGCTGGGCCAGGCGCGCCAGGTCCGGGTGACCGCCGACAACACCGCCATCATCGGTGGCGACGGCTCGTCCGAGGACGTCGAGTTCCGGCTCGGGCAGCTGCGCGCCGAGATGGAGCGGGCCACGTTCGGGATCGACGAGGACGTGCTGAGCGAGCGGATTGGCGCGCTGTCCGGCAAGGTCGCGGTGATCCGGGTGGGCGCGCCCACCCCGGCCGAGCTCAAGGAACTCCAGCACCGGGTCGAGGACGCGCTGGCCGCGACCCGGGCCGCGATGGCCGAGGGCATCGTGGCCGGCGGTGGGGCCGCGCTGCTGCACGCCTCGGGCGCGCTGGATGACCTCCAGGTCAAGGACGACTACGCGACCGGCGTGGAGATCGTGCGCCGGGTCCTGACCGCCCCGGCCTACCTCATCGCCGCCAACGCGGGCTACTCCGGTGAGGAAGTCGTGGCCCAGCTGTCCCGCCTCGGCCAGGACGAGGGCTTTGACGCACTCCAGGGCCGGTATGGCAACATGATCGATATGGGCATCATCGACCCGCTGCGCGTCGCGCGGTCTGCGCTGCAGAACGGCGCGTCCGTGGCGGGCCTGCTGCTCACCACCAACACGCTGGTCGCCGAGGAGCAGACGCCCTGGGGTGGCAGTGCCTCGCTGATGACCGAGTTCGGGCCGCTGGATGAGGGCCTGCACCAGCCGTCACCCGACTCCAGTACCCCGCAGTCACTCGGCCTCGGCCCGTCGGTCGGCTAGGGCAGCTGGTCCATGGCGGCAGATCCCGCGCTGCGGCCGCCCCCGCCTCCGGACCCGCCCGCCGGTTCATGTCCGGGCCCCTCCCCGGGCCCGCCCGCATCGCTGTCGCGGGCGGGTCCCGGGCTGGCGCCGCCGGAGCAGCCGAGCCCGCTGCGCCTGATGCGCTCACGCGGGCGGCTCCGCGGCGTGCTGGCGCTGCTCGGGCCGGCGTTCGTGGCCTCGGTGGCCTACATCGACCCCGGCAACTTCGCGACTAACTTCGCCGCCGGGGCGAAGTTCGGCTACGCCCTGGCCTGGGTCATCGTGGTCGCCAACCTGATGGCCATGCTGGTGCAGTACCTGTCCGCGAAGGTCGGCGTGGCCACCGGGCGTGACCTGGCCGAGCTGTGCCGGGCCTACCTGCCGCGGCCGGTGTCCCGCGGCCTGTGGGTCCAGGCCGAGCTCATCGCCATGGCCACCGACCTGGCGGAGTTCGTCGGCGCCGCGCTGGGCCTGAACCTGCTGTTCCACGTGCCGCTGCGCGCCGCGGGCCCGCTCACGGCGCTGGTCGCCTTCGCGATCCTGGCCCTCGATCAGCGCGGTTACCGCCGGTTCGAGCTGGCGGTGTGCGGCCTGCTCGGCATCATCTTCCTCGGCTTCGCCTACGATCTCGCGGCGGTCCAGCTAGACCCGTCTGCGCTGGCCAGCGGCCTGGTGCCGGGCTTCCCCGGGCCCGGCGCCCCGCTGCTGGTGGCGGGCATCATCGGGGCCACCGTCATGCCGCACGTGGTCTACCTGCACTCCGCGCTGACCAAGTCCCGGGTGGCCTGTGCGGACGACGCGGAGCGCCGCGAGCTGCTCCGCTTCCAGCGGCTCGACGTGGTCATCGCGCTTGGCGCGGCCGGGCTGGTCAACCTGGCCATGCTGGTGGTGGCGGCCGCGATGGCGAGCCAGGCCGGCGGTGTCCAGCTGGGCTCGCTCACGGCCGCGCACGCCGGGCTGGGGCGGCTGGTCGGCGGCGGCGCCGCGCTGGCGTTCGCCGCAGCGCTGCTCGCCTCGGGGCTGTCGTCCTCCAGCGTGGGCACTTACGCAGGCCAGGTCGTCATGCAGGGCTTCATCGACCGGCGGATCCCGCTGTTCCTGCGCCGGGGCCTCACCATGCTGCCCGCCCTGCTGGTCCTGGAACTCGGCCTGCCGACCACAGCCAGCCTGGTGATCTCCCAGGTGGTGCTCTCGTTCGGCATCCCGTTCGCGCTGGTCCCGCTGGTCGCGCTGACACGGCGCAGGGACGTGATGGGGCCGCTGGTGAACCGCCCACTCACCACCGCGTTGGCCGGCCTGATCACCGTGATGATCATCGCGTTGAACGTCTACCTGCTGTACGCCACGTTCTCCCAGTAAGCGGCCCTGGCCGGGCCGCAGGGGCCCACGGCCCCACCGCCCGGCACGCCCCTCGTACTGCTGGGTCACGGGGGGACATCACAAGAAGGCCATGGCCTTGGTCGCCCGCGCCCGCCGTTACGTGACGGACTGCGGATTCCCGAGGGGCTGGCCATCCTGGACGCGCTCCAATCCGTGGACTGCGCCGGTGCGGGCGGGCCGGTGGGGTTCTGGGGCGTGTGGTTGGGCAGCGGGATCGGCGTGCCGTTCGCCGCGGCGGAACCGAGGATCAGCGCGGCCGTCTTCGGCCTCGCGGGCGGCGGCACCCTGGCCAAGGCCGCGGCCCGGATCACCACCCCGGTCGGGTCCTGCTGCAGTCGCCCGCCACCTCGCGGGATGAGCGATCACGCACGGGGTACCCTCCTGCGCATGACGACCGGACGGGATGAGCTGGACCAGACGATGATGGCGGCCGCGCTGGCCCAGGCCCGGGCCAGCCTGGCCGCCGGGGGTGTCCCAGTCGGCGCGGTGCTGGCCGCCGGCGCCGATATCGTGGCCGAGGGCCACAACGAGCGCGTGCAGCTCGGCGACCCGGTCGCGCACGGTGAGATCGCCTGCCTGCGTAACGCAGGCCGCCAATCCTCCTACCGGGGGATGACGCTGTACACGACCCTTTCCCCCTGCGAGATGTGCACGGGCGCCATCCTGCTGTTCCAGATTCCGCGCATAGTCGTGGGGGAGGCCGAGACCTTCGCCGGTGACCTGGGCTTTCTCGCTGACCGGGGGGTCGCGGTGACGCTGCTCAACGACGAGCGCTGCCAGTCCGTTATGCGGGAATTCCAGGAGCGCTACCCGGCCGTTTGGAGCGAGGATATCGGGGGCCGGTAGGCCCGCCGGGCGGCCCTGGGCGCCCGGCTATCCGGTCTGGTTACTTTCGCCATTTCGGGGAGAAATCAGACACAGATTGCCGATTCCTTGCGGATGGGTGCACTTGGTGCCGATACTCGGCATGGTGATCGGCGAGACGTTCGAGCGCCTGCTCGCGGCCGCGCAGAGCGGTACCGGCGAGGCTGACGGAGCCTTCTCCGTGTTGTGGCGCGACGCGAATCCCGCTCTGCTGCGTTACCTGCGGGTGATCGCGCCCGAGGCGGCCGACGACATCGCCGCTGACACCTGGGTGCACGTGATCCGGGGTCTGGCCGCCTTCCGCGGTGACGAAACGGCCTGGCGCGCCTGGCTGTTCACGACCGCCCGCCGCCGGGCGATCGACGAGAGCCGCCGGCGGGCCCGCCGTCCCGTCATTCCCGTGCCCGAACTGCCGGACGAAGCCGGGCCAGGCGCCGCGGACCCGGCTGACCTGGTGCTGGACAAACTGAGTACCGAGGCGGCGATCAGGATCATCTCCGCACTGCCCCGGTTCCAGGCGGAAGTGATCCTGCTCCGGGTGGTCGCCGGGCTCGACAACCAGGCCGTGGCGCGGCTGGTGGGCCGCAGTCCCGGGGCGGTCCGGGTCGCTGCGCACCGGGGTTTACGGCGGCTGGCCGCGACGCTGCAGGCGTCCGGCATCACCCGCGACTCTGCGGGCAAGGTTTAGCAGGCCCGGTGCAGCAGGCCCCGGTGCAGCAGGCCGGCACGTGTGTAACAGACCGGGCCGCCCCGTCGTTTCGAAGGACAGCATGACGAAACGAGAGCGGAGCAGCCGGCCGGACCGCCGCAGCCTGGAGTGGTCCCGTGAGGCGCTGCTTGACGTGCTCCTCGAGGGGGGCCCGTGGCCGGACGGTGACCCGCTGCCGGATGGTGAGCCCGCGCGGTGGCAGCCGGTCGCCCAGGTGCTCACCGCGCTGACTTCGGCCCCGGAAAGCCGCGAGCTGAGCGGGGAGGCCCAGGCGCTCGCGGAGTTCCGGGGCCAGCCGCACCCTGTGCGGCACCCGGGCCCGGTACACCACCGGGGCCAGGGCTGGGTGTCCTGGCTGCGCGGCCCCCGGCCTGCGGTGGCAGCGGCCGCCGGAGCCGTCCTCGTGGGCGGGCTCCTGGCGGTGGCCTACGCCGGGGACCTGCCGGCCGCGGCCCAGCGGCTGGCTCACGACACCATCGATGCGCCCCCGGTAGCCCGGTCCGGCTCGGCCGCCCCGGATCCGGACGCCTCGCAACTGCCCGCCTCGCCCCTGGGGACCGCGGCCGGCCGGGCCAGTTTCCCACCCGGTCGCGGAGCGGCCCACCCGGACCGCCGGACGTCCCGCGGTTCCCTGTTCATGTCCCCGCACCATCACCGGCGGCCCGGTTCCGCGCCGGGCACAGGCGGTGGCCCCTCGGGGCGCTCAGGTGGTGGCCACCAGTTCCCCTCGGGCAGCCCGGCCCCGTCCGGCCTCCCCAGCCCGTCCGGCCTCCCCAGCCCGTCCGGCAGTCCCAGCGGTTCCCCGACACCCGGCGCCAGCCAGCAGCCGTCGCCGTCGGCGAGCACCGCCCCGGTGGACGGCGCGACACCGTCGCCGTGGGCCGCGCCGAGCGCCACGCGCCCGTCCGGGCACCATCACCGGACGGGCGCGTCCGGTGCGCAGAGCCCGCCCCCCTGACCACCCGCCGCCTCCTGTCGCCGCGGCGGGTGCCGTGCGGCGGGCCGGGTCCCAACCCCCCCGGGGACTCGGCCCGCCGCCACCCTAGGCAGGCGGGACTGTTCTCGTCAGCGGCGGAAGTCGACCGCGGTGGTGTTCGCCCCGCTGATCACGACCGCGACCGTCTCGTCCGGGCCGGGGGAGTACCGACCGGACAGCAGCGCGGCCAGCGCGGCGCAGCCGCCAGGCTCGGCGACCAGGCGGAGCCGGTCCCATAGCAGTTCCTGGGCCTCGAGGATGTCCTCGTCGCTGACCAGCACCACCTGCCGGACGTGCTCACGGATCACCGCGAACGTGTGCTCGCCAACCCGGCGCGGAGCCAGCGAGTCGATGGCCACGCTGCCCGTTTCTGTGTCCACGGGCCGGCCCGCCCGCAGGGCCCGGGTCAGGGTGGGCGCGCCGTCGGGTTCCACCCCGACCACCCGTGCCTGGCCCGCGTAGGCTGCGCCGAGCCCGGCGATCAGACCTCCGCCGCCCACGCTGGCCAGCACGGTGCGTGCCGCCGGCGCCTGGTGCCTCAGCTCGGCGCCCAGCGAGCCGGCCCCCAGGATGGTCTCGATCTGGTCGAACGCGGGTACCGGGAGAGCACCAGACGCCGCCCCCCATTCCTCGCTGGCCGCCAGGGCGTCGGCGTAGGTGGCCCCTCCGACGACCAGGTCCGCACCGTAGCCGCGGATGCGCTCGATCTTGGCGGGGGAGGAGACCTCCGGGACGAACACGCGGGCGCTCACGCCGAGCGCCTGGGCCGCGTAGGCCACCGCCGCGCCGTGATTGCCGCCCGACGCGGCCACCACCCCGGCGGCGGGCAGCGGACGGAGCAGGAGGTTGGCGAACGCGCCGCGGGCCTTGAACGACCCGGAGTGCTGGAGCTGCTCCAGCTTCAGCACCAGCGGGCCGGGCCCCAGCCCGAAGATGGCCCGGTCCAGGAAAGCCACGGGAGTGCACAGCACGTAGGGCCGGATCAGCGTGGCCACGGACGCGATCGCATGTGAGGTGACGTCACGGACGATGGCCGTCGGAATGCCGGATTCGCTCACGCCGCTCCTTTCGGTCCTCATGCTATGCACCAGGCTGGACGCACTTGGTTGGCGGCAGCGCGGGTTGTACCGTTTGGCCCATGCCTGGCTCCGCGGTCCCCGCGCCGAAATCCCCGTCTCCCCGGCTGTGGCGGATGCGCCGGGTGCAGGTGGCCGGGACAGCGGCCGCAGCGGCCCTGGTCGCGGGCACGGCCGCCGCATTAGCGGTGGGCGCCCCGGCTGCCGTCATCGCGGTGGCCGTGGTCCTCGTGGCCGCGCTGGCTGCCTTCTGGTTTGTCCGTAACCGGGTCCGGGCCTGGACCTATACCGAGCGTGAGGATGACCTCATCGTCGCCCGGGGTGTGCTGGTCCGCCGCCTCTCCGTGGTGCCCTACGGCCGGATGCAGTTCGTCGACGTGACCGCGGGCCCGGTGGAACGTGCGTTCCGGCTGGCCACCGTAAAGCTGCACACCGCGGCGGCGGCCAGCGACGCGCGGATCCCGGGACTCGAGCGGGACGAAGCCGCCCGGCTCCGAAACCGGCTGGCCGCCCTCGGTGAGGCGAAGGCCGCGGGCTTGTGACCGACCCCGGGGAGTGGCACCGGCTGCACCCACTGTCGCCTCTCGTGCGTTCCGGGCGCGCCGCCGTCGGCGTGCTGGCCATCGTCGGCATCTCCGCGTCTGGCCATTTCGGCCACGATGGGTCACACCTGCTCGACTGGGCGCTGGCCGCGGCCGTGGTGATCGGGGCCGTGGTCAACTGGCTGGTCACCCGCTGGAAGCTGGACGGCGCCACGCTCCGGATCGAGACCGGCCTGCTGCGCCGCGACTCCCGGCAGCTGCCGGTGGCCCGGATCCAGGCGGTGGACGTGGTGCGGCCGTTCCTGGCCCGCGCCCTCGGCCTGGCCGAACTGCGGGTCCGGCTGGCCGGGTCCAGCCACGCCGACGGCCGGCTCGCCTACCTGCCCGAGCAGGCCGCGCTCGACCTGCGGGCCCGGCTGCTCGCCGCACATCACGGTCTCGACCCGGCCACCCCCGAACCCGGCGAGCGGATCCTGGCCAGTGTCCCCAACGGCCGGCTGCTCGGGTCGGTGCTGGCCTCCGGGGCCAGCCTCCTCATCGCGCTCCTGGTGGCCGAGGTCGTGGTGGTCGTGGTGTCGCCGGCCGTGCTCGCCGCCACCGGGAGCACGTTCCTGGTCTTCCTGATCAC
This sequence comes from Streptosporangiaceae bacterium, assembly GCA_036509255.1. GTDB lineage: Bacteria > Actinomycetota > Actinomycetes > Streptosporangiales > Streptosporangiaceae > RYN-230. The sequence goes on from DATCFY010000071.1 coordinate 9,541, forward strand.
CCTGGTGCCGATGGTGTGGCGGCGGCTCGCGACCGAGTACGGGTTCACCCTCGCGCAGTCGCCGGACGGTATCCGGATCCGCCGTGGGCTGCTCGGCACGGTAGCGGAGACCATCCCGCTGCGCCGGGTGCAGGCGGTGCGGATGGTCGAGCCGGTGCTGTGGCGGCCGCTGGGCTGGTGCCGCCTGGAGATAGACGTGGCCGGTTCCCCCGGCCGGGACCACGCCGACGGGTCGGGCCGGATGCGCAAGACCCTGCTCCCGGTGGGCCATCGTGACCTCGCATGGGAACTGATGCGGCTGGTCATCGGCGCCGATCCGCCGCCGCTGTCCCGCCCGCCCCGCCGGGCCCGCCGGAAGGCGCCGCTGAGCTATCACTTCCTGGCCGCCGGGCACGACGCGGCCACGGCGATGGGGGTCACCGGCCGGCTCCGCAAGGTCACCACCTGGGTGCCGCTGGAAAAGGTGCAAAGCGTCCGGATGGTCACCGGACCAGCCCAGCGCCTCCTGTCCCTGGCCACCGTGCACGTGGACGCGGCGGGCCGGCGGGTCCGGGCCGAGTTCCGGGACCGGCCCGGCGAGGAGGCGGGTCAACTGGTCGAGGACCTGGCCGCGCTCTGCCGCAGCGCGCGGCGCCAGCGTAGCCAGCTAGTCGACTCTGCTAAGCCACCAGGGCAACTCCGGTAAACGCGGCCCAGAGCGTGGCGTAGGCGCCGCCTGCGGCGAGCAGCTCGTCATGGGTGCCCTGCTCCACGATGTGGCCGTGGTCCACCACCGCGATCCGGTCGGCCCGGGCGGCGGTGGTCAGCCGGTGCGCCACCACGAGCGTGGTGCGCCGCGCGGTCAGCCGCTCGGTGGCCGACACCACGGCCGCCTCCGCGGACAGGTCGAGTGCCGCGGTCGCCTCATCTAGCAGCAGGATGTCCGGATCAACGAGATAGGCCCGGGCCAGCGCGATCAGCTGGCGCTGTCCCGCGGACAGGTTCCGGCCCCGCTCGGCCACCTCGTGGTAGAAGCTGCCGGGCAGCTCGGCGATCATGTCCAGCGCGCCGACCGCCCGGGCCGCCGCCTCCACCTGCGCGTCGGTGGCTTCCTGGTTCCCGTACGCGATCGCGTCGCGTACCGTCCCCGCGAACAGGTGGGATTCCTGCGGAACCACGCCCAGCCGCCGCCGGTAACTGCCGAGGTCGTAGTCGCGCACGTCCACGCCGTCCACCAAGAGCGCGCCACCGCTCACGTCGTAGAACCGGGCCACCAGCTTGACCAGCGTGGACTTGCCTGCCCCGGTCTGTCCCACCAGGGCCACCGTCTCGCCCGGGGTCACCGTCAGGTTCACCCCGCAGAGCGCCTCCTGGTCACCGCCCCCGTAGTTGAAGCGCACGTCACGGAACTCGATCCGGGCGCGGCCCCGGGTCACCGGCTGCGGTTCCGCGGCCTCTGGCGTACTGGTCTGGGTGCGCAGCAGGCCGCTGATCCGGCGCAGCCCCACCGCAGCCTGCTGGTAGCCGTCGAACACCTGGGACAGCTGCTGCACGGGCGAGAACAGCATGTCGATGTAGAGCAGGTAGGCGACCAGCGCTCCGGCACTGAGCAGCCCGGCGCGCATCTGGCCCGCCGCGACCAGCAGCACGAGCGCGGCCGCCGCGGTGGACAGCGACTGCACGAACGGGAAGTACAGCGCGATGTAGCGCTGGGCCCGGAGCCGGGACCGCCGGTAGGTGGCGCTGAGCCCGGTGAACCGGGCCAGGTTGACCTGCTCCCTCCGGTAGGCCTGGGAGACCCGCAGGCCGGCCACGTTCTCCTGGAGATCCGCGTTCACGGCGGCGACCTTCTCCCGGGCCTCGCCGTAGGCCCGCGAGGACTTGGCCCGGAACACCAGCGTGGCCACCACGACCAGCGGGATCAGGGTGAGCACGGCCAGCCCCAGCGGCAGGTTGATGATCAGCAAGGCGACCATCACGCCGACGAAGGACAGGACCGAATTGACCATGGTGATCAAGCCGGTCTGCAGGAACGACGACAGTGCGTCCACATCGGTCGTCATCCGGGTCATGATGCGCCCGGACATCTCGTGCTCGTAGAAGTCAAGGCCCAGCCGCTGCAGCTGGGCGAAGATCTTTATCCGCAGCGAGTACAGGACCCGTTCGCCGTTGCGCCCGACGACCACGGTCTGGACCGCGTTGATGACCCAGTCCGCGAGGACCACGGCCAGCGCGAGACCCGCGATCAGCAGCACGGCGCCGGTCACTTTCGTTTCCACGCCGTGATCGATACCGCCCCGGATCAACGCGGGCATGGCCAGGCTGGCTAGCGCGTCGAGAGCGTCCAGCACCAGGCCGATGATCAGGCCCACCGCGAACGGGCGCAGCACCTGGCGGAGCCTGAACCGGGGGGAAGGGGCACGGGCCCAGCCGACGTCCACGCCAGGCACATCCCGGGCCGGCGGCAGGGCGTCCACCCTGGCCAGCAGCTCCGGTGACGCGGGGATGCCCGCCATCATGCTGCTCATCCCGCCGCCTGCGCCACGACCACCGGCCCGGCCGCCGCGGACCCCGACCCGGGTGGCCGGGGTGGCCGCACCAGGCAGCGCGCCGAGACCCGCCAGCTGGGCAGGAACCGCCGCGGCCAGCTCGTCTGGCCGGCTGGCCTGCCCGTTCCCGGCGGCGTTAGCGGCCTCCTCACGGGGCCACAGCGCGGGTGTTACCCGGCTGGCGGCCACGTCGTCGTCCTGCAGGTCTTCGCTGTCGCGGTCAGGCCGCGGGACGCTGTCATCGGGCCCGGTGATCAGCTCGTGGTACAGCGGGCAGCGGGCCTCCAGATCGGCGTGGGTGCCGATGTCGACCAGGCGGCCCTGGTCGAGGACGGCGATCCGGTCGGCCAGCTGGAGCGTGGAGCGCCGGTGCGCGATGAGCAGCGTGGTCCGGCCGGCCATGATCTGCTTGAGCCGCCCATGGATCTCGGCTTCGATCCGCGCGTCGACCGCCGACGTCGCGTCGTCGAGGATCAGGATGCGGGGATCGGTCAGCAGTGCCCGGGCCAGGGCCACCCGCTGGCGCTGGCCACCGGACAGGGTGAGCCCTTGCTCCCCGACCACGGTGTCGTAGCCCTTCGGCAGGTCGGCGATGAACTCGTCCGCCTTGGCGGCCTGGGCCGCTGCCAGGACCTCCTCCAGGCTGGCGTCGGGGCGCCCGTAGGCGATGTTCGCCCGGACCGTGTCGGAGAACAGGAAGGAGTCCTCGCTGACCAGCCCGATCGCGGCCCGCAGGGAGTTCAGGGTGAGGTCGCGGACGTCATGCCCGCCGACCCGCAGCGCTCCGCCGGTCACGTCGTAGAAGCGGGGGAGCAGCTGCGCGATGGTCGATTTCCCCGACCCGGAGGTGCCGACCAGCGCGACCGTCTCGCCCACCGCCACGTGCAGCGACAGCCCTCGCAGTACGGGCTGGCCCGGCAGGTAGCCGAAGCTCACGTCGTCGAGGTCCACGGCGGCCGGGCGCGCTCCGAGCAGTACCGCGCCAGGCCGGTCGGTGACACCGGGCTCGGTGTCGATCACCTCGAACACCCGGATCACGCTGGCCCGTGCTTCCTGGCCGGTGGTCACCAGCGCGGCCAGCGCCCGGACCGGGGCGACCAGCTGGATCAGGTAGGAGGAGAACGCCACGAACGTGCCCAGGGTGATGGACCCCTCGATGGCCAGCCAGCCGCCCAGCGCGAGCACACCGACCTGGCCGAGGGCCGGTACCGCCTGCAGGGCCGGGTTGTAGCGGGCCATCAGCCGGACCGCGCGCACCCGGGACGCGTAGAGCAAGCGGCTCGCCTGCTCCAGCCGCCCGGTCTCCTGGTCTTCCTGGCCGAAGCCCTTGACCACCCGCACGCCGGTCACGGCGCCGTCCACCACCCCGGCCACGGCGGCCGCCTGCTGCTGCGCGTCCCAGCTGGCCGGGAACAGTGTGCGGCGCGAGGCGACCGAGATGAGCCACAGCGCGGGGCCGACGGCCAGGGCGATCAGCGTCAGCAACGGGGACAGGAACAGCATGATGACCAGGGAGGCGACGAACAGCACCGCGTTGCCGAGCAGCATCGGGATCATGCTGAGCAGGGCCTGGACCATGGACAGGTCAGAAATGGACCGGCTCACGATCTGGCCGGTATGCAGCTGGTCCTGGCGGCTGCCATCGAGCCGGGACAGCGCGCCGAGCATCTGGGTCCGCAGGTCATGCTGGACATCCAGGGAAACCTGGCCGCCACGGTAGCGGCGCAGGTAGAGGCCGCCGAAGCTGGCCAGCGCCGCGCCCAGCAGCAGGACCGAGAGGGGCCAGACCGCGGGGTGCCCGGGGCCGACCAGGTCGTCCACGATCTGCCGCTGGATCAGCGGGATGACCGCTGCGACCGCGGTCACGACCAGCGTGCCGCCCAGCGCGAGCACCACATGCTGCGGGTAACGCCAGCAGTATCTCGCAAGCCGCCGCAGCCAGCCCTGGCCTGTGCCGTCGTCAGTACCGGTAGTGTTCCGGCCGGCTCCGCGCGCCTTATTCGCCGCCTTCCTGCTGGGCAGCGTGTGCGTGGTGGTGTGCCGTTCGGTGTCCGTGGGCCCGTTCCTTTCCGTCCCCGTCTGCGTCCCCGTCGTCGCGGGCAGCGAGACCCTGCCTCGCCCGCCTCGCCTCGCTCATCGCCGAGCCGACCAGCTCGAGCGCGTCCAGCACCGCCCGCCGGTCGCCGGTGGCGTCCAGCAGCGGGCCGAGCCAGGCCGAGTAGGCTGCGTCCGCCCGGTCCAGCGCCGCGTGGCCGGCCGGGGTCAGCGAGAGCCGTACGACCCTTCGGTCGCCCGGCTCGGCGGCCCGGACGGCATACCCGGCGGCGACAAGGCCGTCTGCGGTCGCGGTGAGGGTCGGCTTGGCGACCGCCAGCCGCTGGGCTAGCCGGGTGGAGCGCTCGCCGCCGGCGCCGGCCAGCTTCATGATGCGGTACTGGGACGGGGTCAGCCCCGTGTCCACGCACTCCAGGCCGCGGAACAGCCGGAGGATGACCATGATGGCCTGGGACATGTCGACCCCGCCCGGCATGTTGTGCGCCTCGCTCACAGTTAGGCAGTCTAACGAATTTCCGTTAGCTGGACTAACCATGAGCGGGAAGCGGCGATTCCCGTGGAGGGCCGCCGCGATCGTGTGATACTCAGCGTGATCACAGGAACACTGATGGCGAGCAGCCTCCCAACCTCCGAGAGGCGGGCATCCGGTGAAGCACCTGGCGAAGGTGGTGGCGGTGGCCATGGCCGCCGTGATGGGCGTGGCCGGGCCGGCCCCGACGGCCGCGGCGCGCCATTTAACGGATCTCCCGCTGGCCTCGCGGTCCATCCAGCGGCTGACCAACACGCAGCTGGCTGGCCAGCGGGTGATCTACAGCTATCCGGGCCTGACCCCGCCGCGGTCCCTGCTCCGCGCCATCCGCCGGGGCGACGCGGCCGGGGTCATCTTCTTCGCCGGGAACATCTCCAGCCCCGCTCAGCTGGCCACGGTCGCCGGGGAGCTCCAGCGGGCGGACGCGAGCCGGCGCAACCCGGTGCGCGCGCCGCTGCTGCTCATGATCGACCAGGAAGGGGGGATCGTGCGGCGGCTCCCCGGACCGCCGGACCTCTCCGAGAAGCAGATCGGCCAGGCGGCCGACGCGGCGGTGCAGGCCCGCCTGGCCGGCGCGGGCGCCGCGGCCACCTTGCTCTCGGCCGGGCTGAACGTCAACCTGGCTCCCGTGCTCGACGTCTACCGGGCAGCCGGCGACTTCATCGACCAGTACGGCCGGTCGTACAGCCAGGATCCGGGGCAGGTGGCCAGGCTGGGCGCCGACTTCATCCGGGCCCAGCAGGTCTGGGGCGTGGCAGCGGCCGCCAAGCACTTTCCCGGCCTGGGGGCGGCGGCCCGGGGCCAGGACACCGACGTGCGACCGGTGACGCTGACCGTCCCCGCGGCCACCCTGCGCCAGGTGGATGAGCGGCCCTACCGGGCCGCGATCGCCGCCGGGGTCCGGCTGGTCATGGTGTCGTGGGCGATCTACCCGGCGCTGGACCCGTACCGTCCCGCGGGCCTGTCGCCCCTGGTGGTCCAGGGTGAGCTGCGCCAGCGGCTGGGCTTCCACGGGGTGACGGTCACTGACGCGCTGGAGGCGGGCGCGCTGCGGCCCTACGGCACGATCGCGAACCGGGCCCAGCTGGCCGCGGTGGCCGGGATGGACCTGCTGCTCTGCGCCGGGCACAGCATCGGCGAGGGGCGGCGTGCCACCTCGGGCCTGGCCCGCGCCTACCGGGACGGCCTGCTGAGCCGGGGTTCCGGCGAGGCCGCGGTGACCCGGATCGCGTCGCTGCGGGCCGCTCTGGCGAGCTAGCCGTCTCCCGGCCGGCCGGGCTCGACCAGCCCGTGCTCATAGCCGAAGACCACCGCATGGACCCGGTCGCGCAGGCCCAGCTTGTCCAGGATGTGGCCGACGTGCGTCTTGACCGTGCTCTGCGTTACCACGAGCTGCGCGGCTATCTCGGCGTTGGACCGGCCGCGCACCACCAGGTCGAGGACCTCCCGCTCCCGGCTGGTCAGCCCGGAGAGCATGCCCGGTGCCGGGACCGCCGCCGGGCGGCGCGCGGCGAACTCGGCCAGCAGCCGCTTGGTCACGGCGGGGGAGAGCAGCGCCCCGCCGTCGGCCGCGGCCCGCACCCCCAGCAGCAGCTCCTCGGGAGGAGCGTGCTTGAGCAGGAATCCGCAGGCCCCGGCCCGGAGGGCCTCGTATATGTACTCATCCAGGTCGTAGGTGGTCAGGATGACGACACGGACCTGATGGGCGGCCTGGCCGTGCGGCTGCCCCGCCGCGATGCGGCGGGTGGCGGCCAGCCCGTCCAGCAGCGGCATCCGGACATCCATCAGCACGACGTCGGGCTGCGCCTCGCGAGCCAGCCGCACCGCTTCCTGGCCGTCGCCGGCCTGCCCGACCACCGACAAGCCCGGCTGGGTGTCCAGCAGGGTGGCAAGCCCGGCCCGGACCAGCGCCTGGTCATCCGCGATGACCACCCGGATGTCCCCGGCAGTGCTTATCCCGGTCCCGCTCATCCCGGCAGCGCTCATCCCGGCACCGGCGCGGTGAGGCTGTCGTAGGGGATGGTGGCGGTGACCGCGAACCCGCCGCCGGGCCGGGCCCCCGCCTGAAGCTGGCCGCCGTACAGCTCCGCCCGCTCCCGCATCCCGCGGACGCCGCGGCCGCCGCGGCTTCCGTGGGGCGCGCCCACCGCCCAGTGGCCGTCTGCGGGAACGGGAGCCGCGTTGACGATGTCCACCCGCAGCTGCCCGGCGCCGTAGCAGAGGACCACCTGGGCCGGTGACCGCGGCGCGTGCCTGGCCACGTTGGCCAGCGCCTCCTGGATGATGCGGTAGACGGACACCTCCACGCCCGCGGGCAGGGGCCGGGCCTGGCCCTCGACCGTCAGGTCCAGCACCATCCCGGCGGCGCGGCTGGCGGTGACCAGGTCGCCGAGTTCGGCCAGCGTGGGAGCCGGGGGGCGGGCCGGGCTCGCCTCCGGTTCCCGGCGCAGCGCGCCGAGCAGGTGGTTGAGCTCACCGAGAGCCGCCCGGGCCAGCTGCTCGACGGTCCGGATCACCGGGTCAGCCGGGCGGTCTGCGGCCAGCCGGGCCGCACCGGCCTGCACCGCGATAGCGGACAGCTGGTGCGCGACCACGTCGTGCAGTTCACGGGCGATCCGGGTGCGTTCTGCCTGGTGCGCTGCCTCGACCGCGGCCGCGGACTCGGCCCGCCGGGCGCTGGCCGCATCGCCCAGCACGAAGGCGGCGGCGAGCAGCGCCAGCGGGGCTCCGTCCAGGCGCTGGCCGTGGCTGGTGAGGACCACCACCACGGCTCCGCCCAGCGCAGCCCAGCCGAGCCCGCGGGCGCAGCGCCGGGAGGCCTGGCCGTAGCTGCCCACCCCGTAGGCGGCAACCAGCACCGCCGCGAACGCGGACACGAGGTCATGATGCAGCGCGGCGCGGGCCACCAGCACGGCAGCGGCCGCGGCCAGCACCAGGAACGGGAAGCGGCGCCGCCAGCAGAACGGCACCGACATGGCCAGGGTGAGGATCAGCGCGCCCAGGATGGCGGGCACGGTGTCGCGGTGCCCGGGATGCTCCCACCACCAGGGCACGTCGGGCAGTCCCCAGAGGAGTAAGCCGCCCGCGATCAGCAGGTCGACGCGGCCGGGCTCGGCGTACTTCCGCCACCACGGCACGCCCTGGCCCCGCCACCACCGGGTACCCGTGGGAAGCCGCATGCCCCGACAATAAGGCCTGGCCCGGGCAGGTGTCCTCAGCGCCAGGACGAGATCGCGTCGTCCCCAGGCCGAGACCCGCTAACCAGGCCCCTAGTAGGAGTAGTCCCTTTCCCGGAGGCCGTATCCGGCGGCGACACCGCCCACGACCAGGACGAACAGCAGGAACGTCAGCCCGTGCACGCTGGTGCACCACAGGCAGATGGCGTCCAGCGTGAACAGCTCGGTATAGACCAGGTACAGCACGAACCCGATGCCGACGATCACGGACGCCACCCGGACCCAGGTCAGCAGCGGGAACTTCAGCCGCCAGGCCCAGGGCGAGACGGCCGCGGTCATGAACACGAAGAAGGCCAGCCCGAGCACGGCCACCGGGAAGATGCCGAACACCATGGACTCCGCGCTGCTGGTGACCAGCGCGCAGTTGATCACGCCCTTGTCCGAGCAGGCCAGCGGGACCGAGGAGTCGTAGTGGGTGATGGTCAGATAGGTCGAGACGCCGAGGCCGGCGAGGGCCAGCGCCCAGGTAGTCACCTGATACCAGAGTGGCGGGATCTTGATCGCAGGCTCGGCCGGGGGAGCGGCGGCGGCTGCCTTGCGCTCGCGCTGGGCCTGGGGGGAGCGCTGCGCCTGGGCGGTCCGCGGCCCTTGGCCTCCGGGCCGACGGGCCTGCGCCGCGGCCAGCTGGGGCTCCGGCCGCCCGCCGCGGGTCCCCTTGTCCTTCTTGGCCCCCGCCCCCGCGGCCGGCCTGGAGGCGGGCATCAGAGCTGGCCCTGGATGGTCTTGATCACCGGTGACGTGCAGACGTTCGACGGCTGATTGTTCGTGACCTTGCAGATCGTCGCGGTGATCATGTTAGCCGCGCCGTCCGCGCCCTTGGCGATCGCGCTCGACGGATCCTGGAGCGCGGCGGCCACCTGAGCCCAGGTCTGGCCGGAGAGCACCTGCGGATCGTACTGGGCGCCGTGCACGAAGTACTTGCCACCGAAGTCGATGAACGGGATAGCGCCTTGTTCACTGGAGGAGACGTACGGCGGGCTGTCGTACTTGGTGAGCAGCGCGGTCTCCGCTGCGGTGGTCTTCTCCAGCGGCTTCTCGCTCACGGTCTCCTGCTCGACCGGGGTGAAGGTCAGGTACTTGCTGGTGTAGCGGGCCTTGTAGAAGTTCAGCGTGGCGGTGTTCGGGTACACCTCCTGGCCGCCGGCCGAGTGGATGCCGCTGAGGCCGCTGAACGTCCCGAACCGGCTCAGGGCCACAGCCATGGCCCACCGCTCGGTCGCGCAGTACGGGCAGTACTGGGCGCCGATGTAGAGCACCTCGGGCTTGCCGCCAGAAGTCAGCGTCTTGGCCGACGACACCAGGGCCACGCTCTTGGCGTTGGCGGTGCCGGCGCCGACCGACGTCAGTGTGGAGGCCGGCACGCTGGTGATGTCCTTGACCACGCTGGCCGGCAGCGCGGTGCCGGCGGCCGAGCTGGAGCTGGCCGAAGCTGGCGTGCCGTGGTTGAGGGTCTTGAAGAAGAGGAAGGCAACCACGATCACCACGACGCCGAGGATGCTGCCTCCAGCGATGAACATGCGATTGCGCCGCTCCCGGCGGCGTTCCGCGGCTCGCTGCGCCGCTACCCTCTCGCGGGCGTTCTCCCGCTTGACTCTGGTTGCCTTGCCCATTACCCGTCCTAGAAATGGTGCCAATGGTCGCCCGGCCAGGGTCCATCGTAGGCGGCATCAGGGGATGAGGCTGCCCCCTTCGTGGGCCGCGGACGACTGGATTAACCCGTTCCCCGCAGCCCAGGCAGCGATCTGGGCCCGCGAGGTGAAGCCCAGCTTGGACAGGATATTCGCAACGTGGCGTGCCGCGGTAGCCGGACTGATAACCAGCTCGTCCGCGATCCCCTTATTGCTGTACCCCTGGGCGATTAGGGCGGTGATCTCGCGCTCGCGCGGGGTCAGCTGGGACTGGAGGGCCATCGGGAGCGGCCCGGGAACCCCGGCGCCTGTCGTGGCCCACGGGAGCGGCCTGCCCCGCCCGGCCGCCGCTCCGTGCCCGGGAGCCCCGTTCCCGGCCGCCCCGGACTCGTCGTCCCCGTTCGGGAGGGCCTGCGGCCCGGAGGTCAGCGCCAGCGTCACGGCGGCGTCCAGAGTCAGTCGGCGGCCCTCTTCCCACAATTCGCTTAGTGCCTCCTGGCCCAGGCCGCGGGCCGCGTCGAGGTACTGCTGGGTCCGCCCGGCGGGCGGCGCAGGGAGCCCGGCCGCCTCGCGCAAGGCGGTGGCGGCCGCGCTCAGCAGGACCGCCAGGCGAGCCTGGCCGTCCCGCGCGCCCGCACTGCCCCCGGCGCCCTGGGCGTCCTGACCTTCCTGGAAACGCTGACCTTCCTGGAAACAGAGGGCCGCGAACGACTCCAGGCCGCGGGCCACGCCGATCCGGGACCCGGTCAGCTGGCTCAGCCGCAGGCTCTCCGCCAGGTGCGGCCGGGCCAGCGCGAGCTGCCCCTGGTCCAGCCCGACCCGGCCGATGCCCGCCAGGCAGCGGGCGATATCCGGCCGGGAATCGATCTCGCGCAGGATCGGCAGGGCCGCCTGGTAGCAGTCCACGGCCCCGGCCGGATCGCGCCGCAGCCGGGCCAGTGCGCCCAGCCCGAGCAGCGTGCGGGCCACCCCCCAGCGCTGGTCAATGCCGCGCATCACCTCGAGTGCGGCCTCGCCGAGCTGCTGGGCCTGGCGCAGCCGGCCCTCAGCCGCGGCCAGCGTGGCCTGGGTGCCGAGCGCATACCCCTCGTTCCAGGCGTTCCCGGCCTCCCGGGCGGTGGCCAGGGCCTTGGCCGCCCACTGCGCGGACTCAGCCAGCTGGCCGGTCTGCAGGGCGGTCTCGGCCAGCACATTCTGCGCGGTGGCGGCCCAGATGAGCAGGCTCGCGGCCTGGCACAGCTCCAGCCCGGCCCGCGCCCACTCTTCGGCCCGGGCCGGATCGTTGGGCAGGATCAGCTGGGCGCGCCCGATGAGCGCGGTGCCGAGCACCGGGTCGGACACCCCGTGGCGGCTGAGGCCGAGGAAGCGGGCGAACCAGCTCTCGCCCTCGGCGAACAAGCCCCGGACGATCCACGACGGGCGGACCGCGGCGCAGATGCGCAGCCCGGTCTCCGCGTCGCCGGTGGCCAGGCAGCTGCTGAGGACCTGGCGCAGGTTGGCCACGTCCACGTCGTAGCGGCGGAACACGGCCACCACCACCGGCCAGCCGGACGGGATCGTGGCCATCCCGACCGCCTCGTTGCGCTCGCAGACGGCCAGCGTGTAGTCGCGCAGCCGCAGCTGGGTCGCGGCGGACTCGCCGGCCTCGGCGAGGCGCTGCGCGGTGTAGGCGCGGATGCTGTCCAGCATCCGGTAGCGGGCCTGGCCCAGGACTTCCGGCTCCACCACCACCAGTGACTTGTCCACGAGGCCCGCGAGCAGCCCGACCACGTCCTCGGTGGGCAGGTGGCCGTCGCTGCAGACCTGCTCGGCCATCTCCAGGGACCAGCCGGAGAACACCGACAGGCGGCGCAGCAGGGTCTGCTCCGCGGCAGAGAGCAGGTCGTGGCTCCAGTCGATGGTGGCGCGCAGGGTCCGCTGCCGGGGCGGGGCGGTCCGGTCGCCCGACCCGAGCAGCGTGAAGAGGTCACCGAGCCGGGCGGCGATCTGCTCGGCGGACAGCACGCTCACCCGTGCGGCGGCCAGCTCGATGGCCAGTGGCACGCCGTCCACGGCCCGGCAGATGGCTGCCACCGCCATCGCGTTCCGCTCGGTGATCGCGAAGCCGGGGCGGGCTGAGGCCGCCCGGTCCGCGAACAGCTCGGCGGCCTCGAAGCCGGCCAGTTCCGCCGCGTCCCGGGGGGTGTCCGGGGGCGGCACCGCGAGCGGCGCGACCTGCCACACCGATTCCTGCGGGATCCGCAGCGGCTCCTGGCTGGTGGCGACGATGCGCAGGTCCGGGCAGGCCGCCAGGAGGCGCTGGCAGACCGCGGCGCAGGCGTCGATCATATGCTCGCAGTTGTCGAGCATGATCAGCGCCTGACGGGTTTCCAGCGCGTCAGCCAGCGTGTCCTGCAGCGGGCGGCCAGCCTCGCGGTCGACGCCGATGAAGGCGGCGATCCGGGAGACGATCAGGTCCGGCTCCCACAGGTCGCCCAGTTCGACCGCGTAGACCCCGTCGGCGAAGTCCCCGGCCGTCACGGCCAGCAGCCGCAGGGCCAGCCGGGTCTTCCCGATGCCGCCCGCGCCGCACAGGGTCAGGGCCCGGGTGCGGTGCAGTGCATCCCGCAGGTAGCCGAGTTCGCGCTCCCGCCCGATGAACCGGTTCGGCTCCTCAGGCAGCTGAGTCACAAGTGCCGCTGGTTCCATTTTCCCTTTTAACAGAATTGCCCGCTCGTCGTCAGTCTCGCATCATTCGGCGCCGCCTGCCCGCACAGGGCCTGACCCCAACACTAACGGCACTGACGCACGTCAAGCCCTTTTGAGGTGATATTTCGCGACTGCCTGAACAGTCAGTTATGCCAGCAATTGCATGGATATTCGATTTCGGTACTGGTGATGCTGCCGGGACGGATGACCTTACGTTTGCTTTACCCACATTGGCAGTTCCCCGCGAATGCGGGTAGCCCCGAATCAGGGGACCCAGCCGCGCTCGTGCGCCCTCCGCATCCCTACGGCCCGGCGGGCGCCAGCGGGACCGGGCGGTCTTCTTTGCGGGATCTTGATGTTAGATTTTCTTGCGCTGCGCAACCAGGGGTAGCTAGTTTCGGGGGATGATGGCTATTCCGCGCCGCGGTGCGCGCACGACCATAGATTCGATGGCCAGCGCCACGGAGCGGGGCCGCCGGCCCGGGCGGCTCCCGGTGCTGGCGATCGTCTGCGCCGGCCTGGTCGCCGCGGGGTGCAGTTCCTCGTCCTCGGGCGGGTCCTCGGCGAGTTCCTCGTCATCGCCGTCGGGCACCGCCGTGAAGGGAACCGCGAGCGTGGCCTACGCCTCGTCCCTGACGTTCCTCAACGAAAAGGTGGCCGCCCCGGCCTTCACCAAGGCCACGGGGTACAAGTACACGGGCCGCGGCGATTCCTCCGGCGCGCTGGAGGCCGACATCGCCTCCAAGGAGATCACCCCGAACGTGTTCGAGGCCGTCGGCGGCGACAACATCACGCCGCTGCAGCCCAAGTTCACCAAGTGGTACATCCCGTATGCGGGGACCCAGATGGTGGTGGCCTACAACCCCAAGAGCAAGTACGCCAGCGACTTCAAGGCCTACGCGGACGGCTCCAAGCCGCTCAAGGGCCTGTTCACCCTCATGGAGACGCCCGGCTTCAAGCTCGGCCGGACCGACCCCAACATCGACCCGCAGGGCCGGGATTTCATCTACATGCTGGAGCTGGCCCAGATGTACTACCACCTGCCGAAGGACACGGTCAGCAAGATCCTCGGCACCACGGACACCGGCACGTCCAACTCGTCGCAGATCTTCGCCGAGTCCTCGCTGGACGCGACGCTCCAGTCCGGCCAGCTGGACGCCTCGAGCGCGTTCATCACCCAGGCGGTCGAGCTGCACCTGCCCTACATCAAGCTGCCCGCCGCCATTAACCTGGGCGACGCCTCGCTGGCCAGCCAGTACGCCAAGGCCACGGTGACCATCAAGCCGCCCGGCGCCCCGAAGACGACCAAGTCGGGCTCGCCGCAGGTGATCGACATCACCATCATCGGCAAGCCCACCCCGGCGGGCATAGCGTTCGTGAAGTACACGCTGTCCCCGGCCGGCCTGGCCCAGTACAAGCAGGGAGGGTTCACGCTGATCACCCCGACGGTCACCGGCGATAGCAGCGCGGTTCCCTCAGCCGTGAAGAGTGAGCTGGGCGGCTAGCCCGCCGGCCCACGTCGCTGGGTCGGCGCTGCGCCGGACCGTGCGCTCGGCCAGCGGGGTCGCCTCGCTGGCCGGCGCCGCGGTCATCTGGGTCGCCCTGCTCGGGCCGGTGATCACCTTGCTGGCCCACCTGTCCTGGCCCCAGGTCAGCGCGGCGCTGTCCGTTCCGGGCGCGCTCGACCCGCTGGTCGTGTCGGTCGAGTCGGGTGCGATCACGCTGGGCGTGCTGCTGGTCCTGGGTACCCCGCTGGCCTGGACGCTGGCCCGCGGCTCGCTGCCGTTCCCGCGGTTCTGGGAGGCGGGCGTGCTGTGCAGCCTGCTGCTGCCGCCGCTGGTCATCGGCCTGCTGCTGATCTTCATGGTCGGGCCGTACACGCCGATCGGTGAGCTGCTCGGGCACGTCCACCTGTCCGCCACCAACACGTTCCTGGCCCTGGTCATCGCGGAGGTCTACGAGTCAGCCCCGTACTACGTGCTGGGCGCGCAGGCCGCGTTTGCCGCGGTCGAGCCGGCCATCGAGGAGCAGGCCGCTCTGCTCGGCGACCGGCCGTCCCGGGTGGCCCGCCGGGTCACCCTGCCCCTCGCCGCGCCGGGCCTGGCCATGGCGCTGGCCGTGGCCTGGGCGAGGGCGATGGGCGCGTTCGGTGCCGTGGTGATCATCGCGTACCACCCGTTCGGGATACCGTTGCAGATCTGGACGACCCTGCAGGAGACGGGGCTGCCCACGGCGCTCCCCTTCGCCCTGGTCCTGCTGGTCGTCGCCCTCCCGCTGCCCCTGGCCGCCTACATCTGGAGCGCCCGTGCTCGAGGCCGACGTCGAGGTTGACCGGCGCGAGTTCCGGCTGTCCGCCGCCATCGGCGTGGCCGCGGGGGAGCGGCTCGCCCTGTTCGGCCCCTCCGGCGCCGGGAAGACCACGATCCTCGAGGCCATCGCCGGGCTGGTCCAGCCCCGCCGCGGCACCGTGGTGCTGAACGGCCGGGTGCTGACCCGGACCGCCGCGCCGCGCCGCCAGGTGCCGCCCTGGCAGCGCCGGGTCGGCCTGCTGCGCCAGGATCCGGCGCTGTTCCCGCACCTGTCGGTGCGGCAGAACCTCGCGTACGCGCCCGCTCCGGGGACCGGCCGGGAGGAGATCGCCCGGATCGCGGAGCGGCTCGGCCTGCGCGGGATGCTGGACGACCGCCCGGCCCGGCTGTCCGGCGGCCAGGCACACCGGGTCGCGCTTGGCCGGCTGCTGGCCAGCCGCTGCGACGCGCTGCTGCTCGACGAGCCCTACACCGGGCTGGACTCGGGCCTCCGGCGGGATCTGACCGAGCTGGTCCGCGAGCTGGTCGCCGCCCGGCAGGTGCCGTCGGTGCTGGTCGCGCACGAGCTGGAGGCCGCGCAGGCCTTCGCGGACCGGATGGCGGTCCTGGACCGCGGGGAGATCCTGCAGCTCGCGTCGCCGGCCGAGGTGGTGGCCGCGCCCGCGGCCCGCCGGGTGGCCGAGCTGGTCGGCTACCGGAGCTTTGTGTCACTACCCGGGACCGGGGTAGCCGGCGTGCATCCGGACCGGGTAGTGGCCGGCCGGCAGCCCGGCCGGGGCGTGGTGCTAGCCGGGCCGGTGCGGTCCTGCCGCCCGTCCGGGGCCGGCTGGGAGGCCAGCGTCGAGGCGGCCGGGACGCTCGTGCCCGTCCGGCTGCCCGAGCCGCCTGAGCCGGCTGCCGGCGAGCAGGATTTCGTGTTCACCGTGCTGGACCCGCCCTGTTTCGGCCCCGATGGGCTCCGGGTCAGCCGTCCCGAGGAGGTCCCCACGTGACCGGGCTGACCGCGGCCGGCCCCGGAGCGGCCGGACCCGAGCCGGGGGGCGCCAGGCTGCGGATGCTGCGGCAGGCCCGCGGCTATTCCCAGCAGCAGCTGGCCGGCATGGCCGGAGTGTCGCGGCAGGCCGTGTCGGCGGTCGAGGCCGGCCATTCCGACCCGTCGCTGCGGGTGGCCCTGGCCCTGGCCAGTGCGCTGGGCGTGACCGTTGAGGAGATGTTCGGGCCGGGCGTGCCCGCTCCTGTGGTCGGGGCCCGGCCGGTGGCGCCGCTCGGCGAGGAGGGCGCCCGGGTCACCCTGGCCCAGGTGGGGGACTCGTTCGTGGCCCTGCCGCTGGCTGCGGAGTCCGCAACCCGGGCCGGGTTCCTGCCGGCGGGCGGTCTCGTCGCGATGCCGTCCGGGTCGGCCCCGGCGACCCCGGTGCGGCCGCTGGGGCCGCACCGGCCGACCCTGGTGGTGGCGGGCTGTGACCCGGCCCTGCCGCTGCTGGAGACCCCGCTGGCCCTGCTCGATCCCCCGATCGCGTTCAGCTGGTGGCCGTGCGGCAGCGGTGAGGCGCTCCGGCTGGCCGCCGCCGGGCTGGTTCACGCAGCCGGCGCGCACCTGCTCGGCAGTTCCGGCGAGTACAACACGGGACCGGCCCGTGAACTGCTCGCTACGCAGCAGCACGGCGCTGGGCAGCTTGCCCGGGGCGGGGCGGAGGTCATCGGGTTCGCGTCCTGGCGGGAGGGCCTGGTGCTCCGGCGCGGCCTGGACGGCAGTGTCCACGGGCTGGCGGACCTGGCCGACCGCGGGCTGCGGCTGGTGAACCGGGAAGAGGGGTCCGAGGCGCGCCGCGTCCTGGACCGGGAGCTGGGCCGGGCCGGGCTGGAGCCTGGCGCGCTGCGCGGCTACGGCACCCGCGCCGCCGGGCATCTGCAGGTGGCCTCGGCCACGGCGGCGGGCCTGGCCGACGCCGGGGTGGCCAGCGAGCCCGCCGCGCTGGCTTACGGACTGGGCTTCGTGCCGCTCGCCGAGGAACGTTTCGACCTGGTCATCCCGGCGGCCCGGCTTGGCTCTCGGGAGGTGGACGGCCTGCTCAGGGTGCTCACCTCGCCCTGGCTGGCCGCCCAGCTGGGCAGCCTGCCCGGCTATGACCCGGGTCGGTGTGGCGAGCATGTGACCACGCTGGCTGGCCGGTTAGGGTAAGCGGCGTGTACGACCACGATCCGGGTGAGCTCGCGGACCTCGGGTGGGAGGAGTTCCTCCGCCGCCAGTGGGACGCCGTGTACACCGCCTACCGGACCGGACGGGGACGGCGCACGCTGTGCCGCGGCTGGGCCGACCTGCTCGAAGCGGGCCTGGACTGCACCCAGGACCTGGCCGACGCGCTGGTCCGGACGGAGATCCTGGACCGGGCCGACCGTGACCTGGAGGGCATCGCCGACCCGCGGGAGCTGGTCACCGGGATGTCCCAGCTGATCGCCGACGTGCGGGCTGACTTGCTCGACTTCGGCCCGGAAGAGCTGGGCCCGGCCCTGTCCGGCTTGCTGGACCAGCAGGCCGCGCTGCAGAACTTCCTCTGGGACTACGCGGTCATCGAAGATACGGGCTGAGCTCAGCGGCGGCGGGCCAGCCACATCCGGGTCTGGTAGGGCACGATCATCGGGATCCCGGGGAAATGCGTGCCCAGCAGCTCCTCGATCCGGCCCAGCAGCCGGCCCCGGATGGGCGGGGCGAGCTGTGCGATGTAGGACTTGCTGCGCTCCTCGGTCATCCAGGTCGCCGCGTCCACCTCGCGGGTCCACGGGACGACCATCCGCACACCGGGCTCGAACAGGCCGGTGCTGGCGATGCCTTCCTCGCTCCAGTCCGGGTCGCGGTGATGCCGGCGGTAGCCCGGGCAGGCCACCTCCATCACCTCCTGGTAAGTGTCGAACCAGACCTGCCCGTCGGCCCAGGCGTGACTCCACCAGGCTGCCCAGCAGCCGCCCGGGTGCAGCACCCGGGCCACTTCCCGGCTGGCCCGGTGCTGGTCGAACCAGTGCCAGGACTGGGCGAAGCAGGTGAGGTCCATTGACCCGGACCGGATCGGCAGGGCGTTCCCGTCCGCTTGGAGCCAGGTCAGGCCCGGGCTGCGGGCCTGGGCGCGGGCCAGCATGAGCTCGCCGAAGTCGATCGCGACGGTCCGCGCGCCGCGCGCGGCCAGCTGCCGGGTGGCGATGCCGGTGCCCGCGCCCACGTCGAGCACCACCGCCCCGCGGAGCGGGCGGGCGGCCCGCTCGATGGCGGTGAACAGGGCGTCCGGGTAGGACGGGCGACCGGCGTCGTAATCGGCCGCGACCGGGTCGAACGGGGACCGGCCCACCGGCGTCACCACCCGCGGCCGGCCCGGGTCACCGATGCCTGGCGACCCGGGCGCCCGGTGCCTTTATTCAAGGCCCGCAACGGAACTTTCGCGGTCAGTGCCCATACACCGGGATCAGCAGCCCGCGGGCAATGGTGTGGAAGCGGAGGTTGAACCCCGCCACCGCGGGAGTGATGTCGGAGTCGACGCCGAGGGTGTCGACGTCGAGGGCGTGCACCGCGAACACGTACCGGTGCGGCGGGTCGCCCTCCGGCGGTGCGGCCCCGCCGAAGTCCTTGGTCCCGTAGTCGTTGCGCACCGAGAACGCGCCCCCCGGCAGGTCGGCTCCGGCTGCGCCCGCGCCGGCCGGCAGCTCGGTCACGGAGGCCGGCAGGTCGAGCACGATCCAGTGCCAGAACCCTGAGCCGGTCGGGGCGTCCGGGTCATAGGCCGTGACGGCGAAGCTCTTGGTCTCGGGCGGAAAGCCGGACCAGCGCAGGCTCGGGGAGATGTTGTCCCCGGACATGCCGAAGCTGTTGTAAACCTGAGCGTTATCCATCGGCTCGCCGTGGGTCACGTGGTCGCTCTCGACGGTGAACGCCGGCACTGGCGGGAGGAAGTCGTACGGAAGCGGCGCGCGATCGGCCATGATTTCCCTACCTTCTTTTCAGGACTTCTACTTAGCGGTACCCCGGGGAAAACCTTACTGGCCCGAACGGAGACATTGACGTGACGCCTGGGCTGGCCCGCAGGAAACGTGAGCTCACCGGCGCGCTCACGAAGCTGCGCCGCTGGCCTCCCACGTGGGTGCGCCGCGGCTTGTTCGTCGCGATCCTGGTGGCCCTGGCGGTGGTGCCCGGGCCGGCGTCGGCGGCCAGGCCCTGCACCAGCAAGGCCTGCCAGTCCGCGGGCATGGTGCGGTGGGCCCGGGTGCTGCCCGGTGCCTGGGTGGCCCAGCCCGGGCTGGGCGGCACCACGCCGGCCCAGGGTGACGCCTACGCGGCGATGGGGCCGCGGGTGGCCGCGATCGGGATCGGCGCGACCGTGTTCGCGTACCAGTCCGGCTCGGGCGCGCCGGCCTGGGAAAGCTCGCTCGCCAGTTTCCGGGCCGGCTCGCGCATCGTGTCGGTCCGGGTCTGGCCCGGCGTGGTCACCGTCGGGGTGGACGTACCGGGGCGGCGGGCCGGGAGCGTCAGCACCCGGCACGAGGTGGTCCTGGACAGCACCTCCGGGCGGCTGGTCCGGTCCTACCCGGCGGCCCCGTTCGGCGGGGCCGTGGCGGCCAACCCCGCCCGGACGGTGATTGTCGGCAGCACCGCGGTGACCAGCTACAGCAACCGGACCGGGGCCGTGTTGTGGAGCCACCCGACGGGGCCCGCGGCCCAGGCCTGGAAGGTGAGCGGCAACGATCTCTACCTGACCGTGTCGGCGGGCGGGTACCTCCGCAACCGCCCGATCCGGGCGCTGCGCAAGATTTTCCTGCGATCCGGCGTGCAGCGGCTGATCCACCCGCAGGCCCGGTCCTTCCGCGGGGTGCTGAGCCGCGTGTTCGCGGGCGTGGCGGTGTTCACCGACGCCAAGGGTGCTATCGCCTACAGCGCCACGACGGGGCGCAAGCTCTGGCGGCGGAAGAGCTCGGTGCCGGAGAACGCGGATGTCCTCGGCGGGCTGCTGTACCTGGCTGACGGCAGCAGCCTGGCGGGCGTCGACCCGCGGACGGGCCGGACGCAAGCCCGCGTGTCCGGCGGATCGACCTCCGGGACGTCCGGCTTCTATGCTGTCCGGGATGGTGTGGTGCTCGGTCTCGACCAGGGGGCCCAGGGAGATGCGTGGGGCTACGACGTGGCGGTCGGCCGGGTGCTCTGGACCAATTCCGACCTGCCGTGGCCGCACTATTTCGAGGATCTGTCCGGGATCGGCGGCAGCACCGGCCCGAAGTCACGCGCGATCCTGCTGGCCATCTGCGGCCAGGCCGGGATAGCGGCGGGCGGCGGCATCGGCCTGGTCTGCGACCGGCCAGAACTAGTCGCCCTGAACTGGTGAAGGACCGGTCTCAACCTCGCAGTTGCACCTCCGTGTCGTAGCCAATTGTGAGTAGTGTGCCATCCTGCAATAGTTAGGCAGTCTCACGCTCCCCGGGAAGCACAGCAGCAGGACAGGAGGCGGCGTGGCGACAGAGGACCTGGCCCACCGGGCCCGAGAGCTGCTCAGCATGAGCGGCGGGTCCGCCTCCCGGTCGCTGAACCAGCTGGTGGGCCTGGTCTCGCGGCAGGTCCCGGGCTGCTCCGGGGCCACCGCGGCCGTCTGGCATGACGCCGAGCCGGTGGTCCGGGCAGCCAGCCATCCCGATCTCGCCGAGCTGTTCGAGCTGCAGCTCACGTCCGGCTCCGCACCGTGGCTGGAGGCCCTGGCCGGCCTGGACTTCCCGGCCAGCACGGGTATGGCCAGTACGGGCATGGTCAGTACGGGCATGGTCAGTACGGGCATGGTCAGTACGGGCACGGTCAGCTGCCCGGACACCCTGGATGAGGAGCGCTGGCCGGGATTCGCGGCGGCCGCGCTGGCCCGTGGCGTGCGGTGCTGCGTCACGCTGGCCCAGCGGTCCGGGGACCGGGCCCTGACCCTGACCATGTTCGGTGCCAGGCCGCGCTCGCTCGATCCGGATCAGCTCCCGCTGGCGGAGTTGCTCGTCGCGTTCGGCGGCGCGGTCATGGGCAACGCGGCCGCGTACGACGGGGTGCAGCGGACGGTGCTGCGGCTGCGCGATTCCGTCGAGTCCGGGTCGCTGCTCGATCAGGCCCGGGGAGTGCTGATGAACGCGAGCGGCTGCACCGCAGACGAGGCCTGGCAGCAGATGCGGGCCAGGTCCGCGGCTCAGCACATCACGATGACCGAGGTGGCCCACCAGGTCATCGCGTCGCAGGGATCAAGTACCCAGGCTGCAGACGCACCGGAGGCCGGGGCGGGCTGAGCCCGTCCCGGCCTCCGGATCCCGCTCACGCCGCAGGGGGAATGCGGGCGCGCGAGGTCTGGGGATGGATTTACGCCGCAGCGGCCGTGGAGCGCTCGTAGATGGCCAGCGTCTCCTGGCCGATCCGGTCCCAGGAGTAACGCGCCCGGGCCCGGTCCACGGCGGCGATGCCGAAGCCCTCCAGCAGCATCGGGCTGGCCAGCAGGGTGCGGATTCGCTGGGCGATCAGCCCGGGGCGGCCGGGCGGGACCAGCAGGCCGGTGGTGCCGTCGATGATGGTGTCCAGGTGGCTGCCGATCGCCGAGGCCACGACCGGGGTGCCGCAGGCCATGGCCTCCAGCGCGACGGTCGCGAACGGCTCGCCTGTCGGGGCGTCCACCAGCAGGTCCGCGGAACGGAGCAGCGCGGGCAGGTCGCCTTCGCTGACGCTGCCGTGGAAGATGACCCGGTCCCGCACGTTCAGCTCGCTGGCCAGCCGGAGCAGCGCCCGGTAGGCCTTGTCCCCGCGCAGCTTGCCGTGTTCCGGACCGCCCGCGATGACCAGTTCGGCCTCGGGGATGTCGGCCAGTGCGCGCACCGCGACGTCCACGCCCTGATTGGGGGCCAGGGGGGCCACGCACAGCAGCCGGGGCCGGTCGCTCCGCTGGGCCACCGGGCCCTCCGGGGAGAATTCCCCGGTGTCCACGCCACGCGGGATGAGCCGGACCGAGTCCCGCCGCACGCCCAGCCGGGCCAGGGTGGACATCTCGCTGGAGGAACTGGCCAGCACCGCGCGCACGCTGCGCGCGATGACCGACTCCAGGCGGAGCCGGGCCGCGCCTCCGCCTGCGGCGGCGCGGGCCCGGGTGGCCTGGGCCCGGGTCGGCTGCGCCACCGGGACCGGATCCGGGTCGCCGGCCTGCAGCGACAGGAAGGTCTGCACGACCGGCACACCCACGTCGCGGGCGCCGGCCAGCGCCGCGAGCCCGCTGCTCCAGAAGTACGCGTGCGCCACGTCAGGCGCGTTCCCCTGCCAGCGCCGGGCGAGGTACTGGCCGAACTCCGCGGCGTGCGGGGCCAGGCCCTCCGCCGGAAGCTCCTTGGCGGGGCCGGCGGGCACGTGCTCGACGGTGACGCCGGGCGCGGGCTCCGACTTCTGCGGCTGGTTCTCCGAGTCGCGGCGGGCGTACACGGTGACGTCGTGGTCCTGGTCGGCCAGCGCGGACACCAAGGATGCCAGCCGTCGGTCCTGCCTATCCGGTCCGGCCTCCGGGGTCTGGCCGAACGGGTTCCCCTGCAACGTGACCAGGGCAATTTTCATGGAAGGTGCCTCCTCTTTGCGGAGTCGCCCACGCGGGTACGCCACGAGTCGCCGAAGAGACAGTTAAGAGTGCAGGCTACGAAAGTCCAGGCTAAGCCGGGGAGAAAATTTCCATGGCAAACACGCCTCTCCAGCCACGCCAGACGGCGTGGGGGCGTGCCTGCGTCGTAGACACTGGAGCAATATAACCCGGAAACGGGTCAACGCCAAGCACGTCTGGCCGGCGACCCGCCGCGGAGTGTCTCAGCCGCAATACGGTGACGATCAGGCCGCCGCCGGGATCCGGCTACCGTGATCCCGGGTTAGCTTGGATCGTCAGCCGTCCGCTACCCCGGTCGTCGCGACCTAACCTCTGCGACACCTCGACTTACGTCCCTAACGACTCCCATCCTGCTCAGCCCCTGCCGGTCCCCGCCGCGATTGGACTTCCATGCCGCAACCTTCCGGGCCACTGGACCTCGACCTGGAGGTGGCCGCGCTCAAAGAGCGTTACGCCGGCCTCCGCCAGGCCGCCGGGCTCCCGGGAGCGGACGCCGGAGCCGTGCTCGAGGCGGCGTTCGCGGAGCTGGATGCAGCCGTGGACGTGCTCGGCGCGATGCGGGCCGGCCCCGCCTCCGGTCCGGCCCCGGCGGGCGGCCCGGGCCCGGAGGCGCTGCTCGCGGAGCGGCGGCTGCTGCGCGCCGTGTTCCAGGATGCGCCGGTGCCGATGTTCCTGCTCGGCCCGGACGCCACCGTGCAGCGGGTCAACGCCAGAGCCAGCGAGCTACTCGGCTCCGGGGCCGGCTACGCGGTCGGCAAGCTCTTCACCGCGTTCGTGGACCTGCCCTCCCGGGCCGCGGTGCAAAGCCAGCTCGCCGCGGTGGCCCGCACCGGCCGGACCCGGCGGATCCAGTGTCGGCTGCTCCGTGCTGAGGGACCGGCGGCGGCCGAGCTGACCGCCGGTCTGGCCCGGCTGCGCGGGGAGGCTGACCAGCTCGTGATGGTAGCCACGACGCCAACCGAGGCCGCCGGCCCGGACGCCGGCGCTGGCGGCGGTACCGGCACGGACATCGGTACCTCCACGGTGCCGGTAGCCGGCCCCGCAGCGGGTGCCGATAGCCCGGCCGGCCTGATGGAGGCGATGATCCACCGCTACGACCTGGTCACGTCCGCGACCAGGCTGTTCCTGGAGAACGCCACGTACAGCGAGTCGGTGACCCTGCAGCGCTGCGCCCGGCTGCTGGCCGGTGAGCTCGCCGCGTGGGTCATCGTGGACGTGGAGCGGCGGCAGCGGCTGCGCCGGCAGTTCGTCATGGGACCCGAGGACCAGCCCTCTGACCTGGCCAACGCGGTCGCCGAGGTGGACCCGGCGCCGGGCACGGCGTCCCGCCAGGTGCACGAGTCGGGCAGCTCGCTGCTGATCGCGCACGCGGAGGACGCCGGGATCCTGGGCGCCGGGCCGCAGGGAGTGCCGGTCATGATGATGCTGGATGCCACGTCCGTGCTCTGCGTGCCGCTGTCCGACGGAGAGCACATCTACGGCACGCTGACTCTGGCCCGCAACGCCAGCGAGGGCCACTTCGAGATGGCCGACCTCGGCGTGGTGGAAGAACTGGGGGAGCAGCTGGCCCTGGCGATCAAGGTGGACCGGATGTTCCGGCGGCACACCGAGATCGCGGACGCGCTCCAGTCGAGCCTCCTGCCGCGTGAGCTGCCCCAGATCCCGGGGGTGGAGATCGCGGCGGCCTACGTCGCGGCCACCGAGGGACTGGAAGTCGCCGGCGACTTCTACGACATCTACCGGACGCCTGGGGGGTGGGGGGTCGCGATCGGCGACGTCTGCGGGAAGGGTGAGGAGGCCGCGGCGGTCAGCGCGGCCGCCCGGCACGCCATCCGGGTTCTCGCGCACTGGTCCGCCGATCCGGCGGAGGTGCTGGCCAAGGCCAACGAGGTGATGCTGGCCGAGGAGTTCGGCGACCTGTTCGTGACCGCGAAGAACGCTCACCTGAGCTGGCGGGACCGACGGCTGCACGTGGTGCTGGGCAGTGCCGGTCATCCCGGCCCGGTGCTGGTCCGGCCCGATGGCCGGACGACGATCCTGGGCTCGGGCGGTCTGCCGCTGGGCCTGTTTCCCACCGCGCAGCCCGGGCGCGAGGAGATCGACCTGGAGCCGGGGGATGTGCTGTTCTTCTTCACCGACGGGGTGACCGAGGCGCGCAGCCCCGAGCTGACCTACTTCGAGGACCGGCTCACCGATGAGCTGGCTGAGCTGGCCGGGCAGCCGCCCCGCGACATCGTGGCCGGGCTGCAGTCGGTGGTGGTGGAGTTCTGCCGCAACGAGTTCCGCGACGACATGACCATGCTGGTTCTGCGGGTGGCCGAACCGCCGGACCAGTGAAGCCACACTGGCCCGGCGGCCCGGGTTCCTGGCGAGAGTGACCGGGAGGGGGACGGCAGCCCGCCTGCGACCCGGTGCTGTGCTCGGGTCGGCGGGACGCCGGCCAGCCACTACTCTTCCAGGTATTCCTCGATCGTCTCTGACGTGGAGTTGAGCGGGCTGCTGCTCGTGACCACCTGCTCCTCCTCCACCTCGGCTTTGCTCAGCTGGCGGCCGGGAAAGACTTCAGGCTCTGGCTCCAGGGCGCCGGCCTCCACCGCCGCCGCCTGTTCCGGGGTGAGCACGACGGTGCCGGGGGGCAGTGCGGTGACCGCGTCGGCCCCCCCGGCGGTGGCCAGGCCGTTGCTGGTCGCCGCCGCGCGACTGGCAGCGGGCCTGCGCACCACCATGCGCCGCCGCAGCCAGCCGTAGCCGCGCCGCGGGATGAACATGCCAGCCAGCCCGACCAGCATCAGCACCCAGCCGACGGCCTGCACGTTCAGCCAGCCCGGATGCCCGGTGATGGCGAAGGCGAGAATGGCGCCGATGGCCACCAGGGCCAGCCCCGGGGCGGTCTTCATGCCTGTCTCCTTGCTTCAGTTAACGATGCGCCGCTGGGGCGAGCAGGCGCGCTGTCGTCGTCAGTGTCCCGGCCGAACAGGCATTCCCGCAGATAGCGGAGGGCAGCCGCCTGGAGACGGGACACGTGCATCTGGGAGATGCCGAGCCGCTCGCCAATCTCCGCCTGAGTCAGGTTCCCGTAGAACCGCATCAGCAGGATCCGCCGCTCGCGCGACGGCAGCTCGTTCCAGTGTGCGCCGACCGCGTCCATGTCCACGGCCCGCTCCAGCTCGGGGTCATCGGCCCCGAGCAGGTCCGCGAGCTTGGCCGGTCCGTCCGCCTGGGTGAGCGGGGCGTCCAGTGAGGACGTGTGGAAGAACATGTCGGCCTGGCGGGCCTCCTGCAGTTCCTCATCGGTGACGCCCAGATGCCGGGCCAGCTCCGCGTCGGCGGGAGCATGGCCGAGTTCCTGGGCGAGGTCACCCGTGGCCTTCCGCATCTCGAGCAGCAGTTCCTGGGCCGAGCGCTTCACCCGGACTTGCCATCTCTTGTCACGGAAATGGCGCTTGATCTCGCCGCTGATGCACGGCTGGGCGTACGCGGCGAGGGCTCTGCCGAAAGCAGGGTCGAAATTGTTGATCGCCTTAAGCAGGCCGACGTATCCGACCTGCATCAGTTCCTCGACTGATTCGGGACTGTCCCGGTAACGCAGTACGCAGGACCGCACCAGGGCCTCGTAGCGGGTCACCAGGATCTCGCATGCCGCGCTGCGCACGGCAGTTCCGATCGGTTCAGATTTCACGAGCCCGAGAAGCTCGCTGTCGTCGCGGCTGAGCAGGTCCGCACGCGACCACGGCGGCGGCAGACCCAGATCTGCGCCTTCCCCGGACGGGCCAGGGAAAGGCTGAGCATCCACGCCAGCCGGGCGACGGCGAAGGGCCGTCTTCGTCATGATCACCTCCGGCGCCAGGGCTCCGGGGGGAAGCCTAGGCGACCCATTCGTGCCCCCTGAGCGGAAGATAAACATGCCGTCAGCCATTGATTCCGAGCTGTGATCCATTTGTGCCGCCCCTGCCGGCGGCTGCCCAGGTCAGCGCAGGTTCGGAGGGTTGTCACGTGCTGTGGCCGCGGCGGCATGTTCTGGAGGCCGCCGCTGTTGTACCGAGGTAACGGGCACAGTGATTCGGGGACTGAAAGTGACAGGAACGTGGCGGCGCGCGCACCGGCAGGAAGCCGGTGACGCTCCGCGGGTGATCGTGGTCGGGGCCGGGTTCGGGGGGCTGGCCGCAGTGGACGAGCTGGACCGGGCCGGAGCCCAGGTATTGCTCATCGATCGCAACGTGTACAGCACGTTCCAGCCTTTGCTGTACCAGGTGGCCACGGGCGGGCTGAACCCCGGCGACGTGTCCTACCCGGCCCGGGCGTTCACTCGCACGCATGGGGCCCGATTCCGGCTAGGCGAGGTCACCGGGGTGGACCCGGCGCGCCGCCGGGTCACGCTCGCGGACGGCGGCCACTTCGACTACGACTACCTGGTCCTCGCCACCGGGGTGTCCGCGGCCTACTACGGGGTGACCGGGGCCGTCGAGCACAGCCTTGGCCTGTACACCCGCCGCGACGCGGTGGACCTGCGTGATCACATCATGGCCCGGCTGGAACGGCTGGACATCGCCGGTCCCGGCAAGAGCGTCCACTTCACCGTGGTCGGCGGCGGCGCGACCGGCGTCGAGGTGGCCGGCGCCCTGGCCGAGCTGCGCAGCACCGCGCTGGACGCCGCGTTCCCCGAGGTAGACCTGGCGTCGGTGCACATCCGCCTGGTCGAGCAGGCGGACGCCCTGCTGCTGCCCTTCGAGCCGTCGCTGCGCGACTACGCGCGCGGCCAGCTGGAGGCCCGCGGCGTGGAGGTCCGGCTGAACACGGCCATCCAGGAGGTGCGCAGTGACCGCGTCATCCTGGCTGACGGGGAGGACCTGCCCAGCGAGGTCACCGTGTGGGCCGCGGGGGTGTCCGCTCCCGCCGTGGTGGCCGGCTGGCAGCTGCCCCAGGGCCGCGGCGGCCGCATTCTGACCAGACCAGACCTGCGCGTGCAGGGACAGGACCGGATCTTCGCCCTGGGTGACATCGCGCTGATCGAGGAGCAGCCCCTGCCGCAGCTGGCCCAGCCGGCGCTGCAGATGGGCCGGCACGCGGCCCGGCAGATCCGCCGGCTCACCGCCGGCCAGCCTGCCCTCGCGTTCGAGTACCACGACAAGGGCATCATGGCCACCATCGGGCGCCGGTCGGCCGTGGTGGAACTGCCACGCCGGATCAAGATCCGGGGCACGCTGGCCTGGCTGGCGTGGCTGGCCCTGCACCTGCTCACGCTGCTGGGCAACCGCAACCGCCTCTCCGCCATGCTTAACCTGTCCTGGCGCTACCTGACCTGGGGTCACGGCGGCGGTGTCATCGTCGGCGACGACCCGGCGCCGTTCATGGTGGACGGGCCGCTTCCGGTGGGCAGTGATCGTGGTCACGGGTCGGGCCCTTACCGGCCCTAGCTATCTGGCGGCTGCTTACTATGAAGCATGTCCCCAGCGACTGAGCGATCTGTGGGCCACGCGGGGATCCCCGCCGAAGAGGTGCTGTCGCAGCGGCTGGTGCTGCGCCGGGTACGCGCGGATGATGCCGTGGGCATCGCGCTGGCCGTGGGCGCCAGCCTGGACTACCTGAAACCCTGGATGGCCTGGGCCACCCGGGAAGCCGCCGAGCCGAGGACCCAGCTCATCCGGGTGGCCGAGGCCGACGAGCTGTGGGAGACCGGCACCGACTTCATCTACTCCATCCTGCTGCCGCCTGACCACACCGTCATCGGGGAGATCGGGCTGCACCTCCGGGTAGGGGAGGGCGGGATCGAGATCGGCTACTGGGTTGACGCCCGGTACGCCGGCCGTGGCCTGGGTACGCAGGCCGCCCGGATGCTGACCGAGGTGGCCCTCGCCGTGCCCGGCGTGACCAGGGCCGAGATCCACTGCGACGAGGCGAACCTGGCCAGCGCGGCCATCCCGCGCAAACTGGGTTACCGTCTCGACCGGATCGACCGGCACCAGCCGGAAGCGCCGGGAGAACTAGGCCGCCGGATGGTGTGGGTGACGGAGGCCCAGTGAGTACTGGGCGGGACTGGGTGGCCTGGCACGACGCCTACGACGACCCGCAGACGCCGCTCGCCCGGCGGCTCGTTGCCGTTCAGGCCCGGATCACCGAGGCCCTTGATCAGGCGCCGCCCGGGCCGTTGCGGGCAGTCAGCATCTGTGCGGGGCAGGGCCGCGACCTGATCGGCGTGCTCGCCGAGCATCCGCGCGGCCGTGACGTGACCGCGCGCCTGGTGGAACTCGATCCCCGTAATGCGGCCGTGGCCCGCCAGCTCGCCGCGGACGCCGGGCTGACGCAGGTCGAGGTGGTCACCGGGGACGCGGCGCAGACCGTCGCCTACGCGGGTCTGGTCCCGGCCACCCTGGTGCTGGCCTGCGGCGTGTTCGGCAACATCACGGACGAGGACGTGGCGCGGACCATCCGGTGCTGCGCCGGGCTGTGCGCCGCGGGCGGCACGGTGGTGTGGACGCGCGGGCGCCGTGAACCCGACCTGATCCCGCAGATCTGCCAGTGGTTCGCGGCGGAGGGCTTCGAGTTGCTGGGTGTGTCAGAGCCGGGGACGCGCTGGGGGGTCGGCGCGCACCTGTTCGCGGAGACACCCACACCGCTGCCAGTGGGTGAGCAGATGTTCACCTTCGTGGGGTATGACGTGCTCAGGCGTGAGCCCAGCTAGTGCGCGAAGATCGGCGCCGGGTTCCGCGCCATCGTGAGCCGGCACTGCCGGGCCTTGACGATGAGTTCGCTGGCCGGAGCCCGGACCGTGGCCGCACAGCGATGGACAGCCGGGCCGCTGCCCCCGATGAGTAGGGCGCAGGCCACCGCGGCCAATGCCGCGGGAAAGAACAGGATCGCCTTCATCCGGTCCGACGGCCGAGGCACGCGCCGGCGGACGGGCTCCGTGCGCCGGGAGATCCAGCCGCCGAACCGGGCCAGCCTGGCCCGGACTTCCTCGATCCGGGGCATCTCCTCGTCCCAGGTGAGCCTGGTAAAGATGGAAAATATCGCGGCCAGGCGGGGATCTGAGTCCCTCAGCGTCCGGTCGATCCGGTTCAGCATCCGTCGCTGACTCACCGGCAGGCTCACGGCTTGTCTCCCATCTGGCTTTCGCCAGGTCCGCTTCCGCAGCCAGGCACTCCCGACCGATAGCGGTGCGGGGAAGCAGGCTTTGACTCAGGCTACCGGCCGCGTCCGGCCTTCCGCCGGGCACCCGCCTGGTCCGTAATCACTGCGTCAGATACTCGCTGCGCTCTGTATCCGGTGGTGCGGGAGTGGCCGGTGGTGCCGGTCCGGCGGCCGGACGAGGGGGCTCAGGCCATGTGCGGTTCCGGGGTGACCGTCCAGGACAGCCCGGATGGCGCGGTCCAGATCAAGGTGCCCGGCCTGGGCTGCCGCAGCTGCCAGGCGGTCGAGCCCTTCATCCGGTGATCGTGGCGGCATCCGCCGGAGATATTGCAGGGACAGGTGAGACCGCCCTGGTCGTAGGGGATTGTGTGATCGAGGTCGCATCGCGACGCCGGCCGACGGCAGATCGGGAACCCGCAGTCCTGGTCACGGACCTCAATCAGGTTCCGCATCCAGTCGGGGATCCGGTACCCGGGGACGGCATTGGCGTGGGTACACGGGACGTCGGGATCGCCGGCCGCATGACGGCTGTTACCACGGCCGGCCTCCCGGGCCGCTGCCGCGGCGGCCGTCAGGATGGCCTGCAGGGCGGCCACCAACTCAGCAGACGTGTCCGGTCCCGGGCTCGCGTGCTGTCCCCGTCCCGAGGTCACTCCAGCCCGCGTCGTGGGCGGCGGTTCGCCCAGGAGCACCACCGGCACGGTCACAGTGATCCGCCCCAGCACGCCAGGCCCCGGCGCACCAGGCCTGGGCGGGTGCTCTGATTTCCGGTACGTCCGGCCTGGCCAGCGGACCTGAGTCACTGCGATCACCTGACCCGCGGCGTCGGTCACGACGACCCGCCACACACACGTCGGATCGGCCGCCGCAGCCCGGGCGAGTTCCCGTGCCACTCCCGCCGTGATCGCGCCCATCCGAGTGAGCTGGCCCGGCTCGTCCCACCAGCCGGCGAGTGTCCGCCAGGGCACGCTGAGCTCGGGGCGCCGGATCTTCGTCTTCGCGGTGCCGGCTTCTGGCCGTGCGACCTCGTCCGGCGCTGGGATGGGCGGCCAGTGCCATGGCTGCTCATCGGGCGGGCCAGGCGGATGGCCTGAGCCGTCCCCGCCGTCCCCGGGTGCTGCATCTGCGTCGTCAGAGTTGCCGCTAGGCGGAATCTGACCGGAAAGATCACCGCCGGAGCCCTCATCGTGGGGCTCACTGCCGGAGCTCTCACCGTGGGGCTCACTGCCCGTGTCCTGGCCGTGAGGATCGTGGCTCGGGACTTCACCACGGGCGCCTCCGGAGACGTTCGTGTCACCGTCCCCGGGCCGGGTGTCGCCGGCCGGGGGTGTGCCGGGTGGGTCTGACTGCCCGGGGGAAGCCTGGTCGGGCGGCTGCGGGGAAGTGCCCAGCAGCAGGCCGATGAACACCTGCGCGCGTATCAGGTCGATGCCGCCACCGGCGCCGTTACCCTTCATCACCTCGGCCAGGGCGCTGATGCGTGCCCAGGCGGCGGACGCCTGCGCAGCTGGGAGGAAGTGCCCGGAGAGGGCAGCCGTCCCGCTGTCCTCGCCGCTGAGTTCGACGCGGGCCTTCTTTTCCGCCTCAGCACGCCGCCGCTCTGCGGCAGCAGGGTCTACGGAAATGACCGCGCGCTGCAGGGAGGCACGAAGCTGGCCAGTGGTCTGCTGCCTCGCCCGGACGAGAACCTTCCGCTCCACCGCTCGGGCCAGGTCGTCGTCGAGCGGAGTGGTCCACATGTCGATGAGCTTCGCCCGGCTCAGGTCGATTGTTCCTTCGCTCAGCGCGGACCACGTCGCGGGCAGCCTGCGGGACATGCTGACCGCCAGGTTCATCCACCACTCAGCGGCGCATTGCGTCAGTGTGAGAGCGATGGCGACCTCGTTGGGTGCGAACTCCGCGGAAAGCTCCCGGGCCGGGTCCCGGTCCAGCTCAGGATCATCCATGACGCCCCGGCGGCGCCCGAGTTCGGCGACCGCGGCCAGTTCCTGCGCCTGGGCCCATGAGGTGAGCTTGCGCCAACCGGTGATGCTGTTGACCAGGCCCGCCTCGTCCATCTCGCGCGGTCGGGCCTGACCCAACCAGGTGGCCAGGGCAGGACCGGGCAGCGTGCGAACGTGGCCCGCTATCTCCGAAACCGGCATCGCCGGGCAGGCGGCCGCCTCGGCGGCACCCAACTCATCCTCGGCCAGCGGGTCTTCGTTTCCAGGGTCCCCGTCGACCGGAACCCGGGCTCCCGTGCGGGAGCGCCCAGGCGAATCCGGGCTCCCGGCAGGCTGATCTGGAGCAGCGTGAACCGCAGGAGCCTTATCTGGAGCAGCGTGAACCGCGGGAGCCTGGTCCGCGCCAGGGCGAGACCTGGCTAAGCGGGCGCCCCGGCCCCTGGCTGGCCGCTCAGGCTCACCCCACGCGGGCAGATCCTGGCCCGCCCGCGTGCGCTGCAGGCGATCACTGGCGGCCAGGAGCTCCTCCATCGCGATGTCACCGGCCCAGCAGATGCCCATGCCGGGGTCGGCCGATGTAACCGTGCTGCCGGGACGGAAATCCGGCGAGTCGGGCAACGGTTCTTTTCCCGCAGGTCCAGCTGACGTGGGACTCACCTCCCGGTCCGGGTGACGGCGAATCATGAGGGCTAGGGGTGCTGAGCCATACGAAAATAATATCGAACATCACGAGTCTGTGCCTAATATTCAGATATATATTCGATAACGCTTGGCGAAGTGTGACCGTAGGACACTCAGCGAAGTGCGGCCGAGGGTGAGCACCATGCCCAGGCGCAGCGCCCTCCTGCCTGGGGACACTCAGGGACGGAGGGCGCCCGATGCAGTGACGGCTCAGGTTCCGGCGGCTCCGGAAGCTGACCGACCGCGGGGGTGCCGAAGCTAGTGCCGTAGCAGGCAGCGTTCACCCTGTAGGTCGTGACGCGCGTCGGCTTTGCGGAGTCCTGACATAGTGGCGCACTATGCCGAACTTCGAGCTTGTGACCGCCGCGGACGTGCAGCTCATGCAGGGTCTGGCGCAGCGTGTCACCGCCACCCGCCTGGACCTGGTGAACAGCGAAGTGACGTTCGGCGAGCTGGCCTGGTCGCTCCGCCTCACCTGGTGTGGAAGAAAGGCTCAGCCCCACGCCACCAGATCCCCGGCAGAAAACCACAGCCGGCGCGGCCAGCTTGTGCCGTCGCTGGCGTGCCCCTTGCCCCAGTTCCGGGTCGGTGAAGGATGTAACCGGCGCCTATCTGGTGTATCAGGTCCATCCCGGCCACGCCGGCCTGGTTGACGAGGTGATCGACTGGTACGACAGTACGGCGGCGGACATCGAGCGTACGGTGAGGCCGAGCGCCGCGGCATCCTCGACGATCATGTGGCTCGACGAAGCGAACAAGACCGCTGAGTTCGAGCCGGTCGGGACGCATCCGGGCTACCGGCGTCTGGGGCTGGGCACGGCGATGCTTTTGCACGGGATGCATCTGGCGCGGGCGGCTGGGGCCACTCATATGACGGTCGCCTGCCTGGGTGCGCCGGGGCATCGCGAGGCGCGCGGGCTGTTCTACAGCGTCGGGTTCCGGGAGTTGTCGCGGGACGCGCCGCTCATCAAGACCAAGACCGCGGGCTGAGGACTGGTCGTTCGGGTAGTCGCTGGTCAGGCCACGTTGGCCCGGGCGGGCGAGGACCTGACGTAGGCGGGTGTCGTCGGCGTGGCGGTTCCGCCAGATGATGTAGCGGCGGATCATGCTGCCCTGCTCCTTGTGGCTGGCGTGGTCGGCGCCGTCCAGCGTGAAGTAGCGCAGGGCGGTGAACTGGGCCTCGATC
>DATCFY010000072.1:0-37316 GCA_036509255.1 Streptosporangiaceae bacterium
CCAGAGAACTGCGACCTGTCTTGATTGAGGGCTATTCCCCGGGCCGTTCGCCACCAGAACCCCGCCCAGCAGGGCACAACAGCCCAGGCCGCAATACCCTGCCCAGACCCGGACAGCGAAACCAGCCAGCCAGCCCCCCGCCCGCCACCCACAGAGGCAGAGGGGTTGGCCACGGTCGCGGGAGTCAGTGCGGCCAGGCCGCTCACCGGGCGCCCATCGGCCCCCCTGCCACGCACCCAAAGACGTCAGATGTGGTCGATTTCCCCGCGCATTTACTGAGAAGGCATGCCAGGGCAGACTTTTTCTCGCGTAGCTTAGGCAAAGCCGAGATATTTCCTTCCTCGCCGAAGACCACGGCCGATTCAAGACACAGCACATCGCCTACTCTTTTGCTACAGTCGCGCCGTGAGATCGAGCCGATCGGGATTAATCCCTGTCGACATTTACGTGGCTTCCTTGGCCAGAAAGTGGATGGCGGCAGGCGCCCTGTACCGTGACCGGGTGGGCCGGGTCCTGCTGGTGGACCCCGTTTACCGGGACACCTGGGACGTGCCGGGCGGCGTGGTCGAGGCGGAAGAATCGCCGCATGCTGCATGCCGCCGCGAGGTAGCTGAGGAAATCGGGCTCGTCCGCCCGGTAGGGCGGGTGCTCGCGGTGGACTGGATGCCGTCGCGGCCTCCCTACCCAGAGGGTCTGGTGGTCATCTACGACGGTGGCGAGCTCAGCGCCAGCGAGATTGCCGCCATCAACGTTCCCGAGGAGGAGCTGGACGGCTTCGCGTTCGTGCCGCCCGACCGGGTGGCCGACCGGGCGGAGCCGGTCGTGGAACGCAGGATCGAGGCCTGCCTGAAGGCCCTGCGCACGGGGGAAGTCGCCGCGCTGGACAACGGCCGCCCGGTCAGCTGACCCGGCCGCACCCGGCAATCAGCTCCGTTCGCCCTCCGTCCGGGGCGGGCAGGCAGCCCCAGTCCACGGGCAGATGGCCGGGTCGTAGTCGCGGTCCGCCAGGCCGCGGACGAACGCGGCATTGCCCCGAAAGTCCTCGTTGATCCAGCGGGCCGCCACGAGCACCGAGACCCGGGCCGCCCCGGCCGCCCGTAACGCCAGCACCGCGGACTGGGCGTGCCCGCCCCGGGCCCACGTGTCGTCCACGAGCAGCACGTGCGCCCCCGCGGGCAGTGGCGCCGCCGTCCGGAAGTGCCCGGGATCGAGGTCCCGCGCGTACTCAACCTCGCCCGCCGCGGCCAGGGCGGCCTCGCGCCCGGGCGCTAACCGGCTGACGATCGCGTGCAGCGGATGCTCACCCGGCGTGGCCGGCAGCGATGGCACCGTGGCCCAGTGCGTGACCGGCACGCAGCCGGCCTGCGCTGCGCATCCGGCGTGCCGGGCCAGCCCCAGCAGCACGAGTAACGTGACGATCGCCGCGTGCTCCGGCATCGGCGGCCGGGCCTTGTACCCCTGCATGATGTAGCCGGACTGCTGCCCGGCCACGGCATAGGCGAGGAATCCCGTGGCGTCCGCGAGCCCCGGCCGGCCGCGCCGCCGCTGGCACTGATAGCAGAGCCGGAAGCGGGTCACCGGCGTCGCGCACACCGCGCAGGTGACCAGCTCCTGGCGGACCGTATTGCGCAGGTACCCGCCGGCGCTGGCCACCAGGGCCGCGCTCAGCCGGGTCACCACCTGGGGGTCGGCCATATTAGGGGGACGCCAGGCCGCGAAGCGCGGCTCCCACCGCCGCCGGCTCCGCGATCAGGTGATCGACGATGTCCAGCACCGCCTGGAGACGGCCCGCCACGTGCACCCCGGGCCGTCCCACCAGGGCGCGGGCCCAGTCGTTGCGCTCCACCACGGGGGAGGTGAGGATCACTGGCCGCCCGTGCTCCACCGCGATCCGCGCCTGGGCGCGCGACCCGCTCTGCTCCCCCGCCTCGACCACCACCGTGGCCAGCCCGTACCCGGACATCGTGGCGTTGCGCATCAGGAAGTTGTGCCGCTGCGGCGGCGCACCCGGCCAGAACTGGGAGAGCACCAGGCCGCGGGCGGCGATCTGCTCCTGCAGGTCCTGGTTCTCGGCTGGATAGGCACGGTCAATTCCAGTTCCGATAACGCAAACTGTCCGCCCCCCGGCCTCCAGCGCAGCCCGGTGGGCCGCGGTGTCGATGCCGCGGGCGAGGCCGCCCAGCACGGTCACGCCGCGGGCAGCGAGTTCCCGGGCCACCCAGGCCGCGATACCCCGGCCGCGGGGAGATGCGTCCCGGGACCCCACCACCGACACGGCCACGTCGTCCCGGATCAGCCTGCCCCGGGCGAACAGGACCGGCGGCGCCTGGTGGATGCCCCGCAGCCGGGCCGGGTAGTCGTCGTCGAGGATGCTCAGCAGCCGCCAGCCCCGGTCCGCCCAGCAGCCGATCTGCCCGGCGGCCACGTCCAGCGGGTCGGCCTCTCCGGGCGGCCTGACCAGCACCGCCGGCACCAGGCGCTGCCAGACGGCGCGGGCGCTCCCGGCCGCCAGCACCTCGGCCGTGATCTCCGCCCAGCTCCGCCGCCCGGGGCGCTCCCGGAGTAGCGCCACCAGGGCCGCCCGCTCGCCGGGCGCGCCATCCTCACCCCGGCGGCTGACCACCAGCCCAGCGTACGAGGATGGCGGCTCTCGCACCTGTGCCCTGAGTTAGGAGAGGAGGTTGACGGCGCATCGGACACCGGACGCACGGGCCAGGCGCGCATCCGTGGTGACCAGAGCACAGCGATACTGCTCTGCGGCCGCGACATAGACCGCGTCATAGGGACGGCGCAGCCGCCGCGAGCGGGAAGGGGTGGCTGGGGGCGGGCGTGATGCCCAGGCAGCCGTGGGCCATCGCGTCCAGCAGCTCCGCCAGCCGGTCGGAGGCGA
Organism: Streptosporangiaceae bacterium; assembly: GCA_036509255.1. Classification (GTDB taxonomy): domain Bacteria; phylum Actinomycetota; class Actinomycetes; order Streptosporangiales; family Streptosporangiaceae; genus RYN-230. The sequence goes on from DATCFY010000072.1 coordinate 2,891, forward strand.
GACCGCTGCGGAAGAAGAGGGTGGACTGGATCGCCCCGATCGTCGCGTGCACGGCCAGCCGCAGCTCGCCGTCGGCCAGCTCGGGCCGCAGCGGCGCCAGCAGGTGCACCCACTCCTCGATGTACAGGCGCTGCTGACGGCGCAGCCGGCGCCGGTCCTCCGCCGGCAGGGTGTGGGACTCCCGGTGGTAGACCATCAGGATTGTCCGGTCCATCAGCGCCACCGCGATGTGGTCCCGGACCAGGTCGGACAGGCACTGGTGATCATCCGCCGAGGCCGCGACGATCTGCGCGGCCCGGCTCATCAGCCGGCCCATCACCTGGTCCAGCAGGGCCACCAGGATGGACACCTTGCTACCGAAGTGACGGTAGATCCCGGAGCCGACGATGCCGGCCTCCGCGCCGATATCGGCCATGGATACGGTGCTGAACCCGCGCCGCGAAGCCAGGTCGGCCGCCGCGTTCAGGATCCTGGCCCGCCGCTCAGGATCACGCCGCCGCCCGGGATCGCGCTCGCGCGGGGAACGTGCGCTGACCATCTAGCCAGTGTGGCACCGGGCCAGCTAAAGTCCTAGTGAATCTGCGATCACTTCAATGGAGCAGGCGTGGATTTTGCCGAGAGCGCTGAGCATCGCGACCTGCGGGCCGCTGTAGCGGCAATAGCCAGTGGCTTTGGCCCGCAGTACTACGCGCAGCACGCAGCCGAGCGCACGCCATGCGACGAGCTGTGGACCAAACTTGGTGAAGCGGGATTCATTGGCGTCAACATCCCGGCCGAGTACGGCGGCGGAGGTGGCGGCCTTACCGAGCTCGCCCTGGTCTGCGAGGAACTTGGCGCCCAGGGCACCCCGCTGCTGCTGCTCGTGGTCTCGGCGGCCATCTCGGCGGAGGTCATCACCCGGTTCGGCACCGACGGGCAGCGCGCGACGTGGCTGCCCGGCCTGGCCGCCGGCACCACCAAGATCGTCTTCGCGATCACCGAGCCGGACGCGGGCTCGAACACGCACCGGCTGTCCACCACCGCCACCCGAGACGGCGACGGGTGGGTGCTGCGCGGCACCAAGTACTACATCTCCGGCGTCGACGAGGCGGAGGCTCTGCTGGTCGTCGCCCGTACCGGCCCCGCACCATCCGCTACGGCAGAGAGCCAGAAACAGGGCCGCAACGAAGCCCCGTTGTCGCTATTCATTGTCCCCGCGGACTCGCCCGGGCTGCAGCGGCACGTGCTCCCGGTCGATCTGCTGCTGCCGGAGAAGCAGTTCACGCTGCATTTCGACGACGTGCGGGTCGGCCCGGAGGCGCTGGTCGGCCAGGAGGGCGACGGGTTCCGGCAGGTGTTCCAGGGGCTCAACCCGGAGCGGATCACCGGCGCCGCACAGTGCGTGGGGATCGCGCGCTACGTGCTGGGCGTGGCGGCCCGGTATGCCCGTGAGCGCCAGGTGTGGGACGCGCCGATCGGCACCCACCAGGGCGTGGCCCATCCGCTGGCCCGGGCGAAGATCGACACCGAGCTGGCTGCACTGATGATCCGGCAGGCCTGCTGGCAGCATGATCACGGCGAGCCGGCTGGTGAATCCGCGAACATGGCCAAGTATGCGGCCGCGGAGGCCGCGATCGCCGCGGCGGACGCAGCCATGCAGACACACGGCGGGAACGGCTTCGCCACCGAGTACGGGCTGATGCCCTACTGGGCCTCGGCCCGGCTGCTCCGCGTGGCGCCGGTGAACCGGGAAATGATCCTCAACTACGTGGCCCAGCACAGCCTGGGCTTGCCACGGTCGTACTAATCGCCGGCCGGGCCCGGACATGACGGACGGGCGGGGCGGGACCAGAAAAGGAGCCCCTGTGGACCTCGCGCGCAACCTCATCCAGCGGATCAACGTGGGCGACTCGCTGACCCGGTCCGCCGCCGCCCGCCCGGCCCAGCTCGCGGTCGTGGACGGGCCACGGCGCTGGACCTACGCGGAGTTCAACGGCTGGGTGAACCGGCTCGCCCACGGGCTGGCCGCCCGCGGCTACCAGCGGGGTGACGCACTGGGCCTGGCCTCGGCCAACAGCGCCGAGTTCCTCGCCGTCTACTACGCCTGCGCCAAGCTCGGCCTGGTCTGCGTGCCCGTCAACCTGGGCTGGCGGCCGGATGAGGTGGCCTACGTGCTCGACCACTCCGGCGCCCGCGGCCTGGTCACCGAGACCCAGCTGGTGGGCCACGTCCGCGACGCCATCGTGAAGGTGTCGGCCCTCGCCGACGTGTTCGTGGTGCCCGGCACGGGCGCCACCTACGAGGCGGAGCCCGCCGACCGCGCCTGGGCCAGCCTGGCTGACCTGGCCGACGGCGCCGGGTCCGCGGCGGACCCGGAATGCTTCGTGGACGACCGGGACGCGATCAGTTACCTCTACACCTCCGGCACCACATCCTTCCCCAAGGGCGTGGTGGGCACGCACGTGGCGATCTACCTGGAGTCGATGTCCAGCGCCCTGGATTCCGGCTGGAACGCCACCGACCGGTTCGTGGCCATGATGCCCATGTTCCACACCGCCCAGCTGAACGCGTTCTGCACGCCCGCCATCATGGTGGGCGCCACCATCCACGTGCTGCGCGGTTTCGACCCGGGAGCGCTGCTGGACCTGGTCGAGCGGGAGCAGATCACCCAGGTGTTCGGGCTGCCGATGATGTTCCGGGCCATGCTCGACCACCCGTCATTCGGCGACCGGGACCTGTCCAGCCTGCGCCGCGCGGTGTACGCCATGGCGCCCATGCCGGACCAGCTGATCCGCCGCTGCCTGGACGGCTTCGGCTGCGATTTCGCGCTGCTGTTCGGGCAGACCGAGATGAGCCCGGTCACCACGCTGTTCCGCCCGGAGCACCAGCTCTCGCACATCGGCGCGGTCGGCACGCCGATCACCGGCGTGCAGGTCGCGATCATGGGCCCGGACGGCGAGCTGCTGCCCCAGGGCGAGCAGGGCGAGATCGTCTACCGCGGGCCGAGCACGATGAGCGAGTACCTGCACAATGAGGAGGCCACCGGCGCGGCGTTCGCGCACGGCTGGTTCCACTCCGGGGACGTGGGCCGGTTCGGCGAGGACGGCGTCCTCTGGTTCGCCGACCGCTACAAGGACGTGATCAAGACCGGCGGCGAGAACGTGGCCTCGATCGAGGTGGAGAAGGCCGTGTACGCGGCCGACCCGCGGGTCTCCGAGGCCGTCGTGGTCGGGCTCCCGCACGAGCACTGGACCGAGGCGATCACCGCGGTGGTGGTGCCCAGGCCCGGGGAAACCATCGAGCCGGCCGACCTGCTCCAGGCGCTGCGCGGGCAGCTGGACGGCTACAAGGTGCCAAAGTCCGTGATCGTGGTGGAGGAGCTGCCCAAGACCTCCACCGGCAAGATCCAGAAGAACGTGGTCCGGGATCAGCACGCGTCACACTACGGCGGCTGAAGGGGCGGGTGGCTGACGGGCTGGCGCGGCGGGCTGACGGGCTGGTGCGGCGGGCTGGTGCGGCGGGCTGACGGACGGTGGCCCGGCGGGGGCAGCTGGCCGCCTGTTATTTCCTGGGCTTGTACCTGAGCCGCTTGCGGGCCAGCTCACTCTTGCCGCTGCGCTCGTTGGCTGCGGCGGCTTCCCGGGCCGCCTCAAGGTCGGCCGGGGTCAGCAGGCCGTGGGTGAGCAGGTACTCGGCCAGCTCCCGCGGATGGCCGCGTTCCTTCCAGATCAGGCCCTGGAGCTGCTTCTTGTAGTCGGAGATGGCGCCCTCGCCGCTCAGGTCCAGGGCGATGACCACGTCCGTCATCGGCACCGGCTGCGCACCGGGCAGGCCAAGGATGAGTTCCTGGTAGTGATAGGCAATGGCCAGCCGGGCGGACGTGTTCCGCGCGAACCAGGCCCGGACCCGGTCCGGGGCGTCCGGCCGGGGCGGGCTGCCCCGCCGACCCGGCGACCCGTTCGGCTGGACCCGCTTCTCCTGGGTCTCGGGCTGCTCGGGGCGGGGCCCAGTCGCCACGGCCGGGCGGTCCGCCGCCTCCAGCCGCAACGGGAGGACCCAGTTGCCCACGCTGACCAGCCAGGTCCCGGTCTCCAGCACCACCGGCAGTGTCTCGAAGTGGTTAGCCGGGGCGACCGGCAGAACCTGCCGGGCCGCCTGCTGGACGGCCCGGTGATCCACGGGGCTGCCCGGGGTGTGCCGGGCCAGGTACACCGGGTAGGTGGAGTCGCGGCTGAACAGCTCCCAGCGGTGGTGCACGTAGCGCAGTCCCGCGCAGCGCGGTGCCCGGTGCAGGGTCAGGTCCTGGTCGGCGCTGAGCCGGCTGCGGTCCAGCCAGGTGATCTCGTCGGGTGGGCAGTTCACCCACCCGCGTTGACCGGCTGACCAGAGGAAAAGCTGCCCCACCACCACTATTGTGCCGTCCCGGGCCGGGTGAGTCGCCGTAATGACCCGGGACTGCGGGTCAGCCGCTCAGCTAGGAGACGGTCAGCCGATCTCGACCCGGGAAACCGGCGCCTGCTCGTTCGTGCCCCACCGGATCGAGTCGCCGCTGTGCAGCGGCTGCTCCCCGGCGGCCGAGCTGCCGTTCAGCGTCATCCCGTTCATGCCCAGGTTGGCGACCCACCACTGGCCGTCGGAGTAGGTGAACCTGGCGTGCTCGCGGGACACCGTGGGCACGTCGGGGAGGCTGAGCTCGACGGCGCCGCGGCCAGCCCGGGCCCCAGACATCCGCGTCTCCGCGACCCGGTCCCCGGTGATCAGCCGCAGCGTCGGGATCATGCTGCGGGCCGGCTCGGCCACGGTGGCCAGGCCACCGGCGCCGACGGCGGTAGCGGCGGTGGCAGCGGCGTCGGGCACTGGCGCCGACGTGGTCCGGCCATCGTGGGCGAACGGCCAGCCTGTCCCGGGACCGGCACCCGGGCCCGTATCAAGGCCGGCTCCGGCCGGGTAGACGCCCACCTGGGAGTCGGGCCGGGACGCGTACTCGCCCTGCGGTACATACCCGGACCCGGGGGGAGCCTGCTGGAAGCCGGACGCGGCAGCCTGCTGGAAGCCGGACGCGTCGGCCTGCTGGTACCCGGAGGGCCCGGCTGCCGGGTAGCCGGAGGGTGCCGCGGACCCAAACCCGGACGGCGCCGCCTGGGGCCGGGCGCCCAGCGGGCGGCCCTGCCTCAGCTGGTAGCGGCCCTCGGGCACGGACGGGTCACTGGCCACTCTCACCTCCACCGGGCCGGGTCCGGCGAGCCGGGCCCCGTGCGCGGCTACCTGCTCCTCGTACACCTCGGCGGCGCTCGCCTCGACCAGGCCGAGGTCCATCCGCTCGCCCAGCGACCCGACGTCACGCGGGTTCAGCCGCAGCTCGACGGAGCTGGGGGCGAGCAGCGCGCCGCTGGGAGTGACCACGAACACCTCAGGCAGGTGACGCAGTGCGAGCTGCAGCACCTCCTGGCCGTCGCGCCACGGCCGGGTAGCGATCTGCCGCACCCAGGGATGGTCCCTGGTCACGCCCAGGGCCCGCAGCGCCAGCACGGTCACCACGCCGAGCGCGCCCAGGAACAGCAGGACGAGGGTGCCGCTGACCAGCGATCCCGTCACCGTCCACAGCACTACCCAGCAGACCGTCACGGCGGCGGCGAGGGCCCACCGCTTGCGGTTGCGCCGCGGAGCGCCGGGCGGCTGCATACGGGGCATCTGGCCGCGGGGTACCGGAGCACGGGAGGGCCGCGGGGGCGCCTCCATGCGATCTGACATCACACCGTCCTTGCGCGCAGGCCGCAGTGCGGCCATCTGTTCGTCCCTCCACGATGCGGATCCGCACGCGCGCAGGTCAACGGAATCGGCCCAGCTCCCAGACATCTGGAAATTTCCCGGCCGCCCATGTCCGCCCAGATCGGGCGGTTTCACTCGGCGGGCACCCGCCAGGCGGGCGGCCGCTTCTCCAGGAAGGCGTGGATCCCCTCCTGCGCTTCCGCCGAGGCGAACAGCCGCGCCGACAGCTCCGCCATGGCGGCCGACTCCCCGGCCAGCCGCTGCCGCCGGCCCCGGGTCAGCAATCGTTTCGTCTCCGCCGCGCCCTGGGGGGAAGTCTCGCGGATCTCGCCGAGCAACTGTCCCAGCTCCACGTCGAGGTTTTCGTTAGAGGTCGCGATCGTGATGAAGCCGACGCGGGCGGCTTCCTGTGCGCCGAACGTGGCACCGGTCAGGTAGTAGCGGGCCGCCGCGCGCGGGGCCAGCAGGTCCTGCGTGGTCAGGGAGATCATCGCCGGGGCCACGCCGATCCGCGCCTCGGTGAACGCGAACGTCGCCGTCTCGCTGGCCAGGACCAGGTCACAGGCGCCGACGATGCCCATGCCGCCGGCGCGGACGTGCCCGGTGATACGGGCGATGACCGGCTTGGGCGCCTCCACGATCGCGGTGAGCAGCGCCAGGATCGCCGTGTTGGCGCCGGCCATCGACTGGCTCCCCGCCTCGGCCAGGTCGGCGCCGGCGCAGAACACCCGGCCGGTGTGGGTGATCACGACCGCCCGGGCCGCCGGCTCGGCCACGGCCTCGGCGAGCCGCCCGGACAGCTCCGCCACCAGCTGGCGGGACAGCGCGTTGCGGTTGTGCGGGGAGTCGAGGGTGAGGGTCGCCACCTGATCACCGACGCCGTAGTGCACCAGCTCGTTCATCCGGGCCTCCCGGCGCCGATCGTACCGGGTACATGAGGGACCCCCGGGCGGGCTGGCCCGGGGGTCCCCGTTTTCCGGCGAGGCTCCACGGGGGAAAGTCTCGCCGGGGTCTCACGGCCGGCCCGCAGGCCGGCCGTGAGCGCTCAGGAGGCCGGCCCGCAGGCCGGCCGGAAGTAGCCGGGCGGCCGGGCCGTCGCCCGGCCGCCCGGTGATTCACGCGGCGGGGCCGCTGCCCAGCTGCACGGTCGCGCTGTGCGACTGGCCGTACTGGTCGGTCCAGCTCAGGCTGATCTTGTCGCCCGGGTGGTGCTGCGCCAGGACCGACGAGACGTCCGTCGAGGACTTGATCGTGTGGCCCGCCACGGACGTGATCACGTCGCCCTGGGCCAGCCCGGCCTGCGCGGCCGCGGACCCGTTCACCACGCCGGCCACGGTGGCGCCGCTGGCAGTGGAGCCGCTGCCGCCGTAGTAGCCGCCGTACCCGCCGGTGCTGCCGGCCGAGGAGGCGGAGACCTCCACCCCGAGGAACGCGGTGGTGCCGAGGTGCACGGTGGACGAGGCGTGGCCCGCCTCGATCTGGCTGGCGATGGAGGCCGCCTCGGTGATCGGGATGGCGAACGCCTGCGTGGCGGTCTGCTGGGACTGGCTGCTGAACCCGGTAGTCGAGATGCCGGTGGAGGCGGCCGTATCGATGCCGACCACATCACCCTTGGTGTTGACCAGCGGGCCACCGGAGTCGCCCGGCTGGATACCCGCGTTGGTCTCGATCAGCCCCTGGAGCTGCTCGGCGTTCCCGGCGGACTCGTCGGAGGCGGTAATGGTCTTGCCGGTGCCGGTCACCTTGCCCGTGGCCACGGACGGGGTGCCGCCCTTGCCGCCCGCGTTGCCCAGCGCGACCACCTTCTGCCCGCTCTGCACGCCGGAGGAGCTGAGGCTGACGGTCGTGAGCCCCGAGGCGTTCACCAGCTGGAGGACCGCCACGTCCTTGGTCTTGTTGTAGCCGACCACCTTGGCGGTGTAGGTACGCCCGTTGCCTATGTCGGTGACCTTGATCGAGGTCGCCCCGTCGATCACGTGGTTGTTGGTCAGTACCTCGCCGGTGGAGGTCAGCACCATGCCGGTGCCGGCCGCCTCGCCGTCCTGGTAGCCGAGCGTGGACACCACGTCGACCAGGCCCGGGTCCACCTTCGCGGCGACCTGGGCGGTGGTCAGGGTCGTCGCACCGAACGCGTTCGCCGCGCCCAGCCCGGCGATCGTCAGCACGGCGGCCGCTCCGGCCGAAATTCCGGCCAGCATGAACCGGCGCCGCTTGCGGCGGCCACCGTCCGGCTCGCCCGGCCCGGAGCCAGTCGGCCCGTAACCGCCGGGCCCGTAACCGCCCGGCCCGGAGCCATAACCACCGGGCCCGGACCCGTAGCCGCCCGGCCCGTAGCCGTAACCGCCCGGCCCGGCGCCGGCGTAGCCGCCCGATTCGCCGCCGTAGCTTCCGTAGCCGCCCTGGCCCGTTCCGCCCTGGCCCGTTCCGCCCTGGCCTGTGCTGGACTGGCCCGGTCCGGACTGCCCTGGCCCGGCGTATCCGGGCTCCCCGTAGACCGTGCTCATCTGGGAACTCTCCTCAGTAGTCATCGCCTGTACTGGCTCACTACTGATAATCAGGTTCATAACTGAAGGCAGCCTCTAAGGTCCCTCAGCCAACCCCGAGGCTTTCCTGAATGCTCCCTGAACGTTCCGCTTAGCCGGCCAGCAGCCGTTCTGGCTCTTTGTGGCGGCGGCCCTCGATCAGCCGGACGTGGTACAGGGACCGCCAGCCCTTGCCGCTGAGCAGGAATTCGCCGGGGGCGGGCAGGGCCGTGACGCCGTTGAGGAAGGCCTGCGGATCGCCCCAGTGACGTTCCCCGGCCGCCCGCGCGTCGACGATGTCCACCACCTCGCCGCTGTCCGCGTCGATGCCGGCCAGGTAGTGCCGCGGCGCGATGTTGGCCCACACCCGGCCGCCGGCCCATTCCAGGTCGTTGAGGCCGCCGATCCGCTGTCCGCCGATCCGCACCACGACCAGGCCGAGCGGCATCAGCGTGTGCGGGTCACGGCGGACCAGCTCGCTGCTTCCGTGCCGTCCTCCGCGATCAGCCCCTGGGTGAAACCCCGGCCCGGGTGGGGCAGGCGGCGCAGCACCTTGAGGCGGTGAAACCTCGGCACAGCGGCACACCTCCGTCGTGGACCCCGCAGCAGCTGATTATGCCGCGCGTTCCCCCCGCTGGCCGCCGCCCCGGGCAAACCGGGCCAGCGCCGGCCGCAACGGCTTATCGGTGTACCCGCCGCCGGCCAGCCCGGCCTGGCGCTCGAACACGTTGCGGGCGCCGAAGTCGCCGGTCAGTCCCCAGGACACCCCGGCGGCAAGGAAATACAGCGGGAGCATGACCAGTCCGCCGCACCACGCGTACTGCGTGGCGTGCCGAGCCTCGTGGGCGAGCAGGGCGTCCATGGAGGCGAGGGCCGCGCGGTCGCCGCGGGCCAGGATCACGTTTCCGACCGTGAACGCGGGGGCCACCGGGACCGGGAGCCGGTACCGGGCGCCGACCAGCAGGCCGTCGGCGGCGCGGGCCAGGCTGGCCCGCCCGGCCGCGGCCACCAGCAGGCCAGCCAGCGTCGACCCGTTGACCAGGTTGGCTGCCAGCCGGACCCGGTAGGCGGCGCGCACGCCGGGTCAGGGGCCGCCGTCCGGCCCCGGCCAGCTCGGCGGTGCCCCGTTCGGGGGTGCCCCGTTCGGCGGCGCCCCGTTCGTGGGCCCTGAGGCTCCGGGACCGCTGGCCGGGCCGGACCCATTTCCGTGCTCGCGGGAGTTCAGCGGATCCGGGTCCGGCGCCACGAGCCAGCCGCCCGGCCCGGGCGCGGTCAGCACCGGCCGGGGGATCTCGGGCATGCCCAGCGGGATGTGGCTGTGCTCGTGGTGCGCGACCGCCGCGCCCCGGTGGTAGTCCTCCAGCAGCTCGATCAGGCCCGGGTCCGCGTACGGGCGGCCGTCCACGAACGGCCCTGGCCGCCTCTCGATCACCGCCACCACGTCCTCGCCGGTCAGCGTCTTGTATGTCTCCAGCGCGTGGGCCAGCGACAGCACCTGGGCCCGGTTTTCGTTGATGATCTCTTCTACCCGGCCGAGCAAAGCGTTCAGGTTGTCCTCGATCCGGTCGGCCAGGGCCCGGCGCATTTCCGCCTCGGGGTCCTGCCCCTTCTTGTTACGGCCGCCCTGGCCGCCGCCCGGCGACCCGACCTCGAGCCGCTTCGCCGAGGAATAGGACGACACTGTAGAGCCCATCCCCCAGAAGCCTTCCATGAACGAGGCCACGGTGGTCGCCGACTCCAGGTCGCCGGAGACCCCGGACGAGCTGTCGTCGTTGAAGAACATCCGCTCCCCGGCCAGGGAAGCCAGCGAGACCAGGATGTCAGTCTCGTATTCGCTGCGCCACCTGGTGAACTGGTCCTCCGGCGGGATGCTGGCGACCATGCCGAGATAGTCACTGCCCTTCTCGATGGTCGCGATGTCGATCTCCATGTGCTGCCGGGTGCGGTAGGCAACCAGGGCATGGCACGCCTCGTGGATCGCCACCGCGTGCCGCTCCCGCTCGATGTACCCCACGTCCTCGGGCGGTCCCAGCTCCTTGAGCTGCTTGGCCCGGATGACGTCGCCCCAGGTGATGACGTCCCGGCCGGCCCGGATGGCGGTGATGAGGGCCTCGTTGACCAGGTCCTTGATGGTGGCGCCAGTCGCGTACGGGGTGATGGTCGCGAGCTTGTCCACCTGCTCCGCGGTGGGTCGTGCCGGACCTTGGAGAAGTAGCCCTCGTAGGTGCGCACCCGGCCCGGCCATCATGACCAGCATCCGGTACTTGGGCGGGGGCTTGGGGCGCAGGCCGAGCAGGCGGCGGACGTTGCGGTTCACGAAGCCGCGCGGCTTCTTCAGCCCGGACAGCTCGGTCAGGAGGGCCTCCAGGGTGCCCATGCCCCCGCCGCCACCCATGCCCATGCCCATGCCCATGCCCATCATCTGCTTGTTCCGCCGGGTGTCCGGCTCCTCGCCTGCCGAGGACGAGAGGGCCCGGCGGGCGAGCCGCCACTGCACGTCGTCGGACAGGTAGGAGAAGCCGTGGCAGCCGCCCGCCTGCCACGCCGCGGGGGTGGCCCGGCCGCCGCCGGGGAAGTTCGGGCCGTCCTGGGCCAGCGCGCCGCGGCGGCCCAGGGAGTCGGCCTCGTCGAAGAACACGATCAGGCCGCCGTACCGGAGCGCGAGCCGGCACAGCTTGCGGAACAACGACTTGACCTTGAGGATGCCGACGCCCATGAACATGTTGATGAACGCGCCCGGGTCCACGAACACGTAGGGACGGCCGGTCTCGCCCGCCCCCGCCTCGGCCATCAGCGTCTTGCCGGTGCCGGGCGGCCCCCAGAGCAGGATGCCGCCGGGCACGTAGCCGCCCCGCGACTCGATCTGCTCCGGGTCCTCCAGGTAGAGGATGTTCTCTTTCACCCGCTCCAGCACATGGTCCTGGCCCCAGACATCGGTGAACCGGGTCTTGATGTCGTCCGGGCAGTACACGTCCACGCCGCCCCGGGACAAGAACCAGAACAGCGCGGCGAACTGGATCACGATGAAGATGATGGCGGTCATGATCTGCAGCACGAACGGCAGCGCGCTCCAGACATAACCCGGCAGATTGAACAGGGCGTCCAGCGGGGTGGTGTGCTTCACCCTGCCGAGCATCACCGCGAGCACGGCGATCCAGAACACCCAGGTGATCAGCCGCCAGAGGCGGAACCGGGTCCAGTCGGACAGCTTGCGGTGGGTGACCCGCTCGGTGCCGCCGAACACCCGGTGCGTCCAGAAGTAGTGATAGCCAGCCCAGTGCTCGCTGATCAGGAAGTGGATCTGGCGCAGGACCTCGAGGCCGATCAGGACGAGGACCCAGGCACCCGACCGGGCCTCGATCCGGAATGCGTCGGACCAGGTGACCAGAGGGTTGCCCGACTTCGTCGCCCAGAGCAGGATGAACCAGAACACAGTCAGCAGGAGCAGGAACTTCACCCGGTCCCAGAACGCGAGCGGTTTGCGGGTCCGCCGGTCCTCGTCACGCGGGCGGCCGCCAGGCGGCCGCAGCCCTTCCGGGGAATCCGTGGGGGCCATCGTCATCATGGGCTCCTGACCGTGAAGGAGTTCATCACCGTGTCGATCTGGCTCTGGTGTTTGCTGTAACAGGAAGCCAGGCAGTGCACGAGCAGCAGGTAGACCTCGGTGTCATCCGCGTTCGTCAGGGCGACCTGGTCGAAAGTGTTGGTGCCGACCCCCGGGTAGGTGTACTCGAAGGTGACCCGCACCCCGTGCACTCCCTGCGCCAGCGTCAGCGTGATGTCGCGCAGCAGGTGGAAGTTGGTCAGCGGGAACCCGCTCTTGACGGCGGCGGCCCGCCCGGCCGAGATCACCGGCAGGAAGAAGTCCCGCAGCTCGTTGTAGGACAACGAGTTCGTGGTCGTCTGGTTGACCGGGGCGACCACCGAGTACGCGAACGGTGCCGCGTCCGTGGCGCCGAGCACGTGGTCTGCGGCGGGCCTGAGGTCGGCGTCGTAGCCGACCGACCACACGTTGCTGTTGGGAGTGCTCTTGGTCGCGGCTGAGAGCGCTGAGCTGTCGATCTGGCTCCAGCCGCCCGGCACCTTGAAGTAGGTGTGCGCGCTCGAGTTCGTCACGTACGTGAACTGCGGCGCGGCACATCCGGCCACCAGGAGCGCAAGCAGCGTCATGCCTAGCCCGATTGAGCGGCCCCTGCCCATGAGCCCTCTTTCGAGGCGGCCCTGCTCATGCACTCTCCTACCGCTAGAAAACGTGTGCCATGTCCGTTATGCGTTCGTGTCCTAAAGGGAGTATCGCCTCCCAGTACGCCGCCTGGGTAGACGCGATTTCGATTAGCCACATGCCTGTAACACGTGAAGACTTGGCCTGCCGGCTCACGAGCGGGGCGCGGCGGGTCTCCAGGAGGAACGAGTGAATGGTGCCCAGGCGCTGATCCGCACCCTGGCCGACAGCGGGGTCGAGGTCTGCTTCAGCAACCCCGGCACCTCGGAGATGCAGTTCGTGGCCAGCCTGGACGCGGTTCCGGAGCTGCGCGCGGTGCTCTGCCTGTTCGAGGGCGTGGCCACCGGGGCGGCGGACGGCTACGGGCGGATGGCGGGCCGTCCCGCGGCCACCCTCCTGCATCTGGGGCCAGGCCTGGCGAACGGCCTGGCCAACCTGCACAACGCTCGCCGGGCGGGAACGCCCCTGGTCAACGTGGTCGGCGACCATGCCACCTACCACAAGCGGTTCGACGCACCGCTGGAATCTGACCTCGAGTCGCTGGCCCGGCCAGTGTCCCGCTGGGTCCGGCGCTCCGTCCGGAGCGCCGACGCCGCGGCTGATGCCGCGGAAGGGGTGGCCGCGGCCCTGGGGCCACCCGGTGGGGTGGCCACGCTGATCCTGCCCGCCGACGTGTCATGGTCCGACGGCGCCGAGCCCGCGCCGCCGCTGCCGTCACGGCCGCCGTCCGTGGTCCCCGGGCCGGTGATCGAGGACGCCGCGCACGCAACAGGCGGCGGGGCGTGCGTGATCCTGCTCGGCGGCGCGGCGCTGCGCCGCCCCGGGCTGGAGGCCGCGAGCCGGATCGCCGCGGCCACCGGGGCCCGGCTGCTGTGCGAGACGTTCCCCGCCCGGCTGGAACGCGGCGCCGGCCTGCCGGGCCTGGAACGCCTGGCTTACCTGGCCGAGTTCGCGCAGTCGCAGCTGGCCGGGACCCAGCGGCTGATCCTGGCGGGGGCCCGGGCCCCGGTGTCCTTCTTCGCCTACCCGGGCCTGCCCAGCTCCCTGGTGCCCGACGGCTGCCAGGTGCACACCCTGGCCCGGCCGGGTGAGGACGTGTGCGGTGCGCTGGCGTCACTGGCCGAGCGGGTCGCCCCGGACGCCCGGCCGCAGCCGCAGCCAGCGCAGCGGCCCGCGCTGCCCACCGGCGAGCTGACCGGCGAGACGGCGGCTGCCGTCATCGGCGCGCTGCTCCCGGACAGGGCGATCGTCTCGGACGAGGCGAATACCTCCGGGCTGTGGCTCCCGGCCGCGACCGCGGGCGCACCCCCGCACGACTGGCTCACGCTCACCGGCGGCGCGATCGGCCAGGGCCTCCCGGTGGCCACCGGGGCGGCCGTGGCCTGCCCGGACCGTAGCGTCCTGGCCCTCGACTCGGACGGCAGCGCGATGTACACGATCTCCGCGCTCTGGACACACGCGCGGGAGCAGCTGGACATCACCACGGTGATCTTCAGTAACCGCCGTTACGCGATCCTCGACCTGGAGCTGCAGCGGGTGGGCGCGGTAGCGGGCGGGGACGCGGCCCGCAGCCTGCTCGACCTGTCCCGGCCCGACCTGGACTTCGCCGCGCTGGCCCGCGGGATGGGGGTCCCCGGGGCCCGGGCCGCCACCGCCGGGGAGTTCGCGGATGAGCTGCGGCGTGCCCTGGAGGAGCCGGGTCCCCACCTGATCGATGCGGTGCTCAGCCAGCCAGGATGAGCACGAGGCGGGGATACGTCGAGCCCCGGCCGGGATCGGATTCCCGGGCCGGGGCTCGCGTGTGGCTCTCTCAGCCTCTTGGTTGGGGGGCGTAAGGAAGAGCCGGGGTGACCAGAATCAGGTGATTTAAGACCTGCCTGACCAGAACGTGGTTCTGATCAGCAGCCGTCGTACGGCGCCCACGGCGAGGTGCCGTTCTGGGCGTACAGCTGCTGGAAGGCCTGGTTCTGCTGGGCGACGGAGGCCGACCCAGCCGTGCCCGAGTAGCCCAGGCTGGCCCAGGTGCTCGGGAGAATGCCGTACAGGCCCGACGAGGACGCGGTCGGGTTGTTGCCTGACTCACGCCAGGCCACGCACTGCTGGAACGACGATGACGCGCCAGTGGTGCTCGCGGCCGGCGTGCTGGAGCTGACGGACGAGGTGCCCGAGCTCTCCGACGTGGTGCCCGAGCTGACCGACGTGGTGCCCGAGCTGACCGACGAGGTGCCGGACTCAGCTGACGTGTCCGAGCTCGCCGAGGGCGTGCTCGAAGCCGCCGGGGCCTGGGCCGCCGGGGCCTGGTAGTAGGCAGGCGTGGCGGGGAGGGGTCCCTTGTGCCCGTCCGGCACGTGCACGACCTGGCCCACGTAGATGAGGTTGGGGTTCTTGATCGACCGGTTGGCCTTCTCGACCTTGTGGAGTGAGACGCCCGCTGAGGCGGCGATGCCGCTGAGCGTGTCACCCGGCTGCACGGCGTGCGTGCTGGCCAGGGCCGGACCGGCCGCCAGGCCGGCCATGACGATGCCGGCGCCTGCTGCCGTGATTATCCGAGTTTGTACCTTCATGAAGCTCCTTGTCCGGATTCTGGTCACAGCGGCCCAACGTATGCAAGGCCTGGCGAAGGATGCAAGTCCGGACGAAGCAGGTTGACCTGGATGAATGTCGGAAGCCCCGGTGGCTGCTGGGCTTGCGGTCTTTAAAAAAAAGTTTGTGATCGGGTGGAGATGGGTACTGACTTTGCCCGGTCGGCCTAGGCGCGGCCGGCCCGTGCGGGCACCCCGCGCCGGCCGCCCCCAGGCCAGCCGTCCCTGGCCCGGCCTCCGGCAGGCCTGCCATCGCCAGGGCGACGGCTTTCCTGGCCGCCTCCCCTGGGCCGGAGCTGCCCGCGAGGACGCCGGCGCCCGATCCTGGGCGGCCGGCCGGCCCCGCGCCCGTGACGCGGGCGGAGAAGGCCCGCGGGGTGGCGCACGGCCGCGGAGGGGGCACCTGCCGAGCACCCCCGGTGCGTGGCCAGCCGCCGGCGCCGCTGGTCCTCGCGGCAGTCCCGCGCATCCTGGCCGGCCAGCTCCGCGCGGCCGCCGGGCTCGTTGCGGCCGTCCAGGGTGCCCCGGCGGTCCGGGCCAGCGGCCAGGCCAGGCGGCGTAGCCTCCGCCTCGGCCATCACCTGGGCCGTCGCGGCCTGCCGGGCCGCGCGGCCGCCGGTGCGCCGCACACTGCTCAGCGCGATGCCGCCCAGGATGGCCGCACCCCCGCCGAGCTGGGCCGGGCCAGCCGGGTTGCCGAAGACCACGACGCCAGCCACCGCGCCGACGAGCGGCTCGATGTTCAGGAACGCCCCGGCGATCTCGGCGGGCAGCCGGCTCTGCCCGAACGCGAACAGGGTGAACGGGATCAGTGTCCCGCCCGCGATGAGCGCGATCACGGCCACCAGGCTGCCGGTGCTTGCGGGGGCGGAGGGAACGCCCTCGGTCAGCGCGCTGAACGGCGCCGTGGCCAGGGCCGCCCCCAGGAACTGCACCGCGGTGACGGCGATCGGGTCACGGCCGCGCAGCAGGCGGGTCTGGCCGACGGTGAAGACCGCCGAGAGCAGCACCGACACCAGCACCATGCCGTCGCCCGCCGGGTTCGCGCCGCCACCGCCGCCCGCGGCGACCAGGCCCACACCCATGAGCGAGACGGCGAACCCGGCCCAGGCGACCGGGCGCGCGAAGCTGCGGTGCCACACCGCCGCGATGATCGCGACCAGCACGGGGGCGGTACCGATCAGCAGCGCGGCGTGGCTGACACTCGTCCGGGTGATACCGGCGTTCTGCAGCAGGACCGTCCCGCCGTACCCCACCGCGCCCGACGCCAGGATCGCCGGGCTCCACGCCGCGCGCAGCCGGGACCGGGTCGCGGTCAGCAGCACAGCGGCGGCCACGGCGAACCGGATGGCGGTCAGCCAGCCGGGCGGCAGCCAGCCCAGGGCGATCTTGGACAGGGGCACGGTGCTGCCCCACAGCAGCCCGGCAATAGTGAGCGCCATGAGGGCGCGGCGGCGGTCGAGGTTCATGCCTCCAGGATGCGTGCTCGCGGGCCAGAATTAGTCGCAGCAGTCTGTTGGTGAAATATTATTCAGTTTCATGGCCATAAACCTTGATGAAGTTGACCTCCAGCTGCTGACCGCGCTGCAGGCTGACGCGGACCGGACCAACGTGGAACTGGCCCGGCTGGTCGGCCTGTCCCCGGCCGCCACGCTGCACCGCGTGCGCGCCCTCAAGGAGTCCGGGGTCATCCGCATCATCCGGGCCCAGCTCGACCCCGATGCGGCCGGGTTCCCGCTGCAGCTCTACGTGTTCGCCACGCTGGGCCGGCACGATCCCCGGGCCACCCGCATCTTCGAGGACCAGGTCCGGGCCCTTCCGCAGATCATCGCGGCTGACAACGTGGCCGGCGAGATGGACTACCTGCTGAGCGTCGTCGCCCGGGACGTCATGGAGGTCCAGGAGGTGCTGAACAAGCTATCCACCCGGGGCGGCCAGCGGCTGGTCACCTACCTGCGGCTGGCCGAGGTCAAGCCGCCCTGCGGGCTGCCGCTGGACCCGGGCACGACCGCGGGCGGCCACGCGGCGCGTCAGCGCCGGCGGCCGCCCGCGGACCGGAAGGAACTGGCCAGTTAGTAACCCGGGCCCGGGAGGGCCCGGGGGACTCAGGACTTGAGCTGCTCGATCTTGTCCCGGAACAGGGTGGTCGCGATCGTGGTCTTGCGCGGCTGCCCGCGCAGGAACGCCTCGGCGAACTTCTTAGCCTGGTCGTACTCGACCTTGCCGGGCAGCGGCGGCTCGTCCGGGTTCACGTTCACGTCGACCAGGGCCGGGCCCTCATGGCTCAGCGCCTGGCTGATCGCGTTGCGGACCTCGCCCGGGTGGCTGACCTTGATGCCGAGCGCGCCGTTCGCGGTCGCGATCGCGGTGTAGTCCACGAACGGATCGGGGTGGCGGACGCCGTACTCCGGGTAGCCGAGCACCATCTGCTCCCAGAGGATCTGGCCGAGCGAGTTGTTATTGTTGATCACGATCTTGACCGGCAGCTTGTGCTTGATGGCCGTGATGAACTCGGCCATGAGCATGGCGAAACCGCCGTCGCCGACGTAGCCGATGACCTGGCGGCCCGGGAACGCGTGCTGGATCCCGATCGCGTACGGCAGCCCCGGTGCCATCGTGGCCAGGTTGCCGGACAGGTAGAAGCGGCGGTCCGCGCGGATGTGCCAGTGCCGCGCGGCCCAGGTGGCGATGGTCCCGCTGTCACAGGTCAGGATGGCGTCGTTGGCGGCCAGCTCGTCGAGCACGCTGACCACGAACTCCGGGGCGATCGGGTCCCGCTTCTCGTCCTGCAGCGCGGCCATCTTGGTCCGCCACTTGCCCATCTGCTTCTGGTACTTCTCCAGGAACGAGGTGTCGGTCCGGTGCTTGAGCAGGGGCAGCAGGGCCTGCAAGCCCTCCCGGGCGTCTCCTACCACCGGCACCTCGGTGGGCACCCGCGCCCCGGCGCGCGCCGGGTCGGCCTCGATCTGCACGATCCGCGCCTTGCCGGGCTCCGGCATGAACTTGGTGTACGGGAAGTTGGTGCCCACCATGAACAGCGTGTCCAGGTCGTCCATCAGCTCCTCGGACGGCGCGGTGCCAAGCAGGCCGATCCCGCCGGTGGTGTACGGGGAATCGTCGGGCACGGCGGCCTTCCCGGACAGGGTCTTGATGATCGGCGCACCGAGCGTTTCCGCCACCGCGAGCAACTGCTCCCGGGCGTGCAGGGCGCCCGCGCCGGCCAGGATCGCCACTTTCTCCCCGGCGTTCAGGACGTCGGCCAGCCGCTGCAGGTCTTCCTCGCTGGGCCGGCCGGGAGCCGCCAGCCGGATCGGCGAAGTCGCCGGGGGCCGGGCCGGGCCGACCTCCGCGTAGGGGTTCTCGCCGGCCTTGGCGACCTGCAGGTCGTTGGGCAGCGTCAGGTGCGCCACCCCGCGCCGCGCGTACGCGGTGCGCACCGCGATATCCACCAGCGCAGGCAGCTGCGCGGGGTTATAGATCATCTGGTTGTAGACGGCGACATCGGCGTAGAGCTTGTCGAGGTCCACCTCCTGCTGGTACCCGGTACCCAGCACCGACGTTTCCTGCATGCCGGTGATGGCGAGCACCGGCATGTGATCAAGCTTGGCGTCGTAGAGCCCATTCAGCAGGTGAATGCCACCCGGGCCGGACGTCGCCAGGCAGACGCCGATCTGCCCGGTCGCCTTGGCGTGGGCCGTCGCCATGAACGCGGCGGCCTCCTCGTGGTGGACCAGGACGAACTTCACCCGGTCCTGGTGCCGGCGGAAGCCCTCCATGATGCCGTTGATGCCGTCGCCCGGGATACCGAAGACAGTGTCCACGCCCCAGTCCGCGAGCCGCTCGACTAGAGCCTCGGATGCGATCTGTGCCACCTGCGGACCTCCAACTGATCGTGGGTTATGCGGCCGGTGAATCCGCCTACCCACGGCTGTCCGCAGACGGGGCCGCCAAACATGGGATTCCGCCCTTTGCCTGCCATGCGCCCGTCGGGCCTTCCGGGACGCCAGCCGTGCCGCCCGAGGTTTGGCCGCCCGGACCGCAGGTAGCAGGGAGGCGTGCGCACCGGGCGGGGCGCGGGCGGCGTGAAGGACGGGAAACCGGACGGTAGGACGAGGCCGGGAGGATGAGCGTGACCATGAGCGGAGCGAGGGCGGCAGGTGCCGATCCCGCCGTGCAGGGGCTGGACGCGGCCACTTACGTGGTGCCAACCGACGCCCCGGAGGCCGACGGCACCCTGGCCTGGGATAAGACCACGCTCGTGCTGGTCACCGCCCGGGCGGGGGGTCAGCAGGGCATCGGCTGGAGTTACACGGCCGCCGCCGCCGCGCCGGTGGTGACCGGCATCCTCTCCGACGTGGTGACCGGCCGCAACGCGCTGGACGTACCCGGCGCGAACGAGGCCATGGCCCGGGCGCTGCGCAACGTGGGACGTCCCGGCATCGGGGCGATGGCCCTGTCCGCCGCCGACATCGCGCTCTGGGACCTGAAGGCCCGGCTGCTCGGCTGCGCGCTCACCGGCCTGATCGGCCGGGCCCGGGAGGATGTGCCGGTCTACGGTAGCGGCGGCTTCACCACATACGACGAGGCGCGGACCCGCGAGCAGCTGGCCGGGTGGGTGGACAAGGAGGGAATCCCCCGCGTCAAGATCAAGATCGGCGAGTCGTGGGGCGGCAACGAACGGCGTGACTTGTCCCGCGTCGCGCTGGCCCGGGAAGTCATCGGACCGGAGGCGGAACTGTACGTGGATGCCAACGGGGGCTACTCCACCGGTCAGGCCGTGCGGATGGCCCGCCAGATGGACGACTTCGGGGTCACCTGGTTCGAGGAGCCGGTGTCCTCGCAGGACCTGGCCGGCCTGGCGGTGATCCGGCAGCAGGTCCGGCCCGACGTGACAGCAGGTGAGTACAGCTGGTCGCTGGCGGATTCCGCTCGCCTGCTCAGCGCGGGCGCGGTGGACTGCCTGCAACTCGACGTGACCCGCTGCGGCGGCATCACCGAGTTCCTGCGCGGCGCCGCGCTGGCCGCCGCGCACAACCTGCAGGTCTCCGGGCATTGCGCGCCGAACCTGCACGCGCACGTGGCCGTGGCCGTGCCGAACCTGCGGCACCTGGAATACTTCCATGATCATCAGCGGATTGAGCGGATGTTCTTCGACGGGACGCTGGATCCAGCGGGAGGAGCGCTGACCCCGGACCCGGAGCGGGCCGGCCTCGGGCTGGAGCTGCGGACCGCGGACGCCGAGCGTTACCGCGAGGGCTGAGGGCCAGGACCGCCGCGAATACTCCGCGGCTCCACGTTTAAGTCCTGTCCTGGGGGCACCCTCGGAAGGTACTGATTCCGCCCGCAGGATTCTGAGGTGATTGACGTGGAGGCCGCGATCCCCCCCGCGCCCACGCCACCGGCCGCCGACCCGGCCGCGCAGGACGACGGCGAACTGCTCGAACTAGTTCACACCCTGCCGGCCGGATCGCGGCGACGATCGGCCGCCTGCGAGGCCCTGGTGCTGCGGTACCGCTCGCTCGTGCGCTCGTGCGCCCGCCGGTACCGGGACAGCCCGGAACCGGAAGAAGAGCTGATGCAGGTCGGCTACGTGGGGTTGCTCAAGGCGATCAACAACTTCGATCCCGCCTTCGGCGGGAATCTGGCCGCCTACGCCCAGCCGTGCATCTCCGGCGAGATCAAGCGGCACTTCCGGGACAAGCGCTGGCAGGTCCACGTCAAGCGGCCGGTGCAGGAATTGCTGCTGCAGGTCCGGAAGGCACGGGCCGCTCTCGTCCAGGACCTGGGCCACACGCCCACTGACGAGGAGGTCGCCCAGCATCTGGGCGTCACCCTGGATGAGATCCGCGACGCCAACCGGGCGGACATGGTCTTCCATCCGCACTCGCTGGACGCGCCCATGTCCACCGACGACGATGCGGCCACCCTGGGGGATCTGCTCGGCGGCGAAGATCCGCGGGTCGAGCGCACCCTGGACATGCAGGCGGTGTACACGCACTGGAACGAGCTGCCCGAACGGGAGCAGCACATCCTGACCATGCGCTTCTACGGCAACATGACCCAGGCGGAGATAGGCCAGAAGCTGGGTGTATCGCAGATGCACGTGTCGCGGTTGCTGGCCCGGGCCCTCGATTACCTCCGCGAGTGCCTGCTTGGCCCGGAGCAGGTCAGCTACCGGTAGGGCCCCGGAATGGGTGAGCCCCCGGCTGGGCCGGGCGTGCGGCAGGCCCGCGAACCGGGCCGGAGACCGCTCCCCGGGTCCCGCGCCCGAAAAGGACGATCAGCCGGGCCAGCAGCGGGTCTTCCGGCCCCGGCAGCCCGGGGCGCGCGCCGAACAGGGAGAGAGTGACCATCACGGGACCGGCCTGGTGCACCAGGGTGACCGAGCAGCGCACCCCCCGGGCCAGCGCGGCCGCCGCGTAGCCGGGCCAGCGGTCCTCGTCCAGGGTGTCGGCTGACCAGACCGGCGCCCCGGCGGCCAGCGCCGCATTCACCGGGCCGTACCCGGAGCCGCCTTCTAGCTCGGCGAGTTCAGCGAGGTCAGGGTGGCTCGCGGCGAAGATCGCGGGTTCACGCTCGCGGCACAGCCGGGCACTGGCCCCGGAGCATCCGGCTATCCCATCCGCGGCCAGCCTGACCAGCAGGCTCAGCGCCTCGGGCGCTGAGGTCAGCGCCTCGGGCGCCGGCGTTCCCGCCCTGCGAGCGGGCGTCCCCGCCACGCATAGCGGCGGGCTCGCGCCAGGGTGCGGCGGGCTAGTCTCACGGAGCAGCTCACCGGCCCTGCCCAGCAGGTCGGCGGCCTCCCGCAGGAGTTCCGGGTTGGCCATGGCTCCCTCCGCCTGGTCCCGGCAGACGGTAACGGCCCGGGGCCGGGCTGCTTCCGTGCTTATCTTCTCACCGGCCCAGGCCCAGGGCACCCCAGCAGCCCGCAGATGCGGCTCGCCCGCGTGGCATCGCCGTTGCATGCCACGCGGGCGAGCGGTCAAGCCCGGCCCGGGTGCTCAGCCGCTGGTACCCGGGCCGGACGCTCAGGCGTTCGCCGGATGCAGGAGAACCTTGGTGAAGCCGTCGATCCGCTGGTCGAACTTCTCGTAGGCTCCGGGCGCCTCGGTGAGCGGCAGCTCGTGCGATACCAGCAGTGAGGGTGTCGCCCGGCCTACCACGATCAGGTCACGCAGCTGCTCGTTGTACCGCTTGACCGGGCACTGGCCGGTCCCCATGGCCTGGCCCTTCTGGAAGAACGTGCCGTAGTCGAAGCCGATCCGGCCCTGCTGCGCGCTCTCGCTGGCCGCCTTGGGGTCGCTGGGCACGTAGACACCCACCACGCCGATCCCGCCGGTCGTCCGCACCGACTTGACCAGGCCGTCCAGCACCATCTCGGGGTGCTCGTCACCCGTCGGGTCGTGCGCCTGGTACCCGACCGCCTCAATACCGCGGTCCGCGCCGAGCCCGTGGGTGGCGTCCATGATCTGCTCGGCGGGGTCACCGTCGGCGAGGTTGACCGGGGTGGCATCGAACCGCGCCGCGAGTTCCAGCCGGTCCTTTTCCATGTCCACCACGTACACCTGGGACGCACCGCGCAGGTACGAGCTGTGCGCGGCGAGCAGCCCGACCGGGCCCGCACCGAACACGACCACGGTGTCCCCGGGGCTGACGCCGGCCAGCACCGCCCCGTGGTAGCCAGTCGGGAAGATGTCCGAGAGCATGGTGAAGTCACGCTCGTGCTCGGTGCCGGCGGGCAGCGGGAGCAGGTTGAAATCCGCGAACGGAACCCGCAGGTACTCCGCCTGGCCACCCTGGTACGGACCCATCTGGGCGTAGCCGTACGCGGCCCCGTCCACCCCTTCGGTGGGGTTCATCCGCAGGCAGAACGAGGTCCACCCGTCCACGCAGTTGCGGCAGCTGCCGCAGGCGATGTTGAACGGCACGGAGACCCGGTCACCCGGCTTGATCCAGGTGACCCCCGGGCCGGTCTCCTCGACGATGCCCATGTTCTCGTGGCCGAGGACCTTGCCCTCCTCCACGTTGGTCCGGCCCTCGTACATGTGCAGGTCGGATCCACAGATATTGGTGGTGGTGATCCGCACCACCGCGTCGTTCGGTGCTTCGATTCGCGCGTCGGGTACGTCCTCGACCGCGACCTCGAATGGTCCCTTATATACGACGGCCTTCACGCAACCTCCTGGAGGTGCTCTTGTCATGTACGTCCCGGCCGCGCTTCGGGCCAGGCTGTACCCCAGTCCGCTGCCCACGTCACCGGGCATGAAACAGGGGTGCCTCAGCCGCTCTCGGGACCAGCAGCACCGGGCACGGCGCGTTGCGCAGCACGTACTGGCTGCCGAGGAGCCAGGACATCGCGTGCTCCCCGTGCGAGCCCACCAAGAGAAGTTCCGCGTCCAGCATCCGGGCCGCGTCCACCAGGCTGCGCCCCGGGACGCTCTGCACGACCCGCAGTTCCACCTGCGCGGCCGGCGCCGCGACCGCGCCCTCGCCGCTGTAGGCCGTCAGCGCGACCAGCCGGGCCTGCCGGAACCCGGCTTCCTGCGCGGCCGCCCGGAGCGCCGCGCCCGACTCCGCCTGGTCCTGCACAGCCACGAGCACCGTCATCGTGTCTCCCTTCCTCCGGCGCGCGGCCGGCGCGCGTTCCGGGCGGCCGCGGTGCGCCGGTCATTTTCCTTCTCGATCGCCGTGGCCAGTTCCTGCTTGGTCATGGCCGAGCGGCCGGGCACGCCCAGCCGGCGGGCCAGCGCAAGCAGATGCTCCTTGCTGGCGTTCGCGTCGACCCCGCCGTAGCTCTCGCCGGACTGGCCCCGGGGCCGGGCCGCCTGCTCATCCGACGGGCCCTTGGCCCCGCCCGGCTTGGGCTCCCAGTGGTCGCCGACCTTCTCGAAGCTGTGCTTCAGCGCCCCGAACGCGGTCCGGTGCGCGCGCTCACCCTCGCCGTACTCCTGGACCGCGCTGTCGTGCGCCTTGACCCACGTCTCCTGCGCCTTAGCCGGCGACCGCTGCAGGGTCGACGGCAGTTCCTCACGTCCTGGCATGGGTCCCCCTCAGGATGGGCCGCCGCGGGCACCGGCCTGCAGGAGGCCCGCGGCCCGGGCGGCGACGGCCATGATGGTCAGGGCGGGGTTGGCACTGCCCTGCGTCGGTAGCACGCTCCCGTCGGTGATGTAGAGATTGGGCACGGCGAAGCTGCGGCAGTTGCGGTCCACCACGCCGTGCCGTTCGTCGGCGGCCATCCGGGCCCCGCCCACCAGATGCGCGAACCGCTGGATGGTGATCACTTCGTCGGCCCCGGCCGCGTGCAGGATGTCCTCCATGACGCGCTGCGCGGCGTGCAGCAGCTGGGTGTCGTTGTCGCACTGGGAGTAGGAGAACCTGGCTACCGGCAGCCCGTAGCGGTCGGTCTCCTCGTCCAGCGTGATCCGGTTGTCAGCCTGAGGCAGGAACTCACAGAGGGCGCCGAGGCAGCACCAGTGCACGTAGTCGCTCATGTAATCGCGCAGGGGCCGCCCCCAGTGGCCCTGGGCCGCGACGTGCTCGGCCCAGGTGATGGGCAGCGGGGACACGTTCTGGATGGAGAACCCGCGCCGGTAGGACTGAGCCGGATCGGTCTCGTAGAAGTCCTCCGAGCTGACTTCCGGCGGGGGCGCCTTGTACATCCGGATCTCTTCGTCGAACCGGCCCGCGGTCTGCGGCGCCCCCTGCACCATGAGGTAGCGCCCGACCTGGTCGAAGTCGTTGGCGAGTCCGTCGGGGAAGCGCCGGGAGGAAGAGTTGAGCAGCAGCCGGGGCGTCTCGATCGAGTAACCGGCCACCGCGACCATCCGGGCCCGCTGGAACCGCTCCCGGCCGCCGCGGACGTAGTGCACGCCCGTGGCCCGCCCGGTCCGCTCGTCGATGGCGATCCGGGTGACCATGGCGTCGGCCCGGACCTCCCCGCCGTGAGCCAGGGCGTCTGGGATGTGGCTGATCAGCGGGCTCGCCTTGGCGTTGACCTTGCATCCTTGCAGGCAAAATCCCCGGTAGATGCAATGCGGGCGGTTGCCGAACCGACCGTTAGGGATGGCAACCGGTCCGACCTTGGCCGTGATGCCCAGCTTCCGGGCCCCGCGCAGGAACACCTCGCCGTTCCCGCCGACCGGGTGCGGCCGGTGGGGATAGCCGTGCGGGTCGCCCCAGGGCCAGTGTTCCCCGGCGACCGGCAGTTCCTCCTCGATCGCGGCGTAGTACGGGAGCAGGTCTCCGTAGCTCAGCGGCCAGTCGGCGCCGACCCCATCCTGGGTGAGGGTCGCGAAGTCACTGGGATGGAAGCGCGGGGTGTAGCCGGCGTAGTGGACCATGGAGCCGCCCACGCCGCGGCCGGAGTTGTTCGAGCCGAGCGGCACCGGGTCGGTCCCGGTGATCACCCGGGGCTCGGTCCAGTACAGGTGATGGGACGCGACCTCGTCGCTGAACCAGTCGGTGTCCGGATCCCAGAACGGCCCGGCGTCCAGGGCGGCCACCCGCCAGCCCGCGCGGGCCAGCCGCTGCAGCAGCACTGAGCCGCCAGCGCCGCAGCCCACGATGACCAGGTCGATCTCGTCGGTGTCGTCGAACCGCCGCATGTCGCGGCGCAGCCGGTGGTTCGTCCGGGTGCCGTCGTTGGGCAGCAGCCAGGCAGATTCGTTCCGCTGACGGACCTGGGTACTCATTCGCCCTCCCGCACCGGATCCTCGGCGGGGCGGACATCCGCCACCTCGAACGGCTCCCGGCGTCCCACGCCCTTGTTCTTGTAGCCGCGCGGATAGGCGGGGCCCGGGAAGCCCATCTCGTTCCAGGCCCACGGGTGGGCGTAGAACGCGGTGCACGCGTAGCGGGTCCACAGGCTCCAGACCCGCGCCGCCGGCAGGCCGTGCCAGTCGCCCGAGCCGAGATCCTGCACCGCCTGGATCAGCGCGCGCTGATCGGCCGCCGGGCACTCGGCGAACGCCGCCGCGTACTTAACCTCCGCGTCGGCGTCCAGGCAGGCGAGCGTGTCCCGCCAGGCCTGCCCATCCTCGGGCATGTCCGCGTACCGCCATCCGTCGGTCTCGCCCTCGGCCAGCCGGGCGTCGATCAGCGCGGTCACCGGCACCCGCGGTTCCTCATCCTGGCCCAGGATCAGGTTGAGCAGCGCCGTGGCGGTGGCCTCCTCGGCCGGGCTGAAATACCGCGGCGCCGGCGGCGGACCCAGCCGCGACTCCACCACGGCGGCCGTGGCCGGATCCCAGTGCGGCAGCTGGGACATGACGTCAAAACCAGGGAAACGTTCTGGGCCGTCGCCTGGCGTCCTGGGCGCCCCAGGCGCCGGCGGGCGGACTGGGCCGCGGCTCACTGCTCGCGCCGCAGGATCGCGGCCAGCAAGCCCATCCCGCCGACCATGGTGACCAGCAGCGGGGCGAGCAGCGGCGGACCCATCTCCAGGTTGTAACGGGCGTTGGCCCAGCCGCCCGGCTTCTGGGCGATGCCCCGGGCGTGGAGATAGGTCCCCTGCAGCCCATTCGCCACGATCGCGGCGGAGGCGGCCGGCAGCGCGGTCTTGGCCAGCCGGCGGCTGAAGAACCCGGCCACCCCGGCGGCTGCGCCGACCGGGCCGAGCGCGACGGGGATCCACATCATCTTGTTCCCGAAGCTGGCGCTGTCGTGCTCGAAGAAAATCTCGGCCGCAGTGACCAGCGCGCCCGCAGCGGTCAGGGCCGAGAGGCTGCGCTCGAAATGCCCGGTCTGGACGTTGCGGACCATGCGGTCGATGCCACTGGCCGGAGCGCTCGCCGCGCCGCGCCGCGTCGTCAGCGTTTTCACTGATTCCCTCCACCGGATCACTACCTGAGCCATCTCTGCCCGCCCCGGCTACCCCAGCGGCGGGACGCTAATCTCCGCCGGTGTAAACCGCCCTAGCGGGGGCAGCGGGTGGGTCTGGCCCGGCGGGGCCCGCAGGCCGGCCAGCAAGTACTGGGAGGGATGTATGGACAACACAGCATTGCTGGATGGCATATCGACCGACCGGCTGCAGGATCTGGGCCAGCAACTGCGCGTGGACTCGGTCCGGGCGAGCGCCGCTGCGAACTCGGGCCACCCGACATCCTCGATGTCGGCCGCTGACCTGATGGCCGTGCTGCTGGCCCAGCATTTCCGCTATGACTTCACCGACCCGCACGCGGCCGGTAACGATCATCTGATCTTTTCCAAGGGCCACGCGTCGCCCCTGCTCTACGCCATGTACCGGGCCGCCGGCGCGATCGATGACGCCGAGCTGCTCTCCTACCGGAGCCGGGGCAGCCGGCTGGAGGGGCATCCGACCCCCAGAGCGCCCTGGGTGGATGTGGCCACCGGCTCGCTCGGGCTTGGCCTGCCGGTTGGCGTAGGGCTCGCGCTCACCGGGCGCTACCTCGACCGGCTGCCGTACCGGGTCTGGGTGCTGTGCGGGGACAGCGAGCTGGCCGAGGGGTCCGTCTGGGAGGCGTTCGAGCATGCGGCCTGCCACGAGCTGGACAACCTGACCGTAATCGTCGACGTGAACCGGCTCGGCCAGCGCGGACCGACCCGGCACGACTGGGACACCGCGGCCTACGCGCGGCGGATCGGCGCGTTCGGCTGGCACACGATTGAGATCGACGGGCACGACGTGACCGAGATCGACCGTGCCTACACGGAGGCCGCGGAGACGACCGGGCAGCCAACGGTCATCCTGGCCCGGACCCGCAAGGGCCGGGGGGTGGCAGCGGTCGAGGACCGGCAAGGCGCGCACGGCAAGCCGCTGCCCGATCCGGACCAGGCCATCCGGGAACTGGGCGGGCCCCGGTTCACCCGGGTGGAGGTGCAGCCGCCCGCGCAGCGGCAGCGGCCGCACGCGTTCCGGGCTGGCCCGCTGCACCTGCCGGGCTACGAGGTGGGGTCCTCGGTGGCGACCCGCGACGCGTTCGGCGAGGCGCTGGCCGCGATCGGCGGCGCCCGGGCTGATGTGGTGGTGCTGGACGGTGAGGTGAGCGACCCGACCCGGACCCAGTACTTCGCTGACGAGCACCCTGAGCGCTTCTTCGAGTTCTATATCGCCGAGCAGCAGATGACCGCTGCGGCCCTCGGCATGCAGGCCCGGGGCTGGACGCCGTACCTGGCTACCTTCGGCGCGTTCCTGACCCGCGCCTACGACTTCCTGCGGATGGCGGCGGTGAGCCGGGCCAGCATACGGGTGGCCCGGCACGCACGCCGGGGTCTCCATCGGCCAGGACGGCCCATCCCAGATGACGCTGGAAGACCTGGCCGCGTTCCGGGCCATCCACGGCAGCACGGTGCTGTACCCGTGTGACGCCAACCAGACCGCGCGGCTGACCGCCGCCATGGCGGACCGCCAGGGCGTCAGCTACCTGCGGCTGACCCGGGGGCGCCACCCCGGTCATCTACGAGGAGGGCGAGGAATTCCCGGTGGGCGGCAGCCGGGTGCTGCGCTCGTCCACCGACGACCAGGTGACCATCGCCGCGGCGGGCATCACCGTGCATGAGGCGCTGTCGGCGGCCAGCCAGCTCGCGGCGCGCGGTGTGAGCGCCCGGGTGATCGACCTGTACTCGGTCAAGCCCATCGACGCGGCCACCCTGCGCCAGGCCGCCCGGGACACCGGGCGCATCGTCACGGTCGAGGACCACTGGGCGGAAGGCGGCCTGGGCGACGCGGTGCTGGAAGTCTTCGCGGACGGCACCGATGAGGTCCTGCCTATCGTCCGCACGCTGGCCGTGCGCGACATGCCCGGCTCGGCCAGCCCCGAGGACCAGCTTGCCGACGCCGGCATCGACGCGCGCGCCATCACCTCCGCCGCACTCACCCTGGCCCGCGCCTGACCGGGGCCCGCAGACCGGGGCGGTCCGGCCCTGGTGAGCTGACCCGTTCTCGGGGCACCCTCAGCTCCCCACCCGGACCGCCCCTCCCCCTGTCCCGCCCCCCCACACCAGCCTCACCGTCCCCAACGGCTGGATCGTGATCATGACTTTGGTGTCGTTCTAGCGACACCAAAGTCATGATCACGAACCGCACGCAGGGCTGGCGGGGCAGGTTTTGCTGGCGGGATTCAGGGCGGGTCAGCCAGCCCGGGCGCCCACGCTGCGGTCCGCGTCCTCGGCGGTGAGCGGGCTGGCGATCTCCTCCAGGCCCTTGCGCTCGGCCTTGACCCCGAGGAACACCTCGACCAGCCCGGCCAGGATCATCAGCGTGGCGCCGATCACGAACGCGATCACCGTGTCGATCACCTTGCCCGTGCTGACCAGTGTGGAGAACAGCAGCGGGCCGGTGATCCCGCCCGCCGCGGTGCCGATGGCGTAGAAGACCGCGATGGCGAGGGCCCGGGTCTCCATCGGAAGACCTCACTCACGGTGAGGTAGGCGGCGCTGGCGCCGGCCGAGGCGAAGAATAGCACCGCGCACCAGCAGGCCGTCATGGTGGTGGCGCTCAGGTCGCCGGCGTTGAACAGCCAGGCGGTGAGCAGCAGCAGCACCCCGGACAGGATGTAGGTCCCGGCGATCATTGGCTTGCGGCCCAGGGAGTCGAACAGCCGCCCCAGGATGAGCGGGCCGAATAGGTTGCCTACCGCGATCACCGCGAAGTAGTAGCCGGGATCGGTCTTGATGTGGAAGAACACGGTCAGGATCTGGGCGTAGCCGAACGTGATCGCGTTGTAGAGAAACGCCTGGCCGATGAACAGCGAGAAGCCCAGGATCGCCCGCCGCGGGTACCGGGTCGTCAGGGTGAGGAAGATCGTCCAGGGCGAGATGGTCTTGCGCTGCCGGATGGTGATCGACTAGCGCGGCTCCCCCAGGTGCGTGCCGGTCTCCTGCTCGACCTCGTGCTCGATGCCGGTCACCAGGTCCTCGGCTTCCCGGTCGCGCCCGTGGATGAACAGCCAGCGGGGACTCTCCGGCACGTTCCGCCGGACCAGGAGCACGACCAGGCCGAGCACGACGCCCAGGCCGAAGCAGACCCGCCAGCCGACCGCGACCGGCAGGTCATTGGTGGCCGGGACGGTGATCAGCGCGCCGACCGCGGCGCCGGCCCAGTAGGTGCCGTTGATGATGATGTCGATCCGGCCGCGGTGACGGCTCGGGATCAGCTCGTCGATGGCCGAGTTGATCGAGGCGTACTCGCCGCCGATCCCGAGCCCGGTGAGGAACCGGAACAGGAAGAACCACCAGGGTGCGAACGAGAGCGCGGTCGAGGCCAGGTACACGCCGAGGGTGATCATGAAGAGCTTCTTGCGGCCGAACCTGTCGGTGAGCCAGCCGAAGAACAGGGCGCCGACGCAGGCGCCCGCCACGTACATGGCCGCGCCGAGCCCGGTGATCTGCCCCTGGGTAATGTGAATTCCGCTGCCGGGCTTGCTCATCTGGGCGGAGATGTTGCCGACAATCGTGACTTCCAGGCCGTCCAGGATCCAAACCGTGCCCAGCCACCGTGCCGCGGGCCACGTGCCCGCTCCCCACGCCCGGCCCGCTTATTCGGGCGTTATGCACCACCGGGAACAGGCGTCACGCGCCGCCGGGAACCGCGCGGAGCCGCTCGGCGGCCGCTCCGGCCAGCCGGCCGATCTGGGAGAGGATGCCGAGCTCACGGAAGCCGAGCCGCGGGCCGACCCGGCCGCGCACCACGGTGATCGCCCCGCAGGCCCCATCCCCGGCCAGGATCGGCCCGACCGCGACCGAGCGGGCACCGATCACGCTGGCCACCGGGCGGCCGTCGGGCAGGCCGCCGAGCATCCACTCGTCGTCGATCGACGCCCGGACCTCCGGGGTACACCGGCTCATCGCTGAGCTGATCACCGGGCAGGACTGCGCGGCGACCTCACCCAGCGCCGCGATCAGGCCCGGATCGGCATCCCGGCTGGACACCGCCCGGCGCGGCGGGCTGTTGAGGAAGTCGACGAACACCCAGTCCGCGAACTTGCCGCTCAGCGCCTCGGCCATCGTCGAGCGCAGTTGCGTCTCGGCGACCGCGGTGACGGCGGCCACCGCCGCGCCTGCCATGGTGTCCAGGCCGATCGTCCATGCGGTAGCCAGCCGGAGCAGATCGTCGCTGGCTACCAGTCCGGTAGCCCATCCGCCCGGTTCGTTCGTCACTGGCCCGCCAGTTATCCTTACCATCGGCCCGTCGCTGGCGGCCGGCCACCGCTCGAGCCGGCCTCGCGTCTGGATCTTCACCGAGGCAGACTGCCCCGGGAGAAACGCCTCAAACTGAGGGGCCAGGCGTACGGCGGGATCAGGCAGGCTGGCCCGGCGGCGAGGCGGCCGGGCCCGGGATGATCCCCCGGGTCAGAGCTCGACCGTGGTCCCCGGATCGACCCGGGTGAAGCTGTCTTCCTTGCCGCACATCGGCAGGAAGTTGTTCAGCACCATGAGTCCGATGTCGCCGAACAGCGCGTCGTGGATGACGTACCCGCGCTGCGGGGCCACCTCGCGCGCGTAGTCGATCATCTCGCCGGTCTTGAGCCACGGGCCGCTGGCCGGCAGCAGCAGCGTCTGGACCGGGTCCTGCGGCACGGTGAACGAGTCACCCGGGTGGAAGACCGAGCTGTCGATCATGAACCCGGTGTTCTGGATCACCGGGATGTCCCGGTGCAGGACCGCGTGCAGGTGCCCGTAGGTGTGCACGTCGAACCCGGCCGCCGTGAACGTGTCACCCTCGTCCACCACATGCACCTGCTGCTTGCTGAACCCGGCGAACTCGCTGGCCACCGACTCGTTGGTCCACAACTGCAGGCCGGGGTCGGCCGTGAGCGCGGCGCGCAGGCCGTCGGAGTCGAAGTGATCGAAGTGCTCGTGGGTGATCAGGACTGCGCTGGCCCCTTCCAGCGCCCGCGGCATGCTCCACGCCGCAGGGTCGATGACCAGCGTGGCCCCGTCCTTCTCCAGCCTGACGCAGGCGTGCTCAAGCTTGGTCAGCCGCATGTGCGCTCTCCCTGATTTAGACGGATGTTCACGACCTTACCGGGCCGCGTCGCTGCGCGTCCGGGCACCACCGTGCCACCATGGTGCGCGCACGTGACGCCTTAACGGCCGCCACGTTACCCCCCGGCTCCACGGCAGCAACGGAGGCAGCGATGCCCGGTGAGACCAGCCTGTCCTCAGTCGAGCACGTCGTGGTGCTGATGCTGGAGAACCGGTCGTTCGACCACATGCTCGGCTTCCTGTACACCGGCAGCGGCAACGTGTCCCCCGCCGGGCAGCCCTACGAGGGGCTCACGGGCAGCGAGTCCAACCCCGCGTCCTCCGGGCCCCCGTTCACCGTGTTCAAGATCGAGCCGAGCACGCCCAACGCCTACTTCATGCCGGGGGCGGATCCGGGCGAAGGCTATATGGCCACCAACGATCAGCTGTTCGGGACCGAGACCGCCCCGGCGAGCTCTGCGCAGGCGCCGTCGAACGACGGCTTCGTCAAGGACTTCGCGTACACACTGGGCTGGCAGGGCCGCGAAGGGTGGTCCATCCTGCCCGGCACGACGGCGCAGGACATCATGGGCTGCTTCGCCCCGGAGACCCTCCCCGTGCTGTCCGGCCTGGCCAAGGGCTACGCCGTCTGCGACCACTGGTTTTCCTCCGTGCCGACCGAGACGCTGCCCAACCGGGCGTTCACCTGCGCGGGAACCAGCCAGGGGCACATGGACGACAAGACGCACACGTTCACCTCCCCGTCCATCTTCGGGCTGCTCGATGCGCACGGGCTGCCGTGGGCCATCTACGGTTACGACGCGCAGCCGCTCACCAAGGCCACGTTCACCGACATCAGCGGGGCCGCGGCGAGCCATTTCGGGGTGTTCACCGACTTCACCGCGGCGGCCGCGGCCGGGACGCTGGGCGCCTTCACCTTCCTCGAGCCCAGCTGGAGTTCGACCGGCAACAGCCAGCACCCGAACTACAACGTGGCCCTGGGCGAGCAGCTCGTTCACGACGTGTACGAGGCGCTCCGGGCCGGTCCAGGGTGGGCGCAGACGCTGCTGGCCGTCACCTATGACGAGCACGGCGGCTGCTACGACCACGTGCCACCGCCGGCCGGCGCGATCCCGCCGGACCAGGACGCGGGCGAGTTCGGTTTCGACTTCACCCGGTTCGGGCTGCGGGTCCCAGCGGTGCTGGTGTCGCCGCTGATCCCGCCCGGCACCGTGTTCCGCGTCCCGGCGGGGAGCGCCCCGCTGGACCACACGTCCATCCTGAAAACCGTGGAGCAGCGCTGGGGGCTGCCGGCGCTCACCGCCCGGGACGCCGCCGCGCCCGGCTTCGGTGACGTGCTCACGCTGACCACGCCACGCACCGACGACGTGCTGGCCGGGGTGACCGTCCCGGTGGCCACCGAGCCGGGCCCTGCGGCGGGGCATCCCTCGCACCTGCAGGAGGTCCAGGCCGAGCTGGTGTCCCGGCAGTTCCCGGCCGGGGTGTCGCCGGCGCCAGGGACGGCCGGCCCGGCTCCGGTCACCGACGCCGCGCTGGCCAGCTACATCCGCGCCAACGCCTGACTGCAGTCCGCCGCCCCGCAGGCGGCGGACGGACGCACAGCCCTAACGGTCCTAACGCACCACTCGGGCGCCGACGGCCATCCGGGTAGCGAGCTCCGTGTCGATTTGCTGTGCGGCGTCGAGCAGCCGGGGCAGGAACTGCTTTTCCAGCGTGCGCATCGGCACCCGGGCGGCGTGCGCGCTGGCGTTGATGGCCGCGACCACGCGGCCTGAGCTGTCCCGGATGGGCACCGCGATCGACCGGACGCCGGCCTCCAGCTCCTGATCCACCGCGGCCCAGCCCTGCGCGTCCACCCTGGCCAGGATCTGCCGCAGTTCCGTCTGGTCCACCACGGTGCGCTCGGTCAGTTTGCGCAGGCTGGTGCGCTGCAGGTGCGCATCGAGCTCGGCCGCGGGCAGGCTGGCGAGCAGGACCCGGCCCATCGAGGTCGGGTAGGGCGGCAGCCGGGTGCCCACGGTCAGCGCGATGGTCATGATCCGGTTGGCGGAGGCGCGGGCCACGTACACGATGTCGTCGCCGTCGAGCACGCTGACCGAGCAGGACTCGTGCAGTTCCTCGGCCAGATCCTCCAGGTGCGGCTGGGCGATCTGGGCCACGCTGAACGACGACAGGTACGCATAGCCGAGCGCGAGCACCCGCGGCCGCAGCGAGAACTGCCGCCCGGTACTGCCGACGTAGCCGAGCTCCTGCAGGGTGAGCAGGAAGCGGCGGGCCGCCGCCCGGGTCAGCCCGGTCCGCTCGGCCACCTCCGACAAGGTCAGCGACGGCCGCTCGGAGGAGAAGCAGCGGATCACGGCCAGCCCCCGGTCCAGGGACTGGACGAAGTCGGTCCGGCGCGCGGG
>DATCFY010000073.1:0-53878 GCA_036509255.1 Streptosporangiaceae bacterium
CTGGGAAGGCATGGCCCGGTCGCTGTACGGGCTGTTCTGGTTCTTCGTCTTCCTCGCCATCGTGAACTCCACCATCGCCAACGCCAACGCCGGGGTGAACGTCTCCAGCCGGACGGCCTACGCCATGGGCCGGATCGGCGCCTTCCCGCGCTTCCTGGCCCAGGTGCACCCCAAGCACCACTCCCCGGCCCTGGCCATCCTGACCGGCTTCGTGATCACCGTCGCAGTGACCCTCGGCCTCGGGCTGGGCTACGGCCCGACCACCGCCTTCGTGATGGTGGCCACCGCCCTGGTGATCGTGCTGGCCGCGATCTACATCGTGATGAACGCGGCCTGCATCGGCTACTTCACCCGGCGCGGGCACCGGTTCAACCCGCTGCTGCACCTGGCTATCCCGGTGCTCGGCATCATCACGTTCATCCCGGCCTGGCTCACCTCCGCGGGGATCAAGGTGTTCTCGTTCGTGGCCCCGCTGTCCCCGCCGTACTCCTACCTGGGCCCCGGAGTGGCCGGCTGGATGGCCGCCGGCGTGATCTACCTTGTCTACCTGTACCGGCGTGACCCGCGCCGGGTGGTCGAGGTCGGGCTGGTCCACCTGGATCAGCTGGAGGAGTAGTACTCATGAGTGACCCGCAGGTGATCAGCTTCCGGCCGACCGCGGACCAGTACGCGTGGACGTTCGGGGGTGCCGCGCCAGTCGCCCGTATCCGGACGCCCGCGGTGCTGGAGGTGTTCACCGAAGACTGCTTCGCCGGGCGGGTCCGCTCCGAGACCGACCTCGTCTCGGAGGTCTGCGAGTTCCCGTACCTCAACCCGCAGACCGGCCCCTTCTGGATCGAGGGCGCCGAGCCGGGTGACACCCTGGCCGTGCACTTCATCTCGATCGAGCCGGCCCGGGACTGGGGCGCGTCCACCACCGTGCCGCTGTTCGGCGCGCTGAGCGCCACCCACGCCACCGCGCTGCTGCACGACCCGCTCCCCGAGCTGGTCTGGCTGTGGCAGTTCGACAACTCCAAGGGCCTGTGCCGGTTCACCGCCCGCCGCGGCGGCTTCACCGCGGACCTGCCGATCGAGCCGATGCACGGGACCGTGGGGGTGGCCCCGGCCAACCTCGAGGTCCGCAGCGCCCTGGTGCCGGACGCGTTCGGCGGCAACATGGACACCCCGGAGATGCGCGCCGGGGTCACCTGCTACCTGGGCGTGAACGTCGAGGGAGCGCTGTTCTCGCTCGGCGACGGGCACGCCCGCCAGGGTGAGGGCGAGGCCTGCGGGGTCGCGGTGGAGTGCGCGATGAACACGGTGCTCGCGGTGGACCTGATCAAGGGCCGCCCATGTGCCTGGCCGCGGCTGGAGTCGGACACGCACCTCATGTCCGCGGGCTCGGCCCGGCCGCTGGAGGACGCGTTCCGGATCGCCGCGCTGGACCTGGTGCAGTGGCTGGCCGCCGACTACGGGCTGGACCAGCTGGACGCCTACCAACTTGCCACCCAGGCCATCGAGGCGCCGCTAGCCAACGTCTGCGACCCCAACTACACCAGCGTGGTCAAGATGCCCAAGCAGTACCTTCCCGCGGCTGACCCGATGCGGGGGGCGCACACCAGGCTCCGCGAGCTGGCCCGCGCCTACCGGGGCACGCCTTGACGCCTAGTAACTCTAGGCATAGAGTTCCGAGGTATGAACCGGGAACGCCTCAAGGGACACCTGGACTTGCTTCTGCTGTCCGTGCTCACCGCCGGGCCCGCGCACGGCTACGCGGTCATCTCCGAGCTGCGCCAGCGCAGTGAGGGCACATTCGACCTGCCGGAAGGCACCGTCTACCCAGCGCTGCACCGGCTCGAGGACGCCGGGCTGCTGAGCAGTTCCTGGGCCATGGCCGACGGCCGGCGGCGCCGGGTCTACGCGCTGACCGCCCCGGGCGCGGCCGCGCTGGCCGCGCAGCAGACTGAATACCGGCAGTTCACCCGGGGCATCCAGGCTGTGCTGGGGTGGTCGGCATGAGCGCCCCCGGTGGCGGCCTGGTTGAGGAGTACCTGGACCAGCTGTACACCCGGCTCCGGTGCGCCCCGCGGGACGCCCGCCGGATCCTGGCCGAGGCCGAGGACCACCTGCGCGAGTCGGTGGCCGAGGGACTTGAGGCCGGGCTGACCGAGAGCGAGGCGCAGGAGCACGCGGTGTCCGTGTTCGGCTCGGTCCGCGCCGTGGTCCGCGCGCACGACGCGCGGCTCCGCCGGCTGCCCACCGTCGCGGTCTGCCGGGACGTCATCATGGCAGCCTGGCGGCTGGGCGCGGTCGCCCTGGTGGCGGTGGGGGCCAGCGGCCTGATCGCGTGGGCGATGAACGCCGCGTTCGGGCGCCCGTTTGTGGGCGGCGCCCCCGGCGCGATCAGGTACCCGGCGGTTGCTTGCCAGCACTGGCTCACCCTCTGGCCGCACGCGCAGAGCTGCGCCCAGGCCGCGATGCTGGAGAACAGCAGCGACGCTGTGACCCTCCGGCTGGCCGCCGGAGTCCTCGGCCTGGCCGCGCTGGCCGCCTATCACCTGGCCCACCGCCAGTCCCGTGACCTGCTCCCGGACAGCTTCACGCCCACGGTCGCGATGACCCTGTTCGGCGCGGCCGGCCTGGGCCTGGCCGGGATGGCGATCGACGACACGGTACTGGGGATGCGCTCGGGCCTGGGCACCGCCGCGGGCGCGGGCTTCTACCTGAGCGGCGCGCTCGTGGCCCTGGTCCTGGCGCTCCGCTACGCGCGGGACCTGCACCACACCATCCTGCGGCAGGCCCGTGGCTAAGCTTCCTCAAGGCCCGCAACGAACCCCCCACGGGCGGGCGCCCCGCTCCCCGTGACCGGCCCCGCGTTTCCCGTGCCGGTCCCGGGCCGGGCCTAGCGCTCGCTGTCCAGGGCCCCCATCTGGGCGGCGTCGTAGCGGGTCCCGGCCACCTGGACGGCGGGCACGGCGGCCTCGATCGCGGCCAGCTCATCCGGGGTGAGCCGCAGGTCGAGCGCGGCCAGCGCCTCGGCCAGCCGGTCCCGCCGCTTGGTCCCGATCAGCGGGATGATGTCGTCGCCGCGGGACGCCGCCCAGGCGATGGCCAGCTGGGCGGTGCTCACCCCGCGCTGCTCCGCGATCTTCTCCAGCGCGTCCAGCAGCTCGAGGTTGCGGTCCAGGTTGCCGCCCTGGAACCGGGGGAACCGCGCCCGCGGGTCCCCCTCGGCGATCCGGGCCGTGTCCCGGTTCAGCAGGCCGCGGGACAGGATGCCGTAGGCAGTCACGCTGATCCCGAGTTCCCGGACCGCGGGCAGGATCTCCGCCTCGATCCCCCGGCTCATCAGCGAGTACTCGATCTGCAGCTCGCGGACCGGGTACACGGCGTTCGCCCGCCGGATCGTGTCCGCGCCCACCTCGGACAGGCCCAGGTGCCGCACGTACCCAGCCTCGATCATCTCCGCGATGGCGCCGACCGTGTCCTCGATCGGCACGTGCGGGTCGAGCCGGGCGGGCTGGTACAGGTCCACGTAGTCAGTGCCGAGCCGGGTCAGCGTGTAGGAGAGGTAGTTCTTCACCCCGGCGGGGCTGGCATCGTGCCCGATGAACCGGCCGGACGGGTCTCGCTGCCCGCCGAATTTCACCTGCACGAACACGCTGTCCCTGGGCATCTCGCGGAGCACACGGGACAGCAGCAGCTCGTTGTGCCCCATCCCGTAGAAGTCGCCGGTGTCCAGCAGGTTGATCCCGACGTCGAGCGCGGCCCGGATGGTGGCCAGGCTCTCCTCCTCGTCGGCCGCCCCGTAGATCCCGGACATGCCCATCAGCCCGAGCCCGACCCGGGATACCTGCGGTCCGCCCTGGCCCAGCGTGGTCATCTGCACAGCTCGCTCCCCTGGCTTCGGCGTCAGCGATGACAACGTTACGCAGCTGGTGCCGCGTAGACCTGCCGCCCCTCCACGTAGGTGAGGGTGACCGTGGCCGCGGCGATCTCCTCCGCGGGCCCGGCGAACGGGTCGCGGTCCAGGACCACCAGGTCAGCCAGGTAGCCGGCGGCGATCGCGCCGGTCTCGTCGAGCTGGTTCACGTACGCCGAGCCGGCCGTGTACGCGGCCATGGCCTCGGCCAGGGTGAGCGCCTGGCCGGGCAGCAGCGGCTCCCCGGCGGACTCCCCCGGCCCGGCCGGGAAGGCCCGGTTCACCGCGACGTGCATGCCCTCCAGCGGGTTGGCACTGCTCACCGCCCAGTCGCTGCCCGCCGCCAGCCGGGCTCCGGCCCGCAGCAGGGCCCCGAACGGGTACTGCCGGGCGGCCCGCCCCGGGCCGAGGAACGGGATGGTCAGGTCGTCCATCTGCGGCTCGTGCGCAGCCCACAGGGCCTGCATGTTCGCGGTCACGCTGAGCTGGGCGAAGCGCGGGATGTCGTCGGGGTGCAGGACCTGCAGGTGGGCGATGTGGTGCCGGCCGGGGCTGACCAGGTTGGCCGCCCGGGCGGCCGCGAACGCGTCCAGCGCCTCGCGCACGGCCCGGTCCCCGATCGCGTGCACGTGCACCCCGAAGCCGGCCGCGTCGAGCCGGGTCACCTGCTCGGCCAGGTCGGCCGGGTCGACGTAGGACAGCCCGCGGTTGCCGGTCTGGCAGCCGCAGGCATCCAGGTAGGGGTCGATCATGCCGGCCGTGAAGTTCTCCGCGACCCCGTCTTGCATGATCTTGACCATGCCCGCGCGAAAGCGGCCGGCCTGGCCGGCCTGTCGTCGGTCGAGCAGGTCATCGAGTTGTTCCGCACCCCGGGCCCGATCCCACCACAGGGCGCCGGCCACCCGGGCGGTGAGTGTGCCGTCCCGGGCGGCGGCGAGGTAAGACGGCAGCGGGTCGGGGTAGCCGAGGTACTCGCCCACGATGGCGTCCTGCCAGGCGGTGATGCCCAGCGAGTGCAGGTGCTGCTGGGCCAGCAGCAGCCCGCGGAGCTGCTCGGCGGCGTCGGGCCCCGGCACGAGCCGGCCGACGAGCAGCGCCGCGCCCTCGTGCAGGGTGCCCTGCGGCGCACCGTCCGGGTGGCGCTCGATCCGCCCGTCGGCAGGGTCCGGGGTGGCCGCGGTCAGGCCGGCCCGCTCCAGCGCCCGCGAGTTGACCCACGCGCCGTGCCCGTCCCG
This sequence comes from Streptosporangiaceae bacterium, assembly GCA_036509255.1. GTDB lineage: Bacteria > Actinomycetota > Actinomycetes > Streptosporangiales > Streptosporangiaceae > RYN-230. The sequence goes on from DATCFY010000073.1 coordinate 5,137, forward strand.
GTTGGTCAGGTAGGCCGGCCGGTCCGGGACCACGCTGTCCAGGAGCTCGCGGGACGGGGTGCCGCCGTCGAACCACTCCATCCGCCAGCCGCTGCCGTCGATCCACTCCCGGCCGGGCTGGGCGCTGGCGTAGGCCCTGATCCGGTCCAGGGCCCCGGCCAGGTCCTCCGCGCCGTCCAGGTCGCAGCGCAGCATGGTGATCCCCGCGAAGGCGGGGTGCACGTGCGCGTCCTGGAACCCCGGCAGCAGGGGCCGGCCGGCCAGGTCGACGGTCTCCGCCCGGCCGCCGGCCAGGTCGCGGATCTCGTCGTCGGTGCCGACCGCGACGATCCGGCCGCCGCGCACCGCCACCGCGGTCGCGAGCGGCCCGTCCGTCCCGATGCCTGCCCCGTCGCTGGTGTCCTCGCTGCTGGCCGCCTCGCCGTGAGCCGTGGCCGGGACCATCCGGCGCCCGTCGGGAAGCACGGTGTAGATACGACCGCCGGTAAAGATCAGGTCTGCTGCCATGCGCGGCATCCTATTTCCCGCGGCCCCCGGCCAGAACCGACCAGGTGATGGTGGCCTATTTCCAGATACCGCGGATCAGGCTGGCCGTGGCGGCGTGGCCCAGCAGTGGCAGCCGGTACAGGGCTTCCAGGGTCCGCAGCACGCTGTAGTGCGTGATGGGCTGGCCGTACCGGCCGGGGCGGACCGGCTGGCCGGCGACGATCGTGGGGATCTGGTTGCCGGCACTGCCGTCGTTCTCGTCCCAGGTCACGATCAGCAGGCTGTGGTGGGTCATGGCCCAGGCCGCGTACCCGCTGAGGTGGGCCCGGAGCCAGGTGTCCCCGGTAGCCACCGGGCAGTCGTGCATGTCGTGGCACAGGTCCGGGATCACGAAGGACACTGTGGGCAGGCGCTGGTAGTACCCGGCCGGGAAACTGGTCCATGGCTGGTTGTCGGCCGCGGGCACCGAGCGGAAGTTGGTCCAGGGCACATGCTTGCGGGCGTACTCGCCGCTCACGCACACGAATGACCCGGCCGCCGGCAGCCCCTCGGAGTAGCCGGCAAAGCTCCTTCCCGCGGCGATCAGCTCGGATCCCAGGTTCGGCCCGTGGAACTGATGCGGGCAGCTGTCGTCACTGACGCCCTGGGTGCTGCCGGAGAACAGGGCCAGGTAGTTCGGCTCGCTGGGGTGCGTGATGGCCCGCGAGTCGGTGAACAGCGCTCCCTGCCGGGCGAGCCGGTTCAGGTACGGCGCCTGGGAGCTGCCGATGACTTCGCCGTAGCCGTGGTTCTCCAGCACCACGATGACCGTGTGCGCCGGAGGGGCCGGCAAGCCGGCGGCCGGCGCCACGGAGGTGCCGCCCGGCGATGCGCTGGCCGGGGCCGCCGGCGTGGCCGGGGCCGCCGGCGTGGCTGGGGCCGCTGAACCGCACGCGGCCAGGGTCAGCAGACCGGCCAGGGCCGCGAACAGCCTCAGCCTCATGGGGACGACCCGGTCACCGCACGCTCCTCGCCGACCGGACCCTGCCACCAGGCAGGGCACTTCCCGGGAGTACAGAACTATGGCTCACCCGTTAGCGGAGCCCACGCTTTACTGTGATCAGCCAGACCAGCGGCGCTGACGCGCCGCTGCCGGAATCCCCCCCCGCTCCATGCCCTCCCGTCATGCCACCGTCAGAGCGCCGGTGGACGGGAGAAGCTGCCTGCGGCGCCACTGCACCGGCGATCAGCCGGGCGGACGCGCCGCACCCCGTATGCCTCATGTCTTGCTCAAGCCCTGCAGAATCACTTACCGCCCGAGTGGGCGGCCTGAAATCCTCAGGCCGCGCACTCACGGCAGACTGGCTGGCCGTTACGATCCTCGGCCAGTTGACTCCGGTGATGCACCAGGAAGCACCGCGAGCAGGTGAACTCGTCCGCCTGCCGCGGAATGACTCGGAACGACAGTTCCTCGTTGGACAGATCCGCTCCGGGAAGCTCCAGCGACTCCGCGACATCATCTGGGTCGATGTCGATCGTGCTGGAAGACTTGTCCATCCGGCGTGCCTGCAGCTCCTGAAGGCTGTCTTCAGTGAGCTCGTCGTCTGTCTTCCGCGGGCTGTCATAGTCAGTTGCCATCTGGGTACTCCACCCCCTCCTTCGTTATGCGCCTCGTCGCGCGGATGTAACGCTCAGCAGGCCGTAGTTTGTGCCCGATTCCGGCGGGGAATTCTGTCACGTCTGCCTGCCGCGCACACGGAGGGTACGGGCTATAGCGCGTCGTGTCCGTGTGTTCACCGGCCTACGCGCCCGATCCGCAGCGATCGAGCCCGGGCGCAAAGCTCCCAACACGTACTTGCGTCGGTAACTTCCCCCGATCCGTGCACGCCAAGCACGGAAGAGTGCGTATCGTACGAAACTGATCTCCCACCCCGCAGGATTAGCGGAGCTGCCGCATGCCCCTCGTCACACCATTGCGGCCCGATGATCTCCGGCGGGTCGGCCGTTACCGGCTGTCCGGCCGGATCGCGGACGGCCCGGAGGACGTGGACTCGGCCGGGATCTTCCTGTCCCGCCTCCCGGACGGGACACCTGTCGCGGTCACCCTGCTAGGCCGGACGGCGGCGCCGGACTCGGCCTCCCGGGACCGCTTTTCGGCCGAGGCCACGGTGGCCCGGCGGGTCGCCCCGTTCTGCGCCGCGCGGATTCTCGACGCCGGATTCGACGGCGACCTGCCCTTCCTGGTCAGCGAGTTCATCGAAGGCCCCTCCCTGGCCGAGACCGTCGCGGCCGAGGGGCCGCTGGAGGGGCCGGTACTGGCCGCCCTCGCCATCGGCGCGGCCACCGGGCTCACCTCGATCCACCAGGCGGGTCTGGTCCACGGGGATTTCGGGCCGGATCATGTGGTGCTCGGCGCGGAAGGACCGCGGGTCGTCCACTTCAGCACCACGCCGCCGTACGGTCCCGCGACCCCGTCGGCCGATCTGCTCGCCTGGGCCCAGACGATCCTGTTCGCCGCCGGCCGGCCGGACGTGGCCAGCCTGCCCGAGCCGCTGCGGAACACGGTGGGCGCCTGCCTCTCCCCGGATCCGGCCAACCGCCCGCCGGCCCGGACGCTGGTCACCGCGCTGCTCGGCCACAACGACCCGGCGGCCGGCCTGCTCGCCGAGGGCACCCGGCGGGCCCGGGCGGCGGGCCGCGGCCTGGTCGCCGCGGACTCCCAGGGACCGGCCGAGACCTCCACCGCGTCCCGGTCCCGCCGGGTTGCCTGGGCCGCGGCCTGCGTGGCCTGCGTCGGGGTCATCGTGGTGGCGGCCACCCTGATTGCCACGCACCGGAACAGCCCCGCCACCACGGCCAGCCCGGTCGCGGCGGATCGGACCACCGCCTCGGCGCACACGTCGTCCGCCAAACCCGCGGCGACCCCGACCATCCCGGCGGACCTGGCGGGCACCTGGTCCGGCACCGTCAAGCAGACCGACCCCGCGCTCACGGTGACCGTCCGGATCCGCCTCGCCGCGGGCTCTTCGGCTGGGACCATTTCGTACCCGCAGCTCGGCTGCTCAGGCCATCTGCTGCTGGTCTCAGTGCTGGCCGGTACCTTCACCCTGGAGCAGGGCATCACGAAGGGCCAGCAGAGCTGCGAGAGCGGCGTGGTACTGCTCAGCCCGCAGGGCACCTCGTCGCTGGCCTACAAGTTCCGCCGCAGTGGTGCCCCGAGCCCGGCCGGGGTGCTCAGCAAGACCGGCTCCTGAGCCGGCCCGCCATTGATCTGGTCCGGGGCTCTGGTCCGGGGACAGCGGCCGTCAGTCCGCGCTGCCGGCTTCCTCGGCGTCCCGCTCCGGATCGAGGCTGCGCAGCAGGTCATGCAGCTCCTGGAACAGGCCGGGACCGGCCGCGATGGTCAGTTCATGGCTGGGTGGCCGGCCGTCCAGCCCGCCCAGCCGGGCGCCCGCCTCGGTCGCGATCAGCCCACCGGCGGCCCAGTCCCAGTAGTTGACGCCCCGCTCGTAGTAGGCGTCCACCCGGCCGGTGGCGACCGAGCACAGGTCCACCGCGCAGGACCCGCCCCGGCGGATGTCCCGGACCTCGGGCAGCACCACGGCCACGACCTCGCCCTGCACCACTCGCCGGGCCCGTGCGTACCCGAAGCCGGTGGAGACCAGGGCCCTGGTCAACGGGACCCCGTCGTTGCACCGCAGCGGCACGGCCGGCGCGCCGTCTGGATGCAGCCAGCTGCCCTGGCCGGCGACGGCGGTGAACACCTCTCGGTGCCGCGGGACCGCCACCACCCCGGCGACGATCGCGCCGTCCACCTCGGCCGCGATGCTCACCGCCCAGTCCGGCAGGCCGTACAGGTAGTTAACCGTGCCATCCAGCGGGTCGATGATCCAGCGGACCCGGCCGTGACCGGATTCGCCGCCTTCCTCGCCGAGGATGGCGTCGCCAGGCCGTTCGGCCAGGATCCGCTCCGTGATCATCACCTCGGCCGCGCGGTCCATCTCGGTGACCACGTCGGTGGGGCTGGACTTGGTGCTGGCCACGTCCGGACGGCCCTGCGGGCCGGCCGGGCGGCGGGCAGCCAGCATCCCGGCCGCCTCCTGGGCGGCCGAGCGGGCCAGGACGAGCAGGGCCTCGGGGTCCGGCAGGCCTGCTGCGGTGCCGCTCACCAGGCCTCATTCATGAGGCCGCTCAAGAGGCCGCTCATGAGGCCGCCGACGGGCGGCCGGGACGGCCAGCCCTGGCGGGCAGGCGGCAGCACTCAGCAGTGCCACAGCCCGGGGAGCCCAGCGCAGCCGCAGGGATCCCGCTACCCATCCGCTCGCCGACCAGCGCGGTGATCATCGATACGAAGCGCGGATCCAGGCCCGGGGTGGCCGCCCGGGCCAGCGGCAGCCCGAGGCGCTGGGCAGTCTCGGCCGCCTCGACGTCCAGATCGTGCACGACCTCCATGTGGTCGGTGATGAACCCGACCGGGACCAGGACCGCACCCGGCGCTCCCTCCCGGGCCAGTTCCTCCAGGTAGTCGCAGACGTCGGGGCCTAGCCATGGCTGCGAGGGTGGCCCGCTGCGGCTCTGGTAGGCCAGCCGCCAGGGGTGGCCGCCACCCGCCGGGACGGCGGCGTTGACCCGGTCCGCGATGAGCGCGGCGGCCTCGGCCAGCTGCGCCGGGTAGCGGCCGCCAGGCGGCGGCCCGCTGGCGGCGGCCATAACCTCCGGCACGCTGTGCGCCGTGAAGACGAGCGGGACGTCCGCGCGGACCCCGGCGGGCAGCGTCTCGATGGCCCGCAGGGTCGCGTCCGCGAACGGCTCAATAAAGCCGGGGTGGCTGAAGAAGTGCCGGATCTTGTCGATCTGGGGAGCGCCCGGGCCGACCTCGGCCCGGGCCCGCTGGATGTCGTCCAGGTACTGCCGGCAGCTGGAGTAAGACCCGTAGGCCGAGGTGACGAAGGCCAGGGCGCGCCGAACCCCGGCGGCGGCCATCTCGGCCACGGTCTCGGTCAGGTAGGGGTCCCAGTTCCGGTTGCCCCAGTAGATCGGCAGGTCCACCCCGGTCGCGGCGAAATCCTTTTCGATCGCGGCGATCAGGTCCCGGCACTGCTGGTTGATCGGGCTGATCCCGCCCACCGCGTAGTAATGCTCGGCCACCGCCTCCAGCCGCTCCGGGGGGATGCCGCGGCCGCGGGTCACGTTCTGCAGGAACGGCATGACATCGTCCGGGCCCTCCGGGCCACCGAAGGACACCAGCAGGAACGCGTCGTAATCCGCCATGTCTCTATCCAACCAGGCCCGTGTGGATGCGCGTGGGTGCCCGTATGGGTGACTGGGTGCCGCACGCTGGACGGCCCGGACGGCGGACGGCGGCTCCGGCGGCCGCTGCTCCCGGCCCCCGGCGGCCCGGCTCACCCGTAGTCGCGGGCGTACTCGTGGGCCAGCGCGAGCACCTCGTTGACGTACCAGGCGGCGTGGTTGTAGGCGAAGATGGCCCCGTACAGGCCGCTGGCTGATCCCGCCCCCGCCGCGCACAGTAGCCGGGCGGCCGCCGGGACCGCGTCGAACGGGTCCATGATGTCCGGCGCCCCGGTCTCGCCGAACGCCGTGATCCCCCATTCTCGCCAGGTCGAGGGCAGGAACTGCATGGGGCCGAGCGCGCCCGCGCTGGATGGCCCCATGTTGCTCCCGTCACCGCTCTCGATCTGCCCGATGGCAGCCAGCACCGTCCAGGACAGGCCGGGGCAGTACCGGGCCGCCGACGCCTGGAAGAGCTTCAGGTAGGTGGAGGGGCGGCCGCTGCCCGGGGACTGGTCCACCGGGAGCCGCTGCTGGGCGGGACGCAGGCTGACCACGGTGGCCGACCGGCCCGCGATGCTGCGCACCGCCTTGCTCAGCCTGGTCATGCTGGCCGCGGGCGCGCTGACCAGGGCCAGCACCCTCGGCACCAGGCCGAGCTGAGCGGAGGCCTGGCTGCTGACCAGCGCGTCGATGCCCGATATGCCCAGCGGCGCCGACCCGCCGAAGGCCAGCTGTTCCCGGCGGGACCCGGTGATCAGGTACTTCGTACCCGGGTGCAGATTGCGCCGCCCGGCCAGCGTGTCCGAGGTCACGAACCGGCCCTGCTTCAGCGCCGTCCACAGGCGCTGGTCCGTCGCGGTGGCCAGCGGGGTCCAGGACCGGAACTGCCCTGGGTTCACGCCGAGCACGTTCACCTGGTGGCCGTTGAGCTTGATCGCCGCACCATCTGCGGTGATGACCTGGTCCACTCCGGCTGCGGCGGACAGCTTCGCGAGCTGCCGCGCTGACAGGCCAGACGGCTCGATCACGAGCAGGTCCGGCGAGACGAACTTGCGAAAGCTGCTGCTGCTGGTGGTGGCGCTGGCGCTGGCCGAGGGGCTGGCGGACGCTGTGACGGCCGGATGGACCCCGGTGGGCGCGGGACGCATGGCCGTGGCGCCGGCCAGCAGGAGGATGAACGCCCCACCAGAGGCCAGGGCCCGCGTTGCGGGCCTGCCCATGGCAGAGGACGGCGCTGTGCGCCGTAGCAGGCGTCTCATCGCGTCCATAACCCTATAAGTTGCGGTGGCCACGGCTGAAGGCCGGCCGCCCACGGAGCCGGAAAAAGCTACGCGACTACGGCCTTGCGGTAAGAAGCAACTTATGGGGCTTATGGGCCCGCACTCCTGGCCCTTCAGCCCTTCTGGTCCTTCTGGCCCCGGTGGCCCACCGTCCCCGGGGACCCTGGCACGCCCGGCCTGGGCCCGGCGTGGCTCGGATAAGGTCCGGGCATGGTCCTCGCCGCACCCCGCTGGCAGAACTGGGCGGGCAACCAGGCCGCCACGCCTCAGCGGGTGATCACGCCGCATTCCGCCGCAGAGGTCGCCGAGGTGGTCACGCTGGCCACGCAGGACGGGCTGACCGTGCGGATGACCGGAGCCGGCCACTCCTTTACGCCGGTCGCGGTGACCACCGGCGTGATGCTGCGGCCGGACGGGCTGCGGGCCATCCGGGCGGTGGACGGGGCGGCCGGGGAGGTGACGGTGGAGGCGGGCTGCCAGCTCCGCGACCTCAACGAGCAGTTGCACGACCGCGGGCTGGCCCTGGCGAACATGGGGGACATCCAGGAGCAGACCGTCGCCGGGGCCATCCAGACCGGCACCCACGGCACCGGCCGGGACCTGGGCGGCATCGCCGCGCAGGTGACGGCGCTGGAGATGGTGCTGGCCGACGGCAACATCGTGTCCTGCTCCGCGGACCACGCGGCGGAGCTGTTCCAGGCGGCCCGGATCGGGCTGGGAGCGCTCGGCGTGCTGACCGCGGTGACCTTCCGGGTGGTCCCCGCCTTCCTGCTCACCGCGCGTGAGGAGCCGATGAGCTGGGCTGAGGTCATCGGCCGGCTGGACGAGCTGGCCGGCGGCAACGAGCATTTCGAGTTCTACTGGTTCCCGCATACGGACGGCTGCCTCACCAAGCGGAACAACCGCAGCGACGGTCCCGCCCGGCCGCTGCCCCGGTGGCGTCATCAGCTCGACGACGAGTTCCTCTCCAATACCCTGTTCGGCGCGACCTGCCGCCTCGGCCAGCGCTATCCCGCTGTCATCCCGGCCATCAATGGCATCGCCGGGAAGGCGCTGAGCGCGCGGACCTACACGGACGCCGCCTACCGGGTGTTCACCAGCCCGCGGCGGGTGCGCTTCAAGGAGCAGGAGTACGCGATCCCGCGCGAGCACCTGGCCGAGGCGCTCACCGCGATCCGCGGCCTGTTCGCCCGGCATGACTGGCGGATCAGCTTCCCGATCGAGGTCCGGGTCGCTCCCGGCGACGATGTCTGGCTGTCCACCGCCTACGGGCGGAGCACGGCCTACATCGCCATCCACGTCTTCCACACCGCGCCGCACGAGGAGTATTTCCGGGAGGTGGAAGCCGTGATGACGGCCCTCGGCGGCCGCCCGCACTGGGGCAAGTTGCACACCCGTGACGCGGCCTACCTGCGCGGCGTCTATCCTCAGTTCGCCGATTTCGTCACGCTTCGAGACCAGCTCGACCCCGGCCGCCGGTTCGGCAACCCCTACCTGGAACAGGTCCTGGGTTCCTAACGCACCCTGATCTGGGGATACGGCGGGGAACCCGCGCCAGGGACACTTCTTGCGGTGGGGAATGCAGCGAACTGATCCGGGGCAGGCTACCCTCCGAACATGAGTCGGGAAGCCAGCCCCGGCACTGCGCCAAGGGGATCTGTGCCAGAAGGAAACGCCGGAAAGCCACCAAACACCCATAGCGGTGCCCCGGCCAGCCTGCGGGCCGGTGCCGCGCGCTCACGGCGGCCCTCGCTCGGCGGTGGCGCGCCCGCCCAGGACCGCGAACTGCGCGCCCAGGGCCGCCAGACGGTGCAGAAGCTGCTCGTCGCGGGCCTGGCCGAGTTCGACGAGCGCGGTTTCCAGGCTGTCCGGGTCGACGACGTGGTGCGCCGGGCCAAGATCTCGCACGGCACTTTCTACCTGTACTTCTCCAACAAGGAAGACCTGTTCAAGGCGCTGCTCGCGGACGCGCTGGTAGACATGGCCGCGCTGACCGACGAGTTCCCCGTGGTCACCCGGAACGAGGCTGGACGGGCTGCGCTGCGCCGCTGGGTGAACGCGTTCTGCGACACCTACGCGGCCCACGCGTCAGTGATCCGGATCCTGAGCCAGGCTGAAATCGTCGGCGAGGAAGTCTGGGGCGACGGGCTGCAGGTCATGTTCAGGCTGTCCGAGGCCATCACCCAGGGCATGACCGCCGCCGCGGACGCGGCCGGGCAGGAGACTCCTGCCGGGCACGCCGAACTCACCGCGCTGGCCCTGCTCATGATGATCGAGCGGATCAACTACCTGCTCACCGTTGAGGTGCGGCTACCCAGGGACGAGATGGTGGACCGGCTGACCGCTATCGTCTTCGCGGCCTTCCACTACTCCTGATCTCGCCGCGATGACGGCGACGCGGGCACTGGCGCTGCTGCTGCTCATCGTGGGCTCCTGCGCGATCGCGGCGCTGGCCCGCAGGCGCGGCGTGGCCGCGCCCATCCTGCTGGTGGCCACCGGGCTCGCCGCCTCCTACATCCCCGGCGTACCGGAGTTCCGGCTCAGCCCCAACCTGATCCTGTTCGCGGTGCTGCCGCCGCTCGTCTACAGCACCGCGCTGGAGAGCTCGTACCTGAACCTGCGGGACAACGTGCGCACCCTCGCCCTGCTGTCGGTCGGCCTGGTGCTGTTCACCGCCGTGGCGGTGGGCGGTGCCGCCCGGCTCGACGTGCCCGGGCTGCCGCTGGCCGCCGCGCTCACCCTGGGCGCGATCCTCGCCCCGACCGACGCGGTCACGACGGCCAGCATCGGCCGGCGGCTGCACCTGCCGAGGCGGCTGCTGACCGTCATCACCGGCGAGAGCATGCTCAACGACGGCACCGCACTGACCCTGTACGCGGTCGGGGTAAGCGCGGCGGCCGTCAGCGTGGCGACCCCCTCTCCGCTCAGCGTGGTCGGCAGCCTGGTCGTCATCAGCGCCGGCGGTATCGCTGTCGGCCTGGTGCTCGGCGTGGGCATCCACCGGCTCCGGATGCGGCTGCGTGACCCGCTGGCGGAGAGTGCGCTGTCGCTTCTCACCCCGTTCGCCGCCTACCTGGCCGCTGACTCGCTGCACGTGTCCGGGATCCTGGCCGTCGTGGTGACAGGTCTGTACCTGGGCCACCACGGCGGTGAGGCGCACTTCGCTACCCGGCTGCAGGACATGGCCGTGTGGCGGGTCACCACGTTCGTCCTCGAGTCGGTGGCGTTCGCGCTTATCGGCCTGCAGTTGCGGCCGGTGCTGCAGGACCTGGGGAGCCGGAACCCGGCCCGGCTGGCCGCGGAGGCCGCCATCGTGCTCGGCGCGGTCGTCCTGGCCCGCATCGTGTGGGTGTTCCCGTCCATCTACCTGCCCCGATGGCTGGTGCCCCGGATCCGGGTGCAGGACCCGGCGCCCTCCTGGCGGGCCACGTTCGTGCTGTCCTGGGCCGGGCTGCGCGGCGTGATCTCGCTCGCGGCCGCCGCCGCGCTGCCCGCTGACGTGCCCCAGCGCAACCTGCTGGTCTTCCTGACGTTCACCACGGTGCTCGGCACGCTGCTCGTTCAGGGCCTGACGCTGCCGCGGCTGATCCACTGGCTCGGGGTGCGGGCTGGGCCGGACGAGGAGCGGGCCGACGTGGTGGCCCAGGCCGCCGCACAGGAGGCCGCCTCCGAAGCGGGGCTGCGGCGGCTGGACGAGCTGGCCGCCCAAGACCCCGGCGGGGCACCGGCCGAGGTGGTGCAGCGGCTGCGGCGGCTGGCCGAATACCGGCAGGCCGGGGCCTGGGAGCGGCTACCGGAGAGCCAGCCCCGTGAGGATGGTGGATCGACCCCGTCGGCTGCGTTCCGGCGGCTGCGCCGCGAGATGACGAGCGCCGAGCGGGCCGAGTTCATTCGGCTGCGTGACGAGCGCCAGATCGACGACGAAGTGCTCGACGAGGTGCTGCACCATCTGGACCTGGAAGAGGCGATGCTGTCCCGGGACGAATGGGACGCGACCGGCGGCGATCCAGGATCTGGCACCACTAGCACGGGCTGACGGCGGGACGCGCATGGCCTGCCAGCGGGCAGAATCGAAGCGTGCGATTCCTTTCCGAGAACGTCCCAGCCCATGACCTCACCTACAGCGACGTGTTCCTGGTTCCCGGCCGGTCGGCGATGGCGTCCCGGCTCGACGTGACCCTCGCGACCCACGATGGGAGCGGCACCACGATCCCGCTCGTGGTGGCCAACATGACCGCAGTGTCCGGGCGCCGGATGGCGGAGACCGCGGCCCGGCGCGGCGGCCTGGCCATCCTGCCCCAGGACATCCCGGCCGACGTGGTGGCCGAGGTGGTGGCCTGGGTCAAGCGCCGCGACCTGGTGCATGACACGCCGATCACACTGGCCCCCGGGGACACCACCGGCGAGGCACTCGGCCTGCTGCCCAAGCGGGCGCACGGCGGCGTGATCGTGGTCGAGGACGGCCGCCCGGTAGGCGTAGCGACCGAGTCGGACTGCACCGGGGTGGACCGGTTCACCCAGTTGCGCGACGTGATGTCCACCGAGCTGCTCACCTTGCCCGCGGGCACCGACCCCCAGCGCGCGTTCACCCTGCTGCACGATGGGCGGCACCGGCTCGCACCGGTGGTGGACACCGACGGCCGCTGCGTGGGCATCCTGACCCGGACCGGCGCGCTCCGCGCGACCCTGTATGACCCGGCCACCGACGCGAACGGGCGGCTGCGCATCGGGGCCGCCCTGGGCATCAACGGGGACGTGGCGGGCAAGGCCAAGCTGCTGCTCGACGCCGGGGTGGATGTGCTGGTGATGGACACCGCGCACGGCCACCAGGAGAAGATGATCAGCGCGCTGCGCGCGGTCCGCGGGGTCAGCCCGGACGTGCCGCTCGCCGCCGGGAACGTGGTTACCCCGGCGGGCGTCGCCGACCTGATCGCAGCGGGCGCGGACATCGTGAAGGTCGGCGTAGGCCCCGGGGCCATGTGCACCACCCGGATGATGACCGGGGTCGGCCGGCCCCAGTTCAGCGCGGTCCTGGAGTGCGCGGCGCAGGCCCGGGAGCTGGGCGCGCACGTCTGGGCCGACGGCGGCATCCGCCACCCCCGGGACGTGGCGCTCGCGCTGGCCGCCGGAGCGTCCAACGTGATGATCGGGTCCTGGTTCGCGGGCACTTACGAGTCGCCGGGCGACGTGTTCCGCGACCCGGACGGGCGCCTGTACAAGGAGAGCTTCGGCATGGCCTCGGCCCGCGCGGTGCGGCTGCGCAGCACGGGTGATTCCTCGTTCGACCGGGCTCGCAAGGAACTGTTCGAGGAGGGCATCTCCACCGCCCGGATGTACCTGGACCCGCAGCGTCCCGGGGTGGAAGACCTGATCGACGCGATCACGGCCGGGCTGCGCAGCGCGTGCACCTACGCCGGCGCCTCCGATCTGGACGAGCTGCACCAGCGGGCCACGGTCGGGGTGCAGAGCGCGGCCGGTTACAGCGAGGGGATGCCGCTCCCCACGAGCTGGTAGGGACCGGCTCCCGCGCCAGGGGCAGCGGCGACCCGTCGCAAGTGGGTAATGTCGGGCCGACCAGTGGAGGGGATGTGCGGGGCAGGCGGCTGGCGGTGGCGGGCATCATCGCGTTCGCCGTGATCCTCGGCAGCTACCTGGCCTACATGGCCGCCCACCCCGCCTTGTGGACGCTGGACCCGGTAGACCTGGGTGTCTACCGCTCGGGCGGGCTCATCGTGCGGCACGTCCGGCCGTTGTACGATCCGCACCTGTCCGCGCCGCTATACGACTGGCGCGGGTACCAGGGCCTGCACCTGAAGTTCACCTATCCGCCGTTCGCGGCCGTCGTCTTCGCCCTCGTGTCCTTCATCCCGTGGCGGGCGCTGCCCGATATCAGCGTGCTGGTCAACATCGCGGCGCTGGTCGCCGCGCTCTGGTTCACGTTCGGCGGCCTCGGCTACCGCCGCGGCCTGACCCGGCTGGGTGCGACGCTGCTGACCGCGGCCGCGGTGTTCTGGACCGAGCCGGTGCTCCGGACCATCTACCTCGGCCAGGTGAATCTGGTGCTGATGGCGCTGATCATCTGGGACGTGTGCCAGCCCGACACGCGCCGGTCCGGGGGCTGCCGGTGGTGGAAGGGAGCGGGCGTCGGCGTGGCGGCCGGGATCAAGCTGGTGCCCCTCATTTTCATCCCGTACCTGCTGCTGACCAGGAAGTTCCGGGCGGCCGCGGTGGCCTGCGCGGCGTTCGCCGCGACCGTGGCCGCCGGGTTCGTGGCCGTGCCGGCGGATTCGGCGCGGTGGTGGCTGGGCGGATTGTTCTTCAACGGCGGCCGGACCGGCTTCGTCGGCTGGGAAGGCAATCAGTCGCTGCGGGCCCTGCTCACCCGGCTGGCGGGCAGCGTGGCGGGCGCGCAGCCGGTGTGGCTGGCCGTGGCCCTGGTCACCGCGGTAGCCGGGCTGGCCTGCGCGGCCCTGCTGGACCGGGCCGGTCACCCGCTGCCCGGGTTGCTGGCCTGTGCGCTGACCGGGCTGCTGGCGTCCCCGATCAGCTGGGATCACCACTGGGTGTGGATCGCCCCGGGAGTGGCGGTCGCCGCCGCCTACGCCGTCCGGGCCATGCGGGCCCCCGGAGCCCGCGGGCTGGCTGGTGTGGCTCTTGATGCCACTGGGGCGGGATCAGCGGCGCCACGAGGACCCGGAACCGGGCCGGCCCGGGGCAGCGCGACCGCCAGCGGAATGCCCGCCAGCGCTCCAGCCGCGCCCGTGCCTGGAGCCGCACCTGCGCCCGCGCCTGGGCCCGCGAGGCTCCTCTGGCACCGGGCCCTGCTCTGGCCCGCCGCGGGGTACTGGGGCATGGCCGCGGCCATGCTGGTCCTGTACGGCGCCTGGCCGGGGAGTCTCTGGGGTGAGCCGCAGGACCTGGGCCAGTTCTCGTTGGGTGTGCTGTGGCAGCCGCCCAGCACTGACCCGGAGGTCTACTACCGCTACGGCGACCGGCCCTGGTTCGTCGAGTATCACTGGCACGGCATCGAACTGCTCACCGGGAACGCGTTCCTGCTTGGCGGCCTCGTGCTGTTCGGCGTCCTGATCGCCGCCGCCTTCCGCGCCCGCGTCACCGCCACCCCCACCCGCCTCACTAGCCCCTCCCGTCCCGCTAGCCCCGCCCCCCCGGCCCGCACCTCTTCGTGATCTAACGATTGGTGCTGCTCCTACGACACCAAGCGTTAGATCACGAAGTGGGTGTGCGACCTGTGGGTCTCGTGGTGCGTGTGAGGCGGGAGGACCGGCGGGCAACCGGCCGGTTCCAGTCCGGCGCGGGAGGGGTGGGCGGGTTAGGCCGGGTCAGTCCGCGAGGGTGAGGAGGACTTTGCCGCGGGGGGCTCCCGGGTCGGGTTCGCGCAGGGTGTCCAGGGCCGCGGCCCACTCCCCCAGCGGGAACCGGTGCGTGACCAGGAAACCCAGTTCGAGCCGGCCCGCGTTCAGCAGCCGGACCACATCCCGCCATGCGTCCGAGGTGTAGCCGAAGCTCGCCCGGATCGTGAGGTCGTTGTTGACCAGGTCATCTACGGGGACAGCCGCGGTAGCGCCGTGCGGGGGAAGACCGAGCAGCAGCACCGTGCCGCCCCGCCGGGCCGCGGCCAGTGCGGTGAGGACCGCGCCGGTGGTCCCGGCCGCCTCCACCACCAGGTCGTAGCCGGCGCCGGCCACGCCAGGATCGGTCTCGAACCGGGCCGCGCCCGCGGTTGCGGCCAGGGCCGCCTGGGCCGGCCGGCGACCCAGCATCACGATCTCGGCGGGGGACCACAGGCCCAGCAGCGCCACCGCGAGGAGGGCCACGGTTCCGTCCCCGACCACCAGAGCCCGCACGCCGGGCTTGACCGTGATGCTGGCCAAGCCGCGGTAGACGACCGAGGCCGGCTCGACCAGCGCGCCGTCGGCCATGCTCACCGGGGCAGCCAGACGATGCACCAGGGTTTCGGCGACCACGGCGTGCGCGGCCGCGGCCCCGTCCCGGGTGAACCCCATCTCGTCGTAGGTCGCGCACAGGTTGGTCTGGCCGGCCCGGCAGGCCGCGCAGTGACCGCACGGGACGATGCCCTCGGCCACTACGCGGGTGCCGGGGAGCAGCGAGCCGCTCTCACTCGCCAGCACGGTCCCGCTCCACTCGTGACCGAGCACCAGGGGGTAGCGGACATACGCGGGGTCGATGCGCCCGGCCAGGATGTCCAGGTCGGTGCCGCACATCCCGACAGCGGCTGGCTGGATCAGCACCTGGCCAGGGCCGGGAACCGGGCGGGCCCGCTGCTCCAGCGACACGACCCCGGGCGAGGACACGACCAGGGCCGCGGCGGCCGGCGCCTCCCGCGGCATGGATTCCGGCACCTCCGGCACCTCCGGCAGCACAGGCATCAGGCTCCTCCCCCGGGCGCAGGGTAGGGCGCCCCGCCGAGCAGGGCGGACACCTTGTCGGCATAGCTGCGCACGGCCCGGCCGAGCTCGTCCACGCGCCACGCGGGCAGGTCACCCTTGATCCCGGTCACGCTGATCGCGCCCGCGCAGCTGCCGTCGTGGCCGAAGAACGCCGCGCCGGTGCAGAACACGCCCTCGGCGTCCTCCTCGTCGTCGATCGCGAAGCCGAGCTGCCGGGCCGCGGCCAGGTTGTCCAGCAGGGTGCCGATGTCAGTGATGGTGTGCGTGGTGCGCGGGGCCATCCCGGTCTCGGCGCAGACCCGCCGGATCTCCGGCTCGGCCATCGTGCTCAGGATGGCTTTCCCGGCCGCCGAGGCGTACGGCACCTCGCGCTGGCCCAGCGGCGTGTAGAACCGGACACTGCCCGGACCGTCCACCCGGGCGATGAAGACCGGGTAGCCAGCCTCGGCCACCGCGATCCGCGCGGTCATCTTGGTGGTCTCGGACAGTTCGTCGAGCAGCGGGCGGCACAGGTCACCGAGCGGGAGCTGACGGCCCACGATGTCACCGAGCCGGATCAGCGCGGTGCCCAGCGTGTACCGCGGGCCGGGGCGGGTCTCGCGCAGGAATCCGGCTGCCTCCAGGGTCCGGGCCAGCGCCAGCGCGCTGCTCTTGGAGACGCCCAGCGCGGCCGCCAGCTCGCTGAGCGTCTGGCCCTCGGCCGGACCGTCGGCCACGACGCCAACCAGCCGGAGCGCCCGGGCCACGCTCTTGACCGTGTAGCGGCCAGCCCCCGCGCTGTCCTGCTCCGTTGTCACCTGCTCACGTCCTCACGCCATTGTTCGGTAGTGCCAAACGTTCGGTATCACAGAACGTCATCTGTTACCTTAGCGAGTCTCAAAACGCCTTGACATGCACATATACGGATGATTCCATGACCGAGTGATTCTACATCACAAAACTTTGTTCGGTATAGCCGAACATTTGCCCCGGAGCGTAGCCCGTGCGGACGCCGCGCGGGAGCGCCTGGAGGGCTGGCTGGCCGGCCACGAGGAGGTCGCCGGGGTCGTCCTCACCAGCCCGGGCAGCGTGGCCTGGGCGACCGGGGCGGTCGCCCCGCCGGTAGACCGGACCGCCCAGTCCGACCTCGTCTGGGTGGTGGCCACCCACACCGGGGCCGCGCTGGTGACCACGGAGATCGAGGCCGACCGGGTGAGCGAGGAGTACCAGCCGCGCCGGCACGGGTTCGCCGACCTGGTCGCTGTTCCCTGGTACGACCCGGACGCGTTCGTCCGGGCCGCGCAGGACATCGCTGGCGCCGAGGCGGGCCAGCTGGCCGCCGACGGCCACCCCGCGTTTGGGCGGGACGCTACCGAGGAGCTGGTCAGCCTGAGGCTCACCCTCTCCCCGGCGGAGCAGGAGGACCTGCGGGAACTGGGGACGGACGCGGCGGCCGCGCTGCAGGAGTCGCTGGTGTCCTGGCGGCCCGGCGAGCGGGACCTCGATATCCAGGGCCGGGTGGCCGAGCTGCTGGAATCACACGGCGCGGACGCGCCGGTGCTGATCGTCGGCGGGGACGACCGGGTCCGGCGATTCCGGCACCCGATGGCGGTGGGCGCCCCGGTGCGGCAGCTCGCGATGGCGGTCGTCGTCGCACGCCGTGGCGGGCTGCACGCCGCCGCTACCCGGTTCGCCTCCGCCGGTCCTCCCCCGCCGGAGTTCACCGCGCTGCGGGCCCGCGTGCTGCGGATCGAGCGCGACACGCTGGCCGCCTGCGTGCCGGCGAGCCGCTACGGCGACGTGCTCACCGCCCTGGACCAGGCCTACGCCCGGGAGGGCGCGCCGGGCGGCTGGGCGGGTCATTACCAGGGTGGCCCGATCGGGTACGCGCAGCGGGAGTTCGAGATCGCCCCGTCCCAGCGGGACTCGCGCTGGTACGACACCCCGGTCGCGGCCGGCCAGGCGGTGGCGTGGAACCCCAGCCTGCCGGGTGGGGCCAAGGCCGAGGACACCTACCTGGTGTCGCCGGGCGGCCTGGAGCGGCTCACGGCTCCGCGAACCACGGGCCCGCAGACCACAGGGCTGGCCTGGCCGGCCGAGGACGACGAGCTGGTACCGCCGCGTCCGGCGGTCCTGGAGGTGGCGTGATGACCCTGGGCAGCCAGGAAACCCTCGGCCCGCAGACCGCTGCCCGGACGACCGGGATCCAGGCGCTCACCCGGCGCGGGATCGCGATGGAGTCCGCGCCGCGGCGAAGCGCGGGCCGGTTCCCGGACGGGGCCGACTTCCGGATCGAGATCCCCAGCGTCGAAGGCCCGGCCGTGCTGCGCGCCGTGCTGGAGCAGGCCGCGGCCGAGGGCATCACCGTCAACCGGGTGTCCCAGGGCAGCGGGGCGATGCTGCTGTCCGAGGATGAGCTGACCGAGATGGCCGCGCTCGGCGCCGACCACGGCCTGGAGATCTCGCTGTTCGTGGGGCCGCGCGAGGAGTGGGACATCGGCAGCCTGGCCCAGTCGGACGAGGGACCGTCCCGGAGCGGGCTGATCCGCGGGTCCCGGCAGCTGCGGTACGCGGTGGACGACGTGCTGCGGGGCGTGGACTGCGGCATCCGCGGATTCCTCGTCGCCGACGCGGGCCTGCTGGAGCTGCTGGCCGGGATGCAGAAGGACGGCGAGATCCCCGACTCGGTGGTGTGGAAGGTCTCGGCCATGCTCGCCCCCGGCAACCCGCTCAGCGTGGCCCAGCTGGAACGGCTCGGGGCGGACACGGTCAATGTGCCGTCGGACATGACCCTCGGGCTGCTCGCCGAGCTGCGCGCGGCCACCACGCTGCCGATCGACCTGTACGTGGAGGCGCCCAGCTCGATGGGCGGGGTAGTCCGCGGGCACGAAGCCGCTGAGCTGGTCGCGGTGGCCTCACCCATGTACGTGAAGTTCGGCCTGCGCAACTCCCGGCCGCTGTATCCCAGCGGGCTGCATCTGGCCGCCGAGGCGGCCGCCATCGGCCGGGAGAAGGTGCACCGGGCCCGGGTGGCGCTGGAGTGGATAGACCGGGCCGGCCTGGACCTGACCCAGTCCGGGCCCGGGGCCCCCGGCCTGGGCATCCCGGAGCCGCCGCCATGACCGGCCACGGCGGCATGACCGGCCACGGTGGCACGGCGCCCCGCCCCGCGCTGAGAAGTGACGCGTGGCTGCGCGGGGACGACGAGGTCGCGCTGGCCAACCGGGTCGCGCTCGCCTCCGCTGGGCTCGAGGTCAGCGCGGACGGCGGCCAGCCGGTCATCGGCATCGCCAACTCGGCCAGCGACCTCAACCCGTGCAACCTGCCGCTGCGGGAGCTGGCGGTCGCGGTCCGGGAAGGCGTCCGGGAGGCCGGCGGGGTGCCGGTCGAGTTCGGCTCGATCCCGCTCGGCGAGGACCTGATGAAACCGAGCGCGATGCTGTACCGGAACCTCCTCTCCATCGAGATCGAGGAGATCATCCGCAGCTACCCGCTGGACGGGATCGTGCTACTGGCTGGCTGCGACAAGACCGTGCCCGGCGCGATCATGGGCGCGGTCAGCGCCGACCTGCCGATGGTCCTGGTCACCAGTGGCTCGCGGGAGCCGGCCACCTTCCGTGGGCGGCGTATCGGCACCGGCAGCGACCTATGGCGGCTCTGGGACGAACGGCGGGCCGGCCGCCTCGACGACGCGGGCTGGCGGGAGCTGGAACGGTGCCTGGCCTGCGGCACCGGGACCTGCAACACCATGGGCACCGCCTCGACCATGGCCATCCTGGCCGAGACGCTCGGGCTGATGATCCCTGGCTCGGCCACGATCCCGGCTGGGTACCCCCGGGGCCGGGCCGCGGCGGCCGCCGCCGGCCGCTGCGCGGTCGAGGCCGTGGCGGAGAACCGGCGGCCGTCCACGATCCTGACCCCCGCCGCCTTCACCAACGCCATCCGGATGCTGCACGCCGTCGGCGGCTCCACCAACGCGATCATCCACCTGGCCGCGATCGCCGGGCGGGCCGGAGTCCCGCTCCCGCTCGATGACCTGGGACGCCTCGGCCAGGGCATCCCGGTACTGGCCGACGTGGAACCGTCCGGCGGCGGGCTACTGCCTGACCTGGACCGGGCGGGCGGGGTCCCGGCGCTGTTGCGGGAACTGGCTGGCCGGCTCGACACCGGCGCGGCCACCGTTACCGGCGCCACGATCGGCGAGCTCGCCAGCGCCGCTCCCCCCGCCTCCGGTGCGATCCGGCCGGCCGGGGTTTCGTTGGGGAAGGAAGGGGCCTTTGCCGTGGTCCGCGGGTCCCTGGCGCCGGATGGTGCGGTGATCAAGACCTCGGCGGCCACCCCGGCCCTGCTCCGCCACCGCGGGCCGGCCCTGGTCTTCCACGGCTACGAGGAGATGCGCCGCCGGGTCGAGGACCCGGCGCTCGACGTGACCCCGGACAGCGTGCTGGTGCTAGCCGGCTGCGGCCCGGTCGGCGTGCCCGGCATGCCGGAGTGGGGCATGATCCCGATCCCGGCCAAGCTGGTCACCGGCGGAGTCAGCGACATGGTCCGGGTCACCGACGCCCGGATGAGCGGCACCAGCTTCGGCACGGTAATCCTGCACGCCGCGCCGGAGGCCGCGGTCGGCGGGCCGCTGGCACTGGTCGCCGACGGGGACCCGATCGAGGTGGACGTCGCGGCCGGGTCGCTCACGCTGGACGTGCCCGGGGCCGAGATCGCCCGGCGCCAAGCCGCCTGGTCCCCGCCACCCTCCCCCCACCTGCGCGGCTGGCCCGCGCTCTACCGCGACCACGTGCTGCAGGCACCTGAGGGTTGCGACCTGGACTTCCTGCGGGCCCCGACGAAGGAGCACCGCCGGTTCGTGGAGCCCGTCGTCGGGCGGTCCTGAACGGGCAGGCCGCCGGCGCCGGGCCCATGCGTTGACACCGAGTTATCGAGGCACACGGAATTTCAAACAGCACGGAAAGGAGACAGCCGTGAGGCACTGGAAAGTGTTGGCCGCCACGGCGGCGGCGGCTCTGCTGGCCACCGCGTGCGGGAGCGGCGGAGGGAGCAGCGGTTCGACGACGGGCCCTGTCACCCTCACCATCTGGGAAAACTATGGCACCGAGCAGAACGCGACCGCGCTGAAGAACCTGGCCAAGGCGTTCGAGAAGCTGCACAAGAACGTGACCGTGAATGTGGTGAGCCAGCCCGCAGACAACTACTTCGCGCTGCTCCAGGCGGCCGCGGTGTCCAAGACCGGCCCGGACCTGGCGGTCATGTGGACCGGGCTGTTCACCCTCCAGTACAAGGAGTTCCTGACCAACCTCAAGGGCAAGATCCCGGCCGCTGACCTGGCCCGGGTCAACCCGAACGCGCTCAAGTGGACCTCCGACTCCTTCGACGCGGCCAACGGCCCGTACGTGATCCCGCTGGAGAACCAGTTCTACATCGGCTTCTATAACAAGGCTGCGTTCGCCAAGGCCGGGGTGGCCTCGGTGCCGACCGACTGGACCCAGCTGTTCGCCGCGTGCAAGAAGCTGAAGGCCGCCGGGTACACGCCGCTGACCTACGGCAACGGCGGGCAGCCGCTGGGCGCGGAGTTCTACCCCTGGTACGACCTGAGCTACATGATGATCGGCGCGCACCCGGTCACCAGCTGGCAGCAGCTCTACAGCGGCCAGATCCCGTGGACCTCGGCCGCGAACGAGGCGCAGCTGGCCACCTGGTCCAAGCTGAAGAGCAACGGGTGCACCAACAGCGACGTGCTGACCAAGACCAACAACCTGGGCGACTTCGAGACCGGCAAGGCCGCGATGATGGTGGACGGCACCTGGGACACCCAGAAGTTCACCAGCGCGCTCGGCTCCAAGGTGGCGGCGTTCGTGCCGCCGTTCTCCAATTCCCCGATCAAGGGCGTGGTGGACTTCGCCGGTGATGGCCTGTCCATGACGAACTACACCCAGCACTCCGCCCAGGCCCTGCAGTTCCTGGAGTTCATGACGACCAGCCAGGCCGCCACGATCATCAACGCCGCTGGGCTGATCCCCGCCATCAACGGGACGCCGACGTCCAACCCGGTGAACCAGCAGATGCTGAACTTCGTCAGCCAGGATCACCTGACCGTCTACCCGATGCTGGACAACGTCGTGCAGCCCAACGTGGTGAACACGGGCAGCAAGGTGCTCCCGTCCGTGCTGAACGGCAGCATCTCGCCGAAGTCCGCGCTGTCCAGCATGCAGACCACGTTCGGCCAGCTGCCTGCCACCCAGAGGGGGACCAGCTACCCGTGATGCGCTGGTGAGCGTCTCGGAAGCGACGCCGGCGCTGGCCCGGGGCACGTCCCCGGGCCAGCGCACCCGGCCGCGCCGCAGCCGGCTGGCCCGGCGCCGGCGGCGGGCGGGCATCCTGCTCTCGCTGCCCGCGGTGATCGTGGTGATAGCCCTGCTCGGGATCCCGATCGGGCAGGCCGTCTACTACTCGATGACGAACTGGAACGGCCTGACCGCCCAGTGGATCGGCCCGAGCACGTACTCGACCGCGCTCAGCGATCCGATCTTCTGGCGGGTGCTGGAGAACAACGGGCTGCTGCTGCTGTCGATCCCGTTCGCGATCGGCATCCCGCTCGCCATCGCCGCGCTGCTGAACGAGCACGTCCGTGGCTGGCGCTTCTTCCGCTCGGTCTACTTCCTGCCCACGGCGGTGTCCTGGGTGGTCATCGGCATGGTCGCAGTCCAGTTCTTCGCCCTGAACGGGCTGATGAACAAGTTCCTCGGCGCGGTCGGCCTGGGCAGCTTCCAGACCGACATGCTGGCCGGGCAGCGCAGCGCGCTGATCGCACTGGCCATCACGTTCATCTGGTCAATGCTGGGCACCAACACGATCATCTTCCTGACTGGCATGGCCACCCTCGACCCGACCCTGCTGGAGGCGGCCCGGGTAGACGGGCTGCACCGGCGGCAGATCTTCTTCCGGGTCACCCTGCCGCTGCTCAAGCGGTTCGTGCAGTTCTCGTTCGTGATCACGGTCATCAGCGCGTTCTCGGCGCTGTTCAGCCTGATCTTCGTGATGACGAATGGCGGCCCCGGGTTCGGCACCACCACGCTGGAGTTCTTCGTCTACCAGTCGGCGTTCTCGCTGGGCCAGTTCGGCACCGGCGCACTGTACGGGATCATCCTGTTCGTGATCATGATCGTCGTGGGGCTGGTCCAGCTCCGGCTGATCCGCTCCGAGGACGGGGAGGGCTGGTAGATGGCGGCGGCTGATTCCCTGCCGGCGCCCGGGCGCGCGCCGGACGCGCCGGCGTCCGGGCGGGCACCGGCATCCGGGCACCCGCCTGCCAAGCGTGCGCTGCGGGCCCGGCGGCGCAGCCGGATCGGCATGATCTTCCTGATCATGACGGCCATCGCGGTCGTCATGCTCTACCCCTTCTGGTACATACTCAACAACGCCTTCCGCACCCAGACGCAGTTCGAGCAGCAGCACGGTCACTCCGCGCTGAGCTGGAGCCAGCTGTTCAGCGAGCTGCCCGTCGGCCGGGAACTGCTCAACTCCACCCTGATCTGCCTGGCGTCGATCCTGCTCATCCTGGCCGTGTCCACCACGGCCGGGTTCGCGTTCGCCAAGCTCCGCTACCGGGGCAGCGGCATCGTGTTCCTGGCCGTGGTGGCCGCCCTCATGGTGCCGCTGCAGTCGATCATCATCCCGGAGTACGTGAACCTCGGGAAGCTCGGGCTGATCAACACCTACCTCGGCGCGATCCTGGTCTACGTCGCGCTGGGCACGCCGTTCGCCACGTTCCTGATGGCCACCTACTACCGGGGCATCTCCGACGACCTCATCGAGGCCGCGGTGATGGACGGGCTCGGTTACGAGCGCACGTTCCTGCGCATCGCGCTGCCGCTGTCCTGGCCCGCTATCGCCACCGTGACCGTGCTGCAGTTCATCCAGATCTGGGACGACCTGCTAGTCGGGCTGCTGTTCCTGCAGAACCCGCAGCAGCGGACGATCACTGTGGGACTGGCCGCGCTGTCGGCCGGCCGGACGAGCAGCATCCCGGTGCTGATGGCCGGGTCATTCATCAGCGCCGTCCCCGCGATCGTGGTGTACCTGATCTTCCAGCGCTACCTGGTGCGCGGGCTGACCCTGGGGATGGGCAAGTGAGCGGCGCCCGGCGGCCGGCGGCCGACTGGCAGGTCGCAGTGCCGGCCGGCGCGGAACTGGGCGAGCGGCCGGTCTGGGACGCGGCGGCCGGCTGCCTGATCTGGGTGGACATCCTGGCCGGGCACCTGCACCGGTACCGGCCCGGGGCAGGCGACGAGGTGCGTCACGCGGCCGGGGTTCCGGTCGGCGCGGCCGCGCCACGGGCAGAGCAGGCGGGTGGCGGGTACGTGCTCGCGGCGGCGGACGGGTTCCGGCTGGTCGGTCCGGACGGCAAGCCAGACGGCTGGCCCGAGGGCGCCGCGCGGCGCCCGCCGGGCATGACCGCCGACGTCCGGTTCAACGACGGGGCGTGCGACTCCCGCGGCCGGTTCTGGGCGGGCACGGTAGCCCGGGACCGGCGGCCCGGAGCGGGCGCGCTGTACCGGCTCGACCCGGACGGCGGGATCACCACGGTGCTGGACGGCGTGACCGAGTCCAACGGCCTGGGCTGGAGCCCGGACGGCAGCACGTTCTACTTCATCGATTCGGGCGAGCCCCGGCCGCGGATCCGCGCCTTCCCCTGCGACCTGGCCGCCGGCACCCTGGGCGCCGCACGCGACCTGGTTCAGCCCCTGCCGGGGCACGGCATCCCGGACGGGCTGATCGTGGACGGCGAGGGATGCCTGTGGGTGGCGTTCTGGGGCGGCCACGTGGTGCGCCGGTATTCCCCAGCCGGGGAACTGCTGGCCGAGCTGCCGGTGCCGGTGTCGCAGCCGTCCTGCCCGGGGTTCGGCGGCCCGGAGCTGGCGGACCTCTACGTCACCACGGCCTGGGAGGGGATGACGCAGGCCCAGCGGGACGCGGAACCACTGGCCGGGCACCTGCTGCGCGCCCGGGTGGAGGGCCCAGGGGTTGACGGCGCTGTGGGCCAGCCCGCGTGCCAGTTCGGCGGATAGCTGCTCGGCAGATAGGGAGAGACCAGTGTCGAGGATCGCGCTCGAGGGCATCACCAAGCGGTACCAGGACGGGACCACCGCGGTCCGGTCGCTGGACCTGTCCATCGCGGACGGCGAGCTGATGGTGCTGGTCGGTCCCTCTGGCTGCGGGAAGACCACGGCACTGCGCATGGTGGCCGGCCTGGAGGAGATCACCGAGGGCACCATCCTCATCGACGGCCAGCCGGTCAACGACATGGAGCCGCGGGACCGGGACATCGCGATGGTGTTCCAGAGCTACGCCCTGTACCCGCACCTGACCGTGCGGGACAACATGGCGTTCAGCCTGAAGTACCGCAAGACCCCGAAACCGGAGATCCGCCGCCGGGTCGACGAGGCCGCGCGCATCCTGGAACTGGAGGACCTGCTCGGCCGTAAGCCCCGGCAGCTGTCCGGCGGGCAGCGGCAGCGGGTCGCGATGGGCCGGGCCATCGTCCGACAGCCCCGCGCGTTCCTGATGGACGAGCCGCTGTCCAACCTGGACGCCAAGCTCCGGGTGCAGATGCGCGCCGAGATCGCCCGGCTGCAGCGCTCGCTCGGGGTAACCACGATCTACGTGACCCACGACCAGACCGAGGCGATGACGCTGGGCAGCCGGGTGGCCGTGCTGCGGCACGGGGTACTCCAGCAGGTCGCCGCGCCCCAGGAGCTCTACCAGCGGCCCGCGAACCTGTTCGTGGCCGGCTTCATCGGCTCGCCGGCGATGAACCTGGTCGAGGCGACGCTGGAGCGCGGGACGGACGGCCCCGAGGTGAGCTTCGGCTCGCACCGCCTCCGGGTGCCCGCTGGCGTGGCCGGCCAGCACCGGGCGCTGGAGAAGTACCTGGGCCGCACGGTGGTGGTCGGGATCCGCCCCGAGAACCTGGAAGACGCCGCGCTGGTCCCCGGCGCGGCGCCGGAGTCCGTGCTCGAGGTGTCGGTCGAGCTGCGCGAGGAACTCGGGGCCGAAGTCAATGTGCACTGTGCGGTGGGGGTGGCACCGCTCCAGGTAGCCGCGAAGACCATCGGGGACAGCGAGCCGGACGCGGCCGAGGCCGAGGAGGTCCCCCAGATGCCGGCGATCATCGCCCGGCTGGACCCGAGGACCGCGATCCGCGAGGGCGAGCGGGCCCGGGTGCACGTGGACCTGGACTCACTGCATTTCTTCGACCGCGACACCGGAGACAGCCTCCGGGACTAGCGCGTGCTCCTGGACCCACCTGGCGATCCGGTCCAGCAGCGGTCCCTCGGCGGCGGACTCCGCGTGCCCGAAGCCGGGCTCGAGCCACAGCTCCTTGGGCTCGCGCGCCGCGTCGTACAGCCGCTGGCCGTGGTCGGCCGGGAAGTAGGAATCCTGGTCGCCGTGCACGACGAGCAGCGGGATCGGCGAGATCATCGCGGCGGCCTCGTCAGGCGGCAGCGGCACCGGGTTCCACCCGGACGGGCTGATCCGGGTCTTCAGCCAGGCCCGGGTGATGGCCCGGCCCACCCGGCGCTCCACCGCGAAGTGCACCCGGCGCATCGGCTTGGTGCCGCGGTAATACCAGTGCCCCGGACCGCTCACCGAGACCGCGGCGTCCAAGCCGCCGACCAGCCCCGCGTACCGCATCACCACTGAGGCGCCCATCGAGAAGCCGACGGCGGCGATCCGGCGGTAACCCAGCTCCCGGGCGTAGGCCACCGCCACGTCCAGGTCCTTGATCTCCCGGTCGCCCAGGGTGGACAGCCCGCCGGACCGGCCGTGGCCGCGGAAGTCGAACGACACCACCCCGCCTGCCTGACGCAGCCGGCTGGCTACCTTCCAGACCGCGCCGTGTTGCCAGGACAGGGTAAAACCATGGGCAATAACGAAACCCACGTCGCTGGGGCCGGGCAGATGCACCGCGTCGATGGGGATCCCGTCTTCGGTCACCAGGGTCAGCGCCTTCACAACGGGTCCAGTCATGCTCCCATTCTGCGGGATGGCCGCTGGCCTGCCGCACGCCAGGCCAGAGCGTCCAGAGGCTGACCACGCCGGCGTCCGGGCCCGGCACGGACAGTTACCGGCGGGTTCCCTGCCACCGCGCGGCCAGGCCACGCCCGTCTTCAGGCCGCCCCGCCGGCCGGGCGGCGACCGGGGGTGCGCGTGTGAAAGAGTCTCGTTCTGGAAGCAGCCGCGCGAAGAGAGGCAGCCGCGTGAAGATCGGCCTGCAGATCCCAGACTTCACCACCCCGGACGGCCCGCCGCGCCTCGGCCCGGACCTGGCCACCGTGGCCCGTACCGCGGACGACGCCGGCTTCGAGTTCCTGGCCCTGATGGACCACTTCTTCCAGATCGGCCCGATCGGGGCGCCCGAGCGCGAGATGCTCGAGGCCTACACCACGCTCGGCTACCTGGCCGCGAACACGTCGCGGGCCAAGCTGCTGACGCTGGTCACCGGGGTGACCTACCGCAACCCCGGGATCCTCGCCAAGATCATCACCACTCTCGACGTGCTATCCGGCGGCCGGGCCTGGCTCGGCATCGGCGCGGCCTGGAACGAGGAGGAGTCCCGCGGGCTGGGGATCGCGTTCCCGCCCGTCGCCGAGCGGTTCGAGCGGCTGGAGGAGACGCTGCAGATCTGCCTGCAGATGTTCCGCGGCGACGACAGCCCCTTCCACGGCCGGCACTACCAGCTGGAACGGCCGCTGAACTCGCCACTGCCGCTGTCCCAGCCGCACCCGCCGATCCTGATCGGCGGCTCGGGCGAGAAGAAGACGCTGCGCCTGGTGGCCCGCTACGCCCAGGCCTGCAATCTGTTCCCCGGACCTGACCTGGCGCACAAGCTGGATGTACTGCGGGGGCACTGCGAGGCCGAGGGCCGCGACTACGACGAGATCGAGAAGACCGTCTACTTCATCTATGACGTGGGCGAGAAGGGCGAGAAGGCGGCCCAGGTGGTGGACCAGCTCGGCGGGCTGGCCGAGATGGGCTTCGGCACCGCGATCGGCGCCTGCGCCAACGTCTGGGACATCACCCCGCTCGAGGTCATCGGCAGCGAAGTCATCCCCGCCGTCGCCAACCTCTGACCCTCACGGCTTCAGCACGGGTAGCCGCACTCCGAGGGTCCCGAGCAGGTGCTGGACATCGCCCTGGTCCGACGTAACGATTGTCGCGCCGGTTTCCGCAGCGGTCACGGCCACGAAGCCGTCCACGACATCGGAAGTACCTGACCGGGCCAAGAGCCTGCCGACCAGTCCAGCGTGCTCTTCCTCGAAAGGCATGACGTCGCACCCCCGAAGAGTCGTCATTAAGCGTGTCTGGCGCCGAGGGTCGCGGACTACCTGTGCCGCCACCGGCGCGGGCACCATGACGTGGTCCCGCGCGGACATCCTGCTCAGGTGACGGCGGAACGAGAGTTCGTTGCCGGTGTCGATCGCGATCAGGGCGCCGCTGTCGTAGACGACCTGCTCCATCAGACAGCCCAGTCCTCACGCCGGAAAACCCGGCCGTGCTCTTTGTTCCAGGCCCGGGCCTCTTCCGCGAGGCGGTGTTCCTCAGCGACCTGCGCGTCAGCCTCGGCCATCTCCTCGGGCGTCGGGTAGCCGTGCTGCTCGAAGTACTCCTCCATCGCACGGATGCCGTCCAGCCGCTTGAGCTCCCAGGCCAGCTGCTCCCGCAGAGCCCGCTCGACCACGCTCGAGATCGTCGTGTGCTCCAGCTTGGCCGCCCGCCGGACCTCCTCGGCTAGCGACTCGTCGACAGTCACGTTCAGCACGGCCTTCTTTTCTGCCATGTTATGACTATAACATGGCAGTCCTGGGCGCTCCGGTGCCAGCCCGACTGGTGTAGAACGGCAGCGCGGTCCCCGGATGTGATCCAGCCCCGAGACAGGAGCCCTCCGCCATGTCCCTGCTGACTGACCTGACCGCCGCGATCAGGGACGGCGGCATCGAGGTCGTCGACCTGACCGCGCCGCTCAACGACGCCACCCCGGTGATCAGGCTGCCCGAGCCGTTCGGGAACACGGCCACGTTCGCGCTGCAGGAGATCAGCCGCTACGACGACCGCGGCCCCGCCTGGTACTGGAACGACATCAGCACCGGCGAGCACACCGGGACGCACTTCGACGCGCCGGTGCACTGGGTGACCGGCCGGGACGGTGCGGACGTGGCCCAGGTCCCGGTGAGCCGCCTGATCGCCCCGGCGGTGGTCCTTGACTTCTCCGCCCAGGCCGCTGCCGACCCCGACTTCCTGCTCGAGATCGAGCACGTCCAGGGCTGGGCGGCCGAGCATGGCCCGCTGCCCGAGGGTGGCTGGCTGCTGTACCGGACCGGCTGGGACGCGAGGTCCGCCAGCCAGCAGGATTTCCTCAACGCTGACGAGGCCGGCCCGCACACCCCCGGCATCTCGGTGGCCTGCGCCCAGTGGCTGGCGGCCAGCGAGTCGATCATCGGCCTGGGCGTGGAGACCGTCGGCACCGACGCGGGTGCCGCCCACTCCTTCGACCCTCCGTTCCCCTGTCACGCGTCGCTGCTGGGCTCGGGCAAGTACGGGCTGACCCAACTGCAGAACCTGGCCCTGCTGCCGCCAACCGGGGCGGTGGTCATCGCCGGGCCGCTGCCCATCACCGGCGGCTCAGGCAGCCCCTGCCGGGCCATCGCCCTCGTCGAGCACCCCGCAGGGCGCCCGGCCGCTCGGCCGGCCGAGCGCGCAGCTGTGCGCTCCTGATGCGGGTCACCGAGGCCGTCGCCGCGACCCTGGCCGGGCTGGGGGCGGACACCGTGTTCGGCGTGGTGGGCAGCGGCAACTTCCACGTCACCAACGCCCTGGTCCGCCAGGGGGCGCGGTACATCGCCGCGCGGCACGAGGGCGGCGCGGCGTGCATGGCCGACGGCTGGGCCCGGACCGCGGGCCGCACCGGTGTGCTCACCGTGCACCAGGGTCCCGGGCTGACCAACGCGGTCACCGGCATCACCGAGGCGGCCAAGAGCCGAACCCCGCTCCTGGTGCTCACGGCGGATGTGGCGGCGGCCGCGGTCCGGTCCAACTTCCGCATCGACGTGGCTGGCCTGGCCTCGGCGGTGGGCGCGGTACCGGAGCGGCTGCACTCCCCCGCCTCGGCCGCCGCCGACACCGCGAGGGCCTACCACACGGCCGCCAAGCAGCGCCGCACGGTGCTCCTGGCCATGCC
This sequence comes from Streptosporangiaceae bacterium, assembly GCA_036509255.1. Lineage (GTDB taxonomy): Bacteria > Actinomycetota > Actinomycetes > Streptosporangiales > Streptosporangiaceae > RYN-230. The sequence goes on from DATCFY010000073.1 coordinate 34,833, forward strand.
CCTCGACGTGCAGGGCGGGGACTGCGACCGGCAGCCGCCGCCGGCCGGGCCCGTGCTCGGCCCCGTCGCACCCGCCGCCGACGCGGCGGATGCCCTGGCCGCGCAGCTGGCCCTGGCCCGGCGGCCGGTGTTCGTGGCAGGCCGGGGAGCCCGGGTGGCGAGGGCCGGGCCGGACCTGGAACGCCTCGCCGGCGCCTGCGGCGCGCTGCTGGCGACCTCGGCCGCGGCCCGGGGCCTGTTCCGCGGCAACCCGTGGGACCTGGATGTGAGCGGCGGCTTCGCCTCCCCGCTCGCCGCCGAGCTGATCAGTGCGGCCGACTTGATCGTGGGCTGGGGTTGTTCGCTCAACATGTGGACCATGCGATCCGGCACCCTGATCGGCCCGGAGACCACCGTGGTCCAGGTAGACGACGATCAGGCGGCGATCGGGGCACACCGGCCGGTGCACCTGGGCGTGCTCGGCGACGTGGCGGAGACGGCCCGCGCCGCGCTGGCCGCGCTGGGCGACCGCTTCGGCAGCGGGCTGGGTTACCGAACCGGCGAGGTCCGCGAGCGGATCGCCCGCGAGGTCCGGTGGCGCGACGTGCCGTACTCCGACGAGAGCGGGGACGGCCTGATCGACCCGCGGACGCTGACCATCGCCCTGGACGACATGCTCCCGGTGCAGCGCACGGTCAGCGTGGACTCGGGGAACTTCATGGGCTACCCGAGCATGTATCTCGCGGTACCCGACGCGGACGCGTTCTGCTTCACCCAGGCCTACCAGTCCATCGGGCTCGGCCTGCCGTCGGCGATCGGGGCGGCCATCGCCCGGCCGGACCGGCTGACCGTGGCCGCGCTCGGCGACGGTGGCGCGCTGATGGCGGTCAGCGAGCTGGAAACCGTGGTCCGGCTGGGGCTGCCGATGCTGATCGTGATCTACGACGATGAGGCTTACGGGGCCGAGGTGCACCACTTCGGGCCGGACGGGCACCCGCTGGACACCGTCCGGTTTCCCCCGGCCGACCTGGCCGGGATCAGCCGCGGGTTCGGCTGCGACGGGGTGACCGTGCGCAGCCTGGCCGACCTGGGCCCAGTGCGGGACTGGCTGGACGGCCCGCGGGAGCGCCCGATGCTGGTCGACGCCAAGATCACCTCGTCCCGCGGCGCCTGGTGGCTGGAAGAAGCCTTCCGCGGTCACTAGCCGCCCACACGTCACCGCCCCGCTTACCTCACCGCCGCCGCACCGCAGGCCGACGGCCCTCCCATGAGCGCTGGGCTCGTGGGAGGGCCGCCGGGTTGAACGTGCGCTGACCTGCGCGGTCGGTCAGGGTTCGGACGGTGGGGAGGTCTCCGCCTTCATCGACACCTGGCTTTCCGCGGACAGTTCGGCGGCCCGGGCCGCACCGACCCCGGAGAGAACGAGGCCCTCCGACGGGTAGGCCTCCTCGCCGTGGATCGCGACGTCGCCGATCTCCAGTTCCTCGTCGCTCATCCGCAGCTTCATGAACAAGCCGATGCCCTTAAGCAGGAGGAACGTGACCAGGCCGTCCCAGATGATCACCGTGATCGCGGCGCCCAACTGGACCAGCAACTGGTGCGCGTGCCCGTAGAACAGGCCGCTGCCCGAGATGTTGACCGGGTTCTTGCCAAGACCCAGGTAGACGATCATCTTTGGATCGGCTAGCAAACCGACCAGGAGTCCGCCGAAGAGCCCGGCTATGCCGTGTGTGTACACGACCCCCAGCGCGTCGTCCACCTTGTTGAAGGGCGGGACCTTGCTGAGGTAGTTCCAGGCGAACCAGACAATGGCCGAGCAGACCAGGCCGATGATGATCGCGCCGAGGCCGTTCACGTAACCGGCGGCGGGGGTGATGCCGACCAGGCCACAGATCATGCCGTTGAGGCCGCCGAGGAAGGTGGGCTTCTTCTCCGGACCACCGACCATGTCCATGATGATCCAGGTCATCATGGCCACCGCGGTGGCGACGTTGGTGTTGACCACGGCCGCCGAGGCGTCCGCGCCCGCGAAGTACGGGTCACCACCGTTGAAGCCGTTCCAGCCGAGCCACAGGATGCCGGCGCCGACCGCGACGAACAACAGGTTGTTCGGGACCGCGTGGTCCCGGTCGCGCTGGAGCCGGGGCCCGATAACCCAGGCCGCGACGAAGCCGGAGACACCCGCTGCGAGGTGGATGACGTAGCCACCACTGAAGTCCAGGGCACCCTTGCCGGCCCAGTAGCCGCCGCCCCAGAGGAGGAAGGCGTTGACCGCGTAGGCGAAGGTGATCCACAGCGGGACGAAGATCAGCCAGACCTTGAACTTGATCCGGCCGAGCACGCTGCCGATGAACAGAATCGGCGTGATGGCGGCGAACACGAACTGGAAGTAGACCAGCGACGACTGCGGGAACCGGAACTTCGGCATGCCTCCGGAGAGCAGCGGGATGTTGGCCTGCCCCTCCTCAGCCCCGGTGCCCAGGGACGCCCCCGGCCTGCCCAGCAAGTGGAGGCTGCCGCCGATCCAAGGTGTGCCGAAGCCCATCTTGAACGCCCACAGCACCCAGGCGATCAGCACCAGACAGAAGGTGCAGAACACCATCAGCATGGTGTTCACGGCCCATTTTTTCTGCACCAGGCCGCCGTACAAGACGGCCAGGGCAGGGATGCTCATGAGGCCGACGAATGTTGCGGCTGTCATCTGCCATGCGTTATCTCCAGATGACAACCAGCTTGCGTAGGGAACCACTACTCTCCGCCTCCATGGGGCTACCCTGGAAGTGCTTGCCGGGGGGTTTTCCGGTCACGGTCCCATCAGGCCATGGCGGACTGCTGGAACCCCTCCCGCGCTATCACCGCAGCGTGATCCGGGGGCTTTCCCCCCGGGCTAGCTAGATCCGGCCGACCACTTCGGTGTCCGTCTAGAACGCTTCATGTTTCCCATGAGCGGGTTTCGTTCACGTTTCCCAACTGTTACGCCGTGGACAACGGACCAGGATCTGCCGGACATCGTGTTTCGTACCTGTTTCGCAACCCGCCGTTGATGCGCTCAGGTTCCTCGCCATATACCGGTCAGCGGTCAATCCCGGGCGGCTTGGCCTTTGTGGTCATTTCCCGCTGCCCGGCACATGGGCCTCCGGCTCAGTTCCCTTGACCTGACTTTGACCTGCGGTGATGCTGCACCCCGGCCCGCGGTGACCGCGCCGGGAGCCGCTCGCGGGGGTTCGTGTGCGGAATCCCAGGCCCTCGCAGCGGGTTCCGCGGGCGAACTGGCCGAATGATCACCCGCACCGCCCGGGCGGGATGTGGACCAGCAGGACGACCCCCGGCCGGGCTCCGGGCCGCCGCGCCGGGGCGGTTCTGGCCCGGGACAGCCCGGCGGGCGGCGGGCCGGGGTTATCCCTTCCGTCACGTTCCCGTAACAGTAGAGCCGAGGGGTTGAGTCGGCCAGGGGCGCGAAATATCCTCGGGTTGTCTCGCTTGGTAAGCGCTTACCTGCCAGGCCAAGTCAGCGGCTCTTGATGTAGCCGCTTTCTTAAGGCGGTGCGGGTAAGCGCTTACCGGGAAGTGAGTTGTCTCTGTCCAGAACCCGGTCAACGGGCCAGGTCAGAGACCCAGGACCGCAAGGGAGCGCTCCGGTGGACAGTCGCGATACGGCCAGCGCGGCGCTTGACGCGCCTGGCCCGGCGGGTGATGACGCCAGCCGCGACGCCGTGGCCCGCCCAGACCGGGCCAGCGCCAGGCCCGGCGGCGGTCCCCCCCACGTGCAGGTCCACCCCACCGGGAACGACGGCACCCCGGCCGACGGCGGCCACGACACGGACGGCCACCCCAGCACCGACGGCCACGCGCCCGACGGTCCCGGAGCCGACGGTCATCCGGCCGACGGTCACGCAGCCGGCACTCTCCCCGGCAGTACGCGGCGCGGCGCCCCCATACCCCCGCCGACCATTTATGACGTGGCCAGCGCCGCCGGGGTGTCCATCGCCTCGGTCTCCCGGGTGCTCAACGGCCGCGGGAACCCAATGGCCGAGACCAGGGAACGCGTCCTGGCGGCCGTCGCGGACCTGGGCTTCATCCCGGATGGCGCAGCCCGCGCACTCAGCGCCCGGCTCAAGGAAATCATCGGCGTGGTGATCCGGCGGCCGCCGCCCACCGAGCCGATCGGCGACGACATCTTCCAGGACGAGGAAGAGAGCCTCCAGTTCCCGGACCTGATTAACCGGGGTATCGAGCTGGCGGCCCAGAACCGCGACTACAACCTGCTGGTCAGCTCGGTGGACGTGGACGATCACGACCACACCCGCCGGGTCTTCGCCCTGGCCCGCAAGAGTGACGGCCTGATCCTGCACGACCAGGTGCTCGACGCCGAGCAGCTGGAACGGCTCTCCCGGCAGGTCCCGGTGGTGACCCTGGCGGGTGTGGCCACGCCGACCACCTCGAACGTGGGCGGCGACAACCAGGGCAGCATGCGGGAGCTGGCCCGGCACCTGGTCCGGGTGCACGGCTACCGCACCCTGGCCTACCTGGGCGGTCACCCGGACAGCCCGGACAACCTGGCCCGGCAGGCCGCATTCAGCGCCGAGGTCGAGGCGGCCGGCGGCACGTTCACTGGCGGGCCGCAGTGGCAGGGAAACTACTGCGCGGCCGGCGGCGCCCGGGTCATCGACCTCCTGGTGGCCAGCGGCGGGGCCGGGAAGCTCCCGCGGGCCATCGCCTGCGCCAACGACCAGACCGCGCTCGGTGTCGTCTACGCACTCATGCAGCACGGGCTGGACGTCCCCGGGGACGTCGCGGTAACCGGGTTTGACGACATCCCGGTTGCCCGTCACCTCCGGCCTCAGCTGACCACCGTGCGCCAGCCCATCCAGGAACTCGGCGCGACTGCCTTCGAGGTGCTCTATTCCATGATCAACGATGCCGGGCACGCCCCGCGCAACATCGTCCTGCCCACCCGGCTGGTCCCCCGTGAGAGCTGCGGATGCCGCCCCGACCCGGCCACGCCCCCGTGGCTCGTGGGCTGAGAGGAGACGACATGCGCGTCATCGCCCGCCGGCTGCTGTTCTACATCGTCACCGCGATCCTCGCCGTCACCGTCACCTTCTTCATCCCGCGGCTCATGCCGGGGAACCCGGTGGAGGCGGTGCTGTCCCACCTGATGGGCAACGTCACCCCGGCCACCATCCGCTCCCTCGAGCTGCAGTATGGCCTGAACAGCAAGCAGGGCCTGTGGGGCCAGTACATGACGTTCTGGGTGCACCTGGTGCACGGCAACCTGGGCGTCTCCACCAGCTACTACCCGTCCACGGTGACCAGCGTGATCCGCGGCGCGCTGCCCTGGACGATCGGCCTGGTCGGCGTGGCCACGGTGATCAGCTTCGTGCTGGGGACGCTGCTCGGCATCCTGGTCGCCTGGCGGCGCGGCACCTGGCTGGACAACCTGCTCCCGGCCACCACGTTCTTCCAGGCCGCACCGTACTTCTTCGTGGCCTTCATCGCGCTGGACATCTTCGCCACCCGGCTGGGCTGGTTCCCCACCGGCCGGGCCTACAACCAGCTGGACTTCCCCGGGTTCAACGCGGCCTACGCGGGTGACGTGCTCGACCACGCGATCCTGCCCGCGGCCACGATCGTGCTCTGCTCCGCGGCCGGCTGGATCGTCGGCATGCGGAACGTGATGGTGACCACCATGGACGAGGACTACGTCCTCGTGGCCCAGGCCAAGGGGCTGCCCAAACGCCGGGTGATCTGGTACGCGGCCAGAAACGCGGTCCTGCCGAGCGTGTCCGGATTCTCGCTGGCGATCGGGTTCGTGGTCTCCGGGGCACTGCTCACCGAGATCGTGTTCAGCTACCCCGGCCTGGGCTGGATCCTGCTCCAGGCCGTCAGCGGCCGCGACTACCCGCTGCTCCAGGGCATCTTCCTGATCATCACGTTCGCCGTGCTGCTCGCGAACCTGGCCGCGGACTCCGTGTACGTGCTCCTCGACCCACGCACCCGCCAGGAGGCCTGAGCGATGTCTATCGGCACCGGCACGGACCTGGGCGGCACCGGCCTGGGCGGCGTGGGCGTGGGCGGATCCGGCCCGGGCGACCAGCCCGGTGCGGGCCCGCTGCCGCCCCCGGTCAGCGCCCCGATCCGGGGCCGCCGGATCCAGCTGCCCCGCTCCCCCAAGATCATCGCCGGCCTGGCCATGCTGGCCGTGTTCCTGATCGTGGCCATCATCGGCCCCATCGTCGCCCCGTACAGCCCGTCGGCCAGCTCGTCCACCACCAGCGGGGTGCCGCAGCCGCCATCCGCCGCGCACTGGCTCGGCACCACCCAGACGCAGCAGGACGTGTTCTCGCAGCTGCTGGCGGGCGGCCGGAGCACGATCCTGGTCGCGTTCCTGGCCGGGATCGCGGCCACCGTGCTGTCGGTGCTGATCGGGGTCAGCGCCGGGTACCTGCACGGCCGCTGGGCAGACGACTTCCTGTCCATGCTGGCCAACTTCTTCCTGGTCATGCCGGCGCTGCCGCTGCTCATCGTGATTTTCGGTTTCCTGTCACCCTCCGGCGCCACGAACGACGTGCTGATCGGCCTGATCATCGCGGTCACGGGCTGGGCCTGGGGAGCCCGGGTACTGCGGGCTCAGACGCTGTCCCTGCGGTCCCGCGACTACGTGGAGTCGGCCCGCATCATCGGCGAGCGCGGCTGGCGGGTGATCTCACACGAGATCCTGCCCAACCTGCTGCCCATCGTCGCGTCCTCGTTCCTGTTCACCGTGCTCTACGGGGTGGGCACCTACACCGCGCTGGCCTTCCTCGGCCTGGTCAACCCGGAGCACTGGAGCTGGGGCTCGATGCTGTTCGAGGCACAGAACTCCGACGCAGAGCTCAGCGGCTACTGGTGGTGGTACATCCCGCCCGGGCTGGCCGTGGCCTTCCTCGGCACCGCGCTGGCGCTGCTCAACTTCGGCATCGACGAGTTCATCAACCCGCGCCTGCGCTTGGCCGGGCTGTCCCGGCGCCGGACCAGGAAGTCGGGCGGGCCGGGCCTGCCCAAGCGGTTCGAGCTGGGCCTCACCCCCGTCGTCCGGCCCGCACCCGGAGCCGCAGCGAGCACGGCGGCCGCCACTGCGGGCACCGTCAGCCCGGCCGCAGCCCACCGGACTCAGGAGCAGACGTCATGACCGCGCAGCCACTGCTGGAGATCCGCGGCCTGCGGGTGGACTACGGGGCCGGCGAGGGGGCCGTGCACGCGGTCGTGGACGCCGACCTGACACTGCGCCGCGGCGAGGTGCTCGGCCTGGCCGGGGAGAGCGGCAGCGGCAAGTCCACGCTGGCCTACGCGGCGATCCGGCTGCTCCGCGCGCCCGGGATGATCACCGGCGGCGAGGTGCTGTACCACCCCGAGCCGGGCCGGGCCGTGGACCTGCTAGACCTCGACGAGCCGGAACTGCGCCGGCTGCGCTGGTCCCAGATCGCCGTGGTGCTGCAGTCCGCGATGAACGCGCTGAACCCGGTGATGTCCATCGGCACCCAGCTCACCGACGTCCTGCAAGCCCACGTGGCGGGCATGGACGCCGCGGCCCGGCGCACCCGGGCCGCCGACCTGCTCGCCATGGTCGGCATCACCGCCGACCGGCTGGGCAGCTACCCGCACGAACTATCCGGCGGGATGCGGCAGCGCGTCATGATCGCGATGGCGCTGGCGCTGGAGCCCCAGGTGGTGATCCTGGACGAGCCGACCACCGCGCTGGACGTGGTGACCCAGCGGGAGATCCTCGAGGAGCTCACCGCGCTGCGCGAGCGGCTGGGCTTCGCGGTCCTGTTCATCACCCACGACCTGTCGCTGCTGGCCGAGATCGCGGACTCGATCGCGGTGATGTACGCGGGCCGCCTGGTCGAGCGGGCTCCCGCCGAGGAGCTCTTCCGCGCGCCGCGGCATCCGTACACGCTGGGCTTGCTGAACTCGTTCCCGGCGCTGCATGGCCCGCGCCGGTACATGACCGGCATCCCTGGCTCTCCCCCGGACCTGCGGATGCTGCCGGTCGGCTGCGTGTTCCACCCGCGCTGCCCGTACGCGATGGACATCTGCCGCGAGCAGTCCCCGCCGCTGCAGCAGCCCGCCGGGCCGGCCGGCAGGTCAGCCGGGGGGCGCCTGGCCTCCTGCTGGCTGCAGGACGGCACCCGGCCGGTGCCCGCCGAACTGGGCCAGCCGGAGCCGGGCGCCGCACCCCGGCCCGCCAGCCCGCCCGCGCCCGGCACGCCCGCAGCCGGTCCCCCCGCAGCCGGTAGCCCCGCACCCGGCACGCCTGCCGGCCAGCTCGCGCCCAGCATCGCCGCTCCGGACCCGGGGAGCCACTCATGACCGAGACCGCCACCTCGCCGGCCGCCCCGGGCACCGGCGTCCCGCTGCTCGAGGCGCGGGGGCTGACCAAGCACTTCGCCGTGCATCACGCCAAGCGGCGCGGCCGGGCGAGACTGGCCCGGGCCCGCGGGGAGGCCCCGGTGGTGCACGCCGTCGAGGACGTCTCGCTGTCGCTGCCGGAATCCGGGATCACCGCGGTGGTGGGCGAGAGCGGCTCGGGCAAGTCCACCCTGGCCCGGCTGCTGGCCCGGCTGATCACGCCGACGGCCGGGGAGCTGCTGCTCGACGGTTCGCCGGTGCCCGCGCAGAGCCGGGGCCGCCGGGGTTACGCCCGGGACGTCCAGCTCGTCCTGCAGGATCCCTTCTCGTCCCTCAACCCCGTGCACGACGTGCGCTACCACCTGGCCCGGCCGCTGCGGATCCACGGGCTCGGCGGCCAGGGCACGGACCTGGAGGCGGCGATGACGGGCCTGCTGGAGCGGGTCTCGCTCACCCCGGCGGAGCAGTTCCTGCGCAAGTACCCGCACGAGCTGTCCGGCGGGCAGCGGCAGCGGGTGGCGATCGCCCGCGCGCTGGCGGTACGGCCCCGGGTGCTGCTGGCCGACGAGCCGGTGTCGATGCTGGACGTCTCGATCCGGCTCGGCGTCCTCAATCTCCTCGGGGACCTGCGGGAACGCGACAAGCTCGGGATCTTGTACATCACCCACGACATCGCCTCGGCCCGTTACCTGGCCGACGTGATCATGGTGATGTACGCGGGCCAGGTCGTCGAGTCCGGCCCGGCCGCCACGCTGACCGACGAGCCAGCCCACCCCTACACCCAGCTCCTGCTCAGCGCGGCTCCGGATCCGGACCGGCCTGCACCGCTCTCCCTCCAGGGCCGGGGATCCCCGCCCAGCCTGGTGGACCCGCCATCCGGCTGCCGCTTCCACCCCCGCTGCCCGCACGCGATGGCGATCTGCGCGGAGGCCACCCCGCCCGGCAGCGAGGTCGCCGACCGGCACGTCAGCGCCTGCTGGCTGCACGTTTCCGGGCTGACCGCCGCGCAGCGACAGGCTTCAGGCGCCGCAACGGAACCGTCCCGGGCAGCCGCCGGGCCCAACGGTCTGGACACGCCGCACCCCGGCCACGATCCAGGCCTGCCACCCAGTCCCGCAACCGGAGGGGAGGAGTCGTGATGAACCGGGATACCGCCTAGCGGCCCCTCATCAGCACCAGCGCGCGCATCACCCGGCGCGCAGCAGACCGTGCACGGCACCCCGTGCACAGCCCCGGTAACCAGGCGGAACGGGCAGGCGGGCACCATGACCCGGCCGACCCGCCCCGCCCCACCGATAACAGACCCCGACACGGTCGCTCACAACAGGCCGGCGATGAGCCGGCCGGGCATAACGGAGTTTAAGCAATGAGGCACAAGGTCCTAGCAACCCTGGCCGTAGCCGGCGCCCTGAGCATGGGTATCGCCGCCTGCGGCAGCAGTTCGTCCGGTGGCAGCAAGACCACGGCCACCGGCAAGACCCTGGTCGTCGAGAGCACCCCGCTCTCCCCGATGACCGACACGTTCAACCCGTTCTCGCTGACGGCGACGGGTTACCTGACGAACGCGGTCGCGCTGTACAACGAGCCGCTGTTCATCTTCAACACCCTCAACGCGGCTCAGGCACCGATCCCCATGCTGGCCACCGGGGACAGCTGGTCGAACAGCGGCAAAACGCTGACGCTGACCATCCGCAAGGGCGTGAAGTGGAACGACGGCAAGCCGTTTAGCGCCGCCGACGTGGCCTTCACGTTCAACATGCTCAAGAACAACCCGAAGCTGAACACCAACGGTGCCCCGGTGGTCACCAGCGCCAGCGCGCCCAGCGCGACGTCGGCGGTGCTCAACTTCAAGACGCCGCAGTACGCGAACCTGTTCCTGATCGGGCAGGTCTACATCGTGCCCCAGCACATCTGGTCGTCGGTGGGCGACCCGGCCACGTACGCGGACGGCAAGCCGGTCGGCACCGGGCCGTACATGCTGGACCGGTTCTCGCCGCAGGGCTACACGCTGAAGCAGAACCCGTACTACTGGCAGAAGTCCAAGGTGCACGTGCCGGAGATCGACTTCCCGGCGTACAACACCAACGCCAACCTGGTCCCGCCGGTGTCCAGCGGGCAGATCGACTTCGCGGGCAACTACATCGCCAACATCAAGTCGAACTTCCTGGCCAAGAGCCCGGACAACCACACCTGGCTGAACGGCCAGCCCTACTTCAGCGCCAACAACGTGGTGAGCATGTTCCTGAACACCACCAAGGCCCCGCTGAACGACCCGGCGGTGCGCCAGGCGATCAGTTACGGGATCAACCGGCAGCAGCTCAACGTCCAGGGCGAGACCGGCTATGAGCCGGCGGTCACGACCACCAGCGGGCTGCTGCTGCCCAACCACCAGTCGTACCTCGACCCGTCGCTGGCGAACAACCTCCCGGCGACCGGCGACCCGGGCAAGGTGACCTCGATCCTCAAGGCAGACGGCTACACCAAGTCGGGCGGCAAGTGGACCAAGAACGGGAAGACCATCCAGTTCGCCATCCAGGACCCGGTCCCGTACAGCGACTACTACACCGACGACCAGATCATCTCGCACCAGCTGAACGCGCTCGGCTTCGACACCTCCGTGGACGGCATCGGCAACCCGACCGTGTGGGCGGGCAACGTCGCGAACGGCACGTTCGACGCCACCCTGCACTGGAGCAACCAGGGCCCGAACCCGTACTTCATCTACGACAGCTGGCTGGACAGCTCGCTGGCCGCCCCCATCGGCAAGCCGGCGGCGGGTGACTTCGGGCGGTACTCGAACCCGCAGGCGCAGGCCGCGCTCGCGCAGTTCGCGGGCTCCGGCGACGCCGCCACTCAGAAGGCCGCGATCACGAAGCTGGAGAACATCATGACCACCCAGGTGCCCGTGGTGCCGCTGCTCAACGGTGGGGCCTGGGCCGAGGTCTCGACCCGGAACTACACCGGGTGGCCGACCTCCAGCAACCCGTACATGAACCCGGTTCCCAACACGCCGTATCTCGAAGACACCATCCTGCACCTCGCGCCGAAGTCCTGACCGCAGAGGACGCGACGCAAGGAACTCGATGACAATTTCCACAGAGGCGATGGAGGAGCGCAGCCGCGTGGCTGCGCTCCCCGTCGAGGCGAAGGTGCGCCTGCTGACCGGCGCGGACAGCTGGCGCACCTACGGCGACGACACCCTCGGACTCCGGCCGATCGTCATGTCGGACGGCCCGGCCGGAGTCCGCGGCGTCACCAAGGATGACCGGAACCCCTCGGCCAGCCTGCCCTGCCCCTCCGCCCTCGGCGCCACCTGGGACGGTGAGCTCGTCCGCGAGCTGGCCGCCGCCCTCGGCGCCGAGGCGCGGGGCAAGGGCATCGACGTGGTGCTGGCCCCGACGATCAACCTGATGCGGACCCCGCTCGGCGGCCGGGGGTTCGAGTGCTTCTCCGAGGACCCGGTGCTATCCGCCGGGATCGCCGCCAGTTACGTGGCCGGCCTCCAGTCGGCCGGGGTGGGCGCGGCGGTCAAGCACTACGTGGGCAACGACTCGGAGACCGAGCGCTGGACGTATGACGCGCGGATCACCGAGACGGTGCTGCGTGAGCTGTACCTGGTGCCGTTCGAGGCCTGTGTCCGGGAGGCCGGCGCGCTGATGGTGATGGCCGCCTACAACTCGGTCAACGGCGCGCTGATGACCGAGCACCCGGGCCTGCTGCGCGAGGTGCTGAAGGGCGAGTGGGGCTTCACCGGCGTGGTGGTGTCCGACTGGAGCGCTGCCCGCAGCACGGTACCCACCGCCGAGGCGGGCCTGGACCTGGCCATGCCGGGACCCCGGGGACCCTGGGGAGCGGCCCTGGTCGAGGCCGTCCGCAGCGGCGCCGTCGCCGAGGAGGTGATCGACGACAAGGTGCTGCGGCTGCTCGGGCTGGCCCGCCAGGTCGGGGCGCTGGACGGGCCCAGCCTGGACGGGCCCAGCCTGGACGGCATGCTGGCGCCCGGGACGGCCCGGATACCCCCAGCCGGGGCAGGGGCGGCGCGGATCGGGACAGCCCTGCTGCGCCGGGCGGCGGCCGCGTCCCTCGTGCTGCTGCGTAACGAGGACCAGGCCCTCCCCCTTGACCCGGCCGCGATCGGGACCGTGGCCGTGATCGGGCCCAACGCGGTGCACCCGGTCATCCAGGGCGGGGGCAGCGCGGCGGTCATCCCGGGTGGCCTGTCCACCCCGGCGGACGCCCTCCGCGAGGCCCTTTCCGGGCAGGCGGAGGTCATCGTGATGGCCGGCTGCCAGACCTGGGAGATGGTTCCGGAACCGCCTTCGGCGACCCTGCGGGACCCGGTCTCGGGCGAGCCGGGGGTCCGGGTGGAGTACCGCGACGCCGACGGCGGCCTGCTCGGCTCCGAGCACCGCCAGTCCACCGTGTTCGCCTGGTGGGGCGATGACGGCCTGCCGCCCGGCATCGGCTGGGGCGAGCCGGGCACGGTGACGGTGCTGACCACGTTCCGCGCCGGGGCCAGCGGACCGTACACGGTCGGGGCCGCGGGCGTGGGACGGCTGGCGCTGGCCGTGGACGGCGAGATGATCGCGGACGTGGAAACCCCGGTGCCGGCCGACCCGGTCGAGACCATGACCCGGCCGGGCCAGGTCCTGGGCACGGTGCAGCTGACCGCCGGGCAGCAGGCGGCGGTGCGGCTGGACTTCCGGCCGTCGGCTGACGCCGAGGGCCCGCTGGCTGTGCGGCTCGGCATCGTCGAATCCCCCGACGAGGACGCGGCGCTGGACGAAGCGGTCCGCGCGGCCGCGGCCGCGGACGTGGCCGTGCTCGTGGTCGGCTCGGCCGAGACGACCGAAAGCGAGGGCTTCGACCGGGAGACCCTGCGCCTGCCCGGCCGCCAGGACGAGCTCATCGAGCGGGTGAGCGCGGCAAACCCCCGCACCGTGGTGGTGGTGAACGCCGGCATGCCGGTGCTCATGCCCTGGGCAGGCCAGGTCGCCGCGGTGCTCTACGCCTGGCTGCCCGGTCAGGCTATGGGCGGGGCCCTGGCCGACGTCCTGCTCGGCCGGGCCGAGCCGGGCGGCCGGCTCCCGGTGACCCTGCCGGTCCGCGAGGCCGACTGCCCGGTGCTGCGGGCCGAACCCCATGACGGCCAGCTCAGCTACGACGAGGGCCTGCTCATCGGCTACCGGGGCTACGACGCTGCCGGGACCACGCCGCTGTTCCCGTTCGGCTACGGGCTGGGGTACACCAGCTGGTCGTATGAGTCGCTGGCGGCCGGCTCCCACGCGCTGGCTGCCGGGGCCGACCTCACGATCGGGGTCACGGTGCGGAACACCGGTGAGCGCCCTGGCCGCGAGGTGGTCCAGGCCTACGTGGCTGGTCCCGCAGCCGACGGCCGGCCGGTGCGGGTGCTGGGTGCGTTCGGCTCAGCGGTCGCCGACCCCGGCGAGACCACGCGGGTGGCCCTCACGATCCCGGCCCGGGTGTTCGCCCGCTTCGACGAGCAGGCGGGCCAGTGGACCTGGCCGCCCGGCGAGTTCACCGTCGCCGTCGGCGGGTCTTCACGTGACCTCCGGCTGCACGCCTCGGTGGCCGTGGCCTGACCGGGGGACCGAAGACGGCGGCCAGCCCGGGAGGGCCGGGCTGGCCGCGACCTGGGCGGGGCGCGATCCGTCCCGCCCAGGTCAACCACCCAGGGCTATCCGGCCCGTCAGCTGATGTAGCCCGCCGACGGATCGTCCAGGCCTGCGCCGTACAACTGGCCGGCCGGCTCGGCCCGGTGCGCGCCCTCGGCCCCGCCAGCCCCGTGCCGGGGCGGCGGGGCGACCAGCTCGACCTCGTAGCCGTCCCGGTCCTCCAGGTAGGCGGCGTAGTGCTGCTCACCCCCGGCGTAGGGGTGCCGGTCCGCGAACAGCAGCCGCCAGCCGTGCAGCAGCGCCTCCCCCACCATCCGGTCCACGGTGGCCCGGTCGGACACGTGGAACGCCAGATGGTTGAGGCCAGGCCGGTGCCGGTCGTGCCGGAACGCGCTGCGCGCGGGCGACTGCTCGAGCACGATGTACAGGTCGCCGCACCGCCAGCTCGTCCCCTCGGGCCACTGCTGGTAGAGCTCGTAGCCGAGCGCATCCAGCAGCCACCCCCAGGTGTGCTCGGCCCGGTTCAGGTCGGGCACCCAGAACTCGAGGTGGTGCAGCATCCCCGTGGCGGCCGGTTCCATGCCGACAGCATGCCGCAAACCGGAAATCCGGGTGGGTTACTGATCAGGAAGATTCTCAACCTGCTGCTGCAGGCGATTCATCCCGTTCAGCCAGCGGTCAGGATCGGTGGCGCGGCGCCCGTACATGCCCGCGACCTCAGGGTGCGGCAGGATCAGGAACCGTCCGTCCGCGATGCCCTCGATGACCGCGTCGGCCGCCGCGTCAGGGGTGATCGCGGACGCGTCCATCAGCGCGTGGCCGATGGGGCCGGACGACTCGTACAGCGGGGTCCGCACGCCTTGCGGGCACAGGGCCTGCACGGTGATGCCGCGATGCGCGTAGGTGACCGACATCCACTCCGCGAAGGCCAGCGCGGCGTGCTTGGTCACCGAGTAAGGCGCCGAGCCCAGCATGGTCAGCAGCCCGGCGGCGGAGACCGTGCAGATCAGGTGCCCCTGGCCCTGCTCCAGCCACGGGCCGGTCAGCAGCCGGGCGGCCCGGACGTGCGCCATGACGTTGACCTGCCAGGAGGCATCCCAGTCCGGCTCGGTGGCGTCCGCGCCGCCCGCCCGGGCGATTCCGGCGTTAGCGCAGAACAGGTCGATGCCGTCGAGCAGGTCCGCCGCGCCGCTGATCAGCCCGGCCACGCCCGCCTCGCTGGCCGCATCCCCGGGCAGCGCCTCCCCGCCGCAGGACTTGGCCACCTCGCGCGCCGCGTCCGCGTCGATGTCGTTCACGACCACCCGGGCGCCCTCCGCGGCGAACCGCCGGGCCAGCGCGGCACCGATGCCGCTGCCGGCGCCGGTGATCACCACCCCGGCGCCGGTGACGGACCTCACCGGGGACCGGCCGGAGCCGGGGGCAGCGCGGCCAGCCTGGCCAGCGAGGCCCGGTGCCAGTCCGGGGTGCCGAACGCGATGGCCGTGCTGGTGGCCCGCTTCAGGTACAGGTGCGCGGGGTGCTCCCAGGTGAAGCCGATGCCCCCGTGTAGCTGCACGCACTCCCGGGCGGCCAGGGTGGCCGCGTCCCCGCAGGCCGCCTTGGCCAGGGCCACCGCGACCGGCGCGTCCGGGTCGCCGGCCAGGCAGGCGGCGGCGTACCGGGCCGCGGCCCGGGCCTGGCTGATGGCCACCCACAGATCGGCGGCGCGGTGCTTGAGCGCCTGGAACGAGCCCACCGGGCGGGCGAACTGGTACCGCTCCTTCAGGTAGGCGACGGTCATCTCGAGGCAGCGCTCAGCCACCCCGAGCTGCTCGCAGGCCAGCATCGCAGCGCCCGCGGCCAGGGCGGCGGACACGGCGCGATCCGCATCCGGGCCCGAGGCCAGCGGCCGGGCGGGCACGCTGTCCAGGGTCAGGTCGGCCAGCGGGCGGGTCTGGTCCAGCGAGACGACCGGGGTGACGGTCAGCCCGGGCGCGCCGGCCTCCACCGCGTAGAGCCCGGCCGGCACACCGTCCGCCGGCACGAGCAGCACGGACGCCGGCAGCGCGTCGGCCACCCCGCTGACCGCCCCGGTCAGCCGGGCCTGGCCCGCGGGGTCGCCGGGCTGCGGCGGCCCGACCCGCACGGTCGGCGCCGGGCTGGCGCCGGGCTTGCTGGCGAACGGGACGGCCAACGCCGCGGTCAGGGTGGCCCCGGCCAGCCCGGACAGCAGCTCCTCGTCACCCGCTGACAGCGCCGCGGCCGTCGCGACCACGGCACTGCCCAGGAACGGGACGGGCGCCACGGCCCGGCCGGCCTCCTCGGCGACGACCGCGGCCTCGCGGTAGCTGGCGCCGGCACCACCGTGGCTTTCCGGGATCAGCAGGCCGGCGCAGCCGACCTCGGCGGCCAGCACCCGCCACAGCCCGGTGTCGTACGGCTCGCTGGTCTCGGTCCGGGCCAGGACGTCGGACCAGCCGGACCGTTCCTGGAGCAGATCCCGGACCGCGGCCCGGAGCTCCTCTTCCGCCTCGCCGTAGAGCAGGTCGGGCAGATCCCGGCCGGGCTGGACGGAAGCGCCGTCGTGGGCGGCGCCGTCGTGGGAGGGCGCGGGGTGCGTGGAGGTACTCACCGTGTCTCCTTAGTCGTTCGCGCCGTCCGGGAAAGGCCGCGCCGGGCGGCGCTCACCGGGGCAGGTCCTTCCAGGGCACACGGGTGTCCGTACGGGGCTCGGTCGGCAGGCCGAGGACCCGCTCAGCGATGATGTTGCGCAGGATCTCGGAGGTGCCGCCCTCGATGGAGTTGCCGCGGGCCCGCAGGTAGCGGTACCCGGGGTCACGGCCGTAGAAGCTGACGCTCTCCGGCCTGCGCATGCTCCAGTCCTCGTAACGGAGCCCGTCGGCGCCGGACATCTCCACCTCGAGCGCGGTGATCTCCTGGTTGAGCCGGGCGAACACGAGCTTGGCCGCCGACCCCTCCGGGCCGGGATGGCCCACAGCCAGCTGCTGGCGGAGCCGTTCCGAGGCCAGCCGGGCCACTTCCGCGTCGGCCCACAGCCGCAGCATCCGGTCGTGCAGGCCAGGAGTGCGCCATTCGGGGTGCTCGCGCCAGGACCGGGCGGCCGAGCCGATCATGCCGCCTTCCCGGGGCAGCGCGGTGCCGCCGATGGACACCCGCTCGTTCATCAGCGTGCCCTGGGCCACCTTCCAGCCCTCGCCGACCGCGCCGATCCTGTCCTGGTCCGGGATGACTGCCCCGGTCAGGAAGACCTCGTTGAACTCCGCCTCGCCGGTGAGCTGGCGCAGCGGCCGGACCTCCACCCCGTCGGCGGTCATGTCGCAGGCGAAATAGGTCAGGCCGGCGTGCTTGGGGACGTCCGGGTCGGTCCGGGCGACGAGCAGGCCCCAGCGGGCCTGGTGGGCCATGGACGTCCACACCTTCTGGCCGTTCACCACCCAGCGGCCGGTGCCGTCCGCGCCGTCCGCGGCCGCGGGCTCATCGTGGCGGACCGCCCGGGTGGCCAGCCCGGCCAGGTCGGACCCGGCTCCGGGCTCGCTGAACAGCTGGCACCAGACTTCCTCGCCGGTCCACAGCGGCCGGATCCAGCGGGCCTTCTGCTCCTCGGTGCCGAAGGCGAGGATGGTCGGCGCGGCCATGCCGAGCCCGATGCCGATCCGCTCCGGCTGGTTGCCCGGCGCCCTCGCCGCCGCGAACTCGGCCTCGACCACGGCTTGCAGCGTCCGGGGCAGGCCGAACCCGCCGAGCCCGGCCGGGTAGTGCACGGCGGCCAGTCCCGCGTCGAACCGGGCGCGCAGGAACTCCAGCGGGGGCAGGCTCGCGGGGTCGTGGCTGGCGAGGAAGTCGCGGACCAGCTCACGCAGCCCGTCCGCGCTGACGGGCCCGGTTTGGCCGGCGCTGTCCGGCCCTCCGCTGGTGCTCAGCACAGCGGCCCGCCTGCTACGTAGATCACCTGGCCGGACACGAACCCGGCGCCCACGCTGGCCAGGAACGAGATAGTGTGCGCGACGTCGTCTACCTCACCGATCCGGCGGACCGGGGTCTGCGATGCGGCAGCGGCCTTGAAGTCCTCGAAGGCCATGCCCACCCGGGCCGCGGTCGCCGCGGTCATGTCGGTGACGATGAACCCCGGGGCGACCGCGTTCGCGGTGACGCCGAACGGGCCGAGCTCGATGGCGAGCGTCTTGGTGAAGCCCTGCATGCCGGCCTTGGCCGCGGAGTAGTTCGCCTGCCCCCGGTTGCCCAGGGCCGAGCTGGAGGACAGGTTGACGATCCGGCCGAAGCGGGCCTCCACCATGTACTTCTGCGCCGCCCTGCTCATCAGGAAGGCGCCGCGCAGGTGCACGCCCAGGACCGTGTCCCAGTCATCTTCGGTCATCCTGAACAGCAGGTTGTCCCGGATCACGCCGGCGTTGTTGACCAGCACCACAGGCGCCCCCAGCTCGGTGGCCACGGTGTCCACGGCCGCCTGGACCTGATCGGACTGGCTGACGTCGGCGCCGACCGCGAGGGCCCGGCCGCCTGCCGAGACGATGGCGTCCACGGTCGCCTTGCAGGCGTCCGCGTCCAGGTCGAGCACGGCCACCGCCAGGCCGTCCGCGGCTAGCCGGCAGGCCGTGGCCGCGCCGATCCCGCGGGCCGCGCCCGTGACGATGGCCACACGCTGGTCATCCTGAGGCATGTTCATTTCTCCTTGCTGGGTGTCATCCGTGACGGGGGCAGGGATTCGTCCGGCTCGCTCAGCCGGCGGACTCGCGGGCGACCCGGTAGGGGCGCAGTTCCCGGCGGGCTAGCGACCGCTTGTGCACCTCGTCGGGGCCGTCCGCGAAGCGGAGAGTGCGGGCGTTGGCCCACAGGTAAGCGAGCGGGAAGTCCTGGCTGACCCCGGCCGCGCCGTGGGCCGTGATCGCCTTGTCGATCACCCACTCGGCCATGGCCGGGGTGATGATCTTGATGGCCTGGATCTCGGTGTGCGCGCCCTTGTTGCCCACCGTGTCCATCAGCCAGGCGGTCTTCAGCACCAGCAGCCGGGCCTGCTCG
>DATCFY010000074.1:0-12877 GCA_036509255.1 Streptosporangiaceae bacterium
GCACGGCGCCGCGCCGCTGAAACCGCTACCCGAACCGGCAAACCTCGACCAGTACCGCGTCCGAAAGCGGGCTCACGTCAGCAGCCTGATCAACGAATACCGCCTGGTCGCATGACGTGGACGATGTTTTCGGCACGCACAGCCCGTTCAGCGATGACGACATCGGCGTCGCCTGCTACCACTCCAAGACCGGGGCGGTGGAGTTGTACCTCAACCACCTGATCGACTCCCCCGGCGAATACGTCGTGGTGGACTGCACGGCCGGCGCCGAGTCGTTCGCCTCCGGCCTGTTCACGCGTTTCGACCTCACCGTCCTCGTCACCGAGCCCACCCGTAAGAGCCTGCACGTGTACCGGCAGTGGGCCACCTACGCGGCCGACTACCACGTGCCCATGGCCGTCATCGGCAACAAGACCCAGGGTGAGGAGGACGTGGCCTTCCTCCGCGACCACGCCGGCGAGAACCTGCTCACCTGCTTTGGCCACCTTCCCGTCCTGCGCGCCATGGAACAAGGCCGCCCGCTCACCCTCGGCGACACAGGACCGTAGACCCGCGCCGCGCTTGCCCTGCTCCAGCGCGCCGTCGACGCGCAGGTCAAAGACTGGGAGATGTTCACCCGCCAGGCAGCGCACTTCCACCTCAAGAACGCCCGCGCCTGGGCCAGCACTGCCACCGGCGAGGATCTGACCGCCCAGGTCGACCCGGAATTCATCATGTGCCCTGATCTGCCAGACGGCACCACCCCCCGGTGAACGCGTGCGGTCAGCCCGGTGCCTTGCCCGCGTAGCGGAGATTCAGCGAGGCGGGATGGCCAGGCCGAGAAGCTTCTCGATGGCGGGGTCTTCGATCAGGTAGCGGATGACCCTGCTGTCACGCTCGGTGGTGACGGTATGGCTGGCGCGCAGGAACCGCAGGGTCTGGGAAATCGTGACGTCACTGAGGCCTGCTGCCACGGCCAGGTCGGAGACGCTGATCGGGCCGGCTGCCCTGATGCAGAGCAGGAGCCGCTTAGGCACAACAGGTGGTGATGGTTGCCCGGTGAGGTCCTCGGCCAGGACCAGGACCGCGCTCGCGCGGGACTGCCCGTCCGAAGGAGTAACTCCCGCAGCCCTGGCCTATATATTCGTGCGTCAGTAGCAGGCGTCGTCACCTTCCTGATCCTGCCGGTTCATGCCCCCGGATCCGTTGCCCCGGACCGGCCCACCGGAATCGCGCTCGGCGTTGACGGCCTGGCTGGCGGCTACACAGGAGCCCGGATACAGCAGTACCTTCCCGATGTCCTGTACGGCGCGTTATGGGCGTTCTGATGGTCGGGATCGGTGTCCGCGTGGTTAGCCTTGGCTGGATGCTGGCTTATCTCCCGCACGTCCGACACGACCGGGGCCGAGGACGCGGCCTGATCTACCTCGCCCGCGCAGAGCGCAGCCCAGGCGTGGCTGGGTGAACCGTCAGCCTGATGAGCCAAACGGGATGGGAACCTTGATGACCTGGGCGCTGGCCCAGGATTGGGCACCTGGTGCGGCCTGCCAGATGGTGAGCTTGGTGCCGTGGACGGCCAGGGCGTTCCACCCGCCTGAGGGACCCGGCGCGAGCGTCGCGGTGCCTGGGGGCAGTACCGGCAGCAGCCGCCATGGTCCCGCGGCGCTGGTGATGACCGCGGCGCGGCGGTGAGTCAGGGTGATCGCCAGGCTGCTGCCGGGTCCGGGCGATGCCGAGGTCAGGGTGACGCCGTTGAGCGGCAGCGGTGGTGACAGTGTCCAGTGCGCGCCGCCGTCAGCGGACCAGCCGGCCAGCAAGCGTGCCGTCGGCCCAGTTCCTGCGGCGAGCAGCGCCGTGGTGGTTTTGCCGCTGGTGGTGAGCCGGAGGACGGTGATGGCCTGGTGAGCATAGGCGGCCGGTAGCGCGGGACCGCTGAGCTGCCACGTCCGCCCGTTCTGGGAGAAGATCCCGGCCGTTCCGGGACGGCTGCAGCCCGCGCCCAGCAACGGGTGCCCGGATGGGCTGAACGCAGCCGCGGTGACGCTGTCCAGCTGGCACCGGGTTCCTGCGGGGGACGTGGCGAGCACCCGGCGGGTGACCAGCCGCATCCAGCGTGTCCCGCCAGGGCTGGAGATCTCGGTGGTGCCGTCGGTGAGCAGGGCCAGCAGTCGCCCGCTGGCGGGGTCGGCGGCCAGGGCGCCGGGGATGTCCGCCAGCCCGGCATCGAACAGGCCAGGCGACCAGGCTTTACCGTTGTCCTTGGTGATGGCGAGCGGGGAGTAGCCCAAGCGCTGGCTGGGCCGGAATCCGGCCAGCACCGACCCGGAGGCCAGGCCGGTGAGGACGAGGCCGCCGTTGCTGGCCACGCCGGGCGGGGTCGTCAGCCGCCATCTGCTGGTTCCGGCCGGTCGGACGAACAGCTGCCAGAAGTTGTTGTGACTGGCCGCCGAACCGCCCATCACGGCAACCGCCCATGTCCCGGTCGCCGTGGCCAGCGAGGTGGCCAGAGACGGCGGCGCGACTGGGCTGGCCGGGGCGGCTTGCTGCTGGCTGCTGGCTGCGGTGCCGCACCCGGCAGCCAATGTCATCGTTGCGGCCAGCACTACGGAGGCCAGGAGGGCAGGGCGGTTCATGAAGGCCTCAGCGCGTTCCGGGCGGCGTTGGCGAGCAGGACGGCAAACGAGGACTTGGTGGCGGTGGTGCCGGGCCCCGGATCAGTGTTCAGTTCCGCGCGGACCCGCCCGGCCTGGTCGATGACGTAAGCGATGTCTGGGTGGCCGATCATGGAACCTGCGGGCAGGATCTGCGCGGCGATCCCGTAGTCCTTCCACACCTGCCGCAGCTGCGGCACACTCCCCGTCAGGTACAGCCAGTTCGGTACCTGGGTCAGGCGTTCCTGGCGGTCGAACGCCTGGGTGTAGGCGACCTGGTGGTAGACGGGGTTGGCGACGACCGCGACCAGGTCCACCTGGCGCGCGCTGGCGCCCAGAAGCTGCCCGGCGGCGCGGAACTCCTGGGCGATCAGCGGGCAGTCGGTCGTGCACACCGGGTCCAGGAAGGTGAGCAGCACTACCTTCCCGCGGAGGCTGGCCAGGCTCACCGTCCGGCTGTGCTGGTCGGTGAGCCGGAAGGCTTTCGCCGGGAAGTTCAGCGGCGCCGTCGATCCGGCGATGGACTCGGCGAGGATCGGGTCGGCAGTCGCGCTGGCCTGCGCGGCAGCCATGGGGGCCGCGCCGAGGATGATCAGCCCGAGCGCCCCGGCGACGGCGACCGAGCGGATGCTGGCCGTGGCCATCGACTGGCGCACGGACGCCGGCCGGATCCGCTCCCGCCAGCCTGCCGTGACCGGCCCGGTGGTGGCCAGTTCTGGGCTGGCTGGCACTGGGCTGGCTGGCACTGGGCTGGCTGGTTGCGCCGCGGCCACCGGGCTGGGGGTCAGCGCGAGGTAGCCGCTCAGGGCGAGGAAGGCGAACGGCAGCATGCTGTTGGGGTCGGTGCCCAGGCCGCCGAGGAATCCGAAGTCCTCGATCAGCACCCAGTCCGCCAGGCAGAGCACCAGGAACGCGATGACGGCCGGGCGGACCAGCCGTGGCCGGCCAGTCAGGAACGCCACGCCGATCGCGGCCAGCGCCGCCACGACGACCAGGTTGACCGCGAAGCCGTGCGCCTCATCGAAGGCGGTGAACGCGCGGACCCAGGCGGCCAGGAAACCCGGCTGCGGCGTCTGCGCCATGCCTGAGGTCATGCCGGCCAGCGTGCCGGGCTGGTGGTGCGAGCCTCCCTGCCAGAACCCGCGCCCAGGCCAGGCCTGCAGCACCGCCATCCCGGCCAGGAACAAGCCCGTGCCGGCGAGGATCCCCCGGCCAAGCCAGGGTGCGTGCCAGGTCCGTTCGGGCAGCGCGATCAGCCCGCCCGCCACCGCGTAGATCAGGACCGCGCCGGGTGCGCCGAACAGCCAGGTCAGGCCAGGGGCGAAGATCCCGCCGAACGATTCGCCGAAGATCCATACCACCAGGCCCCAGGCGAAGCTGGTGAGCCCGGCGAGCCGGGATAGCGGGCCGCGAGGTGACGCGAGCATCCACACGCCGATGCCGACCTGGATCCAGACGGCTGCCGCCCCGGCCTGCAGCGGGTGATAGGACCAGTTCGTCCCGGCCCAGTTGACCACCTGCTGAACCCAGTGCGGTGAGCTCGCCGCCGTAGGCTGGATGACCTGGGAGGGCAGGCCGATCGCCATCTTCGGCTGGGCCTGCAGGATCCCGTCGAAGACCCACAGCAAGCCGAACCCGATCCGCAGCAGCCGCCGCCAGGCGGGCTCGGCCGGGGCGGCCACGGGTCCGCCCCCGGAGACTGCGCCGCTGGTGCCGCGGGCGGCGGGCAGCCAGGCCCGGACGGTGATCCAGGCGAACCCGAGCAGCGCGAAGATCAGCAGGGCGATGATGCCCTGGTGGACCAGCGCGGACTTGAAGGCCGCGATCACGGTGGGATCGTTGACGTTGATCCCCGAGTTCATCCCAGACATCAGACTGCCTGCTCCTGTGATCCGGTCACGTGGCTGTCGCCGGCGGCCCCAGCGGGCTGCCCGGCGGTGGTGTCCGCCCTTCGGGCACGTCGCGGCCGGGACCAAGGCCGGCCTGGTGCGGCGGGGGCGCCGAAGTTGCGCAGCCGGACGCTGTTGGCCACCACGAAGGCCGAGGACAGGGCCATCGCGGCCCCGGCGATCAGCGGGTTGAGGAATCCCGCGGCGGCCAGCGGGATCGCCGCGAGGTTGTACCCGAACGCCCAGGCCAGGTTGCCGCGGATCACCGCCAGGGTGCCGCGGGCCAGGCCGATCGCGTCCGGCACCGCGCCGAGGTCGTCGCGCAGCACGATCAGGTCCGCGGCGCTGATCGCCACATCGGTGCCCGAGCCCAGGGCCATCCCCAGGTCGGCCGCAGCCAGGGCGGGCCCGTCGTTGACCCCGTCTCCCACCATCGCCACCCGCCGGCCCCGGGCCTGCAGGTCCCTGATCACGGCGACCTTGTGATCCGGCAGCGCCCCGGCGATCACCTCATCGGTCCCCGCCTGGGCGGCCACGGCATGGGCGGTGGCCTGGCTGTCACCGGTCAGCAGCACGGTGCGCAGGCCCAGCCTCCGCAGCTCCGCCACAGCAGCCGCGGCGGACGGCTTGACGGTATCGGCGACCGCGAACCCGCCGCGCACCTGCCCGTCCCACCCGGCCAATACCACTGTGCATCCGGCCTGTTCCTGCTGGCGGCACTGGCGGGCCAGATCCTCGGGGACCGCCATGCCCAGGTGAGCGAACAGGTCCTCGCGGCCGATGATCACCTCGTGGTCGTCCACGGACCCTTGCGCCCCCAGGCCGGGCATGGCCAGGAACCTTTCTGCCTGGGGCAGCGATCCCAGCTCCGCCCGCGCCGCGGCGCTGACCGCCCCGGCAACCGGATGCTCCGACGCCTGCTCCACCGCCCCGGCATACCGGAGCAGGGCCTCCCGGCTCTCCCCGGCAGCCGCCACCACGCCGGTCACGGCCATCACCCCGGTGGTGACCGTCCCGGTCTTGTCCAGCACCACGGTGTCCACCGCACGGGAGGACTCCAGCGCCTGGTATCTGGTGATGAAGATCCCCAGCTGCGCCCCCCGCCCGCACGCCACCATCAGCGCGGCCGGGGTGGCCAGGCCCAGCGCGCACGGGCACGCGATGATCAGCACCGCCAGCGCGGCGCTGAACGCCCGCTCCGCCGGGCTGCCCGCCAGCAGCCAGCCCGCCAGCGTCAGGGCCGACGCCAGGAGGACCGCGGGCACGAAGATGCCGCAGATCCGGTCAGCGAGCCGCTGGATAGCGGCCTTCTGCGACTGGGCCTGCTCGACCAGGGCCACCAGGCGGGCGAGCTGGGTGTCGCGGCCCACCTTGACCGCGCGGACCACCAGCCGCCCGGCCACCACCACCGTGCCCGCGGCGACCAGATCGCCCTCGGTCACGTCAGCCGGGACGGACTCCCCGGTCATCATGCTGGCGTCCACCGCGGACTGGCCGAACTCCACCTCCCCGTCGGCAGCGATCCGCTCCCCGGGGCGCACGACGAACCGCTGTCCCTCCCGCAGCCCGGCAACCGGAACGCGGCGCTCGGACCCGTCAGCGTCCAGGACGCAGGCGTCCCGGGCACCCGCCGCGGCTAGCTCCCGCATGGCGTCCCCGGCGTCCCGCCGCGCCTTGGCCTCATACAGCCGGCCCGCCAGCAGGAACGTCGTCACCGACGCGGCGACCTCCAGGTAGATACCGCCACCGGACGCGTGCAGCAGCAGATACGGGAAGCTCAGCCCGGCCTGGCCGCGGTCCAGGACAAACATCGCATACACCGACCAGCCGCACGCCGCGGTGATACCCAGCGACACCAGCGTGTCCATCGACGACGAGCCATGCCGGGCGTTCCGCCACGCCGCCGCGTGGAACGGCCACGCCGACCACACCACCACCGGCGCCGCCACCACGATCAGGACCCACTGCCAGCCCGGGAACCGCGACCACGGGAACAGCGACAGCAGCACCGACAGATCAGTCAGCGGCACGAACAACACCAGCGCCACGATCAGCCGCCGGCGCAGGTCCGCAACCACGTCCGCGTCACCACCACGCTCGGCTGGCTCCTGCGGGCCGTCAGCAGATGCCCCGCCTGCGCCACGGTCGAGAACCTCAGCGCGGTAACCGGCCTGTGCGACTGCGTCGATGAGCTGTTGCACCGGAACGGCGGCGGGGGCGGTGACAATGGCGTGCTCGGTCGCGAGATTCACGGTGGCCCCGACGCCGTCAATAGCGTTGAGTTTCTTCTCGACCCGGGCCGCGCACGCCGCGCAGGTCATCCCCTGGACCGACAATTTCATCTCCTGGGGCGCAGATGACGCCTCACCAGGGACTGCCGCAGATGACACCTAAGTAGTCCTGTCCTCCAGCAAGAATCTGGCTCATCATTCCACAGGGCGCCACCGGGGAGCTGCGATGTCCGCACGGCGCCTGACCTGCCACTAGCTCCAGGAGAGCGTGATCACCTGCAGCCGTGCCCGGAATCTACACCTCCCAAAGCCAGCCGCAACACTAAGGGGCTAACTTGTAATCTCTTTGCTTCCGGTAAATACCCCACCAGGGTTCCGCAGATACCACCCGGGGGTTTCTTCGATACCCCCATGGAGTTTATGGATCCCTTTCCCGGGAGCGGGACATCCCGATATCAGGCTTGTGCGGGCGACCGGCAGCCAATTACCATCGTGTCATCATGCGCCAGCAAGAACCCCCGGCCCTGCACAGCGGCTTCGGGGCTTTCCCCGAGGCTGCCAGCGCGGCCTGCGCTGCGCCGTCAGGGGGCGGGTGAGGTGGCGGGACCCTCCTGGCTCACAGGCTTCTTCGCAGCCGTCATGATCCTCGCCGCGGGCTACTCCGCAAGCCGGCTGGTCGTTTCCCGCCAGCGGGGGCTGGCAGCCGAGGCCGACGCCGACGGGCTGCACACGGTCATGGCCGCCGCCATGACGGGAATGCTCGTGCCCTCGCTCAACCTGCTGCCCGCCATGACATGGATGGTGGTGTTCGGGACCGGGGCGGCGTGGTTCGGCGCATGCGCCGCCCGGTCCCGGAGCCAGACCAGGTTCAGCTGGCAGTGCCGGTACCCGGTCCCGCACCTCATCGAATGCATCGCCATGCTGTACATGCTCCTGGCCGTCCGCGGCGCGCAGCAGGGGACGGGAATGGCGATGCCCGGCATGGGCACCTCCCCCGGCACATCAGCGGCCTTCCCGGCACTGGCCGTAGTCCTGGCCCTGTTCATGCTCGGCTACGTCATGTGGGCCACCGACCAACTGGCGTCCCTCGCCCGCGCCAAGACCACCACAACGATCCCGGCGAGGATCCCGGAGCAGCGGGCGCTGGCCGCCGTCCCGTCGGCCGGCCACGCCGCCAGCACCGCCGGAACAACTGACACATCAGATATCGCCGCGGCGGAACAGCAAGGCTCCGCCAGTCAGACTCTCCTCACGCCCAAACTCGCAGCGCTCGGCAAGATCGCGATGGGCATCACCATGGGCTACATGCTGATCCTCATGCTCTGATCGGACCGGCAGCTGTGTCAGAGCTTTGATTCGAGTCTGGTGATCGTGGGCGATGAGCAGACGCTCGCCGGCTGGCCGATGGTCGTCTTGCAGATTGCCGCGGTGATGTAGGTAGCGGCGCCGAGAACACCCTGGGCGATCGCGCTCGACGGGTCGTGCAAGGCCGAGGCAATCTGGGCCCAGGTCTTCCCCTGCAGGACCTGAGGGTTGTACAAGGGCGCCGTGACGTCGTACTTGTTGCCGAAGTCGATGAACGGGTAAGAGTTCGCGTCGTACTTGTCCCACACCGCCTGCTGCTGGGGTGTGGTGGCCTGCAACGGGGAATGATCGACCTTCTCGTTCTCGACCGGGATGAACGGAGCCCGAGATCTGTATGACTGCGGCCTACGCCCCAGGCGACCACCACCACTCCCCAGCGGCACCAGGCAACTGATGAGGATTCCGCAGCCCGAAGCGAGTTCGGTCCTCTCGGAAGCCCGCCTTGCCGCAACGGGTGACCTCTTGAACGTCACAAACGCGCTATTCGTCGGGCCGACCTGGTCAAACCCGGGCGCCAGTGCCGCAGGCATCGTGGTGACCGAGCTAAGCGTCGTGGTGATGCCGACGCTTGGCCGCGCCAAACGGCGGCTTGCCGCGCGGCTGGGGTCCGCCGCGACAGCCGGGGAAGGCACGCAGAACCTGCTGTGCGCCGCCCTGGCGGGCGCTGTCCTGCTTGGCCTGCTGCCAATGCCGCGGTCGCCTGGTGGTCGCTGGACGGGTGCGTCGGTCTCGCGGTCGCCGCGGTCGCTGTTGGCGAGGGCCGCGCCGCCTGGCGGGGAAAGGGCTGCTGCTGATTCTGGCCCGGTTTCATGGCATCGGCGGTGCCTTCGCGGTCACGGCCAGCCGCGGGCAGGAACGGCGCCCCGGATGATTAATTAGATGCGTCTAATTAATTGCTTAGATCTAGCTTCCGAATATGTTAGGTTACCCGCATGATGGCAGTTCCTGCCGGGCAAGGTTCCGCGTGCTGTGATGCGGGGCGTTCGGAGGCGATGGGCAAGTACCTGCGGGCCATCTACCTGCTGGGCTTCAAGGCCCCGCCTGTCTCGACCTCTGATGTGGCGGCCCGGCTGGGAGTCGCTGCGCCCTCGGTATCGGCGATGCTGCGCCGGCTCAGCGCGGCGGGCTTGCTGGCGGCATCGGGCAGCGGCGGCATCACGCTGAGCGCGCACGGCCAGTCTCATGCCCGGGACATGATCCGGCGGCACCGGCTGATCGAGACGTTCCTGGTGCAGGCCGCCGGGATGAGCTGGGATGAGGTGCACGACGAGGCTGAAGCGCTGCAGCACGCGGTCAGCCCCCTGCTGATCGACCGGATTGACGCGGTGCTCGGCCATCCGCGGCGGGATCCGCACGGCGACCCGATCCCGCAGCCCTCCGGGGAGCACGTCGAGGACTGGTCGCCAGCGCTCGCCGGCGTTGCCGTGGGCGCGCGCTTCCGGGTGGACCGGGTCAGCGACGAGGACAGCGCGGCGCTGCAGTACCTGGCCAGCCTGGGCGTGCGGCCCGGGGCAGAGCTGCGGGTGCTGGAGCGGGAGCCTTTTGGCGGGCCGCTGTGGGTCGAGACCGGCGGCCAGCGCCGCGCCATGGGAACGCCGCTGGCCCATCTGGTGCATGGCGTGGTCGTGTCGTGACCGCAGCCGAAGCTGCGCCCCGCGATCAGCTCACGCTGCGGCAGGTGCAGGCCCGGGGCCGGCTGCGCGCGGCGGCGGCGCTGCTGGGCCCGGCGTTCGTGGCCTCAGTCGCCTACGTTGATCCGGGCAACTTCGCCACCAACTTCGCCGGCGGCGCCGAGCACGGCTACCAGCTGGTGTGGGTGATCGTGATGGCCGACCTGATGGCCATCCTGGTGCAATACCTCACCTCCAAGGCCGGCCTGGCCACCGGCCGCAGCCTGCCCGAACTGTGCCGGGACAGGTTCGGCCGCCGGGCGAACATGATCCTCTGGCTGCAGGCCGAGGTCATTGCGATGGCCACCGACCTCGCCGAGTTCGTCGGCGCCGCCGTCGGGCTCAACCTCGTCTTCGGCGTCCCACTGTTCCCGGCCGGCCTGATCACCGCGGTTGCCGCCTTCGTCATCCTGGGCCTGGAGCAGCGGGGCTACCGGCGCTTCGAGCTGGCGATCATCGCCCTCCTGGGGCTGGTCGGGACCGGCTTCGTGTACCTGTTCTTCGCCGCCGGCGGCCAGCATTACGGGCAGCTCGCCCAGGGCCTGGCGCCGCGCCTGGGCGGCGCAGACACCCTCGGCCTGACCGTCGCGATCATCGGTGCGACCGTCATGCCGCACGTGGTCTACCTGCACTCGGCCCTGCACACCGGCCGGGTACACGCGGCCGGGCCCCGGCAGCGCCGCACCCTGCTGGCCTACAACAAATGGGACTGCATCATCGGCCTTGGCCTCGCCGGGCTGGTTAACCTGTCCATGCTGTGCATCGCGGCCGCCTTGTTCCACAAGCCGGGCCTGACCGGCATCAGCGACCTCGGGCCCGTCCACGCCCACCTCGCGAGCCTGATCGGTGGCGGGGCCGCGCTGACCTTCGGCGTCGCCCTGATCGCCTCGGGCCTGTCCTCCTCCAGCGTCGGCACCTACGCCGGCCAGGTCGTCATGGCCGGGTTCATGAACTGGCGCATACCCCTGCTGGCCCGCCGCGCCCTGACCATGATTCCCTCGCTCGTGATCCTCGCCCTCGCCGTCAACACCACCCAGGCGCTGATCTACTCACAGATCATCCTGTCCTTCGGCATCCCCTTCGCGCTCATCCCCCTGCTGCTGATCACCCGCGACCCCGCTGTCATGACCGACATGCCCAACCGGCGACTGACCAACGCCCTGATGCTCCTGACCACCATCACCATCACCGGCCTGAACTTCTACCTGCTCTACGACGCTCTCACCGGCCTGCTCTGACACAGCGGCCAGTAACCCGCGAGGGCACAGAATGCCCGTTTGAGCGCGCGATTGATGGCCAACTAGCCAATCAGGACTCGCGCCCAGATCGGCGGATATTGTTTGCCAGGCGGCAGGCAGCGCGAACTACATTTCGTGACGGACTGGCGGTGGCGCCTCCGCCGGATCGCGGACTCCGCACTGATGGCTGTGCCGTCATGGTGACCGGCCAACGCTAGATCCTTCACCTGGGGCAGCAAACCGGCATAGGGCCTGCCTCTACGGGCGCCAGCAGAGTGCTCTCAGGCTCGGGGCGCATGATGAGCGGTCGCCGGCCGTTCATTCCGCATGGGAGCTAGACCTCAACCGTGGTTGAGGTTGGAGACTTACAGCTTGATCTTTTGTAACTGGTCAGGTCCCGGGAATTGTTGTGTGACGTTCCGCGGTGAGGCCGGCTTGCTGGCGGCAGGCTGAACGCCGGCGGGAGTGGATCTTCGTCCGGTAGTGTCCGGGTGTGCCTGCTGATCAGGAGCCGCCGTCGTATGAGGTGCTGGCGGCGCTGGTGGTCTCGCTGCGCCAGGAACTGGCGGATGCGGTGGGAGAGCTGGCACGGGCGGCCGGGCGGATCGCTGAGCTTGAGGACCGGCTGAGGAAGACGTCGCGGAATTCCTCCGTGCCGCCGTCGGCTGATGGGTTAGCGAAGCCGCCGCCCCGGCCGCGGTCGCTGCGGAAGAAGACCGGGCGGAAGCCGGGCGGGCAGGACGGGCATCCGGGCCAGACGCTGGCGCAGGTAGCCAGGCCGGACCGGGAGGTGCGGCATGAGCCCGGGTCGTGTTCTGGGTGCGGGGCGGGCCTGGCAGGCCGGCCGGTCACCGCGGTGGAGCGCCGCCAGGTTTTTGACCTGCCGCCGGTCACGGTGACGGTGACTGAGCATCAGCTGATCGAGCGCCAGTGCGGCTGCGGGCACCGAACCAGGGGCGGGGCCCCGGCGGGTGCGCAGGCCCCGGTGCAGTACGGGCCGCGGATCGCGGCGGTCATCATCTACCTGTACATCGGGCAGTTCCTGTCGAAGAAGCGCACTGCGCAGGCACTCGCCGAACTGTTCGGCGTGCCGCTGTCGCCCGGGACGGTCGCGGGGATCACCGCCCGGGCCGCCGGGAAGCTGGACGGGTTCCTGGAGCGGGTCCGGGGGAACATCGCTGCCAGTGATGTCGCGGGGTTCGATGAGACCGGGTTCCGGGTTGAGGGCCGGCTGCACTGGGTGCACTGCGCCCGCACCGGCAAGCACACCCTGCTGATGGTGCATCCCCGGCGCGGCCGGCAGGCGATGGAGGCGATGGGGGTCCTGCCGTCGTTTGCCGGGGTCGCCGTTCATGACGCCTGGGCCCCGTATGACACCTACAGCGGCCCTGATCACCAGCTGTGCTGCGCGCACGCGTTGCGGGAGCTGCAGGCTGTCACCGACAGCGCGCCGGCTGGCCAGTGGTGCTGGGCTGCCCAGGCCGCCGATGCGCTCACCGGCATGCAGGCGCTGGTCAGCGAGGCGATCGTGCAGGGCCGCGACGCGGCAGACCCGGCCGCGCTGGCCGCGCAGATCCACAGCTACCGCTCCGCTGTCCTGCTCGGGGCACGCCAGACCGCGGCCCGCTCCGGGGCGCTGATGAGAAAGCACCACGCCCTGGCCCGCCGCCTCCGCGACCGCCAGGAGGACTACCTGCGGTTCACGGCAGACTGGCGGATACCAGCCGATAACAACGGCTCTGAACGCGACATCCGCATGGCCAAACTGAAACAGAAAGTATCCGGCTGCCTGCGCACCCTCACCGGCGCCAGGCAGTTCTGCGCCATCCGCAGCTACCTGTCAACCGCCGCCAA
>DATCFY010000075.1:0-3218 GCA_036509255.1 Streptosporangiaceae bacterium
AAAGCTCTTCGGACTACCTGACGGAACCTGTTCAGCATTCCGTTCGGCCAGCCCGCCACCGCCAGCACCGTCAGGTGCGTCATGAGGCTCCTCACCAGCCATGAGGCTGCGCCGCGCACGCACGAGATGCCGGCGGATGGCCCGCCATGGAAGGCGCGGCCGGAAGGGGCCATGCCGGAGTGACGGACACTAGGCTCATGAGTATCGTTCGTGAAGTTTCCGGTACGGCCAGCTATCAGGCCGGGGCCAGTCCCGTGCCGGCTGTCGGCGGCAGGCGGCTCCCGTTCCTGGACCGGGCCCGCATATACGCGTGCGGGATCACCCCCTACGACGTGACGCATCTTGGCCATGCGGCGACGTTCGTGTGGATCGATGCGCTGACCAGTACGCTGCGATTCCTCGGCATCGAGCCGGAAGTATGCCGGAATATCACCGACGTGGATGATGTCCTGGATGAGGCGGCCCGCCGGGCCGGGACGCCGTATGACTCATTCGCCGCGGTGCAGCAGTACCACTTCGAGCAGGATATGGCCGCGCTGGGCGTGCGCGCCCCAGTGCACGGCCCCCGCGCGCACCGGTATGTACAGCAGGTGATCCGGCTGGCCGCGGGACTGCTCGACGGCGGGGCCGCGTATGCCCGCGAGGGCAGCGTCTATTTCCGGGGGCAGGCCGCACCGGGCCGGGCGGGCCTGGAGCGGGCGGAGGCCTTGCGGCTGTCGGCTGAGTACGGCGGCCGTCCCGATGATCCGGCCAAGGAGGACCCGCTGGACGTCGCGGTCTGGCAGGCGAGCGAGCCGGGTCACCCGGCCTGGGACTCGCCCTGGGGAGCGGGCCGGCCAGGCTGGCACGCCGAGTGCGCCGCGATGGCGCTGTCGGTGTTCGGCGTCGGCGTCGATGTGCATGCCGGCGGTAAGGATCTGCGCTTCCCCCATCACGCGTACCACGCCGCGATGGCCGAGACCTTCACCGGAGTCACCCCGTACGCGCGGGCGTGGCTGCACGTCGGCACCGTCACCACCGGCGGCGCCAAGATGGCCAAGTCGGCCGGCAACCTGGTCCTGGTGCGCGACCTGCTTGCCGGCTACCCGGCGGCGGCCGTCCGGCTGATGATCCTGGACCGGGGCTGGGCTGATGACTGGGACTACCGGCCTGACCTGCTCGACGCCGCGGCGGCCCGGCTGGAACGCCTGTACAGCGCCGCCGGCCGCCGGGCCGCCGATGACGATGTCACCGGGATCGGCCGCCTGCTGGCCGCTGACCTGAACGTGCCCGCGGCCATCGACTACGCCATCGAGACCGGCGGCGCGCCGGCCCGGATGCTTGCCACTGTGCTCGGCCTGAGCTGAACGGCAGGGCGGCTCGCGCCGGCGCCAGAATCTCGTCAGATCGACAAGGCCACGGTCAGCGGCCAGCGGCTACCTGGCGGGGGTGACGGGCTCGAACCGGGCTTCCTGATCCTGGGCGGACCACCGGGCGACATAGGAGAAGCGGTCAGCGTGGACCAGGCTGTGCCGCCATTCCACCGGTGTCGTCTGCCAGGTGGCCAGCCGCTCGATGGCCAGCGCGGGAGTGCGGGCGGGCAGGCTGAGCAGCCCGCGCTGCTCCGGGTCGGGCAGCACGGGGCGGATCCGCTCCCAGCCGGCGTCCGGCCGGATCCCGCAGCGGATGTGCAGCTCCTGGTAGAGCGCCGTGTGGGTGAAATCCACTTCCAGCATCGGCCGGGCGAGCCTGGCGGGAAGCCATGAGCTGTCCAGGACGATGGGAACGTCGTCGGCCAGGCGCAGCCGCTCCAGGAAGACAAGCGGCTCACCCGGCGGACGGCCGAGCATCGTGGCCGCTTCCTGGTCCTGGCGCTCCTCGAGCCGCCGGACGATGCTGCGCTGGACGAAGCCCTGCTCCTCGACAGAGCGGAAGAGGCTGTACAGGGCGCCGAGGGGCTGCTCGATGACCCCGTCCCGGACGAATGTCCCCCGGCCCCGGCCCCGCTCGACGACGCCCTCGGCCTGCAGCCGCCGGACCGCTTCCCGCGCCGTGTGACGGCTGACACCATACTGCGCGGTCAGCTCCTCGTCGCCGGGGAAACGCAGGCCGAACTCGCCGCTGGCCAGCCTGCGGCGCAGGTCAGCCAGCACCTGGGCCCATAGCGGCAGAGCACTGCCACGGTCGACGATCACGCCCTCAGTATGGAACGCCACCGGGAGGCAGGAAAGCTGCCTGGTCATTGACACCCGGCCGCGGCGAGACTTAAATTGTACGTACATTCGGAGTTTTCGCTGCGGGCCTAGCGGAGGTCCCATGCCTTCCCGGAACTCGCACCACAAGACGGGTCATCATCGGCGGCGGCAGCGCCGGGATCTCGGTGGCCGCCCGGCTGATCAGCGCGGGAGAATCAGACGTGGCGGTCATCGACCCGGCGGAGGTGCACTACTACCAGCCGTTGTGGACGCTGGTGGGCGGCGGCCTGGCCCGGACGACATCGCCCACCTGGTCCCGCCGCAGAGCGCACCGGCCTGGATCAAGGCCGGGCTGCTCGCCGACCCCGCGAACCCCGGCGGCTACGTGCAGATCGACAAGGCAACGATGCGCCACACCCGCTACGGCAACGTGTTCAGCCTCGGCGACGCCGGCTCGTCACCGAACTCCAAGACCGGCGCTGCCATCCGGAAGCAGGCACCCGTCGTGGTGAAGAACCTGCGGGCCGTCATGGCCGGCGCGAGCCCGCCGCTTACGACGGCCACGCCTCGTGCCCCCTGACCACCGCGCGTAACCGGATGCTGCTCGCTGAGTTCGACTACACGATGAAGCCGCACCCGGCCATCGCGCTGATCGACACGGAGAAAGAGCGCTATGACATGGGGCTGCTCAAGCGGTACGGGCTCCCGTTCGTGTACTGGAACCTCATGCTCAAGAGCCGGGCCTGAGCAGCCACCCGCCACAAGAAGGAGCCCGCACTGATGCACGAGGTCGTGACCCTCGAGACGCCCGGCCTGGGCGATCGCAGCTACCTGGCCCATGACGGCGAGACCGCCGTGGTCATCGACCCGCAGCGCGACATCGACCGGGTGCTGGACGCCGCGCAGGCCGCGGGGGTGCGCATCACCCACGTGGCCGAGACCCACATTCACAACGACTATGTCACCGGCGGCCTCGCGCTGGCCCGCGCCACCGGCGCGGCCTATCTGGTGGCGGCCGCCGAGCACGTGAGTTTCAGCCGGGTG
>DATCFY010000076.1:0-6422 GCA_036509255.1 Streptosporangiaceae bacterium
GTGATCTCGATGCCGCGCGCCAGGCGGTGCTGGCCCGTATCCCGGAGGGCTCGTCGGTGATGACCAACACCTCGGTAACGCTGGCCGAGACCGGGATCGCGGATGCGATCAACGATGGCGGCGGCCGGTGGGAGTCGGTGCGGAACAAGATGTTCGCGCTCGATTTCGCGACCCAGGCGCAGGAAATGAAGGCGATCGGCGGCTCACCAGACTACGCCCTGGGCAGTGTCCACGCGGTGACCCGCGATGGCACCCTGGTCATTGCCTCGGCGTCAGGCAGCCAGCTCGCCTCCTACGCCTGGGGCGCCGCCAATGTCATCTTCGTCGTCGGCGCGCAGAAGCTCGTGCCTACGCTGGCCGCGGCGCATGAGCGCATCTATCAACACAGCCTGCCGTTGGAAGACGTCCGGGCGCAGGCCGTCTACGGGCAGCACAGCCAGGTCGGGAAGATCCTCGAGATCCACCAGGAACTGCCCGGCCGCATTCACATCGTCCTCATCCGCCAGCCGATCGGCTTCTAAGATTTTGATGGGCCCTGGCGGGCCGCTTCCGGGTGGATGAGAATGGCGGTGCGCATGGTGCCCGCCGACGTCGGCACGGCTTGGCTCTGCGAGACCGTTTCTAATCTGGCTTGTACGCCGGCTGCTGCACGCAGATCAGTCAGGTTCTGTGTCGAGCCAATCGCTTATCTGGCGCCGCGAGCCAATCGCTTATCTGGCGCCGCGGACGGGCGCATCTCGAGGCGCGTCTTGTCGGGCATGGCCCGTCTTATGCGGGTCCGGCGCCAGTTCGAGGCGCAGGGCGTTGGTGAGTTCGCTGGCCAGTTCGCCATCTACTCCCAAGGCGATGGCCCCGGTCTGGGTGATGGCGAAGCTGATGCCGATGGTGCTGGCCCACAGGATCCAGGAATCGTCGCCCTCGGCGGCCCTGGTCATCACGTCGCGGATGGTGGCGATCGCGTTGACGAGGACGCCCTCGACCTCCCTGCCGCGGACCTCGCGGCCACCCCGCTCCTCGGGCGGCACCAGGGCCATGTCGATGGTGTGCGTATCCTTCTTGGTGACCTTTGGGGTGCCATGGATGGTTTAAGGCAGTGGCTCCGATCTGGCGGCTGCGAAGATCTCTGCGAATGTTCGGGTTTGCCGGGCGAGCTGCTGGGCCTGCGCTGCAGTCAGGTGTGGCCTTAGCTCGCCCGCGAGTTCAGCGCGGGATTGGTATCCCATCCGGGGATCGGCGTCTGCCCGGTGCACTCTCCCCGCGGTCGGCCCGTACCGGGCACGGGAGGTAAGGGCCGCCGCGAGGTCGCTGCCCAGGTCGACCGCAGCAACCACGAGGACCCGGCTGTCATGGTGGTCGATCAGGTTCTCGATCATGGTGACGGCCAGGCCTGGGTCTAGGTAATCGGCGTCGTCAATGACCACCAGGGCCGGTGCCGACGCCGAAACTGCTGCCACGACGCGGGCAGCGCGGGCGGTGGCGCCGTTCTCACTGGCCGGGCAGTCGTCCGCCACGCCGCCTGCGGCGGCCGCCGCCAGGCCGGCCTGCAGCAGCGAGATCGTCCCGGCCATCCCGGTCAGCAGCAGGCTACCGGCGCCCAGTCGCGGGGCGCCACGCAGCCGGCTGCGGCAGAGTAGCGCGGCTGCCTGCCGCCGAACCTCGGCTCCAAGCAGGCTGTCGCGGAGAGCCGGAGCCTGCAGGCCCGCTTCGTCCGGCAGCGACCTGCCATCAATGCGCACCTTGAGGCTGATCGGGGCATCAGCCCTGATGATCTCCGGAAACTGGTCAAGGACAGTGGACCGCCCCCAGCCGGCCGGCCCGGCCAGCAGAACCGCGTGCGAGCCGATGCCACCCAGCCGTAGCCCGTCCCACCACTGCGCCAGCTCTGCCGTCGCTGCCTTCTGCCGCTCTCCTAGCATGACGTCAGCCTAGAAGGCCCGCCAGGCCGCTCCGGCGCGTGCCGTGCTGCAGGTGCACGTGCGGTGCTAAAGCCCTGTCTTTGGCGTTGGCCGCCGGCAAAGGCCCGCTACGCTTCGCTCGTGAGGACTGCCAGCATCCCTGGCACGCCGCAGGCATGGACCCGCAGACTACTGCGCTGCGGTGTGGCCGCAGGTCCTGTCTTCGTCGCGGTGTTCCTCCTTGAGGGCGCGGTCCGGGACGGCTATCGCCCCCTGCGCCACCCAGTCAGTTCTCTCGCACTCGGATCGCGCGGCTGGATCCAGACCGGGAATTTCGCTGTGGCCGGGACATTGTTCCTGGCCGGGGCCGCAGGGCTGGCGCGTGCTGGTGACCCCGCGGTCAGCAGCCGTGTGGCACCGGCCCTGATCGGCGCGGCAGGCGCGGGGCTTATCGGCTCGGCCGTGTTCACGACTGACCCGGTCAGCGGCTATCCGCCGGGAACACCCGATGCGCTGACCCGGCCCAGCCGTGCCGGCGCCGCGCACAATCTGGCGGCGGTCCCCGTGTTCTTCGGCCTGCCAGCGGCCGTGCTCGCCTGCAGCTGGCGATCCTGGCGGGCCGGCCAGCGCGGGTTCGCGCTCTACAGCGGGGGCACCGCCGTCACGATGCTGGCCACCATGGCCCTGGCCGCTGCGGGCTTCGGCCAGTCACCCCGGCTGGTCAATCTCGACGGACTGTTCCAGCGCGCCAGCATCATCACCGGCTTCACCTGGCTCACAGCCCGGTCCGCCCGAGCACTCCAGCGTCCGCCCGCCACCCGCAGTGCCAAACCACCAGCACCCTGAACGCCGCACCCACATTCCCGGGCTAGGCCTACACACATAACGCGGCTGTTGCGGATGGCCGAACGTGCGCATGATCGTGGCCTTGTACGTGCAGCCGTCCTGGTAATTGTGGCCGGTCTGCCAGTTCTGGAGATTGCTGATCTGGTCATAGGTCAGCGGCATGTGATACTGGACGTCCTGACTAGCCCCGGCAGTCAGTCGGATCTTCCTTGTCATCGCCAGCGAGGGATAGCCCTGCTGCGGCCAGGTGATCTTCACTCTGACGACTGTGCCGATGTTGCCGGTATTGGTAACCTGGACGTCACCCGTTGCCACTGCGGTACCGCCCACCGGGTTATCGCCCAGCGTGTAGTTACACGCGCCCTGATAGGTGCCATTCGGGCTGGCGGTCACCGGAGTCGGCGCGGGAGGTGCACTAGTCGCGGCCGCCTGCGCTGGCTGAGAAGAGGAAGCGGCCGGGGAGCTGCTCGGAGTGGTCTTGCCGGTGGAGCCGATCGCGACGCCGAGGAAGAGTAGGACTACGCCACCGACGATCTCTGCGATGACCCGGCCACCCTTGGGTCGCTTCCGCGGCTGCGCCGGGGGCGGGACGTGCACGGGCGTCTGTGGTGGGGGTGCGCCCCAGCCTTCCTGTTGCATGAAGGCAGGGGGCATCTGGCCGGGTTGGCGGTGCGGTTGCTGGGGCGGGTCTTGCTGGCCCGGGCCGTAGGCCATTCGGGGTCCATCCGGCCACATCGCGGCTATGAGCGTGCACTGGCCGATCATGCTGGTGCCGGGGTTTGGGGCGCAGCCAGTCCTCCCGGGACAGCTGGTACCCGGCGTCGCCGTGCTCGTTTCCCGGTAGCGGATCCGCCCAGTCCAGGTGCACGGTGCGCAGGTAGCGGAGCCCGGCCTTTTCCAGCACTCGCTGGGACCCGGTGCTGACGGCCATGGTGGTGGCAACGATCCGGCTCAGAGCCGGGTGGGTGAAGGCCCGCCGGACCAGTGCCCGGGCACCCTCGGCTGCGTATCCCTGGCCCCAGGCGCTCGCCCGGAGCCGGTAACCCAGCTCTGCCACCGTGACCGGACCCGGTGACGCGTCCGGCCAGTGCACCATCGCAGTGGTGGCAGGCAGCACCGGACGCAGCCCGAGCCACCCGAGGAAGCGTCCGCCGCGACGTTCGTGGGCGGCCCAGAATCCGAAGTCGCGGTACCGCGACTAATAGCCGAGGAACCGGGGCAGCACCTCGGCCTCGATCTGCGCCCGGGACCTGGGCGCGCGGCCCAGGAAGCGCATGACCCGCGGATCGCCGTCCAGCGCCACCAGTTCGTCAACGTCATCGGCGGTCAACCGGCGCAGCGCCAGCCGCTCCGTCACCAACTCTGCTCCCGCGCGGCGGATCGTCTCCCGACACCGGCCGCGCCGCAACCCGGTTTCCCGCCATGGCCACGAGCCAGCGCTCGACCAGCGGCAATTGAGGACGTTCACCTACAGTGCGGCCGGGAATTATGCGCTCTCGCGCGCGTTAACATGAGCGGTAGCCGGGAACCGGGCTGGTCGTCCGGCGACGACTTTCCCCGCGCCGTGGTCACCAGCGTGCCCGCCGGCGGCTCAGGGGTTCGTGTAAACAGCCTGCTGGGGCCTGCCTGGGTCGATCGTCGGAGATCCGCAAGTCGGCTCGGCGTTCACAGCATCAGGCCCGCTGCCCGGGACGTTTCTCGCCCCGGCCGCGGGAGTGTGCTGCATGCTGCCGTGGCCACCGTGTCCGGTATTCCAGAGGAGAAGTCTGTGGTTCGACCAGGCCAGCGCCAGACGGGCGCTCGCCGTACCGCCCCGCGGAAGCAGCGGCGCGTCCACCACCGCGGCGATGTCGTCCCGGTGCTCGCCCGAACCGTCCGTGAGGTTGAGGCGGCTGCCCGGCGCGGCCGCGTGACGCCTGCCGTGCGCACGAAGTTCCAGGCCGTCGCCCTGCTGCTGCGGGACGAGCGTGCCCGCGTCCGGGCGGCGGCCGGAAGCGGCAGTCATCGGGCCGGGCAGCTCAAGCGCCTGGACGGCGTCGCGGCCATCCTCGCGGCGACCGCCGTCCAGGACGCTGGGCTGTTGGCGCTGCTCGCCGAGGGCTCCGGCGTCTCCGACGCGGCCCGGTCGCTCAAGCGGGAGATGCTGCGGGACCTCGGGATCGAGCCGGCGCCCGAGGAGATCGCGCCTGCGGAGACCGCTACAGCTTCCGCCGGCCCGGAGCGGCGGGTCGTGCCGCAGCCGGTGATCTCCCGGCAACTGGCGAACCCCTTTCTCGCCCCCGACTTCTCCGCCGTTCCGCGGAGCGCCTCCCGTCCGCGCCGCCTGGCCGGCTGGGAGCTGCTCGGCCCGCTGCTGAGTTCCTTCGAACGTGCCGGCGGGGGAGCCGCGGCGTGCATGGCGCTCCCGGCGCCGGCGCAACGGTTCACCCCGGCGGGCCTGGAACTGATGCCGCACCAGGG
Source organism: Streptosporangiaceae bacterium (assembly GCA_036509255.1). Classification (GTDB taxonomy): domain Bacteria; phylum Actinomycetota; class Actinomycetes; order Streptosporangiales; family Streptosporangiaceae; genus RYN-230. The sequence goes on from DATCFY010000076.1 coordinate 5,202, forward strand.
GCAGCTGGTCGCCGCGGCCGCTGCCGGTCACCGGACATTCCTGCTCGCCGATGAGCCGGGTCTGGGCAAGACGGCCCAGGCGCTGCTCGCCGCGGAGGCAGCGAACGCCTACCCGCTGCTGGTCGTCGTGCCGAACGTCGTCAAGACCAACTGGGCCCGTGAGGCGGCCCGCTGGGCTCCCCACCGCCCGGCCACGGTGGTGCAGGGCGACGGCGAGGCTGTCGACGGATTCGCCGATATCGTCGTGCTCAACTACGAGGTTCTCGACCGCCACATGGGCTGGCTCGGTGACTTCGGCTTCCGCGGCATGGTCGTGGACGAGGCTCACTTCATGAAGAACAAGACCTCGCAGCGCTCGCAGAACGTCCTCGCGCTCTCCGACCGCATCAGGTCCCGTACGGACCGGCCCCTGCTGATGGCCCTGACCGGCACCCCGCTGATCAACGACATCGAGGACTTCCGGGCAATCTGGCAGTTCCTCGGCTGGATCGACGACAGCAAGCCCCTCGACCAGCTTATGGACGCGCTTGAGGACACCGGCCTGACGCCTGCCGACCGAAGCTTTTACGCCGCGGCGCGCCAGTGCGTGATCGACCTGGGCATCGTGCGCCGGCGCAAGCTCGACGTGGCCGCCGACATCCCCGCCCGTCGTATCGCTGACCTCCCCGTTGAGCTGGACGAACGGGCCGGCCGGTCGATCCGGGAGGCAGAACGGGACCTCGCTGGCCGGATGGTGGCGCGGTACAAGACCGCGTCCGCGAGCCGGTCCCCCGGCGCCGGCGCCGAGGGCATCGACCACGACCTCGTCCGCCGGGTGGCCCAGTCGGAGCTGAAGGAGGCGACGGGCGCGCAGTCCGGCGAGAACGTGTTCACCATGATGCGACGCATCGGCCAGGCGAAGGCCGAACTGGCCGCGGACTACGCGGCTCAGCTGGCCCGCAGCGCCGGCAAGGTTGTCTTCTTCGCCAAGCATGTCGACGTGATGGACGCCGCCGAGGAGATCTTCGCCCGGCAGGGGGTGCGCTTCTCGTCGATCCGTGGCGGCCAGACGCCCACAGCGCGGCAGGCGAACGTCGAAGCCTTCGTGAACGACCCGGACGTCGCGGTCGCGGTGTGCTCGCTGACCGCGGCTGGTGTGGGCCTGAATCTGCAGGTCGCCTCGAACATCGTGCTGGCCGAGATGTCCTGGACCGACGCGGAGCAGACCCAGGCCATCGACCG
>DATCFY010000077.1:0-60929 GCA_036509255.1 Streptosporangiaceae bacterium
CGAGGTGGCCTCCGAGGAAGACGAGGCGGAGGTGGCCGCGCTGGCCGCCAGCCTCGACGACTGGCGGGCCACCGCCCAGGCCCCGGCCGGTCCCGTGCGCACCTGCTTCCGGCTGGTGGAGCCGGTGCTGCACGACACCGACCCGGACCGCGATTCCGGCGAGGGCCAGCCCACCCGGCCCGCCGATGGGCCGTGGCACGTCGAGTTCGCCCTGCAGGCGACCGACGATCCCAGCCTGATGCTCCCCGCGGACGACGTGTGGGCGGGCACCGGCGGCTGGGCCCCGGGCGGGATCACCCGCCCCGACGAGGAACTGCTGGCCGGGCTGGGCTCGGCCACGCGGCTGTTCGGTGAGCTGGAGGACGCGCTGCGGGCCCCGGCACCCGCCTCCGTCACGCTGGACACCGCGGGGGCGTTCCGGTTCCTGAAGGAGACCGGCCCGCTGCTGTCCGGCGCCGGCTTCGGCGTGCTGCTGCCAGACTGGGCCCGCAAGGCCCGGCTCGGCCTCAAGCTCACCTCCCGGGCCGCCACCGGCAGCACGCCGTCCTCCCCAGCGCGGCCCGGCGGTGGTAACGGCTCGGGATTCGGCCTGAATGACCTGGTCGAGTTCCGCTACGACCTGGCCGTCGGCGACACCACGCTGGACGCTGACGAGCTGGCCGAGCTGGCCCAGCTCAAGATTCCCCTGGTCCGGGTCCGCGGGCAGTGGGTGGAGCTGGACGACCGTAACCTCCGGGCCGCGCTCACGTTCATGGAGCGCGGCCGCGAGGGGGTGATGCGGGCGGGTGACGTCCTGGTGGCGGGGCTGCGCGGCCCGGAGGACGATCTGGAGGTCACGGCCGTCGCCGCGGACGGATGGCTCGGGGACCTGCTCTCCGGGCAGTCCGACCACTCGCTGATCCCGGTGACCGCCCCCGCGTCGTTCCACGGCGAACTGCGCCCCTACCAGGAGCGGGGCCTGGCCTGGCTGACCTTCCTCAGCGGCCTGGGCCTGGGCGGGATCCTGGCCGACGACATGGGGCTGGGAAAGAGCGTGCAGACCCTGGCGTTGCTGGACTGCGAGCGCGTGCGACGCGATGAGATGGCAGAGGCCGGACCCACGCTCCTCGTCTGCCCCATGTCGCTGGTGGGGAACTGGCAGCGGGAAGCGGAGCGGTTCACCCCGGACCTGGCCGTGCACGTGCACCACGGCTCGGACCGGCTGGCCGGCGCCGAACTGCAGGCCGCGCTCACCGGGGCGGACCTGGTCATCACCACCTACGCGCTGGCCGCCCGGGACCGCGAGGCGCTGGCCGCGGTGCCGTGGCACCGGGTGGTCTGCGACGAGGCGCAGAACATCAAGAACGCGGGCACCCGGCAGGCCCGCGCGGTCCGCGCCCTGCCGGCCCGGTCCCGGCTGGCGCTGACCGGCACCCCGGTCGAGAACCACCTGGGCGAGCTGTGGTCGATCATGGAGTTCACCAGCCCCGGGCTCCTCGGCCCGGCCGAGAAGTTCCGGGAGAACTTCGCGGTCCCGGTGCAGCGGCACGCCGACGAGGAGGCCGCGGCCCGGCTGAAGCGGCTGACCGGCCCGTTCATCCTGCGCCGGGTCAAGACCGACCGCTCAATCATCTCCGACCTGCCCGACAAGATCGAGATGAAGATCTGGTGCACGCTCACCCCCGAGCAGGCCTCGCTGTATCAGGCCACCGTGACCGACATGCTGGCCCGGATCGACGCCGCCGAGGCCGACATCGAGCGCCGCGGGCTGGTGCTGGCCACCATGGCCAAGCTCAAGCAGGTCTGCAACCATCCGGCCCACCTGCTCGGGGACGGCTCCCGGCTGCCCGGCCGGTCCGGCAAGCTGGCCCGGCTGGAAGAAATCTGCGACGAGATCGTCGCGGCCGGGGACAAGGCGCTGTGCTTCACCCAGTACGCCGAGTTCGGCCGGGTGCTCCAGCCCTACCTGGCCGCCCGGCTCGGCTGCCCCGTGCTCTACCTGCACGGCGGCACGAGCAAAAAGGCCCGGGACGCCCTGGTCGCGGAGTTCCAGGAGGCCGCGGAGCCGGCCGTCTTCCTGCTCTCGCTGAAGGCCGGCGGCACCGGGCTGAACCTCACCGCCGCCAGCCACGTCATTCATTTTGACCGGTGGTGGAATCCGGCCGTCGAGGATCAGGCCACCGACCGGGCCTTCCGCATCGGGCAGCGCAAGGACGTGCAGGTCCGCAAGTTCGTCTGCGTGGGCACGCTGGAGGAGCGGATCGACGCCATGATCGAGGAGAAGAAGGCGCTGGCCGAGCGGATCGTCGGCACGGGGGAGGGCTGGCTCACCGAGCTGTCCAGCGCAGATTTGCGCGAGGTGCTGGCCCTGGGCACGGAGGCGGTGCCGGAGTGACTGAACGGGACAACTCCTGGTGGCACGAGGCGTCCGCGCCGCGCCAGGTCGAGAACGGCATCAAGGCCCGCAGCAAGCGCGGCGCGATCGGCGAACAATGGTGGTCCCGCCGCTTCGTGGAGGTGCTGGAGTCGTTCGGGATGAGCGGCCGGCTGGCCCGCGGCCGGAACTACGCCCGGCGCGGCCAGGTCATGGAGTTCGAGCTGAGCACCGGCAAGGTCCGGGCCCGGGTGCAGGGTTCCCGGCCCGCCCCCTACCAGGTCCGGATCGGGGTGCTCCCGCTGACCACCGCGCAGTGGCGCTCGGTCACCGAGGCGCTCGGCGCGCAGGCGCTGTTCCGGGCCAAGCTGCTGGCCGGGGAGATGCCGCACGAGATCGAGGACGTGTTCGCGGCGTGCGGCACCCCGCTGTTCCCGCGGTCCGCCCGTGACCTGGAGATGTCCTGTTCCTGCCCGGACTGGGGCATTCCCTGCAAGCACCTGGCCGCCGTCTGCTACGTGCTGGCCGAGAAGTTCGATGACGATCCGTTCGCGATGCTGGCCTGGCGCGGTCGCGGACGGGAAGATTTGCTCGGCGCGCTGCGACGCCGGCCAGCCGCGGACGACACCGGGCTGTCCGGGGCGACCGGCCCCGGACCGGACCCGTTGCGGAAAATAAAGGCGGCGCCGCTGGCGGAGAACCTGGACCGGTTCTGGTCTCCCGGGCTGTCCCGGGCCCGGCTCCGCGCGGGCCAGGCCGTCCCGGCCACCCCGGCGGACCTGGTGCTGCGCTCGTTCGAGCCGCCTGCGGTCCAGGTCCGCGGGCAGGATCTGACCGCCCTGCTCACCCCGGCCTACCTACGGCTGGCCGGGCAGGAGAAGCTAGCTGGGGACGGCCAGGAGGTTCAGGGCGCGGAACAGGCCACGGAATGATGTGCATCAACGTGTCCGCAGCGCAACAATGGGTTGATCGGTAACGGTTTGCGGGGAGGGTGCCAGATGGACAGGTGCGCAGCATGAGCGGGTGTGCGGCATGACCGAGGAAACGCGGCTAGCGCAGGTTCCTGCCGCGGAGGTGCCCGCGGATGCCCTGCTGGTGGACGTCCGGGAACCCGACGAATGGACGGCGGGGCACGCCCCCGGGGCGATGCACATCCCGCTCGGCCAGCTCGGGGCGCGCTACACCGAGATCCCCCACGATGGCCGGGTGTACCTGATCTGCCGGGCTGGCAGCCGCTCCAGCCAGGCCGCGCACGCGCTGGCCGGGGCGGGCTGGGACGTGGTGAACGTGAGCGACGGCATGACCGGCTGGGCCGCCGCCGGCCGCTCGATGACGAACGAGAGTGGCGCCGCGCCGTTCGTGGCCTAGGGCCCAGGGTGGCGCGGAACGCGCTGCACCGTGGCTGGCGGCTCAGAAGGCGTGCAGGTCGGGGTGGTCATGACGCCACCAGAGCAGCACCACCCGGCCGATGATGGTGCTGCCCTTGATCGGGCCCCAGAAGCGGCTGTCGCAGGAGATCGCCCGGTTGTCGCCGAGCACGTAGAGCTCCCCGCGCGGGACACGGAAGGGGTGCTCCCGGGTGGCGCCCGGTATCCGGGGACCGAGCGGATCGATACGGGGCAGGTACGGCTCGGCCAGTGGCCGCCCGTTAACGACGATCGTGTTGCCGGACGAGTAGATGGTCTGCCCCGGGAGCGCGATGACGCGCTTGACGAGGTCGCCATCGGCGGGACCGGGGCAGTCATCACGTGGTGGGTGGGTGAACACCACGATGTCCCCTTCATGCAGGTCGTGCCAGTTGAAGAAGGCCTTCTGCACGAGGATCCGGTCACCGACCTGGAGCGTCGGCACCATGGACGAGCTGGGGATGAAGAAGGTCTGCAGGGCGAACGCCCGCAGCCCCACGGCTAGCAGTACGACCACGATCAGGGTGGCCGCTGTCTCGGCCAGAGCATGGCGGCGCCTGGCCGGGGACGGCCCGGCTCCGGGTGTGCTCCCGCCCGTCACGTCCCCGGCTGTCGCGTCCCCGCCCGTCACGTCCCTGGCCTGGCCTGCCTGGTCAGCAGTGTTCGCCATGGCCGTCCGCCGTGCGGTTTGTCGCGGGCGGCACGGGCAGCGCCTGCCTGGCCGGCTCGCCGAGCAGGTCGGGGCACCGCAGCAGCGGCTCCCGCCGTGCAGCCGTGTCATGCCGGTTGCTGACGTGAGCGCTGGCGGCGCTGGCCGGTACCGTTGCGGACAGCAGCGCCAGCGGGGTCCCTACCGAGACGACCGCGGCCAGCAGGGCGGCCGCTGTCGCGGCCAGGCGCCGACCCGCTCTGGGGGCCAGTCGCTCGCGGGCCGCGCCGTGCAGGTAGCTCCACGCGATGGAGCGTGCCGGGACGCCGTCCCGGATGAGCAGCGCGGCCAACTCGGCGGCGTCGCCGCCGTGTCGCCCCCGCCAGCGCCGTGGATAGCAGCGCAGCACGATTTCGACCATGCGGGCCGGCCGGGGCTCCGGCATCAGATGCCGCCCAGCTGCAAGCGAAGCCGGCCGACCGCGCTGACCCGCTCGAGGGAATCGAGGTGCGTGCGCAGGGCCGTCGCCCCGGCCGGCGTGATGCGGTACGGATGCCGCCGGTCCTCCGTGGGCAGGGCCTCGGCCAGGCCCAGCTGCTCGAGCCGGTCGAGCGCGCCGTACAGCGTGCCGGGCCCGAGCTGCAGCCCGGCGAAGCCCTTGATGTCCTGGATCAGGGCGTAACCGTGCTTGGGGCCGTCGGCGAGGCTCGTCAGGATCAGCACCGACGCGTCCCCGGCCCGTCGCAGGACGTCCTGGCCGGCCGCGTCATCCCGGCGCGACTTGCCTGCCGCCATTCGTCCTCCCCGTACGGCTCAGCTTCCTAGTACGGCGACAAATATATCAGTCAACGTACTAGGTGTCACTGAGGCCGCGAGAGTCAGGCGCTGCTGAGCCGCTCCACTTCTGCGCCGGTTAGCACCAGGTCAGCAGCCTGGGCTGAGTCGGTGATGGAGGCGGGCCGGCTCGCCCCGGGAATCGGGATCACGACGGGCGCCAGGGCCAGCATCCAGGCCAGGGTGACCTGCTGCGGCGAGACACCGTGGCCGTCCGCGATCTCCTGAAAAGCCGAGTGCCTGGCGCCGAGGTCGCCGGCCTGGCCGATCCCGCCGAGCGGGCTCCACGGCAGGAATGCGATCCCCAGGTCCGCACAGTGCCGCAGCTCGTCTTCGCTGGACCGGAAGGCCGGCGAGAACTGATTCTGGACGCTGGCCAGGTTGCCCTCACCCAGGATCCGACGGGCGGTGTCGATCTGGGCGATTGTGGCGTTGGAGATACCGGCCAGCCGGATCTTCCCCGCGTCGAGCAGGTCCTTGAGGGCGCCGATCGAGTCCTCGTACGGGACCTTGGGGTCGGGGCGGTGGAACTGGTAGAGGCCGATGGCGTCCACCCCGAGGGCCTTCAGCGACGCCTCCGCGGCCTCGTGCAGGTGGGCCGGGGACCCGTCTACTATCCACGAGCCGTCACCGGGGCGGACGTGGCCGCCCTTGGTCGCGACCAGCACGTCGCTGGTGTCCCCGCCGTAGGTGGCCAGGGCCCGGGCGATGAGCCGCTCGTTATGGCCGGCCTCTCCGGCGTTGACGTGGTAGGCGTCGGCCGTGTCGATCAGCGTGACCCCCGCGTCCAGGGCGGCGTGGACGGTGGCGATGGATCGCTGCTCCTCCGGCCGGCCCTCGATGGACATGGGCATGCCGCCCAGGCCGATCGCGCTGACCGTGAGACCGCCAATGGACCTGGTGCGCATCAGTGCTCCTATGTGTGTGCCTTCGGATGCCTGCCTAGCTCAACTTCCCGGTCCCGGCAGGACATGCCGCGTCGGTGATAGGAATCCGTCAGGCTGGTGATCGCGGTCAGCGATCAGGGGATGAGTTCGGCCACGAACGCGCGGGCCGCGGCGGACAGCCGCCGGGCGGTCGGGGTGGCCACCGAGACGCGCCAGAGCAGGGCCGGTCCGGCCAGCCCGATCACCGCCAGCCCGGTGGGGTCCACCGCGGACTGCGGGATGAACGCGATGCCCAGCCCGTTGCGGACCAGGCCCGTGGCCGAGGGGAACTCGGTCACCTCGAACGGCACCCGGCGGTCCAGGCCCGCCGCGGCGAACGCCCGGTCGGCCACGGTGCGGTTGCCCCAGCCGGGCGGGAAGTCCACGAAGTCCTCCTCGGCCAGCTGGGCGAGGACTACCCCGTGCTGGCCGGCCAGCGGGTGCCGCGGGTCCGCGATCAGCACTAGCGGCTCCTCGCTCAGCGGCTGCAGCCGCAGCCCGGCCGGCGCCTGCCCGGGCAGGGCCACCAGGGCCAGGTCCAGCTCCCCGGCGATCACCTGGGCGGCCAGCCCCGCGGAGCCCGCCGGCGCGTGCCGCAGGTGAACGGACACCCCGGGATGGGTGGCGTGAAACCGGCCGAGCAGCCCGGGGACGTCGACCGTGCCGATCGACACCATCGTGCCCACCGTGAGCGTGCCGCGCAGGCCCGCCTGGGCCTGCGCCACCGCGTCCTGGGCGGTCTGGGCCGCGGCCAGCGTGGCCCGCGCCTCGGGCAGCAGCGCCAGCCCCGCGTCGGTCAGCGCCACCCGGTGCCGGTCCCGGTCGAACAGCGGCGCTCCGAGCTCCCGTTCCAGGCCCTGGATGGCGCTGGATACGCCGGACTGGACGACGTGCAGGCGGCGGGAGGCACGGGTGAACGACAGTTCCTCCGCGACCGCGACGAAGAACTGAAGGTGCCGGAGCTCCATGGACTTGATTATCTGCGTAAGAGATGCTCGTTAGCAAGATGTTTCGTTTGCGTAGATGACCGTGTGCAGTTGATGCTGGGGGAGTCCGCACGTGAAGGAGTTCGCCATGTCAGCAACGACGCCCCTGGTCCGGGGCATCGAGAGCGGGAGCACCGAGGGCGGGAGCACCGGGAGCCCGCCGGGACGGCCGGGCCGCCCGTCCGGTCCCGCCCGCCCGGCCCGGCACCGCACCGGGTTCTGGCTAGTGGGATTCGTGTTCCTGGTGACCATGGCCTTCTCCGCCGTGCCCGCGCCGCTGTACGTGCTGTACTCCGCGCGGGACCACTTCGGTCCGCTGATGATCACGGTAATCTTCGCGGCCTACGCCGTCGGCGTGATCGCCAGCCTCTTCCTGGCCGGGCACCTGTCGGACTGGGTGGGCCGGCGGCCGATGGCCATCCTCGCGGTGACCGTCAACGTGGCGTCCGGGGTGATCTTCCTGCTCTGGCCCACGGTGCCGGGCCTGCTTATCGCCCGGGTCGTGTCGGGCGTCAGCGTGGGCATGCTGACCGCCACCGCCACCGCGTACCTGAGCGAGCTGGACGCGGCCGGCCGCGGCGGCCTGCCCCGGCGCCGCGCGGAGATCATCGCGACTGCGGCCAACCTGGGCGGGATCGGGCTCGGCCCGCTGGTGTCCGGTTTCCTGGCCCAGTACGCGGGCGACCCGCTGGTCGTGCCTTATCTCGTGTTCGAGGGGCTGATGCTGGCTGGCGTACTCGCGCTGGCGCTGGTGCCTGAGACGGTGACGCGCCCGGGGGTGCGGCCCCGCTACCGGCCGCAGCAGGTGTCGGTCCCGGCCGAGCACCGCCAGGCGTTCTACGCGGCCAGCGCGGCCGCCGGGGCCGAGTTCGCCTTGTTCGGCCTGTTCACGTCCCTGGCTCCCGGATTCATCGCCGGCCCGCTGCACGACACCTCACACGCGCTGGCCGGCGCGGCCACGTTCGCGGTATTCGGCGCGGCGGCCCTGGCCCAGATCGTGGTGAGCCGTGCCCGGCTGCGCCGCCAGCTGGCCTTCGGCCTGCTGGCCCTGGTCCTCGGGCTCGCCCTGATCACCGCGGCGTTCTGGCTGGCCAGCCTGGCGCTGCTGCTGGCCGGCGGGATAGTGGCGGGCAGCGGGGCAGGCGCCGCGTTCAAGGGCAGCGTGACCACGGTCCTGTCCATCGCCCGGCCGCAGGCCCGGGGCGAGGCGCTGGCAGGGCTGTTCCTGGTCGCCTACGTGGGCCTGGCCGTCCCGGTGCTCGCGCTGGGCCTGGCGACCCAGCTGCTGTCCGCTCGGGTCGCGGTGCTCGGGTTCGCGGTGCTGCTGGTAGCGGTGGTGGCTGTCGTCAGCCGCAGGCTGCTGCGGGCCTGAGTGGCCCGGCTCGTAGGGTAGAAGTAACCCCAGCTCCCCATTTTCCGGAGATGATCATGGACTACGTCAACCTGGGACGGACGGGCCTGCAGGTCTCCCGTATCTGCCTCGGCATGATGAGCTACGGCAACAACTCCGAGCGCCCGTGGGTGCTGGATGAGGACGCGGCCGAGCCCATTGTCCGGGCTGCGGCAGACGGCGGGATCAACTTCTACGACACCGCCGACGTTTACTCCGCGGGGGCCAGCGAGACGGCGACCGGCCGGCTCCTGGGCAAGATGTTCACCCGCGAGGAGGTCGTGGTCGCCACCAAGGTGCACGGCGCCACGATGCCCGGCCCCAACGGCCGCGGGCTGTCCCGCAAGCACATCATGGACTCCATCGATGCGTCGCTCGAGCGCCTCGACATGGACTACGTGGACCTGTACCAGATCCACCGGTGGGACGACCGCACGCCAATCGAGGAGACGATGGAGGCGCTGCACGATGTGGTCCGCGCTGGCAAGGCCCGCTACATCGGCGCGAGCAGCATGTTCGCCTGGCAGTTCGCCAAGGCCCAGTACGCCGCCTCGGGGCAGGGGTGGACCCGGTTCGTGTCCATGCAGAACCACTACAACCTGGTCTACCGCGAAGAGGAGCGGGAGATGATCCCGCAGTGCATCGACATGGGTGTCGGGGTCATCCCGTGGAGCCCGCTCGCGCGCGGCTTCCTGACCGGGACCCGGACCCGGGACGGCGCCAAGCACACGGTGCGCGCCAACAGCGACGCGTTCGGGGACACGCTGTACACCGAGTCGGCCGACTTCGACGTGGCCGACCGGGTGAACGAGGTCGCCGAGTCCCGGGGTGTGCCCGCCGCCCAGGTGGCGCTGGCCTGGCTACTGCACCAGCCGGGGGTGACCGCACCGATCGTGGGGGCGACCAGGGTAAGCCACGTCGAGGACGCGCTGGCCGCCGAGCAACTCAAGCTCCGCCCGGAGGAGATGGCCCGGCTGGAGGAGCCGTACGTGCCGCATGGCGTGCGCGGGCACGGCTGAGCGCGGTCTTCGGCTGAGGGTGCGCGGGGCTTCGCACTTTGTCCGCTCTGCGTGCAGCGCTTCTGGCAGCCCGAGCGCGGCATAACTGCCTAGCACCGCCAGGCCCGCCCACGGTGCTAGCGGGAAGTCCCCGCTCGACGGGGTGTACATCGCTGTGACCTGGGGGTACGCCGGAATCGTCTGCTGGATGGCGAGCGCGGCCGTAGGAGTGAGGCGAAGCAGCCATTCCTGGGCGCACGCAGCAGGGTGCCGCCGGCCAGTGCGAGGTCAGCGGCCACCGTGATGGCGGTGGCGACCAGCCCAGCCACGAAGGTGACGACGTCGATCACGATCGCCGCCGCTCCCTGACCGCAACCACCAACAATTCGCCAGGCACGGATGGCTGGCGCGGCTGTAGGGCGCGTCCCGGCAGCCGGTGGTGCGTCATCACCCACGCCTGACACGAGCCGCGGACGGGTGGCTGCCACCTCATACTTTGCGCCATAAAGTTCCGGGCCAGGCCCTTGACTTTGCGCCGTAAAGAAGACTCTACTTTATGACATAGAGTCGATCCGGAGGGAGACACCATGAACCCCACACCCGACACCACCACCTCCGCCGACAACGGCGGCAACTTCGATCCACAGCAGGCCGCTGCCCTGCTGGACCAGACCGCGCAGCGGGCGCGGCGCCAGTTTGAGCCCTACCCGCCGTGGCTGCTGGTGATCAGGGCGGTCGGGGTCCTGGTCGCCTTCGGCGCGGTCTGGCTTTCGGTCCGCGGACAGCACCCCTACCAGCACCCGACCGCCGCGGCCATCCCCGTCGTGATTACCTTTGGGGTCCTCAACCTGGTCGCGACAGTCGCGGTGGCCAGGCGTGCGACCGCCGGAGTGAGCGGGAGAACCCGGCTGCGCCCGGCCGAGATCGCCGTCATGGCGGTGATATGGGTCGGCGTATTCGCGGTCATGGGGGTGCTGGCCGGCGCCGGGGTGAGCGACGCGGTCGTCTACGGGATCTACCCGGTCACGGTGCCGTTGATTGTCGCTGGCCTGGTCTGGGCGGGCATCATGGCGGCACGGGCTGACTGGCGTGCGTGCGCCGCCGCGCTGGCGGTGGCCGTCGTCGGCGCCGTGGCCATACCTGCGGGACCCGCCGGGGCGTGGGCGGTCGCTGGCGTGGGCCTTTGCGTCGTGCTGCTCGGCAGCGCCGCCGCCATCGCCTGGCGGCAGCGCGCATGAGGGCGTGACATGACCGACGACGCGCTCGACCCGCTGATCCACGTGCCCACCCGGCTGAAGATCGTCGCCACGCTGGCGGCGCTGCCCGATGGCGACACGCTCTCCTTCACCCGGCTGCAGGACATGATCGGGCTCACCCCCGGCAACCTGATCATCCACCTGCGCAAGCTCGAGGAAGCCGATTACATCAGCAGCGAGAAAACCAGGAACGGAACCGTGTCCATAACCACGGTCGCGCTCACCGGACACGGCCGCGCGGCACTCGGCACCTACACCCAGGCGCTGCGCGACCTGCTCGGCGGCCTGTGAATAGGCCCGGCGACCATGAGCACCGGCGCACTTGACCCGCTGATCCACGACCCGGAGCGGCTGCGCATCGTCGCGACCCTGGCGGCCCTGCCCGACGGCGACGCGCTCTCCATCGCCCGGCTGCAGGACATGATCGGGCTGGCACCCGGCAGCCAGCTCACCCGCCTGCGCGAGCTGGACCACGCCAGATACGTGCGGACGGGAAAGACCCGTGACGATAGCGCACAGACCACCGTCGCCCTCACCTGCGACGGCCGGGCCGCGCTGGATCGCTACATCGCCGTGCTGCGGCAGCTGTCCCGGGTGGCCGGGGAGGATCATCAGGCACCAGCACCCGGCGTGCGCGTTGGCGATGCTGACCGGGACGCAGCTGCCGCAGCCCTGGGTGAGCACTTCGCGCAAGGCAGGCTGACCCTCGACGAACTCGACGCGCGACTTGACGCCACGTTGACTTCTACGACGCACGGCGAGCTCTCCCAGGCCGCCCGGGATCTACCGGACCTGGCGGTGCTCCCGGCCCGGGTCAGCCTTCCCCGGGAGAAGCGGGCCAGGCCAGCGCTCAAGCCCGGGCCGGCTCCAGGCCAAAGAGTATGGCGGCGCCGACGCGGCTGAACCCGGGACGGGTCGAATGAAGAAACGTGACTCCAGCGACCGGCCAGTGGCAGTCGCCATAACGACACACCTACGGCAACGGATTGTCTGACTCACAGATCAGATCACTCTGTGTACAGGCGTCGTCCGGATCTGCCGATGAGCGTGCGTTTCTGTCCTCCCACTGACGTGCCCGGTTGCGAGAAACCGGCATCGCGGATGTGGGCCCGGCAACTCCTTGTGACGAGGCAAGATGGCATCCATGTCCCTGCCCACCCCCACGCTGCACACCCCACGCCTGAGACTGCGTCCCTTCACCGACGTGGACGCGGACGCCCTCTTCGACCTGCACAGCAGCGCCCACGTGCTGCGCTATTGGGACGCGCCGCCGTGGAGCGAACGCACGCGCGCCGAGCGCTTCATCGCGGCTTGCCAGCAGATGGCGAACGAAGGCACCGGCGCCCGGCTGGCCATGGACCGTCTTTCTGACGGCGCCTTCATCGGCTGGAGCAGTCTGACCCGATGGAACCCGGACTACCGCAGCGCGTCGTTGGGCTACTGCCTCCACGATGCGGCATGGGGTCAGGGTTACGCGACCGAGGCCGCGCACGCCTTGCTGCAGTGGGCATTCGACACGCTGGACCTGAATCGAGTCCAGGCCGAGACTGATACGCGCAACGCGGCATCTGCCCGCGTCCTGGAGAAGATCGGGTTCGTGCGTGAAGGGACGCTACGGGAAGACTGCGTCGTGAACGGCGAAGTATCGGACTCGTGGGTGTACGGGCTGATCAGGCGGGAATGGCGGCCGTCGTCTCCTGGCTCGCGAGACGACGCCTGGCCCACGGGTGCGCCGTTCCGCTGAGTACCTAGGTGCACTCTCATGCCGCTACCCGTAGATCTGGGATGGGGCGCGAGGACTTCAGGAGACCTCATCTCGCCGAGGCCGTGAGCAGTACCGCGGGTTGGCTTGGTACTCGCCGCTCGGCGTGCCACCGTCGGTGATCCTCCACGCACCGCCAGCTTCCGGTGGGGCACGCCAGGGCCGCAGGCGCAACTGCTCCGGGCTTACCTCCCGCCGTCGCCACCGTCATGTCACGCTAGAGGGCATGCGTGCACAGCGTTTCCACGCCGTCGTCGCCGCTGGTCCTGGGGACAGCGCGGTCATCACGATGCCGTTCGACCCGGATGAGGCGTGGGGTGCAAAGGCCAACCATCCCGTCGGCGGCACGATCGGCGGCTGCCGGATCCGCGCAAGGCTTGTGCCGGCGGGCAGCGGATGGGTGCTGACCCTGGCTGCGAACCGCCTGCGCGGCATAGGCGTGGCGGCAGGCGATGACGTGATCATTGAGCTGGCCCCGGAAGGCCCGCAACGCGGCGATCTTGCCGACGACATCGCCGCAGCGCTCGAGGCCAACCCGGCCGCGGGCGCCTTCTTCGACACGCTCGCTCAGTTCTACCGCAAGGCCTACCTCCGCTGGATCGATGCGACCACTCGCCGGCCGGATCTCCGTGCGGCCCGCATCACTGAGGCAGCAGACCTGCTCGCGGCGGGGATCAAAGAGCGGCCACGACCACGAGAGCGGTGACGCCAGGCCGGTCAGCGGGAGGGACGTGGCGTGCTCTGTGCCAACCGGAGGGATCGGGGTTGAAGGGAGGTCTCGATCCCGTAGGCAACGTCGTCCAGACGACGCAGTCCTTGGCGGCCCCGGCGCAGAACTGTGGGGCGGAGCGCGGATCAGCCTGCGACGGCCGCGAGGACCAGCGGGAGTACACCGGGCGCGCCGGCGTTGCGGAGCAGGCTGGCTGCGACCGTCATGGTCCAGCCGCTGTCGATGCGGTCGTCGATCACCAGCACCGGGCCTTCGAGCGACCCCATTGCGCCGGCCAGCGACGCGGGGACCCGAAGCTCACGCCAGATCGCCTGGAGCCGCTGCGGGCTGTTGAACTGCCTCGGCCCCGGGCCGTTCCCCGCATACTCCAGCGAGCCGAGCAGTGGCAGCCGCCCGATCTCCGCGATCCGCTCGCCCAGGCTGGCGATGAGCTGGGGCCGGGTTCGACTGGGCAGGGTGACCACCCCGGCCGGGCGCTGTGCCCAGTCCCACGCGGCCAGCACCTGGACTAGCGCGGTGACGACGTCATCGGGGACGGGGCCGTCATTATCGGTCTCGAGTAGCGCGCGCAGCCTAGGCCCCCAGCCCAGGCCGGTGAGGCGGCCCAGCGCCCGGCCGGTGTCCGCCGACAGGTCCGCCGCGATCTTGCCTGCCACGTCCACGCCGAGTGGCTTCATGCCGTGCGGCCACATCCGGCGTGGGCCGATGTCGATACCGGGACGGAGCAGCCTGGCCCGGGCCAGCTCGGCCCCCTCCGCGGACACCTCCGCGGGCCAGAAGTGCCCCGTGCAGTTGTCGCAGCGGCCGCACGGCTGCGCCGCTGGATCATCCAGCTGCTGGCGCAGATACTCCATCCGGCAGCCGCCGGTGCGCTGGTAACCGAGCATCGCCTCCTGCTCCCGGTGGCGCTCCGCTGCCACCGTCGCGTAGCGCTCGGCGTCGTAGGCCCACGGTTGGCCGGTAGCGGCCCAGCCGCCGCTGACCTTGCGCACCGCGCCGTCCACGTCCAGGACCTTGAGCATCATCTCCAGCCGGGCCCGGCTCAGGTCCACCTGAGTCTCCAGCGCGCCGGACGACAGCGGCCCGTTCGCGTCGCCGAGCGCGCCGAGCGTGGCCCGGACCAGCGGCTCGGGCGGGAAGGCCAGCGAAGCGAAATACGCCCAGATCTGGCGATCTTCCGACCCGGGCAGCAGGACCACGTCGGCCCGGGGCACGGCCCGGCCCGCCCGGCCGATCTGCTGGTAGTAGGCGACGGGGGACTGTGGCGCGCCCAGGTGAACCACGAAACCCAGGTCGGGCTTGTCGAAGCCCATGCCCAGCGCGCTGGTCGCGACCAGCGCCTTGAGCTTCCCGTCGAGCAGGGCACGCTCGGCGGACAGCCGCTGCTCCTGCTCGTCCCGCCCGGTGTAGGGCAGCACCTCGTGACCCCGGTCACGCAGGAAGGCCGCGGTCTCGTGGGCCGCAGCCACGGTGAGCGTATAGATGATGCCGGACCCGGGGAGCTGGTCCAGGTGCTCGGCGAGCCAGCCAAGCCGCTGCTGCGCGGTCGGTAGTTCCACCACGGCCAGGCACAGGCTCTCCCGGTCCAGCGGGCCGCGCAGCACCAGCGCCTCGCCGTCGGCCCCGCTGGCCAGCTGCTCGGCCACGTCCCGGGTGACCCGGGCGTTGGCCGTGGCCGTGGTGGCGAGCACCGGGACGCCGGCGGGCAGGTTCTCCAGCACGGTGCGGAGCCGGCGGTAATCGGGCCGGAAGTCATGGCCCCAGTCAGAGATGCAGTGGGCCTCGTCCACGACCAGCATGCCCGCGGTGGCGGCGAGCTTGGGCAGGACCAGGTCGCGGAAGCCGGGGTTGTTCAGCCGTTCCGGGCTGACCAGCAGCAGGTCCACGGACCCCGCGGCGATCTCGGCGTAGATCTCGTCCCAGTCGCCCATGTTGGCTGAGTTCACCGTCCGGGCCTGCAATCCGGCCCGGGCGGCCGCCTCGATCTGGTTGCGCATCAGGGCGAGCAGCGGGGAGATGATGATGGTCGGCCCCATGCCCCGGGCCCGGAGCAGCGCGGTGGTGACGAAGTACACGGCCGACTTGCCCCAGCCGGTCCGCTGCACGACCAGCGCCCGGCGCCGGTCGCGGGCCAGGGCCTCGATCGCGGTCCACTGGTCGTCGCGGAGCCGCGCGGACGGCCCGGCGAGCGCCCGCAGGCAGAGCTCCGCCTCCTCGCGCAGGGCGGGGTCGGAAACCAGCAGGCCGGGATCGGAAACCATGACTCCTTGGTATCAGGCGCCGGCGACAGCCTGGGCGGGTTGCGATTCCCGCCGGGGCGTGTTCTGCTCCGCTGCGCCCGCCACCTGGGCGCTGACCAGGCACTTCGTGCGGTGGAGCGCCCGTGCTGTGGAATACTCGGCCCTAGATATCGGATGTCCGGAGATGTCGGTGGGCGGGGCCCGGCAGCGTCGCAGTGGGCAGACGGTACGGGAGGACGGCTGTGGCGCTGACGGACGAGGCCATCGAGAAGATCAAGGCCATGATCGTCTCGGGCACGCTGCGGGCCGGGGACCGGCTGCCCCGGGAAGCGGATCTGGCGGCCGAGCTGGGGCTGTCCCGCAGTTCGCTGCGCGAGGCGGTCAAGGCGCTGTCGATGATGAACATCCTGGACGTGCGGCGCGGCGACGGCACCTACGTGACCAGCCTGCTGCCCCCGTTGCTGCTCGAGGCGCTCAGCTTCAGCGTGGACTTCCACCGGGACAGGACCGTGCTGGAATTCCTCGAGGTCCGGCGGATGCTGGAGCCGGAGGCCGCGGCGATGGCCGCGGAGCGGATCTCGGCCGCTGAGGTTGCCGGGCTGCGCGCCCTGCTGGACAGCCTGGGCCCGGATCCCGGGGTCGAGGACCTCGTCGCCAACGATCTGGAGTTCCACCGCCGGATCACGGCCTGCTCAGGGAACAGCGTGCTGACTTCACTGCTTGATTCGCTGTCCGGGCCGACGTCGCGGGCCCGGGTCTGGCGCGGTCTGACCCAGGCGGGAGCCACCCAGCGGACGCTCGCCGAGCACCACGCCATCCTGGACGCGCTGGACTCCGGCGACCCGGTGGTGGCCCGGTCCTGGTCCACCGTGCACATCGCCAGCGTCCAGCAGTGGCTCGCCTCAGTGCTGTAAGCCGGCTAGTTCAGCGCCGCCCCGGCCTGCTGTAGCAGCTCTTCGCCTCTGCAGGCTCGCGCCCATCGCCCTAGATCATGGCAAATCGGACAGACTCTCGCCGGCCGGACAGCGGACATACGGCTCATGACATGTCACCTGCCCAGCAGCAGGCCAGGCGGGACCTTACTTCGCTATGCTGCATCTACCGGACCTGACGGCAGCCCCCCGCCCTGCAGTCGAGCGTGCGCCTCCGTGGCGCACGCCAAAGGCATAGTTCCTGTGGCCCGAGGAGGTCGCTGATGATCGCTGCCGGGTTAATGCGCGCCGTGGCGCGCAGGCCACTCTGGCCTCTAGCGATCGCGGGGGTGGCTGCTGCCCCTGTCTTCCTGGCGGCCCCTGCCCTGGCCGGACCCATGACCGGTGCCCGGGTGGTGACCAATTGCGGGAACGGAGTCTCCGCCGTCACAGTGCGGCTGCCTGCCGGATTCGACGCGCTGACCGCGACTCCCGCCCAGCTCACCGCGAATGACCTGCCGCTCCGGCCCGCCGGCCGGGTCCAGCTGGCCGCCTGGCGGAGATTCGTGACCGGGGGAGTCCGGTCCGTGCGGACCACGTGTGTCTTCGCCCCCGTCACCCCGTCCAGTGCACCCCGGTCGATTGTGGGGGATGCCCAGCCGGCTAGCTCCCAGTCGATTGTGGGGGACGCCCACCCAGCCAACTCGCAGTCGATTGTGGGCGACGCCCAGCCGGCAAGCTCCCAGTCGATCGTGGGGGACGCCCAGCCGGCAGGCTCCCAGTCGATCGTCGGAGACGGCGCCCCGGCGCTCGGCACCCTGACGCCACCGGCCACCGCGCCGCGGCCCAGCCCAGGCGGCAGCCGGGCCAGCGCCACCACCCGGACGGTCGTCGACGGCACCTGGCGGGTGACCCGGCCGAAGAATGACCCGACTGCAGCCGCGTCGTCCTGGGCCGGTATCGGACTGGGCCGGGCGGGTGATCCGCTCATCCAGGCGGGCTCGTCCGCAGGCGGCTATTTCGGCCCTTACCTCTGGTGGCGGATGGTCCCGCAGCGGCCAAACGAGCAGCGGATCAGCCTGGACACCGCGCCCGGTGACACGGTGTACGTGCGCATCCAGCTGCTCCGCGGCCGGGCCACGGTAACCATCCGGGACGAGACCACCGGCGCGGGCGGTACATACGTACTGCGGTACTAGCCGCCCGGCAGGGGCATGGGAAGAACCGGGAATGGGTGCTGCTGGCTGACCAGGGCCAGCAGCACCACCGCGTCGGTCCAGGCCAGCGGCGCGACCGAGGCGGGCTGACCGCGGGAGTTCACCTGCTCGGGCAGCTCCCCCAGCCGGGTGCGGTGCGCGGCTAGCCAGGATAGGATCCCGGCGGCCGCCCGGTGCTGGCCGGTGCTGGCGTCGTACAACGCGAAGAACGCGGTCTCCGGCGTCCAGGCCAGCGTCCTGTTCCCGGGCCAGCTGCTGCCCGGGAGCATGCCGCCGCCGGGCAGCCGGACGGAGGTTTCCGTGCCGCGCACCGCCGTGGCCACCGCGGGGCTCCCGGCCGCGAACGGCGGGCCGAGAAAGGTGACCGCCGTGTCGGTGCCGCTGTCCGTGAACGGCAGCCGGTGATACCCGTAGCCGCCGAAGCCTGTGCCGATGGCCCGGGTCAGCCGGGCCGCCACGGCGCCCCAGCGCCGGGCCTGGCCCGCGTCGCCGCGGAGACGGGCCAGGTCAGCGGCGGCCCGCAGGCCGGCCCGCAGCGCCGCCGCGTTGGCCAGGGTGACCTGTACCGAGTCTTCCCAGTAGTCCATCGACGCGACGGGCAGCCCGCTGGCGGACAGCGAGCGGCTGGCCGCGTCCGCGGCGGCCGTGACCATAGGCCAGAGCCCGGCCAGGGCAGCCGGGTTACGGCGCCCCGGTGCGGTGTACCAGGACCAGACCGCCCAGGGCACCCAGCCCACCGCGTCCAGCTCGGCGGGCCGGCCGTCCCGGACCGGACCCGAACCGTCCGGCCAGTACCGGGCCGCCCAGGTTCCGTCCCGG
This sequence comes from Streptosporangiaceae bacterium, assembly GCA_036509255.1. Taxonomy (GTDB): domain Bacteria; phylum Actinomycetota; class Actinomycetes; order Streptosporangiales; family Streptosporangiaceae; genus RYN-230. The sequence goes on from DATCFY010000077.1 coordinate 18,478, forward strand.
GACTGCATCCGGCGCAGGAACTCCAGCACTCCCAGCGCCTCCGCGGAATGCCCGGTGGCCGCGAGGGCGGCCGCGGCCCAACTGGAGTCGCGCGGCCAGGTATCGGCCCAGCCGGAGTGCCAGCCGGCCAGCACCGCCCCGCCGGGCCGGGTCAGCAGGCGCAGGTCCAGCAGGGCCCGAGTAGCCATGGACCGCTGCGTGGGGGTAGTTCCGGGGATGATCCCGGACGCCAGCCAGGCCCGGCTCGCGGCGACGGCGGCGGGTGCGCACGGCGAGGTGCTCCGCAACACGCTCGTGCCGGCGAGGTAACGCGAACGGGACCCGGCTGGCACCGCGACCAGACGCCCCGGCGCGCACGGACGCTGCGCGATGCCGTCGCTCAGCAGCGGCGGGACCGCCGGGCCCGGCCGGGCCGCGATCAGGGCGGCCACGGTGGCCAGCATCAGGACACCGGCAGCGGGGGCAGCCCGGGGTCTGCGCACGGCTAGCAGAGTACGCGCCCACTTTGGGACCATGGCCCGATGAACGGCGACATCAGGCAGCTGAAGGCCTGCCTCAACGGGAAACGCAGTCAGGCGGAGTTCCCCGCGGTGCCGGTCACGCCCGGCGAGCTCGCCCGGGACGCGGCGGCCGCGGTCACGGCCGGGGCCGAGGCCATCCACCTGCACGCGCGCGGCGGGGACGGCACCGAGTCGGTGCGGGCCGCGGACGTCGGCGCGGCGGTAGCCGCGATCCGTGCGTCCTGCCCCGGCGTCGCGGTAGGAGTATCCACCGGGCTCTGGATCACGCACGGGGACGCGGCGGCCCGGCAGGCCGCGGTCGCGGCGTGGTCAGGCCTGGCCGCCGGGGAACGGCCCGATTTCGCCTCCGTGAACGTCAGCGAGGACGGGTGGGCCGGCGTCGTCCGCTCGCTCGGCGCGGCGGGAATCGCCATCGAGGCGGGGGTGTGGTCGGTCGCCGACGTCCAGGTGCTGGCCCGCGCCTTCGGGGGGGCCGGGCTGCCGGAGCCGCCAGCGCGGATCCTGGTCGAAGTCATGGACGAGCGGGCCGACGCCGCGCCCCGGGTGGCCGGGGAGATCCTGCGTGCGCTCGGCGACTCCGTGCTGCGCGGGCTCCCGCGGCTGCTGCACGGCGAGGGGGAGGGCTGCTGGCCGCTGGTGGCGCACGCGGCCCGCGAGGGACTGCCCACCCGGATCGGCCTGGAGGACACCACGACCGGCCCGGACGGCGAGCCGGTCAGCGGCAACGCCGAACTGGTCCGGCTGGCCCTCGACGTGATGAACGGTAAGTATTCACGGGGCGGTAGGTAGCCCAGCGTCAGGAGCAGATTGGCGCTGTGACACTCAGCTTGCACCCAGGATCAGCTTCTGCAGGCCGGTGCCGGGTTGCACCAGGATGGCGTTGCTGACCGTCTTGCCGTTCAGCTTCACCGTCGGCGTGGAATCGATGCCGCTCCGGATGATCTTCTCGCTGAGCGGCACGTTCAGCGGGGCGTACTTCTGGGACGACACGCAGTGCGTGAACGACGGGCTGGTCAGCCCGATCTTCCGGCCCAGCGCGAGGAGCAGGCTGATGGGAAAACCGCCCTGGGCCCGTTCGTCGGGCTGGTTGGAGAAGAGCAGGTTGTGGTACTCCAGCCACGAGCCGGCGGGCACGCACTGCGCCGCCGCCCAGGCCCGGACGGAGTTGCCCTGGGCTGGCTGCTCGCCCAGGAAGATCGTGAACGGGTGGTAGATCACCCGAACCTTGCCCTGGAAGGCCAGCTTCTGTACCACCGCCCCGTTGGCCTTCTCGAACGCGTCGCAGACCGGGCACTGGAAGTCCTCATAGATGTCCAGCACCGGCGCGGTCACCGTCGTCCGGGACATGGTCACGCTGTGGTCCGGGTTCCTGGTGACCGGCGCGAACGGGCCGTTGTAGTAGGCGCTCTGCACCGTGCCCGTCCCCGTGCTCTCACCAGGCCGGGCCACCACGATGACGACGACCGCAATCAGGATCGCGCCGAGCGCGCTGCCCACCACGATCAGCACCCGGTTGCGCTGGCGGCGCTGGGCTTCCCGCTCCCGTTCCTGCCGGATGCGATCCCGGGCCGCGGGCCGGCCGGATTTGCTCATTACGTCCCGGAGGGCCCGCTACACCCTGGACACAGCCCGAACAACTCCACGGTGTGGTCCACCGCGGTGAATCCGGCCTCGGACGCGACTTGCTCGGCCCAGCGTTCCACCGCGCGGCCCTCCACCTCGACGCTGGTCCCGCAGGAACGGCAGATGAGGTGATGGTGATGAGCGTTGCTCTCGCAGCGGCGGTAGAGCGTCTCGCCGCTGGCGTCCCGGATCGTGTCCACCTGGCCGTCTTCGCTCAGCACCTGCAGGTGCCGGTAGACGGTGGTCAGGCCGATGTGCTCGCCGCGCTGGCGCAGCTCAGCATGGATCTGCTGGGCGCTGCAGAACCCGGGCAGCCCGCCGAGGACCGCCGACAGTGCCTCAGCCTGCCGGGTCCCGCGTACCCGGGTGCCGCCCAGCGGACGCTTAGCAGGCACCGGCGTCATCACACCCGCACATTAGCAGCCGGTACCCCGTGCTCCCCAGCTCCGTGGTCCCCGGCTCCGTGCCACCGTCCGGGGTGGGCCGAACGCCGCCCGTGCAGCGCGGCCCAGCTCCGCCCGGCGGCGTAGCAGGCTGCCCCGAACGTGCCCACGAAGAAGCCGACCGGCCAGTTCGTGTCGTAGGCCGCGGCGATCGACGCCCAGACCACCACGACCGCAATAACGGCCGACAGCACCAGGGCGGCCAGCGGCTTGCTGGTCACCGACCGGGCCGCGGCGGGCGGCCCGATCATCAGGCTGAAGATCAGCAGTGCCCCCACCACCGGCAGGGTCATGCTGGTGGCCAGGGCCACCACTATAAGGAACATCGTCTCCACCCGGGCCGGCCGGACGCCGCGTGCCTCGGCCAGCTCCGGCATGACCGAGGACAGCAGCAGCGGCCGGTACAGCGCGGCGATGGCCGCGACGCTCACCACGGCGAGGACCACGATCGGCAGCACCTCGCTGGTGCTCACCCCGAGCACCTCGCCGAACAGCAGGGCGTAGATCTCCGGCGCGTACTCCGTGCTGAAGCTCAGGAACAGCGCGCCCAGGCCAAGCAGGACCACGAGAGCCAGGGCCGTGGCCACGTCCCGCCGGCCGCGGCGGCCCAGCCAGCCGATCCCGAGCGCGCCGAGCAGGGCCGCCGCTGCCAGCCCGATGAGCGTGTTCACCCCGATCAGGCTGGCCCCGGCCGCCCCGGCGAAGGCACCCTGGGGGACGGCGTCCGCGACGAACGCCTGGCCGCGCAGCACGATGAAGAACCCGACGACGCCCGCGACGATGGCCACGATCGTGCCCACCAGCCAGGCGTTGGTCATGAACCCGGTGAACATCGGCTCAGGCCCTCCGCACCCGGGTGGTGAACCCCTGCACGGCGACGTAGGCCACGAAGATCAAGGTCACCACGAAGAAGCTGACCGGCCAGCCATGCCGGGCCGGCGGCCAGTAGAAGCTGTCGTAGGCGAGCAGCACCCCCAGCCAGGTGGCGGCCAGGCCGGCCAGCGCGGACCAGGCCATGGCCAGGCCCGGGCGGCTGCTGAGCCGGAGCCCGATCGCCGCTGGCCCGATCAGCAGCGCGGTAGACAGGATGGTGCCGATCGTCATCGCGGACAGCGAGACCGCCAGCGCGATCGCGGTCAGGCTTAGCAGGCCGACGAGCCGCACACTGACTCCCCGCGCCGCGGCCAGGTCGGCGGCGACGGTGCTGAGCAGCAGCGGCCGGTACAGCACGGCCACGATCGCTACCGCCGCAACGCTCAGGGCCACGATCGCCGGGAGGATGGAGCTGCTGATGGTGAACAGGGAGCCGAACAGGATCGTAATCGTGGCCCCGGTGACGTTGCTGTGCGTCGTGTCCCAGTACAGGAACAGCGCGGCCAGGCCCAGCCCGGCCCCGCGGACGATCCCGGTGGCCAGGTCGCGGCCGCGGGGCCGCTGGATTCCGATCGTGTCCATCACCCCGGCGGCCAGCACGCCGACGCCGACGAACCCCCACAGCGGGCTGATCCCGACCAGGAACGAGGCGGAGCCGCCGGTCACGCTGATGTCGGCCAGGGCGTGGCCCGCGTAGGACTGGCCGCGGATTACGGTGAACGAGCCGACGATCCCGGACACCAGCGCGACGACCCCGCCCGCGGCCAGCGCCACGTGCACCGGGCCGCTGGAGAAGAATCCAGGCTCGAAGATCGCGTGCAGCACTAAGCGTCCTCGTGGATGACGGGGGTCGCGGACGGCACAGCCAGCCCTTCCGCCCCGGCCAGCTCAGCGCCCCGGCCGGCGACCACCAGGATCCGGTCGTGCACCCGGATCACGTCCACATGCTGGCCGTACAGCGCGCTGAGCACCTCGGGCCGCACGACCTCGGCGGTGGTACCGCTGGCCGCGCGGCCGGCTGCCATATATACGATCCGGTCCATGAACGGGAGCAGCGGGTTCATGTCGTGCGCCGAGATGAGGACCGCGATCTGCTGCTCCCGGGCGACCCGGCCGAGCAGTTCCACCACATCCTGCTCGCTCGCGATGTCCAGGTTGGCCAGCGGCTCGTCCAGCAGGAGCAGCCGGGGTCGGCTGATCAGCGCGTGCGCGATCAGCACCCGCTGCTGCTCGCCCCCGGACAGGAGGCCCACCCTCGTGTCGCCGAACCGGTCGGCGCCCACGGCGTCCAGCATCTCGTCGACCAGGCGCCGGCGCCGGGCTGACGGCAGCGGGATGCCCAGCCGCTGACCGTCCAGTCCCAGGCCGACCAGGTCACGGGCGCGCAGCGGCATGTCCGGGTCGAGCAGGATCTTCTGCGGCACGTAGCCGATCAATGAGCCGCGCCGGGTACGCGGCTGGCCCGCCACGCGCACCGTGCCCGCCGACGGGGCCTGCAGCCCGAGGATGACCCGCAGCAGCGTGGTCTTGCCCGCGCCGTTCGAGCCGATCAGCCCCGCGAACTCGCCTGGGCCCAGGCTGAAGGTGACGTCGTCGAGGATCTTCCGGCCGGACAGCCGCAGGCTGACCCGGTCAACGTCGAGCAGATCCCCGGGCCCGGCCATCACTTCAGCCTCTCGGTGGAGATCCCGTGCGCCGCGGCCCGCTCGAGCGCGTTCGTCTCGGCCATCATCCAGGACTGGTAGTCGTAGCCCGGTTCCGGCATGGTCTCGTACAGCCCGACCACCGGGATCCCCTCCCGCTGTGCGGTGGCCAGGAACGAGGCGGTCAGCGAGTCCGTCACCTGCTGGTTGTACAGGAACACCTTGACCTTGTGCCCGGAGAACAGGCCGTCCTGGAGCGAGACGTACTGCGGGGCCGGGTCGACGCCGTTCATGACGTCGGCCTGGAAGGCGAAAGGGGTGAGGTTGCGGGTCCCAGCCGCCTGCAGCAGGTAGTCGCCGACCGGCTCGGTGGTGGCTACCGGCGTGCCCGGATAACGCGCCTTGAACGCGGCGATCAGGTGGTACCAGGGCACCAGGGACCGGCCGAATGCGGCGGCCCGGGCCGCAAAGTACGCCTTATGCGCGGGCTGGAGAGCCGAGAGGTCGGCGGCCACGGCCTTCGCGACGGCCGGCATCGTGGTCGGCTTGTACCACAGGTGCGGGTTGGGAGTGCTGTCCGGCAGCCCGAGCAGGTGCTGCACGTCGATGATCTTGCGTCCGGCGTTCGGGGCCGCGGCCTCGATCTTGTTCATGTACGTGTCGTAGCCGAGGCCGTTCTGCACGATCAGGCCGGCGCCGCTGATCACCTGGGCCACGCTCGCACTGGCCTCGAACGTGTGCGGGTCGGTGTTCGGATTGCTCTCGATGGCGTTGACGTGCACGTACTTGCCGCCGACCTGGCCGATCACGTTCGCGTACTGGTTCTCGGCGCCGACCGCGGCGATGGTATCGCTGCCGCTCGAATCAGCCGTCGGTGAGCTGGACGAGCAGGCGGCGGTCAGCGCCGCTGTCGCGAGGGCGGCCACCGCCAGCAGGACAAGCCTGGGCACGGGCATGAAGTTTCGGTCTCCGGTCTGGATGGCCTGAGCTGGATCGGGGGATCCCCGCCCCGATGATGAAAACGATAACCGTTATTAGTTCCGCTCGCAACGCGGACCCAGCGTTCCCCTGGCCGGGCCAGCCGGGCGCACAGGCGAAGATGGGGACATGGCCACCCGACTGAAGAACGCCACCAGCCCGTACCTGCTGCAGCACGCGGACAACCCGGTCGACTGGTGGCCCTGGTCTGAGGAGGCCTTCGCCGCCGCCCGTGACCGCGACGTGCCGGTCCTGCTGTCCGTGGGCTACTCGGCGTGCCACTGGTGCCACGTGATGGCGCACGAGTCCTTCGAGGATCCGCAGACGGCCGCGCTGATGAACGAGCACCTAGTCGCGATCAAGGTCGACCGGGAGGAACGCCCGGACGTGGACGCGGTCTACATGACCGCGACCCAGGCCATGACCGGCCAGGGCGGCTGGCCGATGACCGTCTTCATGACCCCGGACCGGGATCCGTTCTTCTGCGGTACCTACTTCCCCCGCGAGCACTTCCGGCGCCTGGTCCTCGGGGTGGCCAAGGCATGGCGGGAGGACCGGGACAACGTCACCACCCAGGCCCGGCAGATTTCCGCGGCGCTGGCCGAGCGGGCCGCACCGTTGCGTGGGATGGGAATCGACCCGGCCGCCGCCGCGCCGGCCGCGGGCGTCCTGGCCAGCGTCTGCGACCAGGCCGTCGCGACCCTGGCCGAGACCTACGACGAGGCCGCTGGCGGTTTCGGTGGGGCACCCAAGTTCCCGCCGTCCATGGTGCTCGAATTCCTGCTCCGCCAGTCGGAGAGCGCGCGACAGCGCAACGGCGAGCCGGCCTCGATGGCGTTGGAGATGGTGCAGGGGACCGCGGAGGGAATGGCCCGCGGGGGCCTGTACGACCAGCTCGCGGGAGGCTTCGCCCGGTATTCCGTGGACGCCGGCTGGGTGGTACCCCACTTCGAGAAGATGCTCTACGACAACGCGCTGCTGGCCCGGGTCTATGCGCATCTGTGGCGGCGGACCGGATCGGAGCTGGCCCGCCGGGTAGCCCGGGAGACCTGCGCGTGGATGATCGCCGAGCTCGGCACCCCGGAGGGTGGCTTCGCGTCGGCGCTCGATGCGGACAGCGACGGCGCGGAAGGCCTCTTCTATACCTGGACACCGGATGAGCTGACCGGGGCCCTCGGAGCGGGAGACGGCGGCTACGCCGCGGTTTCGTTCGGGGTGACCGCCGCCGGGACCTTCGAGCACGGCCGCTCGGTGCTGCAGCGGCGGGCCGAGCCTGATGACCCGGGCCGCTTCGACCGGGTCCGGGCCGCGCTGCTGGCCGCGCGCGGGCAGCGGGTGCGCCCCGGCCGTGACGACAAGGTGGTCGCGGCGTGGAACGGGCTGGCCATCGCGGCGCTGGCCGAGACCGGGCTGCTGCTCGGCGAGCCCGCCTTCGTGAACGCGGCCCGGCGCGCGGCGGAGCTGCTGGCCCGGGTTCACCTGTCCGGCGGGCGGCTGGCCCGGACGTCCCGGGACGGCATGGCCTCCGGGAGCGCCGGGGTGCTGGATGACTACGCCTGCGTGGCCGAGGGCCTGCTGACCCTGTCCGGGGTGACCGGCGAGGCACGCTGGGTGTCCCTGGCGGGGGATCTGCTCGGCACCGCGCTGGCCCGGTTCGGCGACGGGAGCGGCGGCTTCTACGACACCCCGGACGACGGGGAAGCGCTCGTCTACCGGCCCGCTGATCCGGCGGACGGACCCACCCCGTCCGGCGCCTTCGCTGCGGCAGGCGCCCTGCTCAGCTACTCCGCGCTGACCGGGTCGATGCCGCACCGGGAGGCGGCAGCCGCCGCACTGGGCATTCTCGGGCCGATCGCGGCGCGTTTCCCCCGGGCCGCGGGATCGGGCCTGGCGGTCGCTGAGGCACTGATTTCCGGGCCTGCCGAGATCGCGATCGTCGGCCCGGCGGACGACCCGCGTACGGCCAGGCTGCATCGGGCGGCTCAGGAGGCCGCCCCGCCCGGCGCGGTGATCGCCCTCGGGGACGGGAAGCCGGGGGACAGGGACACCGGCGGTGAGATCCCTCTGCTCGAGGCCCGCGGCCTGGTCGGCGGGGCCCCGGCCGCCTACGTCTGCCGGGGCTTCGCCTGCCTCGCCCCGGTGACCGAGCCGGACGCGCTGCGCGCCGCGCTGCTCGCTGACGCCCCGGTGTAAAGGCACCGTAAATTTCGCCAGGCCGGTCCCACGTGCGGCGCGCTGGCCTGCGGGTTCGCCCGTCCGGCCGGCCGGCGGCCGAGACCGGCCGGCCAGTCCTGGTATGCGTGGCGGTGCCTGGGTATAGGGGCCTCGTGACTCCTGCTCCGGCTGCGGCGGCACGAGGCGGTGCCCGCCTGCGTGCATACGCGGGGCGCTGGGGTGTCCTCGTGGTCGCTCTGGCATCACTCGCGGCTACCGCGGCGGCGCGCGTCCCGGTCCCCGCCGCCGGGGTGCAGTCGTCCTCAGCAGGGTCCGCATCAGCGTCGGCCGCCACCGCCACGGCCGCAGCGGCGCCGCGCAAGCTGCTCCGGGCGGACGTAATGGTGGTGGCGCAGCAGGCGCTCCCAGCCAAGGACGTGGCCCGGGTCGCCCGGTTGCGCGGCGTTCAGGCCGCCCGGGCGGTCGACGCCGCCCGCGTCCGGGTGAACGGCACGTTCGCCGCCGTGCTGGGGGTGGACCCGGCCACGTTCCGCGCGTTCGCGGCCAGGCCGACCGCCTCGTCCAGCCCACTGTGGAGCAACGTGGCCGCCGGCGGGATCGCCGTCTCCTACACCATGGGCAAGCAGGGCAAGCTGCCGCTGGGCGGCACAGTGCGGGTGGCCGGGCGCACACTGCGGTCGCTGCGCGTCGCCGGGTTCGGCACGGTCGGGATCGGCGGGGTGGACGCGGTGATCTCCCGGACCGTGGCCCAGTCTCTCGGCTTCCCGGCCGGCAACGGAATCGTGATCAGCGCCCCGCATGACCGGGTCGCCTCGCTGGTGCGCGAGATCAAGGCCCAGATGCCGCGCGGAGCCGTGGTCGAGCCACTGGTCACGACCTCAGTGCAGGGCACGCCGGCGGCAGCCGGGCAGGCCGGCGCGTCCGTGGCCGCCGGTGCCGCGGTCAGCGGGACGGCCAACGGGCAGGCGGCGCTGAGCCGGGCCGAGCTGATCGAGATGCTCAAGGCCGCGGCCAGCCGGGTCGGCTCCCCGTACGTATGGGGTGGCTCCGGGCCGACCACGTTCGACTGCTCCGGGCTGGTGCAGTGGTCGTTCGCCCAGGCTGGGGTGGTCATGCCACGGGTGGCCGCTGACCAGGCGCGGACCGGGCCCGCGATCCCGTTCAGCCAGGCCCAGGCAGGTGACCTGCTCTTCTACCGCACCGATCCCACCGCCCCGGACTACATCTCGCACGTGGCCATCTACCTGGGTAAAGGGCTGATGCTCCAGGCGCCCCAGCCGGGGGAGAACGTGCAGATCGTCCCGGTGGCGCTCGGCAGCGAGTTCGCGGGCGTCGTCCGGGTGTCCCCGGCCATCGCCGCGCAGGTCGCCGCCTCGCCGGTCGGCTGACCGGCGCTCATATCCCTGACCTGGCCGAGGCACGCTGGTCCTGGCCTGCCATGTAGCTGCCTGATGGATGCTGCCTGACGGGTGCCTGCCTGCCCGGCTATCGCTTGCCTGACCGCCAACGGCATGATTACATGATTACATGAGTACTGAGAAACACGGCGATGACGCCGTACCGGGCGAGGAAATACGGGGCTGGTTCGCGGGCCGGCTGCCCGCCGCCTGGTTCAGCGAGGCCCCCGAGGTCCTCGTGGACCGCGAAGAAGTCACCGTCGTAGGTCCCATTGATGGGCTGGAGGTAGCCGCGGACGCGTCGCCCGCCGCCCAGGCCGCCGCGGCGGACGGGCGGGCCCGCCGGTTCCGCGAGGAAACGCGCGACCACCGGATCGAGATCGCCCGTGAGGCTGAACTCAAGTTCAGCCGGAAGGTCTCCTGGGGAGTGATCTGCGGCGGCCGCAAGGTGATGTTCACCACATTGTCGGTCCCGGTGATGACCCGGCTGCGGCAATCCGAGCGCCGGGTGCTCGACACGCTGGTGGACGCGGGGGTGGCCCGCAGCCGCAGTGACGCGCTGGCCTGGTGTGTCCGGCTGGTCGGTGAGCACGAGGAGTCCTGGCTCGGTCAGCTGAGGGAGGCGCTGCGCCGGGTCGAGGAGGTCCGCGCTGAGGGGCCCCAGACCTGACCGGGCCGCCCGCGCCGGGGCGGCTGCCCTCCTGCCTTGTCCGGCGCACCATGGGGAGGACCCGTTCTGGTGAACGGGAAGTAACGAATGGTCGCATCGCCGCTACTTTTTGTTTAGATAGCTTTCAGGCCGAGATGTTCCCTCTGGTGGGCCCGTCGTGTCACGAGCCCGCTCGAGTGGTGACATCCTTGATACGGGCAGGCCATGCCTGTCGGCCGGTGGCTAGCGGCGGAAGTGGGTTCGGATGGGGCTGCGCGAGGCTCGAACGGGACTCCGCGATCTCGTCTACCGGATGTACGAGCGCAGGCTGGAAGCGTCCCTGTCAGGTCACACCGTTCCGCGGCACGTCGGGGTCATCCTGGACGGCAACCGCCGGTGGGCCCGCCTGGCGGGTTTCACTGACGTCAGCAATGGCCACCAGAAGGGCGCCGACCACATCTTCGAGTTGCTCGGCTGGTGTCGTCAGGCACGAGTCGAGGTAGTCACCCTCTGGCTGCTGGCCACGGAAAACCTGTCCCGGCCCGCCGCGGAGCTGGAACCGTTGCTGAAGATCATTGAGAGCACCGTCAGCGCCCTGGCCGAGGCGGGCTGGCACGTGAAGCCAGTGGGCGCGCTTGACCTGCTCCCGGCCGAGACGGCGCAGGTGCTTAAGGACGCGGGGGAGGCCACCTCCGGAAATCCCGGCCTGCTGGTCAACGTGGCCATCGGGTACGGCGGGCGCCGGGAGATCGCGGACGCGGTCCGCTCCCTGCTGCAGGACCACGCGACCAAGGGCACCACCATCGAGGAACTCGCCGAGGTCCTGGACGTGGAGCACATCGCCGAGCACCTCTATACGGCCGGGCAGCCCGATCCGGACCTGGTCATCAGGACGTCCGGGGAGCAGCGGCTGAGCGGGTTCCTGCTCTGGCAGAGCGCTCATTCGGAGTTCTACTTCTGCGACGCCTACTGGCCCGACTTCCGGCGGGTCGACTTCCTCCGCGCGCTGCGCTCCTACGCCGCCCGCCAGCGCAGATTCGGGTCTTAAACCCGTCCTAAACCTGGTCCCGCGTGGTGTGCGACACTCCGCCTGGGTCTTCCGGGGATGGCCCCGCCCGGGTACCTTTCAATCAGGAGGGCGGTGCCTAGCCGTCCCCCCGGGAAGGCCCTCGACATCCTCGAGCTTCGTGTCCTGGCACGCAGGCGAGACGAGCGAAGGGCCGGGACCTGGCCCTTTGAGGGCCTCTCCCGGTCCTGGAGACACTTCTGTGTCCGAGCGCGGCGCCACCTCAGGCGCCCAGGGGAGAACGAGTGGCCAGTTCTTCTGCCCGCCGCGAACCGCGGCCCAGCAACGCCCGCACTGACAAGGACGGTGGGGCTTCCGGAGTACCCGGGAGCCGCCGGTTCAGCTACGTGCTGGACACCAGTGTCCTGCTCGCCGACCCGGCCGCGATCAGCCGGTTCGCCGAGCACCGCGTGATCCTGCCCATCGTCGTCATCACCGAGCTGGAGGCCAAGCGTCATCACCCCGAACTGGGCTACTTCGCCCGTCAGGCCCTCCGGCACCTGGATGACCTGCGGATCGAATTCGGCAGGCTGGACGCCGACCTGCCGATCGGTGACGAGGGCGGAACCGTCAGGGTCGAGCTGAACCACAGTGATCCCCAGGTCCTTCCCCCGGGGTTCCGGCTCGGTGACAACGACACGCGGATCCTTTCAGTCGCGCGCAGTCTGGAGGCCGAGGGCGAAGACGTGGTCCTGGTCAGCAAGGATCTGCCGCTGCGGGTCAAGGCGGCCTCGATCGGCCTGACCGCCCAGGAGTACCGGGCCGAGCTGCCGGCCGACTCTGGCTGGACCGGCATGACCGAGCTCGAGGTGAGCGCGGAGGACATCCAGGAGCTCTACGACACTGGCAAGCTAGATTGCGAGCAGGCGCGTGACCTGCCCTGCCACACCGGCCTCGTGCTGGCCGCAGGCGGCCACGGTGGGGGCAGCGCGCTCGGCCGGGTGCTGCCGGACAAGTCCGTCCGGCTGGTGCGTGGCGACCGGGAGGCGTTCGGCCTGCACGGCCGCAGCGCCGAGCAGCGCGTCGCCCTCGACCTGCTGCTCGACCCCGAGGTCGGGATCGTCTCGCTCGGCGGCCGGGCCGGCACCGGCAAGTCCGCCCTGGCGCTCTGCGCGGGCCTGGAAGCCGCGATGGAACGCCGCCAGCACCGCAAGGTGGTGGTGTTCCGGCCGCTGTATGCGGTGGGTGGCCAGGAACTCGGCTACCTCCCGGGGTCGGAGGCGGACAAGATGAACCCGTGGGCCCAGGCGGTCTACGATACGCTGTCGGCGGTCACCTCTCAGGATGTGATCGACGACGTGCTGGCCCGCGACATGTTCGAGGTGCTGCCGCTTACCCACATCCGGGGCCGCTCGCTGCACGACTCGTTCGTCATCGTGGACGAGGCCCAGTCCCTGGAGCAGAGCGTCCTGCTGACCGTGCTGTCCCGGATCGGATCCGGTTCCCGGGTGGTGCTCACCCACGACATCGCCCAGCGGGACAACTTGCGGGTAGGCCGCCACGATGGCGTGGTCGCGGTCATCGAGAAGCTCAAGGGGCATCCGCTGTTCGCGCACACGACGCTGGTCCGGTCGGAACGCTCCCCGATCGCGGCACTCGTCACCGAAATGCTGGAGGACTCAGGTTTGTAACACCCCGGGTAGCGAGAAGCCCTGGGAAGTCGGCAGACTACTCACCATGGTTTTCGACTTGTCGGAGCTTCTCGCTGCCCGGCACGGGGAGGGCTACGCCCTCGCCGGCCAGCACCTGAACCCCCAGCTGCCCCGCATGCTGCACGCTATCGGCTTCGACCGCGTCTACGAGCGCGCGGAAGGTGCCTACCTCTACGACTCCGAGGGCCAGGCGTATGCCGACTTCCTGGCCGGCTTCGGGGTATTCGGCGTGGGCCGCAATCACCCCGTGGTGCGCAAGGCGCTGCACGACATGCTGGACGCCGGGCTCGCCGACATGGTCCAGTTCGACACCCCGCTGCTGGCCGGCCTGCTCGGGGAGCGGCTGCTGGCCAAGGCTCCCGGCCTGGACCGGGTGTACTTCTGCAACAGCGGCACGGAAGCCGTGGAAGCGGCGCTCAAGTTCGCCCGCTACGCGACCGGGCGGCCGCGGATCATCTACTGCGACCATGCCTACCACGGGCTCACGGTCGGCTCGCTGTCCACGAACGGGTCCGCCGAGTTCCGCAAGGGCTTCGGCCCGCTCCTGCCGGACACCATGATCCCCTTCGGCGACCTGGAAACCCTCGAGGCCGAGCTGCGCAAGGGTGACGTCGCCGGGCTCATCATCGAGCCAGTGCAGGGCAAGGGCGTGGCGGTGGTCCCGCCCGGCTTCCTGATCGCCGCCCAGGCCCTGCTGCACCAGCACGGTGCCCTGCTGATCTGCGACGAGGTGCAGTCCGGAGTCGGGCGTACCGGACGGTTCTTCGCCTACCAGCACGACGACGTCGAACCGGACATCGTGACGGTGGCCAAGGCGCTGTCCGGCGGCTTCGTCCCGGTTGGGGCCACGCTGGCCAAGGGGTGGATCTTCGACAAGGTCTACTCGTCCATCGACCGGGTGCTGGTGCACGACTCGACCTTCGGCTCCAATGCGGCCGCGATGACGGCCGGCCTGGCGTCCCTCGCGGTCATCGACGACGAGAAGCTGGTGGAGAACGCCGAGCAGATCGGCACGCTGCTCCGGGAAGCCCTGCAGTTGCTGGTGGACAAGTACGAACTGCTCGCCGAGGTGCGCGGGCGCGGGCTGATGATCGGCCTGGAGTTCGGCCGCCCGAAGGCCATGAGATCACGGGCGGCCTGGAACGTGCTCCAGGCCGCCCGGCACGGTCTCTTTGCGCAGACCGTGGTGGTCGCGCTGTTCCAGCGGCACCACATCCTGACCCAGGTCGCGGCGGACAACGTGGAAGTGATCAAGCTGCTGCCTCCGCTGACCATCGGCGAAGCGGAGGTGGACCTGTTCCGGGACGCGTTCGTGGAGGTCATGGACGACGCCAGCCGGGGCAGCGGCCTGATCTGGGACTTCGGGCAGACCCTGGTCAAGCAGGCGGTCAGCGCTCGCCGTCACTAAGCAGGACTTCAGCGATGCTCAGATCGCCCGGATACGTGATCTTGATGTTGCGCTCGCTGCCGGGGACCACGGCGACCGGCACGTCGGGCAGGTAGCGCAGCACCACCCCGCAGTCGTCGGTCGCGGTGAGGTCCGCGAAGGCGGGGTCAGCCAGGGCCAGCTCGTGGGCCTTGCGGATCACCGACAGCCGGAACCCCTGCGGGGTCTGGCAGCGGCGCAGCGTGTCGCGGTGCGGCATGCCGGTCATCAGGCCGTCCTCGACCTCCACGATGGTGTCGGAGGTGGGGACCGCCACCCCGACGGCCTCGTACGTGTCCAGGGCGTGCACGCAGCCAGCGATCGTGGCCTGGTCGAGCAGCGGGCGGGCGGCGTCGTGGAACAGCACGTTGCCCTCGGCCGGGCCTAGGGCCGCGATGGCCCGCCGGGTCGACTCGGGACGGGTCAGCCCGCCCTCGATGATCCCGCTCACCTTGCGGTAGCCGCCCAGCGCCAGGAGTTCGCGGACGTGGGACGCGTGCCCGGGTGCCATCACCACCAGGGTGGCGTCCACGCCGGGAGCCTGGTCGAATGCAGCGACCGAATGTTCCAGCAGCGCTCTCCCGGCCAGCGGGAGCAACTGCTTGGGGAGCGCGGCGCCGAAGCGCACCCCCGACCCGGCCGCCAGCACCACAGCCACCGTTCGCATGAGCGGACTCTACCCGGGTACGACAGCCAAGGGTTACCCGCAGAATCGCTGTACTGGCTGGTGAGCCACTGAGCTTGCTCGCGGGCCACCAGGCATCCTGAGCACCGGAGAGGGATATGACGGTAACCACGGCCGTGGTGGTGCTGCCCCGGCGCGTGGCCGTCTGGGCGAGCGGCCGGGCCGTGGCCCGCAACTCCGTAACCGGCATCGAGCTGGCGTGCGCCGTATGCGCCGCAGTGTGGTTCAGCGCGGGCACCCCGCTCACGGCGCTGGCCGGGGGCGTGGCGCTCGGCGGCGGGTACCTGGCCCGGCGGGTCGGCGGCCAGCTCACCATGGGTGCGTACGACGGGTGGCTGGCCGTCGTCTGCGCACTGGCAGGCGAGCTCGCCGTCTACGAGGGACTGGCCGCGGGTGCGGCTCCCGGGCAGAACCGGGTCTGGGCCCTGGCCACCGCCGCGGCGATCCTCCTCGGCATGCGGAAGGTGGCCCGGCTGGCCCGCCCGGCTGTTGCTGATGAGCACGAGCCCCAGCCGGGGGACGAGCACCTCAGCCCCGGCCGGGCCCTGGCTGCCCTCGCCGGGCGCCTGCCCGGACTGCCCGCCGGGGAGCGGGCCGTGGTGATCACGGTGACCGCGGTGTTCTATGGCCCCCGGATGTCCCTGCTCGTCCTCATCTGGTGGGGTGCGGCTGCGCTGGCCTGGACGATCGCCGGCCCGCGGGCCGGGAACGGGTGGTCGCGGGCGGCGAACCGCGCGGCGGCCCCACTCTGCCCGGCCGACATCGCGGTCGCGCGGGATGACGGCCCGCTCGCCCGGTTCGCGGGTGCGGTTGTGCGTGGCCAGCTGGTGCCGCTGCCACCTGCGGTAGCCGGTCTGACGGCAACCGTCCTGCTGGCCACGCTGGGCCTGCGCGACCTGGCTGGCCTGGTCCTGCTGACCCCGGTGGCCGCGATGCTGCTGGCCGCGCCGGGCTCCGCGCATCCGCACGACGGCCCGCTGGACTGGCTGACACCCTTGGTTATCCAGGCCGGGCAGTACGTCTACCTGGCCGCGCTCGGATTCGCGAAGGGAGTGCCCGCCCCGCTGGTCTTCGCGCTGATCGGGCTGGTCACCCTCCGCCAGCTGGACGCCGCGTACCGGGGTCGGCACCTGCTGCCGGCCGGAGATCCGCGTGGCGGGATCGGCTGGGAAGGCCGCATGCTGGTGGCCGGGGTGGGCGCAATGCTCGGTGTGGCCACGCTCAGCTACCTGGCCCTGACCGTGTACCTTCTCTGGCTGCTGTGCTCGGGCAGCCTGGCCAGCTGGCTGGCCGTGCGGGCGCACCCCCGAGGTGTTCAGCGGCCCAGTCTGGGCAGCGGTGCTCCGGGGTGCCTGTCCAGCGCCGAAGGGGCCGAAGGCTAGGATTACCCTGTGGAGGGTGTATCTCTATGCTCCTGCTCAGACGAAGGCCGCTGCGGTGGGGCGCGCCGGCCCTGGGATGGCAGTCGCCGCTAAGCATTCCCCGCCCGTGGCTGGCGGCGATGTTTGCTGCCTGCGCGCTGTTCGCCGCGGGCATGGGCGTGTTCAGCACGGACGCCCTGCACCGGCTGTGGGGGATGTTCGCCGCGGTGGCCTACGTCCTGGGCGTCGTGGTGCTCGTGGCCTGGAGATCCTCACGGGCGGTGGACCTAGCCCTGCTCTTGGGCGTCGGGGGAGCGCTGATCGTGCCGATGTCGCTGCTGGCCGAGCAGGGACGGTGGCAGCCGGAGGTCGGCGTGATCGCCCGGGGAGCCCGGCTGCTGGTCCAGCACGGATCCCCTTACGAGAGCCAGGCGATCGTCTCCGCCTCGCATGACCCCAACATCTACAACCCGTACCTGCCGGTCATGGCGATCTTCGGGCTGCCGCGCGCGCTGTTCGGCCCCGGACTGGTCACCGACCCGCGGATCTGGTTCGCCCTGGGTTTCGTGGCCGTGTTCGCGGCCGCGCTGGCGGCCGCCGGGGCCAAGGACGTGCTGCGCTGGACCGTCCTCGTCACAGCCACCCCGGTGATCGCGTTCTCGCTCACGGTGGGGGGCACCGACGTCCCGGTGCTGGCCCTGCTGTGCCTCGGCCTCGCGCTGCTCTGGCGGCGCCCGGAGCCGCTGCTGGCCGGTCTGGTGCTGGGCGTCGCCGCCGCGACCAAGGCCACCGCGTGGCCGGCTCTGATCGTGGCCGCGACCATGCTCCTGGTGCGGGACGGACGGCGCGCCGCAGTGCGGTTCATCCTGGCCGCTGTCGTCGCGGCAGCCGCGATCATCGGCCCGGTCGCGGCGGTCTGGCCACACGCCCTGGTAGAGAACACCATTCTCTTCCCGCTCGGCCTGGCCAAGGTCAAGTCGCAGGCCGCCAGTCCACTGCCCGGGCACGTGCTGGCCGACACCGGGCCGACCGGGCACACGATCGCCGTCGTGCTGCTCTGCCTGGCGGGCCTGGGGGTGCTGGTCTCCCTGGTGGTCCGCCCGCCGCGGAACGTGCCGTCCGCGACCTGGCGGCTCATCATCGGCCTGGTGCTCATGTTCGTCCTGGCCCCGGCGACCAGATTCGGTTACTTCATGTATCCGCTGGGCCTGTGGGCCTGGCTCATCGTCTCGCAGCTGGGCGCCCGGCGCGTGCGGCCGTCAGGCCATCCTGAGGAGGACAGCCAGGGAGGCCAGCCGCCGCACGGCGGTGTGGCCCAGCCCAGTGCTGCGTAACCCAGTGCCGCCGAACCCAGTGACGCACGACCCAGTCCTGCACGACCCAGTGCCGCCCGGCTGCCACTCGGTCCGCTTACTGGCCCCGCTCATCCCCCCGGAAGCGGGGTGTCCGGGCCGGCGAACGCTGCCGAGTCTTTGCATATGTTCGTGCTTGCGGTGATGCCGCCGTAGCTCTTGGCCAGGCTGCCGAGGGCCTTAGCGGACGCCTTGCCGGTCCCGCCCTTGGCCGTGCCCAGGCCTTTGAAGCTTGATCCGAGGATCAGGTTGAGCGACCCGGTTCCCAGGGCCGCGTCCTGCTGCACGACCACCGAGCCCAGTTCGGCCTTGAGCGCGTTGACCTCAGGAAGCTGAGCGGCGGAGGAGTACTGGATCACGCTGCTCGTGTAGCCATAGTTGGCGGCCGGCCCGGTGCCGGTCACGGTGAAGCCCTTGGCGGTCAGGCCAGTGGCGGTGGCACCCGCCACGCCGCTGACACCGGATCCGTTCAGTACCTGGACGTCCACCTTGGCCGGGCTGACCGTGGGCTCGGCCGTGGCGCTTTTCGCCTTAGCCTTGCCCTTCTGGTTCGCCTTGGCGGGCAACTCGCGGTCGGCCTCGATGGCCCGGAACATCCGGGCCGCTTGCGGCTGCTCCCACGACAGCTCAGCGGTGGGATCCCCTGCGTACGGCACCACCGGGACGGTCACCAGCTGAACCGACTTCGAGCTCAGGCTCTTCATGCTGTTCGCGATGCGCAGCGTCGTGGACAGATCCAGGCCGCTGTCGGTGGTGAGCGACTTCGCCACGTCGCGGACAACGTTGAATATCCGGCTCGGCTGGGAAAGCAGGTTGGTCGCCTTGAGCTTCTGCATGACCGCGGCCAGGAAGTACTGCTGACGCTGGATGCGCTGGGTGTCGGAACCCTCGCCGATGTCCTCCCGGAGCCGGACGAAGGCGAGGGCCTGGGCCCCGTTGACCACGTGCTTCCCGGCCGAGAGCCGCAGCCTGGACTGGGGATTGTTGATCGCGAACGGCAGGCAGACGGGCACGCCGCCTACGTCGTTGACGATCGACTGGAACCCGGCGAAGTTCACTTCCATGAAGTGCTGGATGCGGATGCCGGTTTCCTGCTCGAGCGTCTTCCACAGGCACGGTGCCCCACCCGCGGAGAACGTGGCGTTGAGCCGCTCGACTACCCCGGGTTGCGCGCTCTGGCCAGAGTGACCCTGCCCGTCGTTAGAACAGGCCAGGACCGGCACCATGGAGTCACGCGGGAAGCTGACGATGTCGGCCCGGGTGTGGCCCGGCGCGATGTGCAGCAGCATCGAGGTGTCCGACCGGGACCCGGGGACGTCCGCCCCGAACTTACTGCCGAGGCCCTGGCGTGAGTCCGAGCCGATGATCAGGATGTTCAGGCCCGCGGTGAACGGCGGCCGCTTGCCCAGCATGGCCGATGTGACGTTCTCGTGATGGATACTCCCCAGCACGCTGCGATACCTCGCGTAGGCCGCCAGTGACGTAGCGACCACCGCGACCGTCACGATGATGGCTATCGCCCCCAGGAGTACGCCCCGGCTGGGCCGCCGCCGCGGCCGCGGGTCTCCATCCTGCGGCCTCCCACCAGATCCGCCGGCGCGCCCCGCGCGGGCGGGCGCCTGCTGTGCCGGCTCAGGCCCGTACAGCGCTAGCTGCCAGTCGGTGTCCCCCCGTGAGTCCGATTGTGCCGACGTCGGCGGCCCGGGCGCGTACCCGGACACTGAGATTCCGCCTCCGGGTTCGTCCATGTCGTCGTAGCGGGTCATCGCTCCTCGTGGCCTGGGCCGTGGCTAACTTGGGTATGCGGGAGTGCCTGGGGTGTCCTCCCATTGTCCACCGAAGAGCTACCGCATGTGGCGCCAATGGGATGAATCGGTCACCTCGCCTTCCGCGGCAATGTCGGCACCCCGGCCTAGAGTGGAACCCGTGCACCCGGGAGCCCGACAGGCCGGCCCAGTAGCCGAGAGCAGTGAGCCTGCCGCCACGGTGCGGCTGGGACGCCGAGTGCCGTGGGCCGTGTGGAGCTTCAACCTGGTCACGATCCTGCCGGTGCTGCTCGCGCTCGCCTGGCTGGTTCCCGGCGCGGCCCTGCTGATGGCCGGCCGGCTGCGGCCCGCCGCGCTGCTGCTGATCTCCGCGCCGCTCGCGGTGGTCCTGATCGCCGCCGTGGCCCGCCGGGAGCTCCGCCCGGCGCTGGTGGCCGCGCCCGGCGCCGGCCCACCCGGCCGGTCGGTCCCGGCGTGGGCCGGCTGGTGGGGCCTCGCGGGCACGATCGCGGTGGCGGCCGGCTTTGGAGCCTGGCAGATCCGGCTCAACTCGCCGCAGATCATCGTCTCGCGCGAGCCGGGCGCGGCGTTCCAGCTCAGCTACTGGATCGCGGGCCACGGTTCGCTGCCGATCCCCGAGTCGCTGCGGGATTTCGGTGGGGCGCACCCCGGGCTCGTGTTCGCCAGCACGGGACTGGCCGCGACGCACGGGGGCCTGACCCCGCAGTTCGCGCCCGGGCTGGCCATCGTGGCGGCCGGCGGCTGGTGGATACACGGCATGTCCACGGCCGCGCTGGTCAGCCCGGTGCTCGGAGCGCTCGCGGTCCTCGTCTTCGGCGGGCTGGCCGGGCGGCTCGCGGGCCCGCAGTGGGCGCCGCCCGCGGCCGTGGTGCTGGCTCTCACCCTGCCCGAGCAGTACACCAGCAGGTCGGCTTTCACCGAGCCCCTGGTCCAGCTGCTTCTGCTCGGTGGGCTGTGCCTGGTAGCCGACTCGCTGAGAGCGCGGCACGGTCCAGGCTGGCTCACCAGCTACCCCGGATGGCTGCGCTGGCCGGGGTGGCTCTCGCCGAGCATGGCCGCTGCCGCGCTGGGCGGGCTGGCCCTGGGGCTGAGCGCGCTGGCCTCGCTGAGCGTGCTGCCTGACCTGATTCCCGTGATCCCGTTCATCGGCCTGCTGGTCGTAGCCAAGCGCCCCCAGGCGCTTCCGCTGGCCCTTGGCGTGCTCGGCGGCGCCGGGTTCGCCCTCGCCGCCAGCTGGGTAACCGCGCCGGCCGCGCTCGCCGCCCCCGGTTTCCCAGTCCAGCTGGCCAGCCTGGTCGCGCTCGCGGCCGCCGCGCTGACCCTGGCCGCCGTGGCGGTCGCGGCCTGGCCGCCCGCCCGGGCCTGGGTCAGCCGGGCCGCGCGCAGGGCGCTGCGCTGGCGCGTGCCCGACATCGCCGCGGCGCTCGTGCCGGCGGCGCTGATCACCCTCCTGGTGCGGCCGACGTTCCAGACCGCACACTGGAACCCCGGGCCGGGCACCGCCGGGTACATCGGCGCCCTGCAGAAGCTCCTCGGCCTGCCCGTTCAACCCACCCGCTCGTACGCGGAAGACACCCTGTACTGGGTCATCTGGTACGTCGGGATTCCGGCGCTCCTTCTCGGCGGATTCGGGATGGCCCTGCTCACCCGGCGGTGCGTGCGCGCGCTGCTCCGGTGGGCCGACGAGGACGGCGTGGCCTGGACCTGGGGCCTGCCACTCGCGCTCATCGCCTGGACCACGGTGAGCGTGCTCTGGGAGCCGCGCACAGTCCCTGACCAGCCGTGGGCGAGCCGGACCCTGGTCCCGGTCGTGCTGCCCGGGTTCATCCTGTGCTCGGTCTGGGTCGCAGCGTGGCTGGATCGCCGGGCCAGGGAACGCGGCGCCGGCCGCGTCGCCGTGTCCCTGGCGGCGGCGTGCTTCGTCCTGGCCATGGCGGTCCCGACCGCCGTGACCACGCTCGGCATCAGCCTCAGCCATGGCGTCACCGGCCACTCCGGGCCTGCCGCCACGGGAGTGGGCGTGAAGCGGACCGGCGCGGGTGAGGCGGCCGCCGTGCAGGAGCTGTGTGGCGCTATGAGCGCGCGGATGTCGGTGCTGATCCTCGACCGGCTGGCCGCCAACGAGTTCGCCCAGGCGACCCGGGGGATGTGCGGTGTCCCGGCCGGGGTGATGGCGGGCGCCTCGGGAGCGCAGGTCCAGGCGGTGATCCGGAGCATCACGAGCGCGGGCCGCGAGCCGGTCCTGCTGGCCACCCGGCCCGGCGAGCTCACCCCCTACGGGGCGACTCCGCGCCGCGCGGTTGACCTGTTCACCACCCAGGACGCGCACGACCTGACCCAGCCACCCTCGACCACCTGGCCCATCAGCGACCAGTTGTGGATGTCGGCGCAGAGCACCTCGGTACCGGGCGCCTAGCCGACCCCGGCCCGCAGCGCGGCCCAGTCTGGATCCGATCCAGACCCAGCCCTCGGCCGAGGGCCAGCCCCTGATCCGGTGCTTGGCCCTGATCGAGGGGCTGGCTCTGATCCGGGAACGCTCGCTGATCTGTGGCACGAGGGCCTCACCTCCGCGTTGAACATGTGTTCGAATCGATTCCGACTTCACATCAGCATCGCACATGTGTTCTAATAGCCGCCAGACCCCAGCCCCCCCGGGCAGGGTCAGCCACAGGGGCAGCCGAGGATCCGCCGCCGTCCCCCGGCCGCCCTCAGCGGCCGGGGTCGCGGCGTCACTCTCGGCTACCTAACGATCACTTACCTGAATGGGCGGATCCCGGGCCGGTCATGAGCACCCTGGATTGGCCCGGTATGGCCGCACGCTAGAGGTGAGACAATGACCACGCAATTCGAAGACATAATCCGCCAGAACAGCCAGCGGCTCGCCGACCTGAAGAAAACCACCGAAGAACTGCAGAGGGAGCTTTCGGAAGCCCGCGTATCGCTGGAACGCGAGCTGGCCCGGCCCGCTCATCGGCACGAGGACTTGGATTATTCACCAGAAAGCCTGCCCTATTACTCCCCGGACGAGCCTCCTTTCGTCGGGGAAGGACCTCGATATGACCGCCTGGATCGGGCGGGTGAGTCCGCGGCGCCGGAGGACAGATTTGCCGGGCCGTTTACCCAGGATCGTGGAGTCGACCCGACGGTGGGAATCGTTAATCATGGACGGCAGAGTGCCTATCACCGCGGGCTTTCCCGGCGCAGCATCATCGCGATAGGCGGGGCCGCCGTCGTCCTGGTTACCGTGCTCGCTGTCATCATCACCAGTGGCGGGGCGTCGTGGCCAGCCAGTGTGGCTACCGTCCAGGCCGAGGTGACCAGGGCCTGCCAGAACCCCGATGTGGTCTCCGAGCCCGGCCAGGTCAATTTTGCCTGCGCTAAAGCCACGCGTCAGATCCTCTGGGTGTTCGCGCTTCTGACCAGCGACGATAATTCTCACTTCGCGGACACCAAGACCGGCCGGCAGGGCCTCGAGCCCATCACGCCCAGCCAGGGCGGGGCGGTCGCCGCGTCGCTGAACCTGCACCACCCGTACGATCCCGCTAACCCCATCGACAGCATCGCGGTGGCCGCCCGGGCCATCAACGACATCATCGGCGGCGCCACCCTGACCGGCACCAAGGGCAATCCCGTGGTCCAGCCGGGGTTGGAGAGTAATTCCCAGAATTGCATGCGCTACACCGGCTCCGGCCTGGTCGCGTCGCGCCAGGGATTTCCCGATCTCTGTGCGCACCCGGTGAGCAGCGCCGAGGGCCAGGCGGCATTGGTGTCTGATGTTTACCGGAAATGGATCCTCGGCGCCTCAACGGGGGCGGCGGACGACGCCGCGGTGTTGTTCGCGAACGCCGATAACCCCGGTAATCCGCAAGTCCAGGCGATTTTGCGGCAGCTGGGAAACGAGACTCTGGCCGCCTGATATGACCGCTCCTCATAAGGCGCGCAGCATATGGGCCTTCACAGAGTTAGTGCCGGCTCTGGAACGACCGTCATCGGTATCCGCCCGGGCGGACTATTCGCAGGGAAGAGGTGAACTCGTTGCCTTCGGCAGGCCGGCCACGGTGGCAGCAGATGACGGCGCTGGTGAGTCTCAGCGTCGGCGGAGCCATCACCGGGTTTTCCTTTGTCCCCAAGGCGGCCGCCGATATCAGCTCGCCGACCAGCATGCCGCTGAACCTGGTCGCCCTGCGGCAGTCGGTCCAGTCACTCCAGCCGCACCGGGCAGCGCCCAGTCATGACGCGATGCTCCGCGCGGCCATCGTCCACGTGGCCGACTACTACCTCCAGATGGCCCAGACCAAGACCCCGGCCGAGATGGAGGCGACTATCTGGCAGCACGACAGCATTGACGGGGTTGACCATGGCGAATCGTGCGCGGCGTTCGCCAGCCTCACCCTGGAGCTCGGCGCCCAGGTGGTGGGGGGGCAGAGCTGGGTGTCCGGCGGGAGTTCGTATCCGTGGCCTCTGCATAGCTGGGCGGACGTCCGCGTGGAGGCCAACCCGGCGTCGCTGGGGATCATCTCGATCCAGCAGGACGCCCAGGCCCACGACCGCTGGCATCCGCTGGGGGACGGCTACCAGCCGCTGCCGGGAGACTGGGTGCTGTTCGACGGCCACGTCGAGGTGGTCACCAAGGACACCGGCGGCGTACTGCAGACCGTGGGCGGGGATTCGCTGCCCAACTTCTCGGTCAACGCGCACCTGTACCCGGAGCCGCTGTCGTCTGCGGGCGTCGTCGGGTTCGTGAACAACGGCGTCCTGCCCGCTGCCACCCAGGCGGCCGGGGCGAGTGGCCATGGGGGGAAGCCCGGTGCGGGCCACCCGTCAGATCGCAGCGCGGGGCACCCGTCGTCAGATGCGTCCAGCGCGGGAGGGGCGCAGGCCGCACGGAATCGGTCTGGCGGCGGCCCTGATGCCTCCGGGGCGCCGCACGAGCTGGCCGCCATCCCCGGCGCAGCCGCTGCTCCGGCGGCCCGGTCCGCCAGCGACCCAGCGATCCCCGGCCTGGTCCCCGCCCAGCGGTCCGGCTCGGCGGACGGCGGAGCGGCCACGCCGGTACCGAAGGCACGGCCCGGGCGGAAGGCGGCGAGGGCCGCAGAGGAGAAGATCGCACCCGGCGTGGCGGCCATTCCCGGGCTTACCCTCAGCCATGTGCCGCAGGACCGGGGCACTGCGTACCGCCGGCACCACCCGTCACCGGTGCCTGCGCCGGTGTCCGAGACCCGGGCCCAGCAGGCGTTCATCACCGAGGTCGCTCCCGGGGCGATGGCAGCCCAGCGCCGCTACGGGGTACCGGCCGCAGTCACGATCGCCCAGGCCATCGACGAGTCGGGGTGGGGCCAGAGTGAGCTGGCCGCTCAGGACCACAACCTGTTCGGCATCAAGGGGACCGGGCCGGCTGGCAGCGTCCCGCTGCCCACCCAGGAGTACGTGAACGGCCAGCCGGTGAGCACGTCGGCGGCCTTCCGCGTCTATCACAACGTCGCCGAGAGCATCGACGACCATGGCAGCCTCCTGGCCCGGAGCGGCTACTACGAGCAGGCGATGGCGGACCGGCAGCACCCGGACAGGTTCGCGGCCGCGCTGACCGGCGTGTACGCCACCGACCCGAATTACGGGGCCAACCTGATCAGCCTGATGCGGCGTTACGACCTGTACCGCTACGGCGCCGCTGACCAGGGCCAGACGGCCCGGGCGCCGTCCGGGTCCGAGCAGGGGAGTCCGTCGATCCCGGGTATCCCCGCCGCCACCCCGCCGCCGGCTGCACCTAAGGGATCCGCTAGCGCACCACCCGCCAGCCCGCGCCCGACAGCGCCTGTGCACACCGTGAGCCCGGAACCGACCCGGACGGCGAGCCCTGCGCCGACCCAGACCGCGAGCTCCGAGCCGACGGCGCCGACCCAGTCCGCGAGCTCCGAGCCGACCCGGACCGCCAGCCCGCGGCCGACCCGGAAGGCAAGCCCGGCGCCGACCCAGACCGCCAGCCCGCGGCCGACCCAGACCGCCAGCCCGCCGCCGAGCCGGACGGCCAGCCCGGAGCCAAGTGCCCCCGCCAGCGCGCAGCCGAGTGCCCCGGCCAGCCCGCAGCCCACTCCGGCGGTCACCAACTCCTCCCCGGCAGCCGCGCCCGGGAGGGCATCCACGGGGTCCGCCTCGATACCTGGGATCGGCGGCGGATCCCGCCAGCCCGAATCCGGGCGCCGCCTGACCGCCGGGCGGGCCGGCGTGTCCCGGGGACGCGCCCGGGTGACCGCGGCCGCGGCCCGCTCCACCCAGTCGGTACCCCGGGCCACGCTGGTCAGCGCCCGGCGCTACCAGCCGCAGATGCCCCTGTCCGTGCTCAATTCGTTCGTGGAAACGGCGAAGGCGCCGCTGCTCGCCGAGGAAACCACGTACCGGGATGTGGCCAGCTTCCGCGGCATCAGCTGGCAGCTGCTGGCGGCCTGCGACTGGATGCAGTGCGACGCCCGCCCCCGGCGCTCGCCGGTGTACGGCGAGAGGCTCGGCACCATGAACGCGGACGGCACCGTGTACACGCAGCGGTCCGCGGCCCTTGGGCGGTGCGCGGACGACCTGGTCCGGCTGGCCCGAACCGTGTACGGGATCGACCTCACCCGGGGCCGGGACCTGTCCGTGCGCGACCTCGCCAACGCGTTCGCGGCCTTCCGCTGGGGTGGCCTGCTCAAAGCCCATGACTGCTCGGCCATGGAATTCCCCTACTCGGTCGCGGGCCTGACCGAGCATCACCTCGGCATGCGCTGGCCCAGGATCGCCGTCCCCGGGACCGGCGACCGGCCGGGCAGCCGGTTCCGCCGGCCGTTCGGGGCGGTGCCCATCGTGCTCGGCCTCGACTACCCGGCGACCGTCTAGCAGACAGTTCCCTCGAAAGAAGGTGGACCACGTGGTTCGCATCCTGTTCGCCCTGGTGAGCCTGCTCACCAAACCGGGACCGGGGCGGGCCGTCCTCGCCGGTCCCACCAGCCCGGCTGTCCCGGCCTCCGGGCTGGCGCCCTACGGAACCGCAAGCGCCCCGGCCGGGGCGGCCGCCGGTTCGGTGCTGGCGCCCCCGGAGGGTCCGCCGCCAGGCCCCCCGCCGCGCCCCCGGCGGCTGCGCACGCGGGTCATCTGGACCGCGGTACTGGTACTGACGGGCCTGATCTTCCGCAAGGCCATCGCAGCCCTGGTCCTGACCGCGCTGTCCGCCGCCCTCCATCTAGTCGGTCTCAACGTCCACCTGCCCAGCGTGCGGTTCGCCTGGCCGTGGCAGGTCGTCACGACCGGAACCACCACGAACACCGATCTCGGTCCCTGGGTACTGCAGAAGATCGAGGGCATCTCCCAGCCTGCCCTGGGGCAGGCGAACTTCGACTTCTACTTCACCCACAAGGTGTCCAAGAACATCGGCCCGTGGCCGTGCTGGTACGCCAGCACGTTCTACGCGGTGGGGCACGCCTCCGCCACCGTGGACCTCAACCCCGGCCCGGCCTGGTGGGCGCCGGCGGCGGGACACTACCGGCTCCAGGTGCTCAGCCGCCCGGCGGGAGCGAAGCCCGGCCACGTCGCGGTCACGATGGTGCTGCCCCAGCCCCGCCTCCCGCAGACGGTGCACGACATCACGATCGACAACATCCCGTCCCACCCCATCGACACCCAGCACAGCTGGACCTACCCGGGCTTCGGCTGCGGCGTGGTGCTGCGGCCCCAGTTCCCGGACTCCGTGCTGTATCCGCAGGCGCAGCGGATCGCCTTCTACAAGGCCACGCACGTGCTGGGGGTGACCCGGCCGCTCATCGGCAGCGCGGAGAACGAGGCCACGCAGACCATCCGCGGCAGCTTCATCCAGCCGACGCTCAACGCGCTGGGCTACACGCTGGACCGGTTCACGCTGAGGTGGGCAGCTGCCACGGGTAAGTAGTTACTGCACCGTGTAAGGACTGCACCCAGCAGGCGCGTCACGGAGCCGGACCTGAAGCGCCCGGCGGCCACGTGACGCGCTGAGACGTCTGGGTCACGGGACGCAGGCGGCGGCGCCGGTACGCTGGCCGGGTGACTGGCCTCAGGGGTGCCTGGCGGGCGGGGCGGCGGGGCCCGGTGCTGGCCGGGATCCTGGCCAGCGGGATCAGCCTGCTCGCGGGCGGCTGCGGCAGCGCGGGCGGCGGTCACGTGGCCGCCCCGGCCGGACAGCAGCGCCCGGCGACCGTCAGTGCGTCACCAGCCGCATCGACCGCTGCGCCGGCGCAGGGTGCAGCTTCGCCTGGTGCCTCCGGACCTACCGATCAGCCGACCGTGATCCCGGTGCCGCCACCGTCCGGCCGGCTGCACCAGACCCGCACCCTGCCGAGCGCGCGCACCCGGGAGTTCCGCGCGGAAATGACGGACCTGTGGGCCGCCGTTGTGACCGGCCACGCCCGCCTGGCCGCCCAGGCGTTCTTCCCGCTCGCCGCCTACACCCAGGTCAAGGCCATCGCTGACCCGGCCGCCGACTGGCAAAGCCGCCTATTCGGGGACTTCCGGCTCGATGTGGCGGCCGCGCACCACTTCCTCGGCGCCGGCGCCCGGCACGCCACCCTGGTCCGGGTCATCGCGCCCTCGGCCGAGGCGGCCTGGATCAACCCCGGGGTCTGCTACAACGCCGTGGGCTACTGGCACGTGGGCGGCGCGCGGCTGGTCTACCGGCAGCACGGCCAGGTCCGCTCGATCGGCATCGCGTCGCTCATCTCCTGGCGCGGCCGCTGGTACGTGGTGCACTTCGGCGCGGTCCTGCGGGCCGGCGCCGCCGGCGTCGTGGACGCCCCCGCGACCGGGCCGGGAGTGCCCGGCCCGGCGGGCGGCTGCTGAACCGGCGCTGCTGAACCGGCGCTGCTGAAACCGCGCCGCCTCGGCGGTGACTTTCGCCTCGCTGGCGGGTCTACAGAGCACAGGGCCAACCCATGGGGCCCGGCGCACGGGACCGAGCACACCGAGGTTACGCATGACCGCCACCGACGATTTCACCAGCCTGACCGGCGATTTCCGGTCCGAACTGCTGGTGCACTGCTACCGCATGCTGGGCTCCGCCGACGAGGCCGAGGACGTCGTGCAGGAGACCTACCTGCGAGCCTGGCGCGGGTACGCCGGGTTCGAGGGCCGCTCCTCCGTGCGCACCTGGCTGTACCGCATCGCCACGAACGCGTGCCTGACCGCGATCGAGCGCCGTGGCCGGCGGCCGATGCCTTCCGGGGTCGGCGGGCCGGCCGAGGACCCGCGGGTGCCGGTCGTGGCCGCCCCCGACGTGCCCTGGCTGCAGCCCATGCCCGGGGGATGGCTGGGGGAGACGCCCGACGATCCCGCGGCGGTGGCCGCGGCCCGGGCGGGCACCCGGCTGGCGCTGATCGCCGCCTGGCAGTACCTGCCCGCCCGGCAGCGCGCGATCCTCATCCTGCGCGACGTCCTCGAGTGGTCGGCCGCCGAGGTCGCGGACCTGCTCGGCACCAGCACCACTGCGGTCAACAGCGGGCTGCGCCGCGCCCGGACCCTGGCCGCGCGGGCCCTGCCCGACGAGGACGACGTCGCCGAGCCCGCCGGAGAACGCGAGCGCGAGTTGCTGGACCGGTTCGCGGCCGCGTTCGAGGACGCCGATGTGACCGCGCTGGCCGCGCTGCTCCGCGACGACGTGGTGCTGGAGATGCCCCCCGCGCCGTCCTGGTTCACCGGCCGCGGTGCGGTGTTGACTTTCGTTGCGGCGAATGTGCTGACCACGCGCGGACGGTTCCGTTTGCAGCCGGCCTCAGCCAACGGCCAGCCGGCGTTCGCCATCTATGAGCACGGCCCAGACGGGGCGTACCGGGCGCACGCGGTGCAGGTCCTCACCGTGACCCCGGGCGGGATTGCGCGGCTGGACATCTTCCTCGACCCCGGCCTGTTCCGGGCCTTCGGCCTGCCGCCGCAGCTGGGCGATCCGGCCGGGGCCGTAGCGGCGAGTTCGGGGCGCCGGGCTGGTCTATCTGGGTAGCCGGCCGCACCAGCGGCCCCGGACCCTTGGGGGGCAGCTCATGACCACCACACAGATAACGGCCCGACCGGCGCTGGTCACCGGGGCCAGCCGCGGCTTTGGCCGGGCCATCGCCACCGCGCTCACCGGGGCTGGCGTACCCGTCGTCGGCGTGGCCCGGGACCGCGCCGCCCTGGACGGCCTGCGCGCCGAGCTGGGCGGCTCGTTCACCCCGGTTGCCGCCGACGCCGCGGATCCGGTCGTGGCCGGGCAGCTCATGGACGCCTACCGGCCAGGCCTGCTGGTGCTTAACGCGGGCGCCGCCCCGCTGGCCCGCCCGATCCAGCAGCACACCTGGGAAACGTTCAGCCGGAACTGGGAGGTAGACGTGCGGCAGGTCTTCCACTGGACCCGCGAGGCGCTGCTGGCCCCGCTGGACCCGGGCAGTCTCGTCGTCGCCCTGTCCAGCGGGGCCGCGGTCCGCGGCTCACCGCTGAGCGGTGGCTACGCCGGGGCCAAGGCCACGGTCCGGTTCATCACCGCGTACGCCGCGTCCGAGGCGGAGCGGGACGGGCTCGGCATCAGGTTCGTGTCGTTGCTGCCCCAGCTGACGCCGGCTACTGGGCTGGGGGCGGCCGCGGTCGCCGCGTACGCGGCCCGGGAGGGGATGGAGACCGGCGCGTACCTCGACCGGGCTGGGCCGGTCCTGACCGCGGAGCAGGCGGGCCAGGCGGTGCTGGATCTCGCGGCCAGCGATGGGACCGCGCAGGGCGCGTACCTGCTCACGGCCGCGGGCCTGAGCCCGGCCCCGTGAGCTGGACCGCACTCAGGCCCATGGGGTCACGGCTGCTCTTAGGCTGGGCGGATGCTGACCCGGGACGAAGTGCGCGCGGTCCGGCGGGTTCCGCGGTCCCGGATCCTGGCTGGCCTGCTGCTCGCGGCGCTAGCCGCGGTGTCCGGGTGCGCCGGGTCGTCGGGTGCGCCGGCCTTGACGCCGCCGCCTCCCGCGTCTCACCGGACCGCTACCGCTCGGGCCAGCTCGGGTCCCCCGCCGTCCCGCCCGTCGGCGGCCGCGTCCCAGTCCTGCGCAGACCGGGTGCTGACCCGGATGACGCTGGCCCAGCGGGTCGGGCAGCTGTTCATCGTGGGGCTCGCGGGCAGTGTGCTGGATCAGGCCACCGCGCAGGCGATCAGGACCTATCACTTCGGGTCGGCGTCGTTCATCGCCACCGACACCGCGGGTGTGGCCGGGGTCGATGCCGTCACCCGCGCGGTGCAGTCGCTCTCCTCGGCGCAGGTGACCGGCAGCGTCCGGTTCTTCGTGGCCGCCAACCAGGAAGGGGGTGAGGTCCAGGGGCTGCAGGGCCCGGGCTTCAGCACCATGCCGAGTGCGGTGGCCCAGGGACTGCTGCCCCCCGCCCAGCTGCGGGGCCTGGCCCAGACCTGGGGCGAGCAGTTGCGGGCTGCGGGGGTCAACCTCAACTTCGCCCCGGTCATGGACGTCGTGCCGGCCGCGGACACCAGCCAGAACGCCCCTATCGGGCAGCTGATGCGGGAGTTCGGCCACACCCCGGCCGTGGTGGCCAGCCACGGCGTGGCGTTCATCCGCGGCATGACCCAGGCCGGCGAGGCCACTACCGCCAAGCACTTCCCCGGGCTCGGCCGGGTGCAGGGGAACACCGACTTCACCGCCGACGTGGTCGACACCGTGACCACGCCAGATGACCCGTATCTCCAGACCTTCCAGCGGGCGATTGACGCGAACGTTCCGTTGGTGATGGTGGCTCTGGCCACTTACACGCGCATCGACCCACGGCATCTGGCGGTCTTCTCCCCGGTCGTGATGCGGACGATGCTGCGCGACCGGATGCACTTCGGCGGCGTGATCGTCTCCGATGACCTGGGCGCGGCCCAGGCCGTGGCGAATGTGCCGCCGGGAAGCCGGGCGGTCCAGTTCATAGGCGCGGGCGGTGACCTGGTGACCTCGAAGTACGTGGGACCGGCGGAGGCCATGGCCCGGGCCGTGCTGGCCCGGGCCGCGGCCTCGCCAGGGTTCCGGGACCAGGTCGACGCGGCCGCCGCGCATGTGCTCGCCGCCAAGCAGCGCTTCGGCCTGCTGCCCTGCTGATCCCGCCGCCACGAGCCCCGCCCCGCGAGCCCCGCCCCCGCGAGCCCCGGCCGCTAGCCGAGGAGCTAGCCCAGGGAGTGGACGAGATCGATGGCCCGGGCGAGGTTGTCCAGCCGGCCGGCGAGCGTTTCGCCGGCCGGGTACAGGCGGACGGTGTCGACGCCCGCGTCGCGCCAGGTCTTCAGCCTGGCCCGGACCATGTCCTCGGTTCCGATCAGGGTGGTCGCCAGGACCATCTCGTCGGTGATCAGGCCGGCCGCGCCGTCGCGGTCCCCGGCCTGCCAGCGCCCGCGGACCTCGGCGGCGGTCTGCGCCCAGCCCTGGCGGCTGTAGGCGTCGTTGTAGAAGTTGCTGCTCGCCGATCCCATGCCGCCGAGGGAAAAGGCCAGCTCCTTCTTCCGGCTGGCCACAGCCTGCGCCAGGCCGGCCGGGTCCACGAAGTCGACCTCGGCTCCCTGGCAGATATCCAGATCGGCCCGGATGCGCCCGGACCGGGCCAGGCCGGCGTCCAGCGGCTCGAAGTAGGCCGCGGCCCCTTCCGGGACGAAGCTGGTGCCCAGCCAGCCGTCGGCGAGCTCACCGGTCAGCTCCAGCATCTTGGGCGACAGCGCCGCCAGGTAGACCGGCACGGACACGGGCGGCACGCTCACCCGCATGGGGCGGCCCTCACTCCCGGCCAGCGGGATGCGGTACTGGGTCCCCTGGAACGAGACCTTGTCCCCCGCGAACACGCTCCGCACGATCTGGACCGTCTCCCGCATCCGGGCCAGCGGATGGGCGAAGGGGACGCCGTGCAGTCCCTCGATGACCTGCGGTCCGGAGACACCCAGGCCCAGCAGGAACCGGCCGCCGGACAGGTGAGCCAGCGTCATCGCGGTCTGGGCGATCATGACCGGCGAGCGGGTGCCGACCTGGATGACCGCCGAGCCGAGCAGCATCGTCCCGGTGCGAGCCGCGAGGTATCCCAGCGGGGAGGGCGCGTCAGTTCCCCACGCCTCGGCGACCCAGCAGATGTCCAGGCCCAGTTTCTCGGCCTCGCACACGAACTCGATGATCTCCGGCCAGTTCCCGCCCGAGCCCTCGACCGTGGTCGCGGTCCGCATCACGGCGCTCCCTCGGCCATTTCCTTGATGGCGGCCAGGTTGCCGGTGAACCCGGCCTCGAATTCCCGGAGCCGCACAAACACGATCTTCTGCTCATTGTCCGGCATCGCGTCGATGGCCAGGTTCAGGCCGGACCGGCCGGGGCCCAGCTGAGCCCGCTGCTCCAGCACCGTGCCCTCGCCCTCCGGGCGCAGGGTAAACCGCCAGGTCGCCGAGGGATGGCCGGGATCCCCGACCGCCCAGCCGAACTCCCGCGGTTCGTCGCAGGCGACGATCGTGCTGACTGTCTCCCAGCTCCCCAGGGCGGAGTGGGTGCTGCGGCCGCGGAAACGGCGGCCGGCCGCAGGCTGGTCCACCCCGTCGAGCCACTCCACCTCGCGCAGCTCAGCGCTCAGCCTGGGCATCAGGTGGATGTCGCTGACCAGGGCCCACACCCGCTCAGGTGGCGCGCCGATGTAAGTCGCCGCGGCCACGGCCGGGCGGTCGGCGTAGCGCTGTCCCGTCCATTCCATTACCCCTAGCTTCCTCCGCCAGGGCTGGCTCAGGTAGGCAGTGAGCCGTGCTGTCAGTCTTCCGCCGGGGGGACAGGGCGGCCAGCTGGCGCTAGGCGGTGGGCTGTTTCCGGGCCATGAAGAACAAGCTGGGCCCGAACGACAGCGGGGCCAGCGGCACCTGCATGGCGTACTCGGCGGCGAGCATAAGGCGTTCGGGCATCACCCGCTTGAGCGCGGGCTGGCGGAGGTTCGACACCGACAGCACCCGCTCGACGTGCAGA
Organism: Streptosporangiaceae bacterium; assembly: GCA_036509255.1. Taxonomy (GTDB): domain Bacteria; phylum Actinomycetota; class Actinomycetes; order Streptosporangiales; family Streptosporangiaceae; genus RYN-230. Next base: position 52,082 of record DATCFY010000077.1, read on the forward strand.
CCGGCGGCCTCCAGCTGGCGGGCAATGGCGGCGGGATGATGGTTGACGAAAGGAATACTTTCGGTGGTCCTATTCTCCTCTGACCGGATATCGACGGGCGTGACGGGGATTCTCCGGCCGTTGAGCCAGTAGCGGACCCGGTTGACCGCGTGCTTGACGTTGGCCGCCTCGATGATGGCGTATCCGCCGGGCTTGACTATCCGTGCGATCTCCGAAAGTTCCTGCGCCGGATCGGGCAGATGGTGCAGGACACGGACCATGACGGCCAGGTCGACGCTGTCCGGCCCGAAGCCCAGGTGTGCCGCGTCGGTGAGCCGGGTCTCGATCCCCGAATGCGTTTCCAGGTAGCGCTTGGCCACCTCCAGCTGGCGGTAACTCGGATCGGTCAGGGTCACCTGGTCCGCATAGTCGCGCAGGACCACGGAAAGCCGGCCGTATCCGCCTCCGACGTCCACGGCGTGGCCGAACCTGCGGCCCTGCAGCAGCCGCGACAGGGCCATCACCTCGGCGCGATGCTCATAGTTGCGTGCCGTCCAGTAGCTCAGGTAGTCGACATCCGTGTCGTACTGGCTAAGAACGGTGCCCGGTTCCTGGTCCGACGTTCTCACGTCAATGCTCATTGTTTCCCCCGATTTGCGGCTGTACAGCTTGCGGCGGAATTCTTTCCGCGCGGCCGGTACGCGCCCTCGCGATCGCTGATACCCGGCCGCTTTCCAGGTAAAACGAGACGACGGGCTAAGCCAATCTAACCCGGGTAAAAAGGATTGGATTGGCGTTAGAAAGTCGCGCATCGCCAATAGCCGGGCAAAGGAGACCTGGCCCGCCGGTTGCGGTCCCGCGGCCGGCCGCGCAGGCTGAAGTATCGTCTTGTCCGCAGCTCAGCCTGAGATGGCGGTAGCGCCGTGAGCGACATCCTCAGCCAGGGCGGCGACCGCGACCCCCGGCCCTGGCGGCGCTGGTTGGCAGCGATCGCCGTACTGGCGCTGGCGACGGTGCTGATCGTCGAGCACTTTCCGCGCCACCCGCACGACGGGACCCGGCTCCGGTCTGCGCCGGCCAGCCACCGTCCCGTGACGGTGGTGCCTTACGGTGTCGGTCCGTCCGGCCCCGGCGGGGTCAGCGGCCTGGCCATGTCACGGACCGGCAGTCTCCGGCTGCCGGTCACCGGGCCGCAGCCCGCCTGGCTGTGGCCAGCGACAGGCCGCGAACAGCCGATCGGCGGGCTGCCCCGTTACCAGCCCGGGTACCAGTTCACCCGGGTCCCCGGCGGCTGGGCGGTGCAGGCCAATCCGGGCGGCCACGTCCGCTGCGGCGACTGCGCCGGACCGCGGGTGCCGGTCTACTTCCTCGCCGACGGCGCGCCGTCGGCGACCCGGGTGGGGGAGGCCGATGAGGTCGCGCCGGGGGCCTCGGCGCAGGCCCTGTGGCTCACCAGCTTCCCGGCCGGCAGCGACACGAGTACCACCGCCGGCACCGCGCAGCAGGTCAGCATCACCGGAGTGCCGGCCGGCTCCCCGCTCAGGCTGCCCGCCGGGTATGTGGTCTACCAGGCGACAGACCGCGGCCTGCTGCTGGCCCCGACGGCTCAGCTGGGGACATCCGCCTACAGGCTGTGGAACCCCGCCGGTCCCCGGGCCAGCCGTTCCTTCGGCCGGGTGATGGCGGCCACCGCCCATCAGGTCGCCTGGGCGACGAGGTGCGACCCGCGCTGCCGCGTGCAGGTGCTGGACCTGGCCACCGGCCAGCGCACCGCCATCGCCTTGCCAGCCGGGAATTCAGCCGTGAACGGCGCGTTCAGCCCTGACGGCAAGTTCCTCGCCCTGCAGGTGAGCTACGGCAGCCGCAGCGACGATGGGGCGCTGGCCATGGAGCTCGACGTCGCGCCGGCCGCCAGCAGCCGCCCGGCGGTCGTACCGGGGATCCAGGTCAGCAGCGACGCCCTGGTGAGCTTCGGGTGGCCGGCGCGCGGCGACGACCTGGTCACCGAGCTCAGCTTCCTCACCCGAGTCCAGGTGACGTCCTGGCATCCTGGTGCGCATCACCTCGCTGTCGCGGTCCTCAACCTGGGGCCACGGTTCGGCTCGCTGATCCTCCACTAGCCCAGGTAGTGGAGAAGCTGCCCGGCCAGTGCGGCGGGCTGGGACAGCGCGGCCAGGTGCCCGCCGGGAACCACGTCCACGTCGAGTCCCAGCCGGTCCTTGGCCACCCGGCGCTGGAAGTCCAGCGGGAAGAACCGGTCATCACGCCCGCAGATCACCCGGGTAGGAACGCCGGGCCAGCGGTCAATGGCGCAGGCCTGGCCGAACGCGATATCCGCCTCCGGCTGGCCGGAGGCCTGCCCTGAGGCGAGGACCTCGGCGGGCACGTCGTGCAGGAAGTAGGTCTCCAGGTCGAACCCGGGCGGGTACCCGCCGTCCAGGGCGGCGGCGTCGCGGGCCTCCGCTGCGCCGGTGCTGCCCCCCCACTCGCCGGGCGTCTCGCCGGGCCGCGGGATCATGGCGTTGACCAGGACCAGCAGGCCCACGGGCTCGCGGGCGCACGCCATGGGCGCGGTAAACCCGCCCATCGACTGGGCCACCAGCACCACATCCGGGCGCCCGCCCATCGCCGCAACGACCAGATCGGTGTACTCGGGCAGCCCCGCGGACTCATCGTCGCCGGGCAGTTCGACGGCGATCGCCTCGTGGCCGCGGGCCTGCAGCAGCGGGACGACCCGGTACCAGAAGGACGCGGTCCCCCCCGCCCCGGGAATCAGCACGAACCTGCTCACCAGCACCTCCCTGTGTCCGCGATGTCGGAGGTATGACGAGCGGCCGGGCCCGGAGTCACCGGCCGTTAGCCCGCGATGAAGCGCCCGGGCCGGAACGGTGCCAGCTCCGCCGTGGCCGGGCTCCCGAGCAGCTCGGCCGTGATCAGCCCGGCCAGGTGCGCGCCGAGAGTGACGCCGCTGTGGGTCACCGCCACGTACACGCCCGGCGCGCCCGGCAGCCAGCCGACGATGGACTGACCGTCCGCGGGCATGGGGCGCACGCACACCCGGTACCCGGTCACGGCGGCGTCATCGAGCCCGCCGGTCACCTGGCGGGCGCGGTCCAGCAATTCCCCGGCCCAGCGCCGCAGCTCCTCGTCCGGGGTGTGCAGGTCCACAGCCGCGTCAGGCGCTTCCAGGTGCACCAGGCCGCCGGCATGCGGCCGCAGGTACACCTCCGGCGCGTGCACCATCCGGGTCAGGCCGGGGGCCGCCATGGGGCCGGCCTGGACCACCAGCCCGGGTGCCGCGGCGCCCGGTTCCGCCCAGGGGACGAGCGGGATCGGCCCGGCCGCCCCGGCCAGCGCGGCCAGGTGGGGCACGTGCGTGCCCGCGCAGCACACCACCACGTCGGCGGAGATCACCTGGCCGGCGGCGGTACGCGCCGACGGCCCGCCGCCGGCGCTGCCGGGCTCCAGGTCCGTCACCTGCCCGGACGTACCAGTCAGCACCGTGACCCCGTGCTTGGTGGCGCGTTCTAGCAGGTGGCCCACCATCGCCTCGGTGAGCAGGTACCCCTCGCCGGGAAACCAGGCGATCTCAGGTGCCGGGCGGGGCAGCCGCAGCGACGGCTCCAGCGCCACCGCTTCCGCCGCCCCGATCAGGCGGGCCGGGTATCCCCACCCGGCGAGCCTGCGCACCCGCGCGGCCAGCTCCGCCCGCCCGGGTGTGCTGGCCGCCCACTCCAGGTTCCCGGAGGGCCGGTACCACGCAGGCCCACCCAGGGTCCCGGCCAGCTGTTCCCAGGCGCGTATCCCCGCGTGATTCAGGTCGTGGTAGGCGCGGGGCGCCTTGTCGTTGGAGTTGAGCCAGGCGAAGCTGGACCGGGTCGCGGCCTGGCCGGGCTGGTCCTGCTCCAGGAGCGTCACTTCGGCTCCCGCCTCGGCCAGCCGCGCGGCCAGGCATACGCCGAGTACCCCGGCCCCGGCCACCACGCACCTGGGCGGCCCCGCCGCGTCCGCACCGGGCATGCGTCACCCCTTCCGGCTGGATTCCACGGATCATGCACAGAACCTCCACGGCATCATGCTCGGATGATGCAGGCAACAGCCGAGGAGCCTCCGGGATGCGGGGCGATGAGTTCCTGGCCGCTGCGCCGTCTACCGGCGCAGACCCTGCACCGGGGCCGGGGCCGGGCCCGCGGCCGGGCCCGCGGCCGGACGCGGATGACTGGAGGACGCGACGATGAAACTGACCCTGCACACCTTCCTGACCCTCGACGGCGTGATGCAGGCGCCGGGGGCCCCGGACGAGGATCCCGACGGCCGCTTCGAGCACGGTGGCTGGTCGTTCCCGTACGGCGACCAGGACTTCGGCGCGGCCATGAGCGGCTGGTTCGACCAGGCTGACGCGTTCCTGCTGGGCCGCAAGACGTACCAGATCTTCGCAGGCCACTGGCCGACCGTCACCGATCCCGGTGATCCCGTCGCCAGCAAGCTCAACACGCTGCCGAAGTACGTGGCGTCCACGACCCTCGGCTCCGCCGGGTGGCACAACTCCTCGCTCCTCGGCGGGGACGTCGCCGCCGAGGTGGCCAAGCTCAAGGAACGCCCCGGGCGCGAGCTGCAGGTGCACGGCAGCGGCCAGCTGGCCCGGACACTCATCGACCATGACCTGGTGGACGAGTACCGCCTGCTGTACTTTCCCGTGCACCTCGGCTCGGGGAAGAAGCTGTTCCGTGACGGCGCCCGGGCGGCTGCCCTGCGGATCCACCCCGGACAGGGCGATCCCGATCCAGCCGGCCCGGCAGGCATCGACGCCCAGGACCCGTGAGCTGCTCATCCACTCATGGTCCCGCTGTCCCCGTCCGGGCGGCGGAAACCGGCCCATGAGATCTCAGGAGTGTGTCGACGGAGTGTAGCCAGAATGATACTTTCAGTTATCGAGCTGCTGGCGCCCCCCGCCATCCGCCCCCCGCGATTCACGGCTGACCCCTGCGTGACGATGATCTCCTGCGTGCGGCCATTTGCGGGCTGATGAGCCAAGCAACGAGTGAGGACATCGCGCATGAGCCTGCCGTCGCGGACCGGCCGACCGGCCCGGTTCCGCCACCCCGGAAGCCAGGTCCTGCGGGTCGCCGCGGCCGTCCTCGGCACGCTGGTCGCGGGCATGGCCGTGGTGCTCAGCCAGCCCGGGGCGGCGCAGGCGGCCACGCTGTGGCCGTCCGGCCACGGCGCCCAGGTCCGGGAGGTGGCCTGGATCCCCGCGCCAGCGACCGGGACGCTGCGTCCCGGGATGCAGGGCGCTGCGGTCCGCAGACTCCAGCAGCGGCTCGCCCAGCTGCGCTACTACCCGGGCCCGGCCAACGGCCGGTTCGGCACGGACACGCTCGAGGCCGTCTGGGCGTTCAAGGAAGTGCAGGGGCTGCCGACGGCGGCCAGCCCCGACGACGTCGGCCCGGCCATGCAGCAGGCGCTGGCCACCCCCCGGCCGCTGCAGCCGCTCGTGCCCGGTGGGGGGCGCACGCGCATCGAGGTCAGCCTGCCCCAGGAAGTGCTGGTTCTCTACGTGCATGATCAGATCCGGCTGATCAGCCATATCTCCGCAGGCGGCGGCTATCGCTACCGCTGTCCCGGCGGCGGGACCTGCGGCCCGGCCCTGACCCCCGACGGAAACTACCGGGCCCGCCTGTTCGTGGCCGGATGGCTCCGCGTCGCTCTCGGCCGGATGTACAACCCGGTGTTCTTCATCGGCACGAACTTCGCCATCCACGGCGACATCCCCATTCCGCTCAAGCCGGCCTCGCATGGCTGCGTCCGGGTCCCGGTGGACGTGGCCAACGTGCTGTACCAGCAGGTCAGGATCAGCCAGGGGGGCGGCACGCCCATCTACATCCGCGGCCACGCGCCCGGCACCGTGATCCCGGGGACGCGGCCCGGCCACAGCAGCGTCCCCGCGACGCTGGCGCCGCGGGTCACGGGCACCCCTGCGCCGGTCAGCGTCCCGGGCGTCGCCGGCCTGCTGTCTCCACGCGTCGCCGGCCTGCTGTCCCCACGCGTCGCCGGCCTGCTGTCCCCACGCGTCGCCGGCCTGCTGTCTCCACGCTAGGAACCCCGGCTGGCATACTCGGCAGCACGCGTGGCGCGCCCCGGCCGGGCGGGCCGGGGGAGTTGCTGATGGGTGAGTATTTCGATCTCGGTGGCTACACCCGGCCGGTGACGACCGCGTCGCCCGCGGCGCAGCTGTGGTTCAGCCGCGGCCTGGTGTGGGCGTACGCGTTCAACCACGAGGAGGCCGTGGCCTGCTTCGAGCGGGTGATCGAGGCCGATCCCGGATGCGCGCTCGGGTACTGGGGACTGGCCTACGCGCTGGGACCTAACTACAACAAGCCCTGGGAGGCGTTCGGCCAGGCCGAGCTGGCCTCGTCGGTGTCGCGGGCGTTCACCGCCGCGCAGGCCGCCGCCACGCGGGCCGCCACCACCGGAGCCCGCGGGGCGGCGCCCGTGGAGCGTGCGCTGGTGCTCGCCCTGGCCGCCCGGTACCCGTCCGCGGCGCCCGCCGCGGACTGCGGCCTGTGGAACACGGGGTACGCCGACGCCATGCGCGAGGTGTACCGGTCCCACCCCGATGACCTGGATGTGGCGGCGCTGCTGGCCGACGCGCTGATGAACCTCACCCCGTGGGCCCTGTGGGACCAGGCGACCGGTCAGCCGGCCAGCGGGGCGGCCACGGCCGAGGCCCGCGTCGTGCTGGAGCGGGCCCTGGGCTGCCCCGGCGGGCGGGCCCACCCCGGCGTCCTGCACATGTACATCCACCTGATGGAGATGTCGCCCACCCCGGAAGCCGCCCTCCAGGCCGGTGACCTGCTCCGCGACCTGGTACCGGACGCGGGCCACCTGCGGCACATGCCGACGCACCTCGACGTGCTGTGCGGGGACTACGCGCGCGTGGTGTCGTCCAACGCCGCCGCGATCGAGGCCGACGAGAAGTTCCGCGCCCGCCGGGGAGGGATGAACTTCTACACGCTGTACCGGGCCCACGACTATCACTTCAAGATCTACGGTGCGATGTTCCTGGGCCAGGCACAGGTTGCGCTGGACACGGCGGACCAGCTGGCCGCGGCCATCCCCGAGGACCTGCTGCGGGTGCAGGTCCCGCCGATGGCGGACTGGCTCGAAGGGTTCGTGCCGATGAGGATGCACGTGCTGGTCCGGTTCGGGCAGTGGGCGGACATCATCGCCGCGCCGCTGCCCGCGGACCCGGACCTGTACTGCGTGACCACGGCGATGATGCACTACGCCAGGGGTGTCGCGCTGGCCGCGACGGGCCGGGTCGACGAGGCGGACGACGAGCGCCGCCGGTTCGCGGACGCGGTGACCCGGGTGCCTGCGTCACGCACCGTGTTCAATAACACCTGCCAGGACATCCTCCAGGTCGCCGCGGCCATGCTGGACGGCGAGCTGGAATACCGCCGGGGACACCACGACGCGGCCTTCGCGGCACTGCGCCGCAGCATCGACCTGGACGACGGGCTGCCCTACGACGAGCCGTGGGGCTGGATGCAGCCGGCCCGGCACGCCTACGGCGCCCTGCTGCTGGAACAGGACCGGGTGGAGGAGGCCGAGGCGGTGTACCGCGCCGATCTCGGGCTGGACGGCACGCTGGCCCGGGCCTGCCAGCACCCCGGCAACGTGTGGAGCCTGCACGGCTACCACGAATGCCTGACCAGGCTGGGCAAGCACGAGCAGGCCGCGATCATCGGGCAGCAGCTCACGATCGCCGCGGCGCGCGCCGACGTGCCGGTCACCGCCTCCTGCTATTGCCGGCTCACCACGGCCGCCTGCCACTGAGCATCGGCGGCTGGCGGGTCACGGTGACTCAGGCCCAGGCCACTGCCACTTCGGCACCTCGCGCAGCGGATGCAGCTCGTCGTCGGTCCGGGCCCGGGAGTTCTGCATGGCCACCTTCGAGCCGAACTCCACGTGTGACCGGAGCGCCGCACGGAACGAGGGATCGTCAGGCAGCCCCGCCGCGTCCGCACAAGAGACCGAACACCGGCAGCGCCACCATCGCCCGCGGCAGCCGCCCGGCCCGTACGTGGCCACCGCGATCACCACCCGGTGGCCCCCGGCGGCCAGCTTGCCACGCCAGCCTGCGGCTGGCCGGGTGCCTCAGCCGATGGTGGAGTTGACCACCCGCGGGTGCCCGGAGCTATGGAAGAAGATGCCGGGATACGGCCGGGTCCAGAAGGCCGCGCTCGGGTTGCCGTGCAGCGTCGAGTTCTTGATGGTCACCCAGCCGGTGTTGTTATCGCTGACGAAGAAGATGGCGCCGCCGCCTTCGCGGGCGTGGTTATTGCGGATGACGGTGCCCTCGACCTTGAGCTTGTACTTGTTCCCGTCGGTGTAGATGGCACCGCCGCTGCCGCCGCCCGGGGTGCCGGCGTTGGCCGGGTTCGCCCCGTAGCCGATGGCCTTGTTGTTCGTCATCACGCTGTTGAGGACCACCCAGGACACGCCGATGCTGCTGAGCGCCCCGCCGTTGGAGCACCGCCCGCCCGAGAAGGTGTCACGGGTGATGTAGACCGGCCGGTTGCGGTACTGGGCCAGCGCGCGGATCGCGGCGCCGCCCAGGTCGGGTCCTGACTGGTAGCAGCGGTTGTTCAGGAACCGCGAGTTGACCACCTTGAGCTGGCCGCCCTCATCGAACAGGGCGCCGCCACCCCCGCCGCCGAACTGGGCCTGGCTCTGCCGGACCTGGGAGTTGCCGTTCTTCAGCGTGATGTTCTGCACGGTCAGCTGCGGCCACTGCTGGTCGTAGCAGTCCGAGGTGGTCCACTTCTGCTTCGGGTCGCAGGTGTTCATGTAGAGGATCTGGCGC
>DATCFY010000078.1:0-5801 GCA_036509255.1 Streptosporangiaceae bacterium
CCCCGCCGTAGCCTGCCTCTGCCGGTGAGCGGGCAGCTTGCCGGGCCGGGCGCGAGGGTAGCCGGGCAGAGTAAATGGAGTAGCCGTCCACGTAGAAAGCCACCGCGGTGGCGGTGACGGTGGCTGCGATCATGGGGACCATCAGCCCGAAGCCGCTGTGGGTGAGTTCGAGGACCAGTGCGAGGGCGGCGAGGGGCGCTTGCATGGCTGCACCGATCATGGCGGCGGCGCCGACCATGGCGAAGGCTCCGGAGGGCGATCCTGGCCAGGCGAGGCTCCAGGCCATCCCGAGGCCCCCGCCGAGGACGGCCCCCGTGCTCAGGGTGGGGGTGAACAGGCCGCCAGAGGCCCCGCTGCCCAGGCACAGCGCGGTGACCAGGGGCTTGAGCGCGAACAGGGCAAGCAGGAGGCCGATACTCCCGAGGCCGAGGAAGGCGTCGTCGGCCATGTCCTTGCCGTTCCCGAACAGTTCCGGGTACCAGATGCCGATCACCCCGAGGATCCCGAACGCGATCACCGGGGCGAACAATGCTTTCAGCCCTGCGGCCCGGTGGTGGGATACCCAGCCGATGAGGCGGATGTACCCGGAGGACAGCAAGCCGATGACCGGGCCGGCCAGCAGGGCCCAGACCATGAGGGAGCCGCTGAAGTGATACGCCGGAATACCGGGGTAGGTGGCATGGACGGGCAGGTAGATGTAGGCGGTGAGGGTCGCGATCCCGGAGCAGGCCAGCGCGGGCAGCATGATGGGCAGGGAGATGCTGCCGCAGAGGATCTCGGCGGTGAACAGGGCACCGCCGAGCGGCACGTTGTAGACGGCGGCCAGGCCGGCGCCGCCGCCGCAGGCCACCAGCAGCCGCCGCTGCGGCACCGACAGCCCGGTCCAGGTGGCGAGCAGGCTGGCGGACGCGCCGCCGAGGAGCTTGGGGGCGGCCTCGCGGCCGATGGAGGCGCCCATGCCGATGACGACCTCCGAGATCAGCGAGGTGCCCAGGCAGCGGCGGAACGACAGCTGGCCGTCGCCGTTCCAGATCGACTCGTCGATCTCGGACAGCTCGCCCTTGGTGTGCCGGCGCAGCAGGTACCAGGCGACGCCGCCGAACGCGCCGGCGATCAGCAGGGAACTGACCCGCCGGAGGGCTGACGCCTGCTCGATACCGTGCTGGAGGCTGCCGGACTGGTAGCCGAACGCCAGGTACTGGACGTTGAACAGGATCCACATCATCAGGTCCCCGAACAGGCCGGTGGCGATCCCGGTCGCCGCGACCATCGCCCAGAACCGTGGCGTGAGGATCGCGGCGCCGTCGCTGGTGATGTTGGGCTGCTCCATGGCGCCGCGGCCCGACGGCAGCCGCGTCCGGACCAGGGGTTGCGGGCTGCGCAGACGCTCACTCTCCTGCGTCCGCTGTGCGGCGTTCCGCCCGCCGGGCCACCACCCGCTGGGCCACCAGGCTGGCCGGGATGGCCCGGTCCGGTGATCCGGCTGCTCGCTCATGACCTCAATTCCAGCACCTCGACGGTGCCGTCCGCCGGCAGCACCATCTCCAGCCCGGGAACGATGATCAGCGCGGACCAGGCGGGCGCCGTCAGCTGAGGCGATGACCGTCCCGGCGCGGGCGTGCCGGTGCCCGCCTCCCGGCCCGCTGTGCCGTTACCGGGGCCCTGGCAGCTGCTCAACTGAACGCCCCGGCTGGCGTGCCGGCCCGTGCGGCGGCGGCGGAGTCCCGGAGGAAGCGGGCGGTGCCGGCCGCGCGCGCCGTCCACCACCGGCTGATGGCGTCACCGGGGGTACTGCTGGCGTGCTGCTGCTCCCAGCGGTGGGCCTCGTGCCCGAGCCAGTCCAGCGTCGCGGCCGGGTCCTGCCCGAGCATGGCGCGCAGGGTGTAGCGGCGCTCGCCGATCCGGTGGCCGACTCCGGCTGCTGCGGCGCCGAGGGCCAGCCGGCGGCGGGTCAGGATGATGCCGCTGCGCACGGGCGTGGTCAGGGCGGCGGTCAGGTCGCCGACGCGGCCGTCCGGCCCGGCCGGCGCGGGGGCTTCCCGCAGCGCCAGCGGCAGCTGCGCCGGCGCCCGCTGCGAGCTGAACTCGGCGGATATGGCATGCCGGGTGAGCTGCGCCCAGGCAGTGAGGCCCGGGGTCTCCAGATCGGTAACCGCATCGAGGTAGGCGGGCAGCCAGGGCTGCAGGTGCTCGGCGAGCAGCGCGGCGCGGGTCCGGTCCAGCGCGGCGGCGGTGGCCGGGCGGCGGGTCCCGGCGGCGGCCTCGCCGAGGCTGGCGTACAGCGCGAGGAGCGCGGTGAGGTGGTCGGGTTCGGCGGGCGGGGTGATCCCGATGGCCCGCCAGAAGCCAGCGGCCCGGTCGGTGCCCTCGCCGCCCAGGGCGCCGTCCGGTCCGAGGTACACCGATGCGTACGGCGGGCAGTTCAGCACGAACACATCGGTATGCTCCGCGTCGCTGGCCGGCTCCAGCCCGAGGGCGGCGGCGGTAGCGCGGGCGTCAGCAGGGCTGTCGGCCACGGCGCCCAGCGCGCGCAGGAGCTCCCACCGGCCGCCTGTCATGCGGCAGGCCCGCCGCCTGGCCCATCTGCGGGCAGCGCGGAGGCGGCGGCCGATGGCTTCAGCGGCCGCATCAGCCATCTGGGCCGCCGGGTGCCGTCCGGGGAGACGTGGCCGGCGGGGCGGGTCAGGGTCATCCACTGCTCGTAGATTTCCCGTGCCCTGACGGTGTCCACCGCGATGTCGCCTTGTGTGTCGCCGGGCGCTGCGGGATGGACCCGGACGGCCTGATGCCAGCAGTGCATGCCGGAGATGGGGTCGGGATGGACCGGGAAAGTGAGGTTCTGGTGGACGCCGGTGTCGGACCACCAGATCCGGGCGGTGTCCGGGTCGGCGGAACGGTAGGGCCTGACCCGGCCGGTGGCGTGCATGGCCCAGCCGCCGTCGTCGTGGTGCAGGTCGACGGTGGCCATCATGCCGCCCGCGCTGACCTGGCTGTGGCCGGTGAGCTTCCAGCGGCCCATGTGGTGTGAGCAGGCGACCACGCCGGGCCGGATGCCCTCGGTGATCCACGCCTTGGCAACCAGGTACCCGATGTCGGTCTCGACCCGGATCAGGTCACCGGTCCGCGCGATGCGCAGCCGGGCGGCGTCGGTGGGGTGGATCCAGACCGGGTTGGTGTGGGACAGCTCGTCCAGCCATTTGCTGTTGGCCGACCGGGTGTGGATCTGGGTCGGCAGCCGGAAGGTCGACAGCAGCACCATCTGATCAGGAGCCAGCGCGGAGGGATGTACGTGGCTCTTGATGTAGCCGGGGAGGGCGTGCTCGGGCCAGCCCCAGTCCGCGAGGGTGGAGGACCAGAATTCCAGCCGCCCCGACGGGGTGGGGAACCCGCGGCGGATGATCCCGTCGACCATGACGCCGGCCGGGCGGCGTCCCTTGCTGTCCGGGCCAGGTGTCGCCATCGGCACGATGTTCGTGGTGGCCGGGACGGGCGCGGTGGTGTAGGCCTGCCCGGCCGGGCCGATGGCCACATCGCGCAGCTCATCTTCTGGTACTTCGCGCTCGTGCAGGCCGCCCTGGCCGCTGGCGATCTCGAAGGCCCCGTAGCGGCGCATCCACGCCAGGGGGGTCAGGCCCTCGGCGGCGGCCCGCTCGGGCAGGCCCGGCACCGAGTTCTCGAACATCCACCCGTAGTACTCATCAACGGTGAGCTTGCTGCCCGGCTGCGCGCGGGACTCGTGGTACTGCCGGATGCCCATGGATCCGTCGGGGTCGATCCGCCAGGACAGCTCGATCCACCACTCGTTCTCCTCCCAGACCTCGCCGGGGTTGACCTGCCGGGTGTCGGTGATGTCCTCGCCGAGCCGCTCCCGCGCGGCGCGCAGGACCGGCTGCCGGAAGCCGATCCACTGCCCGTCGTACTGCTCATAGGAATGCGTGTCGTGCCGCTCAGAGCCGTGCCCCATCGGCAGGATGTAGTCGGCGAAGTACGCGGACTCGTTCCAGGTCGGGGTCAGTGCGACGTAGCAGCCGACTTTCTCCTCGTCGGTAAGCACTTCCATCCAGGACAGGCCGTCAGGGTTGGTCCAGACCGGGTTGTAGACGCGGGTGAAGTAGGTGTCGAGCCGGCCGCGGCCGGCTTTCAGGAAATGGGGGAGCAGGAAGCTCATCTCGTTCTGGGCCAGGGGGAACTCCAGCGGCCAGGACAGGTCCTGCCACACTCCCGGGTGCGGCGGGGTGTGGATCGGCTGCGGGACGAACTTGTTCCAGGCGTTCGGGAACGTGCCGCCCTCGGTCGCGACCGCGCCCAGCAGCGCGGAGATCAGGAACAAGGTCCGCGACACCTGCCAGCCGCCCAGGTTCCCGGCGGCGGCCGACCGCCACGAGTGGCAGGCGAACCGGGTCCCGGCGCCCGCCACGACCTCGGCGACCTCGGCCAGCACGGTGGCGTCGATCCCGGACTCGGCGGCGGCGTACTCGAACGTGAACTCCGCATACAGCTCCCCCAGGGCGTCCTGGAACGCCCCGAACGTGGGCGGCAGGTCAGGGCGGCACTCGGTCAGGTACTGCTGCCAGTTCCACCACCGGCGGACGAATTCCGCGTCGTAGCGGCCGGTGCGGATCAGGTAGCCGGCGATGGCCAGGTTCATCGCCGCCTCACTGCCCGGCTGCGGGGGCAGCCAGTAGTCGGCGTGGGTGGCGGTGTTGGACAGCCGGGTGTCCAGGACGATGACCTTGGCGCCGTTCTCGCGGGCCTGGGTGATCCGCTGGGCGTGCGGGTTGAAGTAGTGCCCGGCCTCCAGGTGCGCGCTGATCAGGTAAATGACCTTGGCGTTGGCATAGTCCGGGCTGGGCCGGTCGATGCCCATCCAGAACTGGAACCCGGTCCGGCCGCCGCTGGAGCACACGTTGGTGTGCGAGTTGTGCCCGTCGACGCCCCAGCTGGCCAGGACCCGCTCGGTGTAGCCGTCCTCGCCGGGCCGGCCCAGGTGCACCATGATCTCGTTGTGGCGGCCCTCGGTAAGGGCCGCGCGGAGCCGCGCCGCGATGGCGTCCAGGGCCTCATCCCAGGTGACCCGCTCCCACAGGCCCCCGCCGCGGCGCCCCGCGCGTTTCATCGGGTAAAGGACCCGGTCGGGATCGGTGACCTGGTTGATGGTCGCCGGGCCCTTGGCGCAGTTGCGGCCCCGCGACCCCGGATGCTCGGGGTTCCCCTCGAACTTGCGGACCTGGCGGGTGTCGCGGTCCACGTAGGCCAGCAGCCCGCAGGCGGATTCGCAGTTGAAGCACGTCGTGGGCACCAGCATGTAGTGGTGCTCCTCGCGGGTCGGCCAGGCCCGCGAGGACAGCTCGACCCAGTCGTCCCACCGTTCCTTCGGCGGGAACGCGGCCAGGTGGATCCGGCTGGCGCCCTGGTAGAACGTCTCACCGCGCGCCTCGACGGCAGCCCGGGCCGCCGAGACACGCTCGCCCAGCGCGGCCAGGTCCGGGCCGCTGTCGCCGGGCACGTCTGCGGGACGGGACACGGCAGCTCCTTACGCCAGCGGGACGGACTGGCCGGCCTGGACGTAGGCATGCTCGCAGGCCAGCAGGCCGGTCAGGGCCAGCGGGACGGCGGCTAGGCCGATCCACGGTGCCGCGATCGCGACAGCGACCGCAGCGAGGCCCGGCCAGAAGTACCGGGCGAACCGGCCCCGGGTCATGGCGGCGGCCGCCAGGTGTGCGTGCTCGGTGGGATGGGTGACGGTGATCTCCCCGGCGACGAGCAGGACGTGGGCGCCTGCGGCGGCGGCCAGCAGCACC
>DATCFY010000079.1:0-84791 GCA_036509255.1 Streptosporangiaceae bacterium
GTAGGTGGGCACGCCGTCATAGGTGATCACGCACTCGCTCACCCACAGGTCGCCGCCGCCCCGGATCCGCAGGACAGTGAAGTGGCGTTCAGCCGGGTGCCCGCCGCGCTGCGCCTGGATCTTTGACCGACCCCGGAAGCGTTCCCCGGACTGCGGGTAGTCCAGGATCGCATCTTCGGCGTAGATCGCGTGCTCGATCTCGATGTCCCCGCTCTCGGAGGCCGCCCAGTGCTGCTCCAGGCGGGCCCGGGTCCTGGCGTCACGATCCATTGCGTTGTTCACCTACGCCGCGCTAGCAGCAGGGATCTCACTGCCGCCCGGATGTGATGATGCCTGATCGGGGTTCGGCCGCTGCTGGTCCTGCCGGGCTGGCCAGCGTCCCAGGGCAGGCCCGGGGGATGACTGCCGGCGGTGAGCGCCGGGACTACGCCGGTGCGCAGGCAGCTCTGGATGACGATCGCCATGACGATGAAGATCAAGTTTGATCCGTCCATTTTGCTTGCCTTCCTTTCGTGCGGTGCGCAGCCCGCAGCCAGTCCGGGGCAGGCTTGCCCGGCCGCCTGCGATGGCCACTGGAATCACGCGCTGCAGGCGGCCGCGCACTGTTCCTCCCCGCGCCCGACGGACTGAAGACTGCTTCGCCATCAATGGTGGCAAGGTGGACAGACCCGCGGCCGTCCTGGAGACGGGTCACGGTTGGTCCGGGCTCCTGGGTGTTTTCGTTCCCTGTTTGCCGCTGCCGTCACCTGTGGCGTCCACTGGCTGGCCGCTGAGCACGTGCGCAGCGGTACGGCCCTCGGGTACACCCTCGTCGGCGTCCTCATCGCCGGGTTCGCGCTGCTCGCGGCCCGGACGGTCACCGGCCTGATCCATGGCACGTTCTGGCCGCGGGTTCCGAGGGCCGATCACGCACGGAGCTGCTGCTCAGCTTCATCCGTCGGCACGCGCCCAGGCCGAGCCAGGTTGCATGATTACTCATGATTGTTCGTCTTGGGAGATAGGCCAGGCACCTCTACCCGAGCCTGAGCTGACCCAGGCAGCCAAAGGAAGACGTAAATGGCCGCTGAGCGTGGGTGTGGACCCTGGGCGGCGTCTCCCCGAGATGAGCTCAGTAGATGCTGCCACGGTGGATCACCAATCATCCCCGGCGAGACGGCGCCGTCCAGCGGTCACCGCAGCTGAACTCGACTCGTCCGTCCCGGCGGTCCGCAGCGCCCCATCGATCTGGCGCGCCATTCGGAGCAAGCTGACCCACGGGCCCACCGAATCGGTATCCCTGGGCGGCCGGCAGGCCAGTCCGTGCCAGCGTGTCGACGCGGCGTATCGCGTCGGGCAGCCGATGCTGCCCCGTCATCCGCCGCACTAGGTCAGCTGCCTCAGTCCGGGGCATTCCGGCTGCCGTGACGAACAAGGGGCGCACAGAGGTTCCGCGCAGGACCGGTATGGCATGGGTAGCCGTGCGGAAGGCGGACTTGGCCACGCCGATCACCGGGACGCCGAACTCAGCGTGCGCGTGCGCGCCGAGCCCGGGGCAGCCGCTGGGGTCGAGGTCGGCGTAGCCGTCGACTACCAGAAGGCTCAGCCCGCTGAGGCCGTGCAGGACCGCGCGCATGGGCGGGAGTTCACGCAGATAGAACTCACCAGGCTGGTAGGGCAGCACCTCTGCCACGGCCTCAGCGCGTTCATCCACTACCTCTGAGAAGCGGGCATCGGCGGCCACCACCGCTGCTGCTCGCGCACCTTGGGAACTGGGGTAGTGCACGTCCACAGCTACAAATGCGGGTCCGCCCTTTTCCATGTCCTGAGTGTGCCTGACCTGCGAGGCGGACACTGCTTGGCCGGTCTAAACGGGCTGTACGACGGCGGCCATGGTGCTGATCAGTTGCCGGAATCGCTGGACTGGGCCGGATTCGCCGGTGATATCGATGCCGTTGTCCGACCCGGCAAAGATGAAGGCGGTCAGGGCCTGGGTGGTCGCGCTGATCGTGACGTCGGCTGGTGCGGCCGGGGATTCCGCGGTGAGGGACCACAGGTGGCCGTCGCTTTCGACCAGGTAGTCCGCACCGTCGAGGCGGAAGTGCCAGCAGGCTGGTTCGTGGTCGTCGGTGGCGAGGTCGATGGCCTGGGTGGCGGCGCGGAGCAGATGCTCGGCGTGCAGTGGCTCGCCGTCCTGGGGCCAGCGCCAGGCGTGCCGTAGCCCCCACCAGTTGAGTGCGTCGATGACGGGTCCCAGATCGGCTCCGGCCGCTGTCAGGCGATACCAGACCTCCCGCCGGCCCGGCTCGCGGTCGGCGGTGACGATCCCGGTGTCTTCGAGCTCGCGCAGGCGCTGGCTGAGGGTCTTGGGGGTGATCCCGCCGAGGCGGTCCATCAGGTCGGTGAACCTCTTGGCCCCGGTGAGAAGGTCGCGGATCACCAGCAGGCTCCACCGGTCGCCCACGCGTTCCAGGGCGCGGGCGACCAGGCAGAAGTGGTCGTAGGTGCGCACGTTTCTGATCACGTCCTCCATGATACTAGTTGACAGATACTATCTACATCCTACTATCTTATAGATAGTCAACTCGACCAGAGGAGAGTGTCATGTACGACCCGCCTGGCTATCTGTGGGCGATCACCATCGCCGGAATCATCGCGATCCCGGCCGCGACCTGCGTTGTGCTGTACGGCGGCGCGGTGCGCGCCGGCCTGGGCCGGACGCGTGCGGCGCTGCTCACCGGCGGCGCTGCCGTCGTGCTCGGCGGCTGGTTCACCGCCAGCGCGGTGATCGCGGGTCACGGCTGGTACCACGCGCGGCTCGGCCACGGGGTGCCGTGGATGCCGGTCGCGGTGGCCGGCTTCTTTGGCGCGCTGCTGGCGCTGCGCCGGATCCCGGTGGTGGCGCGCGCCCTAGCGGCGCCGGGCATGGTGGCCCGCCTGGAGCTCCCGCATTCGTTCCGGGCGGCCGGGGGGACGGCCTTCCTGGCCACCATGGCCCTCGGCCATCTGCCCGCGCTGTTCGCCCTGCCCGCGGGCCTGGGCGACATCGCCGCCGGTATCGCTGCGCCGCTGGTCGCGCGCAGGCTCGCGCAGGGCGGGGGCCGCCGCGCCGCCCTGTGGTTCAACGCGTTCGGCATGACCGATCTGGTCGTGGCCCTGACCCTCGGGGCCCTCACCGGATTCCAGCTGCTCAACGTGACGCCGTCCGGGGCGCCGATCAGCGAGCTCCCGCTCGCGCTGATCCCGACAGCCGTCGTTCCGCTGCTGTTCGCCCTGCACATCACGTCGGTGTCCGCGCTCGTAAGGGCTCCGCGAACACCGCGGCAAGCCGCCGCCCCGCTCACTGCCGCCGTGAGATAGAGGAGAAGAGAATGCAGCTAGAGATCGATGCGCTCAAGGAGGCGGCGGCCTGGCCGGGCGCCGACCGGCGCACCCTAGTCGTGCTCGCGAGCCAGCTCATGACCGCCGAGCGCCACCAGGAGGGCTTCGACTATTTCGCTGGCCGCTCGGACGCCGCGCCCGCCGACGCGCTGTCACTGGCGCTCGCCGGAGCCCTCGAGTCCCGCCTCGACGGCCGGACCCGGGAGGCGATCGCCAAGCTGGACGCGGCCACCGGCCTCGATCTCGGGCTGCCGCACTACTTCAGGGGAACCTCGCTGGCCCGGCTCCCCGGCTGCGCGGGCCGCGCGGAGACCGTCGCCGCCGACCTCGAGTTCGTGCTCGCGGTCAAGGACCAGTTTCCGCCTGGCCTGCTGAGGGCCGCATACGAGGGGCTATCCCATGCGTACGAAATCCTCGGCCGGACGCAGGAAGCGGAGGCGGCCCGGGGCCAGTCCGGGCGGCTGATCACCGACTACTGGGTGACCGCCGACGACGGGTTCCGGTTCGTTCCTCGCAAGTTCGCCGAACTCGCGCCCGGCGTGCACGTCGCCCAGGGATACGACTTCTCCGACCTCGCCTTCGTCGTCACCGCCGACGGGATCGTCGTCATCGACGCCGCCACCACTCCTGAGCACGCGGCCGCGGCCCTGCGTGCCCTCCGCGAGATCACCGAGCGGCCGATCACCCACGTCATCCTGACCCACGCGCACTTCGACCACGTCGGAGGACTCGACGCCCTCACGACGGACGGCGCCACCGTGATCGCGCAAGCGAACTTCCCCGGCGAACTACGAAACCAGAACTCCGGCCCGGCGCCCTTCCGGTACCTCCTGCCCGGCGGCCGCAGCCATCGCATCCAGGTCGCAGTGGACCATCTCGTGAGCAAGCCCGAGACACTGGCCATCGGCGGAGTCGAGTTCGTGCTCATCCCTATCGCCGGAGGCGAAACCCACGACGGCCTGATCATCCACCTCCCCGACCGGGAAGTCGTGTTCACCGGCGACATGAGCATGCCCTACCTCGGCGCCCCGTTCTTCGCCGAAGGCTCCGCCGAGGGCCTGTTCGCGGCAATGGAGACCGTCATGGCGCTGCACCCGCGGCAGCTGATCCACGGGCACGCCGGGCTCACCGAGGCGTACACCATCGAGGCCTTCCCCGGGCTGCTCGCAGCCCTCCGCGACCTGGACGATACCGTGCGGGCCGCTATCACCAGCGGGCTGACGCTCGCCGAGATCCTGCATCTCAACCATCTGCCGCAGGTACTGAAGGACCACCCCTCTGCGGTCATCCCCTATCTGGTGACCCGCGATCACTTCATCCAGCGCGTCCACCGCCAGCGGACCGGATACTGGCACCCCGGAGGGGAGGGCGTCGAGCACTTCACGCCAGCCGAACTGGCCGCCGCCGCAGATCTGCTCGGCGGCGGAACCGCAACCGCCTTCCGCGCCGCGGGCGCCGAGCTCACCCGGCGCGGCGAGCACGCGCTCGCGCTGCGGATCATCGACCTGGGACTGCTCAGCCACCCCGGCACCCCCGGGCTTCTCGACCTGCGGCAGGGCATCCTGCAGCGGCTCGTCGAACGCCACCAGCTGCTCGACCCGTTCAAGTTCGCCTACTACGCCGGCCTCACCGATCTGGAGCTGGCACCTCCCGGCTGATCTCCGGGCCGCCTGCCCCGGCGGCACCTCGACATCGCCGGGGCTGGAAGACGTGCAATCCGGGAGGCCGGCAAGGCCAGCCCGAAAGCGAAGCGAGGCCCAATCCGTCAGCCGGAGACCGGCCGCCGTTCCGGCGGACAGGATCGGGTGCCGGCCGCCGACGGGTGGCCCGGGCACTTTCACGAGCGGGGATGCCCGGCCAGCGGTAGTTCTCCAGTGCAGTACAGGTAGAGCCATGGTGCGGCGCGACGCTCGGCGTACTTCTCGTTGACCCTTTCCTGCACCGCATCCGAGCAATTGATCCCTTCCAGCGTCAGGTGCCCGACCGAACCGGGGGCGGCCCAACCGGCGAAGCGGTGGATGGCTCCCGATACGCCATGACTGATACGGGACGACCGGCATGAACTTACCTGCGCTCTCCAGCATGAGCGTCGTCAATCCGGCCACCGTGCGGGCACGCGCGCTCCGTGTCTTCACGGCCGAGATGCCTCCGCCGCTGCTGCGCGACGCCGGCCGCCCGGATGGCGGCCGGTGACAGCGAGCCGTCAGGGTCGCGAACCTGGCCGCAAATGCACCCACGTTCCGGCCCTCAGCCAGGCTGCGACGGGCCGGCCGTGTCTCGCTCTGCCGGCGGGGAGAGCGGCGCGGTGAACCGGGCCAGGACGAATCCCGCGGCGATGAGGATGCCCGCGATCGTGATGCTGTGCAGGACCCCGACCTGGTCAGCGAGGAAGCCGACCGCTGGCGGCCCAGCCAGGAAGGCCAGGTAGCCGATGGAGGCGGCGGTGCTCACCCGGGGAGCGGCGTACCGGGGATCGTCGGCGGCGGCACTGAGCCCGACCGGGAAGCCCAGCGACGTCCCCAGCCCCATCAGCACGGCGCCAGCCAGTGCGACCGGCAGCACCCCGCCGAACACGATCATGAGCAGGCCAGTGAGGGCGGTGGCCGCGCAGACTCGCAGCACCCGGACCCGCCCGTAGCGGTCGATGAGCCCGGGGCCGAACCAGCGGCCCGCGGTCATCGCGGCCAGGAAGAGGGCGAAGGTCAGCGTGCCCAGGGTGGCCATGGTGTGGTATCCGTCGATGACCCCCAGGCTCAGCCAGTCGTTCCCGGTTCCCTCGGTGAAAGCCATGCAGAGCACGAACAGGCCGATGAGCAGGGTCCGGGGATCGGTCCACGCCGCGAGCGCGCGGCGCCGGGGCGTTCCCGGGTCCGGGCGGCCGGCGTCCAGGTGGTCGGCGGTGCGATCGGTGGGCAGGAAGCGGCGGGCCGAGATGGGCACGGCCACGGCGATGACTAGCGCGGCCGCGGTCAGGTGAGCGGTGACCGGCACATGGAGGGCGACCATCACCGCGCCGACACCGGCGCCCGCGACCGTGCCGATGCTCCACCCGGCATGGAATTTCGGCAGGATCGCCCGGCCCAGCTCGCGCTCGACCGCGGCACCCTGCACGTTCATCGCCACGTCCCAGGCGCCGTTGCCGAAGCCGAACACGAACAGCCCGGCCGCCACCTCCGGGATGCCTCCCGGGCCCAGCCGGCAGCCAGCCGCGACCACGATCAGGCCAGCGGCCGCCGCCCACGACATCACGACGACCGTGCGGATGGTCCCGAGCCAGCTGATGAGCAGCCCGGACAGGGGCGTCCCGAGGGCGGATCCGACCGCCGTGCTCAGCAGGACCAGACCCAGGATCCCGGGGCCAACCCCGAGTTCCGCGCGGACTTGGGGGATCCGGGAGGCCCAGCTGGCGTAGATGAATCCCGCCCCGAAGAAGACGGCGTAGACCGCGTTCCTCGCCTTGCGGACTGGGATGTCTTCACCGACAGGGACGCTCGGAGGGCTGCCGGTGACCCTCATGAAGTGCGGGTCCGGGCCGGCCCGGACGCACGGGTGGACGCGACGGCAGTAGCGGGGAACGGCCGGGCGCACTGATAGCCGGGCCGGGAATCCATATCCGCAAGTCTCGCATAACGCCTACCGGGCGTGGTGCAGGCTAGGTGCGGTGAGCATCCCGTTTCCCGAGCCCACCGCCCCGGTAGCAGCACGCGCCGCGGTCTTCCTCGGCTACCTCGACTACTTCCGCTCCCGGCTGGTCAGCAAGCTGGAGGCGCTGCCCAGCGGCGAATCGTGCCGCAGCCGGTTGCCTTCCGGCTGGACACCCCTGGAGTTGCTGAAGCACCTCACTTTTGTGGAGATGCGGTGGCTCGAATGGGGCTTCGAGGGCCGCGATGTCCCGGATCCCTGGGCCGACAGCCGGGATGGCCGCTGGTACGTGGCGCCGGAGGAGACGCTCGCCGGGCTGGTCGCGGCCCTGGACGCTCAGGCCGCACGCACCCGGGCCATCGTGAACGCCCACGACCTGGCTGACGTCGGCCAGCCCGGTGAACGATGGGACGGCGCCGACCCGCCATCACTGGAGCGGATCCTGTTCCACCTGGTGCAGGAGTACGCCCGTCACCTCGGTCATCTGGACATCGCCAGCGAGCTCGCCGGCGGCCCGCGCGGGGAGTAGGTCCTCTCAACCGGGATGGCCGGGCTGTCCTGCCCGCCAGGAGCGCCGCCCGGTTTCCTGCTCGAACACGGGGCGGATGTCAGCGGTGTCGTAGACGATCCGCAGGGTCCCGATGCGGCCATCGGGACTCAGTTCCAGCACGTCGACCACGTCGAAGGGTGCCCGCCGGCCGCTGGGCAGCTGCCAGTCGAAGTGGAACCAGATGCTGACCAGCGGCGTCCCGGCGGTGTCCTCCCCCTGCGTCACTCCGCGGAGGGTCAGGCGCGATTCTGCCGTATCGCCGAACAAGGCCGGGAAGAACTCGCGGGCCGGGACCGGGCCGTACAGCGGCGAGTGGACCAGCGCGCCGTCGCTGAACAGGGTCAGCATTGTCGCCAGGTCAGCGCGGCCGAGCGCGCCCAGGTAGGCCTCAGCCAGCTCGTGCGGACTCATATGCTCTCCTCTCCGCGATGACCATCATGGCTGCCGCCTCCGCCGGCTGCCCAGGCGGCCTCGCTGTGCCCTGCAGGCAACGCAGATGCCAACGTGACGGCAACCTTGGCGGGTGACTTCAAGATGTGGTGGGAAAATCCGCCGTCCGGCTCGGATGCTATTCCTGCGGGGAAAGTAGTCCGGTCCTGCGGGAAAAGTAGTCCGGGACGAATCTGGGATAGTCCGGAACCATTTCAAATGATGCCGAGCGGCAGCTCGGCGGCCACCCGCCAGCTTGCGGCAGCCTGGGTCCCCGTCATCAGCCAGGCGCAGCTGACGTGCGTGCGGACCGGCAGTGCGGCCGTGACCTCAGCCTCGGCTGCCTCGAGAGCGCCAGGGCCGCCCGGCGGGCGGTCACCGATGGTCAGGTGCGGCACCACATCGGGGTAGATGCCGCCGAACGGCGGGTACTGCGGGAAGGCCGCGTGCACGGCTATGGTCAGCGCACGGAACGGGTCCGCTGGCTCAGGGGCCAGCCAGAGAACCTCCTGGCCGAACCAGGCAGTCTGGGCAAACACGCAATCGAAGGCGCGCACCGAGGCGACAGCCGCAGCCGCCGTCACAACGACGTGACTGGTGACCGCCGCGGGCAGGACGAATGGGTAGAGGATCGTGACATGGGCCGGGACGCCCCAGGCTGCGGCCCGGTCCAGCCGGTCACGGAGTCCGCTCACAGCCTTTTCCGCCTCGGGTACCGGAACCAGGAGGCAGCTCTCGTCGGCGGGCCGCCCGTGCTGAGCACTCATCCGTCCCGGTCCTGGCCCAGCTGCCCAATCCCGCCGGCGACGTATCCGGTCTTAGGGCAGCTCCACACGGCCTGCCCTTCCCGCACGACGGCCGACAGCGGATGAGAGTGGGGATGCTGCGGGCATGGCGGCCAGTTCGTCGGCCGCCCGATACTGCACAGCTCCTCGACTGCCCACTCCTGGACCTGATCAGCCACCGAGGCGATCCGCTGGGGGAGTGGCTCTCCAGCCATCGCGGAAACGCCCTGCCCCGAGCCGCCCGGACTGAACAGCATCGCCGTCACCTGGTCTTCGAAGTCAGACCATTGACCGTCCTCGACCCGGGGGATCACTGAGCCAGAGTTTCCCAGGTCGCGGAGAACGGGAGCGAGTGCCTCGGTTAGTGCGCGGTCCATGGAGTCCTCAATGTGGCAGGCGTGATGCGGGGTCGATGGCGGCGCGGTGAAGGCCAGGGCTACCCGCTCAGTAGTAGCCCTTCTGGCCATCCAGCAGTTCCCGGATGGCGTCCAGGTGACCGGCGTGCCGGGCGGTCTCTTCCACCATGTGGATCACCATCCAGCGCAGGGTTGCGGCGTCGAAGTCGGTGTGCTTGCCTACGGCGTCCAGAGGATGAGCCGCGATGATCTCGCTGGACACGGCGCATTGGCGTTCGTAGTCCTGGAGGAGCTGGGCGAGCGGAACCCCGGCGACCATCATGTCGGCGTCCTCGGGACCGTCATCGAGCCCAGGCCCGACGGCCGGCCGGCCCAGGAAGACAACCTCGAACCAGAGGTGCTCGACCCAGCGCAAGTGGGAGACGACGCCCGCCATCGTCATCAGCGGGGAGGCCGGGAGAACAGGGCGATGGGCATCCGCGTCCGACAGTCCTTCGCCCTTCATGTGCACGATGGCGCGCTGTAGGTCAAGCCAGCCGACAAGCTGGGTCCGCTCGTCAGCCACGGACGGAGGGCGCTCGCGAACAGGCGGCATGGGCACCGACGCTACCCAACGCGGTCTCGTCAGGCACCTGGGTTTCCCGCCGGCGCGTCCGCTGGCCGCTGCCCGGCCTGCCAGCGGACGGCAGAGTCGGAGGGTGGGATACCCTGAGCGACTGCGTGCCCGGCCCGCCCTGTGCCGTTCGCGACGGCGCAACGGAAGAAAGGTGTGGCACCGATGTACTTCCTGATCCGGCGGATCATCCGGTACTTCATGCGGCGCTGGCGGCAGCGCCCCTGAACCGGCGGCCGGGAGCCAGGGCGTCGAGCTGCCAGGGGCGCTGCTGGATGATCAGGCACCGGTCCCCGGCGTAGAGCGGCCCGGCTTCCTCAGCGATGGCTCGTGCCCTGGCGAGGCGATGCCGAGTTGCGACCACAAGGCTGCGGCGCCCGCAGCCAGCGCCTGGCGAGCGGTCCCCGGCCCTGCTCTGACGGCCTGAACCCATTGGCCTGCCCTGCGGCCAGACGGATGGCCGGACAGTTCACGGGACCAGCGGCCCGCTGAGGGTGGGTTCGCCGTTCCGGCGGTCGCCCTCCCAGGTAATGGCCGGGTCGTCGGCGGGAAGCCGGCCCCACAGCAGGAGCAGCAGGTTGGCGGCGGTGGCACCGATAGTGGCCACGGGCTCGCCAGGTCCGAGAGTCCAGGACGAGCCGGTGTCGCGCGCGCGGAGGCGGATCGCATGCCGGGGAGCGGCCATGCGGCCGAGCCGGGCCTGCCTCGGTGTTATGGTGCCGACGACTTCGGCGACCCCGTCGGCGGCCAGCTCCGGGTCAAGCGAGCTGGGGATCCCGAGGGCGTGCTCGGCGTCCCAGCGGTGCACGAGCGTTTCCAGGCACCTGCGGCGCTGCCAGAAGCCGGCGGTGGGCGGAGGGGCGATAGTCCAGGCGCTGACCGACGGATCAGTGTCCAGGGCGGCGAGTTGGACGCCGCAGGTGTCGCGGAACCAGCGCGTCAGGGCGGCCCGTTCGGGTGGCGCCGCGGGTCCCTCGTAGTCGCCGTGCTTTTCGGCCACGGCCATCGCGGCCCACATATTGCCCTGGCCCAGGTGGTCGGCGAGATCGTACAGCGTCCACTCACCACAGTGCTCCACTGGCGCGGACAGGTCTCCCGCCAGGCAGGCTTCGAAGGCGCCGGACTCCCGGCGCAAGTGGGCCAGATAGCTCCCAGGGTCCATACCCGGACCCTACCCAGGAGATCCCGTCTGGGCAGCGGCGCCGGGGCCGGGGCGCTCTGCGATCCGTGGAGTTGTCAGCGGTATCTGCGAGGCTGGCGGCATGGAGAGTCAACGACTGCGTGATTGCCTCGACGCTGATTTCCGGCGGCTTCGCGACGTGGCCGGAGGTGCCGATCCCGGTGCGGGGGTTCCGAGCTGCCCGGGATGGACGATGACCGATCTGCTTCGCCATGTGGGTGCGGTCTACCTGCATAAGGTCGAGTGCATGCGGCTGGGCCGCGATCCCGGATCGTGGCCACCCCCCGGCCTGGGGCAGGAGCCCCCGCTGGAGCTCCTCGACCGCAGCTATGCCGCGCTGACCGGGGAGTTCGCTACCCGCCGTCCTGGGGACCGCTCCTTTACCTGGTATGGGCCCGATCAGAGTGTGGGGTTCTGGATCCGCCGGATGGCCCAGGAGACGGTCATCCACCGGGTTGACGCCGAACTGGCAGCCGGCGGCCCAGTCACCGGAATCCCCGGCGACCTGGCCGCCGATGGCGTCGATGAGCTGCTGGTGAGCTTCGTGGAGTACGGCACGACCGGATGGCCGGAGGAGTTCGCGGAGATGCTCCAGCCCGCCGGTGACCGCCTGGTCGGCGTAGTCACCCCCGAGCGGTCCTGGATGCTTCACCTGACCAGCAAGGATGTACGGGTGGAGGAGTCCGCCGCGGGCAGCCCGGCGGCGGTAATCGAGGGTCCGGCGGCGGATGTCCTGCTGTGGCTGTGGGGCCGCGGCGGGGAGAGTGCCGCCGCTACGGGTGATGAGGAGACGATCGCGCTGCTGCGCAAGGTCCTGGTCGCCAGCACTCAGTGACCCCGGCCATCAGCCCCCGCTCATCACGAGGCCTGGGCGAGGACGAGGGTGTGGCCGCTGGCTCCCTCGGGGATGTAGCGGTGCCACAGGGGTGTGAGCCGCGCCGCCTCGAACCAGCGGAGATAGGTGCCGGTGTCGGCGTGGTCCCAGAACATGTCGGCACCGAGGTACCGCTCGGTCCCCGTCCACCGGGTGGCCCCGACGATGGCCAGGAAGTAGCCGCCTGGCTGGAGCCAGTCCCGGACCCGCGGGAACAGCACCTGCTGGTCGGCGACGGGCACGTGGATCAGCGCGTAGAAGGACACCACGGCGTCCGCGCTCGCTGGCCTGAGGTGCAACGCGGTCATGTCCGCCTGGATCAGGCTGGCCCGGGGGACGAGCCGGTGGGCCCGGCGGAGCTGGACGGCGGAGAAGTCGACCCCGATCACCCGCAACCCGTGGCCAGCCAGCTCGCGGGTCGCTGGTATGCCCGCGCCGCACCCTAGATCGACGACCCGGGCTCCGGGCCGCAGCAGGCCCGCGAGTTCCGCTATCCAGCCGGCGTAACGGCTGGTTTCCTCCGCGGACGTGGCGGCCGGCTGGCCATCGTCACCGCGATACGCCACTGAGATGGTGTCGTAGCCGCGGCGGACCAGGTCGCGCTGCCGGTCACGCTCGGCCGCACCATCGGAATCCATCATGAGCATCCTTCCCTGGCCAGCCCAGATCAGGCGACGCCACGTCCGTGGCCCCCGGTGCCTGCGCGCGGCCCAAAAAGTCGATCCGCATGACGGCCCGCCGGGATGTGGGCCTGCTGACCTCAGTAAACCCCGCGTCGGCGAATATGCCCCGGCTCCCCACGTACAGTTCGCCCCAGGTGATCTCCTGTCCCGGCTGGGTGATCATCGGGTAGCCCTCGACGGCGCGTGCGCCGCGCTCCCGCGCGAAGCCGGGCGCGGCGGCAGCCAGCGCGCGGCTGACCCCGCGGCGCCGGAAGCCGGTCCGCGTGACGAAACAGCTCACGACCCAGATGCCCTCGTCGGCCCGGTCCTCAGCCCGTCCCGCCCACGGGACGCGGGTGCGCAGCAGCCGCGGATAGGCCGTGCGAGGCTCGACAGCGCACCAGCCCGCGGGCTCGCCGTCCAGGTAGGCCACCAGGCCGCTCGTGGCGGCGGCCGCCGGATTCCCGCAGCCGGTCTGCTCGCGCAGCCGCTCGGCCCGTTCCTCGACGGGAACCGACTTCCACTGGAAGTCCCGGAACTTGAACCACTGGCACTGGCATCGGGCCGGAGCGCCGCGGGTGCCGAAGACCGCCTGCAGGTCCTCCCAGGATGTCTCGTTCGCGGGCACGACCGAGGAGAGCCTGGTCTCTGTCACGGTCCGCGCTGTGCCTGCCACCGCCGCACCACCGTCCCTCCAGCCCGGTGATCCCACTTCTACAGCACGGCACCGACACCGGCGCCGGGAAGGCATCCGCAGATCACCGGCGCCCAGCCCGGCGCGCTACGCCCCCAGCCTCCCGAAGCTGAACCCGCTACCAGCAGCCGTCCTCTCAGCCGGGCCGGCCGGGCGAGTCAGCCAGGGAACCGGCCGGCCAGCTCGCGGGCTACCTCGATGGGGCGGGGTTGCCCGCCCTGGGCGAGGGCGGTGAGCGCGACCTGGTCCGCGCCGGCGTCGAGGTGTTCCCTGACCCGCGCCATGACGGTGTCGGCACTGCCCCAGATCACCAGCTCGTCGACAAGCCGGTCGCTCAGGCCCTCGATATCCCGGCCGGTGAATCCCATCCGGGCGAAGTTGGCGCGGTACCCGCTGACCCCGGACAGGAAGCCCAGCGGGATGCGGGCGGCCTCGCGGGCCCGGCTGGCGTCGGTGTCGGGGACGACCAGCTGGCTGATGACGAGGGCGGAGTCGCGGCCCAGCACGCGCCGCGCCTGCTCGGTATAGGCGGGCGTGACCAGGAGCGCCACCGCCCCGGCGGCCCTGTCCCGGGCGAGTTCGAGTTTGCGGGGGCCGAGTGCGGCCAGGATCCGCCGGCCTGCCGGTACCGGCGGCTCCCCCTGGTCGAGCTGGTCGAGGTAGTCGTTCAGCGGCCCCAGCGGGCGGGGCTTCTGCGGGCCGCCCAGGCCGACGACGAAGCGGTCCGCCGCGCTGCCCTGCAGTGAGGCGTACAGCTGCCGGACCGCGGCGGCCGGATAGACATCCAGGGGGATGATGCCGGGTGCGACCGGAACCGAGGAGGTGGCCCGGACGATGGCCGCGATCCGGTCCAGGCTGTCGAGCTGCCCGCCGGGCAGCCAGAGCGTCGAGTATCCGAGTTCCTCGAGCTCAGCCGCCTCCCTGAGATACGTGTCGTCGGCTGAGACCGTCAGCGCCATGCCGACCGGCCCCAGGCTGAGCTTGGTCATCCGTCCTCCCGCCGGCCAGCCTGCCGTCCTGGATGACGGTAGAACCTCAACCGGACTTGAAGTCAAGCGGCGGCGGCCGGGTCATGGTTTCCGGCCGCCGCCTCCCCACATGGTCGCCGGGCTGGTGGCCTCGGCTGGCGAGTCGGGCCGCCATTCGGGGATGCGGACGATGCCGGGCGCGGCCGGGTCGAGGCCGTCGAAGAACCGGCTGACCTCCTCATGGCGGCGCAGCGTGATGCTCTGCGACATGAGGCGGTTCAGGCGCCAGGCCACCTCGGCCATGGACTCCGCGTCGATGTCGCTGGCCGGGTGGGACAGCACCAGGTAGCTGCCGCCGGGCACGGCGTCAAGCAGCTGGGCCACGATCCGCCGCGGATGTTCCTCGTCGGGGATGTGCTGCAGGACCGCCATCAAGACGATCGCCACCGGCTGCCGGAAGTCGAGTGTCCGCGCGGCCGCAGCGAGCAGGGGACCCGGCTGGCGCAGGTCCGCGTGGAGATAGTCAGTGGCTCCCTCGGGCGTGCTGGTCAGCAGCGAGCGGGCGTGGGCCAGCACGATGGGGTCATGGTCTGCGTAGACGACCCGGCATCCGGGTGCGGCGGTCTGGGCTACCTCGTGGGTGTTGTTCCTGGCGGGATGCCAGTGCCTATGTCCAGGAACTGGCGGAGGCCGACGTCGCGGGCCAGCCAGCGCACGGTGCGGGCCAGGAAAGCCCGGTTCGCCAGGACCGATAACGCCAGATCGGGGTAGGCCGCCATCGCCTGCTGGGCGGCCTCGCGATCAGCTGCGTAGTTGGCGGTTCCGCCCAGCCAGTAGTCGTAAACCCGGGCGGCGTGAGCCATCCCCGTATCGAGGGCCGGTGGCTCGTGACCGTGCGCGGTGCCCCGGCTCCCTAACGAATCTCCGGCCATTCCTCGGTCCCTTCTGACCTGCCACCCGCCAGGTCACCGGTGCGCGGCTGGCGGTGCTACCTCGAGACTGGCCCGCGCCGGGCGGGCGGGGGAGCGGCGCCTGCGCTTAGCGCGGGCGTAGATGATCTCCGGCTTACCGTCGCCGGGGCTGCGGCGGTCCAATTCGAACAGCGTGGTCGCGGCCATCAGATCGCTGAGCTTGGCGTAGCCGTAGGTCCGCGAGTCAAAGTCCGGCCGCTGGTTGGTGATGATGTGGCCCACCGACGCCAGCGCGGCCCAGCCGTCATCGTCGGAGGCCCCCTCTACCGCGTTCCGCAGTTGGTTGATCAGCGCATTGTCCGCCTTCAGCTGGGCCGCGGAGGGACGCGGGGCCGTCTTCCCGGCCTCATCGGCAGGCTCGGCAGCCGTCTCGGCGTAGGTGAGGTTCTCGATGTAGATGAACTTGTCGCACGCGGCCACGAAGGGCTTCGGCGTTTTCCGCTCGCCGAACCCGTACACGGTCAGGCCCGACTCACGGATACGCGCGGCCAGGCGGGTGAAGTCACTGTCGCTGGACACGATGCAGAATCCGTCGAATCGCCCCGAATACAGCAAATCCATCGCGTCGATGACCATCGCCGCGTCGGTGGCGTTCTTGCCCCGGGTGTAGGCGAACTGCTGGATCGGCTGGATGGACTGGGCGAGCAGCTGGTCTTTCCAGCCCCTCAGACTGGTGCCGGTCCAGTCGCCGTAAGCGCGCTTGACGTGGGCGGTGCCGTACTTGGCCACCTCGGCCAGCAATTCCTCGATCATGGTGGGCTGCGCGTTGTCCGCGTCGATGAGCACCGCCAGCCTGGCGGGGGAGTTCTCGCTGACCATGACCACGCTGCTCCCCCCGGGGGGTATCGGATCCTGTCTGGCGGCCGGACAAGACGTCACAGCCAGGTGTTCAGGGTCGCCAGAACTCTACGGGAGAAGGAGGCAATCTGCCTGGCGAGCCGCCTCGCTCGCCCCTCGGCGTCCCCCATCGTCCAGGCCACCAAACCCCGGCCGGGCAGAGGGGGACGGCCAGCCGGCCGGTCCCGGAGTCAGGCCGGTGCGGGACGGCTGTCCAGCGCGGCCAGGAAATCGGTGATCGCCGCCGCGATCTGGGGTGCCCCGCGGCGTGGCAGGTGATGGCCGGTCTGGCTGAGAAGCTGCACGCGTGCGTCGGGCAGGGCGGCGGCCAGCTGATGGGTGGTGCCGACGGGGATGAGCGTGTCGTCCGGGTCCGCGATCAGCAGAGTTGGCTGCGTGACGCTCCTCAGCGATGCGGTAAGGCCGTCGAGCTCGTGTACCAGCGCCCGCTGCTCGGTCAGGAAGCTGCGCCACAGCGGACCGTGATCGTGATGCGCGTGTCCCCAGATGTGCCAGTTGACATGCTCATCGGCGGTGAGCGGCCGGCCGAGCCGCCGGGTGATGGCGGCCAGGCGGGCCCGGGCCAGCCAGGGAGTCAGCCACCACGCCGCGAGCGCGCACACCTCTCCCGCCGCCGGGGCAGCCAGCAGCCAGTCCCATCCGGTCAGGCAGTCGGGGCCGACGCTGGCCAGCAGGATTAGCGCCTCGACCCGGTCCGGCGCCTGCTCGGCGACCGACAACGCGACGCCGCCGCCATAGGAGTGGCCAACCAGGACCGCCCGCCCGATGCCGCGCGCATCCAGTTCCGCCAGGACCGCGCGCGCGCCGTACTCGAAGCCCCCGGCGGGCTGCTGGCTCGTCCCGTACCCAGGCCGGTCCACCGCCAGGACACGGAGCGTGGCCGGCAGCCGGTCGGCAACCTGCTGCCAGTCGGCGGCCGAACCCGGCTGGCCGTGCAACAGCACGACCTGATGCCTGCTCACATCACAGGAGCTTAGGTCGCCTGCGGAGGCAGGTAGCCCTCCTTGATGAGGTGCTGCGCGCCGGCGGCGTACACGGCGGGGTCCTGCGGCGCGACCGTGGCCAGCCCGTCGACGTAGCGGTTCAGCATGCAGAAGGCGGCCGCGATCAGCACGGTGTCGTGGATCTCCAGGTCAGTGGCCCCGGCCGCGCGGGCCCGGGCGATCAGGCCGTCCGTGACCTGGAGCCCGCCGCGCTGGACCGCGGCCGCGATCTCCAGCAGGGCCTTCAGCTTCCCGGATACCGGCGCGTGGCTGGCGTCGGCGCGGACCTGATCCACGAGCGCCATGCCTCCCGGCAGCTGTGCGGCCGCGGTGGCGGAGTGCGACGAGGAGCAGTACTGGCAGTCGTTTAACGCTGACACGTAGGCCGCGATCAGTTCCCGCTCACCAGGGGTCAGCGTGCCCGGTCCGCGCAGCAGCACCTCGACCAGCTCGCTCAGGGGGCGGCCGGTCTCCGGCCGGAACCTGAGCAGTCCCCGGATACCGGGCTCGCCGGAGTTCAGGCTGATATGCGGCATGTGCCCTCCTCGGTAAGCCGGTCACCCAATCCCTAGCACGCGCGTATGCGGGTCTTCCACCGGCCGGCGGGCTTCCCGGAGGTGCCACTCGCCTTAGGCTGCTGGGCGTGGCCGACGACTTTGATCCCGTGGCGCATAACCGCGCCGCCTGGGACCGTGAGGTGGAAGCGGACAACGAGTGGACCCGCCCGGTCGGGCCCGAGGTGATCGCGCGGGCCCGGGAAGGCGACTGGTCCGTGGTGCTCATCGGCTACGAGCCGGTGCCCCGCGACTGGTTCCCGGCCGACCTGGCCGGGGTGGCCGTGCTGGGCCTGGCCTCGGGCGGCGGCCAGCAGGGCCCGGTACTTGCCGCGGCCGGCGCGCGGGTGACCGTGTTCGACAACTCTCCCCGGCAGCTGGCCCGCGACCAGGAGGTGGCGGCCCGGGAGGGACTGGCCCTCCGGACCGTGCTCGGCGACATGCGTGATCTCAGTGCCTTCCCCGACGCCAGTTTCGATCTGGTCTTCCACCCGGTGTCGAACCTGTTCTGCCCGGACCTGGCGCCGGTCTGGCGCGAAGCGTTCCGTGTGCTCCGCCCAGGTGGTCTCCTGCTGGCCGGGTTCATGAACCCCGACATTTTCGTCTTCGACGTCGGCGCCCTGGAGCGCGGTGAGTTCGTGGTGCGCCATGCGCTCCCGTTCAGCACGCTCGACCTGCCCGGCGCCGAACGGCAGGAGTATTACGCAGACGGCCCGGTGGAATACAGCCACTCGCTGACCAGCCAGCTCGGCGGGCAGATGGCCGCCGGTTTTTCGCTGACCCACCTGGCCGAGGCGCCCCATCATGCGGACGCCACGCAGCGGTACATGCCTGGCTACATCGCCACCCGCGCCATCAAGCCGGACGCGCCCGAGGTCACAGCTCCAGGATGATGGTGACCGGGCCGTCGTTGTCCAGGCTGACCTTCATGTCGGCCCCGAAGACACCCGTCTGCACGCTCGCCCCCAGCTCCCGCAAGGACGAGACCACGGCCTCCACCAGTGGCTCGGCCACCGGCCCCGGGGCCGCCGCCTGCCAGGACGGGCGGCGGCCCTTACGCGTGTCGGCGTAGAGCGTGAACTGGCTGATCACCAGCAGCGGAGCTGATACGTCGGAGCACGACTTCTCCCCCTCCAGGATCCGCAGTCCCCAGAGCTTGGCGGCCAGCTTCCCGGCCTTCTCGGCGGTGTCGTCATGGGTGACACCGACCAGGACGAGCAAGCCCGGCTCGGAGATAGCGCCGACGGTCTGCCCGTCCACCGCCACGCTGGCCTGGCTGACCCGCTGCACCACAGCTCGCACCAGCACCCCCCTGACGGTGTCTCCGGTCGTAGGCTCTGCACCAGCCTCCCAGATTCCCGTTTCCCGGGGCGGGCGCCCCGCCTCTAGGCCAGGTGCCGGGTGAACCAGTCACGCGCCTTTCCGCTGGCGGCATCGAATCCCTTGACGTAGGCGTCGAAATGACCGCCCGGCAGGATGACCAGATCCTTGGGCTGGTGGGCCGTGTCAAAGGCGGCGATGGCGAGCTCGGATGGGACCAGGTGGTCACCTGCGGCCACCAGCATCAGCAGCGGCGTGGGACTGATCCAGGGCAGGTAGACGCCCGGCTCGTACTCGGTGAACATCTCCACGCTGCGCAGCGTCACCTCGTTCCGCCAGGCCGGTGCCCGGGTGTTGCCGGTCTCGCTGAACCATTCCCACGAGTCCGCGGTGGGCAGCGCCGATGGCGCCAGCGGGTCCTTATCGACCACCGGGACCACGACCGGCGGATCGCCGTGGAAACGGGCCAGCCGGTCGGCGTCGAACTGCTCACGGAACCCGGCGATGAAGTCCGCCCGGACCAGGGCGCGCAGGTTGTCGTGGCCGCTAATCAGCGGCACCTGGCACACGACCGCCTTGACGCGGCGGTCGATCGCGGCGACGACCAGGACATGGCCACCGGAGTAGCTGCTGCCCCAGACCCCGATCCGGCTGGAATCGACTTCCGGCAGGGTGCTGGCGTACGTGATGGCGTGCCGGTAGTCCCTGACCTGGGCCCACGGGTCGATCTCCTGGCGGGGCTCGCCCTCGCTGGCCCCGAAGCAGCGGTTGTCGAACACCAGCGCATTCAGCCCGGCCGCGGCGAACACCTCGGCGAAGCTGTCCAGGTACATCTCCTTGACCGCGGAGAAACCGTGCGCCATGACGACGGTGGGCCCGGGGCTGCCCGTCCTGCCCTCAGCCGGATAGAACCAGCCACGCAACGTGACGCCTTCAGTGTCGAACTCGATATCGCGCCGCGTCATTGCGGTCACCTCCAGCTCTGGTTGTCTCGGCCGCCGATGGCTAACCGGGCCGCCGGTGACCGCCGTCATCCCAGTCTGCGAGTAATCGCTCCCGCGGTCCAGCCCGCCGTGGCGGCGGGAAGGGGAAGCACCTGGCCTCCTAGGCTCGTCAGCAGGACCGCCCCGCTCACGGGCGCCAGGAAAGGATCCGTGATGACCGGTACCGCCGACCCGCGCGTCGACGCTTACATCGATTCGCTGCCCGGATGGCAGCAAGCCATCTGCCAGGAGGTCCGCCAGCTCGTGCATGCGGCCGATCCGGAGGTGACCGAGACCATCAAGCGCACCCGCCTGCCGTACTTCGTTCTGCAGGGCAACGTCTGCGCGCTGCTGGCGGCCAAGGATCACGTCAACGTGTTCCTCTACGACGGCGCGATCGTTCCTGACCCGGACGGGATCATCACGGGCGGCCATGACAACACAACGGCCCGGACCGTGGCGGTCCGCGAGGGTGAGGCCATCAACGGCGGCGCCCTCACCGCCATGTTCCGGCACATCATCGCCAACAACCGGGCCGGCGGCTGGCGCAAGCTCAAACAGCAGGCCTGACCGGGAACACGGGAACCCACAGCTCGATCTCGGTGTGACGCCGGTAGAACTCCACCAGGGGACGGGCCGGATCCACGGTGGCCTGGGCCGCCAGCGACTCCATCGCCGGCCCGATCCGCTCATACAGCCCGGGCGGCTCGCCCACGATCCGGGCCCGCAGGTACCAGCCGCCCGGGAGTACCCCTGTCTCCAGGCCCAGCGCGGCTGGATCGTCATCCGCCCGGATGGGGGAGCACGCGGCGTAGGTTCCGGCCGCAAGATCGGCCATGCCGTACATCCGCCGACCGCGCAGGCCGACCAGCGTCTCGAAACGAGGCCAGAGCTCCTGGATGGCGGGCAGCTCATCCCGGGCGCGCTGGAGCATCACGGTCACGTCAGATTTCAGCGTCCGCGCGGGGGCGGAGTCCAGGATGGGATCGGCCACGACATGACCGTAACCGCCCTGGGGCCGCCGGGGTGTGCACCATCCGCGGTGTCCCCCCCGCCCCGCCCCCCGGGGACCTCAGGCCAGCGTGATCTCGAAGTACGCCCCCTGGTTGTCGTGGATGATCCGCGCAGACCCGGACCAGCCGGCGAAATCACCAGTTCCGGTCTTGGGCACGATGTGGCCGAACCAGGTGCCCGGGTCGGATTCGAGGCCCCCATGCTGAACCGTGACCGAGCCTTCGCCGCCGTCCTCGGTCCGGCCGGTGATCCGCTCGGTGGCCACGTACGAGCGGGACCCTTCCTCAGTACCGGCCGACATGAACACGGTGGTGGCGGTCCCGATGATCCCCGACGTGAACGTCTTGGCGAACGTCAGCACCCCGACCCAGTCCGCATCCAGTCCGCTGATCTGGCGCGGCTCGAAGCCATCGACCTTGAACCGGGCGATGAGCGTCATCGGGTTCCCTCCCAGGACCGCGCCTCGCCCGCTGACCGGGCGGACCAGGCCGGGTCGCGGCCGGACAGCCCCAGCAGGCGGTCCAGGGGAGGCGCCGTCGCGGGCACGTCCATGCGCGGGGCGAACGCCTTGCCCTCGCCCTGGTAGTCGGCGGTCAGCATGCTGGGCGCGAACTCCAGCGATTCCGCCGCCGCCGCGGCCGGTGGCGACCAGGGCTGGCCGGTGGCGCGGGCCAGGTCCCAGCCGTGCACCTGGTACTCCCAGAGAATCATGCTCAGCGCCATCTCACCGGGCATCGCGCTGTCCCCGAGCCGCATAGGCCGGCTAGCCGCGCCGCCACGCAGGGCGTTCGCCATCGTGGCGGACGCGGACGCCACCTCCGCGGCCGGGTCGGCGGGCACCGTGTACCCCTGGAGGCGGTCCAGCGGCGCCTGGCCGCCCGGGTCGGCGAATCCGCCCGCGAATGTCGTCAGCCAGCTCAGGACGTGCGTGCGGAGCTGTCCGACGTCCAGTTCGGTGCATGGCGTCGGATCGTGCACCTGTTCCGCGGTGATGCGGCCGACCATGGGCCCGAGGTCGGCGAGCACGGCGACGAGCAGGTCAGTGGTCTTCTCCGTGTCTGTGGTCATGTGGCCGACCCTACGGAGGATGACCGGCGCCCCGCTTGAAGATTCGCGTCACAGGCCAGCCGTTCGGGCCGCTGTGTCAGCTGAGGTCGCCGTGCTGGTTAAGGTCAGGGATGAGCAGTTCAGGACCGGATCCGGTCGAGCGCGACAGTCGCGGCATCCTCGATCCGTGGCTGCTGCGCCAGCGGCTCCAGCTGACCCGGTACCCCGCCGGGCCGGCGCTGGACGGGCTGATCGACCGCTTTTGGGCGGTCCGCTGGGACCTGCCGCCCGGGACGGCCCATGAGCAGGAGGTGCTCACCCACCCGGGGGCCAACGTCAGCGTCGGTCACGCCAACGCCGAACCGGATCTTCGCCAGCCCGGCCCGGTCGAGGCGTGCCTGTACGGCGTCGCCCGCGGCCTGTCCGCCCGGGTGCTGGTCGGCCAAGGCTGGACCGTCGCCGCGCTGACCCGGCCCGGCGGGCTGGGCGCGTTCATCAGCGGGTCAGCGGCGGAGTTCACCGACCGGGTGGTGCCCCTGGGGCAG
Source organism: Streptosporangiaceae bacterium (assembly GCA_036509255.1). Classification (GTDB taxonomy): domain Bacteria; phylum Actinomycetota; class Actinomycetes; order Streptosporangiales; family Streptosporangiaceae; genus RYN-230. Next base: position 22,386 of record DATCFY010000079.1, read on the forward strand.
GCGTTCGGCACGGACGAGGCGGCGCTGCTGCGGCAGGTGGCCGCCGAACCGGATGAGGCCGCGCGGGTGGCGCTGCTGGCGGCCGCCCTGGAGCAGGTCGTGGACCCGGAGCGGAGGCTCCCTGCGGCGAGGGTGGCCGAGGTGGCCCGGCTCGCCGAGGTGGACCGGGCGGTGCGGCGGCTGGGTGACCTGTGCGAGCGGGCCGGTACCGGCGAGCGGACCCTGCAGCGGATGTTCCTGCAGTACGCCGGGGTGTCGCCAACCTGGGTGATCCGCCGCTACCGGCTGCTGGAGGCGGCTGAATCGGTCCGCGAGGGGAAGCCGGTGTCGTGGGCAGAGATAGCCGCCGGCCTCGGCTACGCGGACCAGGCCCACCTGACCCGGGACTTCCGCGCGGCGATCGGACAGACCCCTGCCGCCTACGCCGAGTCGCAGTCCTCTGCCTGATCCGGGCGCAGCGGCCCCGCGGGCGGCCCCGGTCCCGGCGGCCCGCCCCGGACCTGCGGTTACCCGTTCCCGTCCCGGGCAGGGAAGTGCGCACCGAGGGGAAGCAGGTGGCCAGCATGTGGGGCAAGCGCGAGGACATGATCGTGCACGAGACGGACCCCTACAACGCCGAAGCGCCCCGGGCCGCCCTGGCCGGCCGCATGCTCACTCCGGTGGAGGCCTTCTACAGCCGCAACCACGGCCCGATCCCGCTCATTGACCCCCAGGCGTGGCGGCTCACGGTCGGCGGCCTGGTGACGCGGCCGCTGGAGCTGTCGCTGGAAGACCTGAAGTCCCGCTACCCGGCCCGCACGCTGACCGCGACGCTGCAATGCGCGGGCAACCGCCGGGCCGGACTGGTCCAGGTCAGGGACATCCCGGGCGAGGATCCCTGGGGGCCCGGGGCCATTTCGACCGCTCGATGGACTGGGATCAGCCTCGCCTCAGTCCTGGAGTCGGCCGGTGTGCGGCCGGGCGCGGCCCACGTGGCGTTCGGGGCCCCGGACGTGTCGCAGATCGCTGATCCGCCCCAGCCCTTCGGCGGTTCGATCAGCCTGGGCAAGGCGCTCGCGGGGGAGGTCATGCTGGCCTGGGAGATGAACGGGCAGCCGCTGCCGGCCGCGCACGGCGCTCCGGTGCGGGTGGTGGTCCCCGGCTACATCGGCGCCCGCAGCGTCAAGTGGGTCGAGCGGATGACCGTTCAGGATCAGCCGTCGGGCAACTACTTCCAGGCCATCGCCTACCGGCTCCTCCCGGCCGATGCCGACCCCAAGTCCGCGGGGCCAGGGGACGGGTTTTCGCTCAGTGTGGTCGCGGTCAACGCCGACATCCTGCAGCCTGACGGCCACGGCATACTCCGGGCCGGGCCGACCGAGGTGACCGGGTACGCCTACGCCGGGGATGACCGGGGTATCGCCCGGGTCGACGTGTCGGCCGACGGCGGCCGGAACTGGCAGCAGGCTGCCCTGGACGGCCAGGCTGGCCCCTGGGCGTGGCGGCACTGGCGCGCGGTCATCGACCTGCCCGCTGGGGACACCGAGATCACCGCCCGGGCGTGGGACACCGCCGCCTCGGTCCAGCCTGAGTCCCCGGAGCATGTGTGGAATCCCAAGGGGTACGCCAACAACTCGTGGGCCCGCCTCCGCGTCACCGCCAGGTAGGACCGCGCCTTCACCGGCCAGCCAGGGTCAGCCCGCCAGCCTCAGCCCCCTCCACCGAGGGTGCAGGATGGGGGGATGCCCCGCCGTCCGCCGCGCCATGACCGTGATGCTGGCGGTGCGGCCGAGGTGCTGGCGGCCAAGGCCGCGCTGCGGCACGAGGTCTGGGCCGAGATGACCGCGGCCCGGCTGGCCCGCTTCCCCGGCGCGGCAGGCCGCATCCCGAACTTCTCCGGCGCCGAGGCCGCCGCGCAGCGGCTTCGCAGCCTGGCCGGGTGGCAGGACGCGCGCACCCTGAAGGCCAACCCGGACGCCGCCCAGTGGCCAGTGCGCCAGCGCGCCCTGGAAGACGGCAAGACCGTGTACATGGCCGTCCCGCGGCTGGCCAGCCCGGAGCCGTTCTTCGCCCTGGACCCCGCTCACCTGAGCGAGTCGCCGCGCAAAGCGTCCTCGATCAGCGGGGCGACCCGGTCTGCCCGCCAGGTCACGCTGGCTGACCTGGCCCCGGTGGACCTGGTGGTGATGGGCAGCGTCGCCGCCGGTGAGGATGGCGCCCGGCTCGGCAAGGGCGGCGGCTTCGCAGACCTGGAGTTCGCGCTGGCTACCGCGGCCGGGCTGATCGGCCCGCAGACCGTGGCCGTCACGACCGTGCACGAGGTCCAGGTCCGCCAGGCCGGGGTCATCCCGCGGACTGGGCACGATGTCCCGGTGGATTTCATCGTCACCCCGGAGCGGGTCATCGACTGCCGCCCGGCCCGCGGGCCGCGGCCGGCCGCCGGCATCTGCTGGGAAGACCTGACCGACGAGAAGATCGCGGCCATCCCGCTGCTGGCCGCGCAGCGGTAGGCCCGGGCGGCGCCTAGGGCCTGTCTCAAAGTGAGGTCAGGAGCCAGTCGTTGATGACGGCGACGTGGAGGATGGCTTCGTATCGGACGGCGAGTTTGTCGTATCTGGTGGCGACGGCGCGGTGGCGTTTGAGTCGGTTGATTCCGCATTCGGCGGCGTGCCGGGCTCGGTAGTCGTCCGGGCTGAACCTGGGAGGGCGGCCGCCTCGGCGGCCGCGGTTCTTGCGGTGTTGTTGTTGGTCTGCTGGTTCGGGAATGGTGCAGGCGATGCCGCGTCGGCGCAGGTAAGCGCGGTTGGCGCGGGAGCTGTAGGCCTTGTCTGCCCGGACCTTGCCGGGCCGTGTGCGGGACGGCCTGCGCCGGTGCGCGGGACGTTGATGCCGTCCAGGACGGCCTGGAACTGGGGCGAGTCGCCGCGCTGCCCGGCGGTCACGACCAGGGACAGCACCTTCTGGCCCTGTTCACAAGCCAGGTGGATCTTCGTGGTCAGCCCGCCGCGGGAGCGTCCCAGCGCGTGGTCGTCTGGTTCTGCCGAGAGGCCACCGGGCGGCTCTTGCTGCTGGCCGGGGTGTCGGCGGGCGCCGGCGGTGTGCTGGTGCGCCCGGGCGATCGTTGAGTCCACGCTGACGTCCCAGGTGATCAGTCCGGCAGCGTCCGCCCGGGTTTGCAGGGCGGTGACGATCTGCGCCCGCGCCCCGGCCCGCTGCCACCGCCGGAACAGCGCATACACCGCCCGCCAGGAGCCGTAGCAGTCCGGGACGTCCCGCCAGGGCGCACCGACCCGCACCTGCCACCTGATCCCGTCGATGAGCTGCCGTTTCGTCCACTCCGACGGCCGACCCGACCGCGTGGGCACAGGCAACAGTGGTTCCAGCCGCGCCCACTGCTCATCGGTCAGGTCAAGCCGCCTCGTCAGCGCTAGGGTGGCCACGAGGTCTCCGGTGTTCAGGTTTTTCCTGGCCGGTGAACCCTCTACGGGAGACCTCACTTACTTCACGATCACGACACGCCCGTCACACCGGACTTCGAGGCAAACCCTAGGTACCTGGTGTCGAGGCGTGACCGATGAGCATCAGAGTGGGTTGAGGCGGGCCTTGAGCAGGCAGAACTCATTACCTTCGGGGTCGGCCAGGACATGCCACTGCTCCTGCCCTGTCTGGCCGATGTCGGCCGGGCGCGCACCGAGCTTCAGAAGGCGTTCGAGCTCGGCGTCCTGATCGCGGTCGGTGGCGTTGACGTCGATGTGCAGCCGGGATTTCCCCTGCTCCGGCTCATCCCTGCGACTGAGGATGATCGTCGGCTGCGGACCGCCGAACCCTTCGCGCGGCCCGATCTCCACCGAGCCGTCGTCCTCGCGATCGAGCACGACGAAGTCCAGGACCTCGCACCAGAACCGCGCCAGCACCTCAGGGTCGCGGCAACCGAGCACGAGCTCACTGATACGACATGCCATTAACGAAACCTGCTCTCAGCCTGGGAACTGCCGGGGAGGCCACACGCGAACCTCATGGGCTCCCAGCAGCGAAAACAATCCCGCGATCGTACCGGACGAGGCGAGCACGGGCGAAATGATTTCAGGGCCGCCCCTGTCCGGGCAGCCGGGCAAGGCCGTTGGCCATGCAGTAGGGAAGCTGGCTTTGAGACACGACCTAGGTGGCTGGTGTAGAACGGCTTTCTCCTGGCCCTGGTGCCCGGCAGAGGCTGGCTCCGGATGGCGTCAGGGAGCCGCGTGAGGCCGCCGTTCCGGGCCTGCGACGAACTGCCGGGGTCTGGGATTACAGCGGGGCACGGACTCTGGCGGCCTCTGGCCGGGCCGGCGGATGCTCTGGTGATGGCGGCCATGTCTCCCGGGGGTCGTCTAGCTGGCGGGCACGGCCCAGGTTCCGCCGTGGCGGGCGAGCCCGAGTACGGCGAGCCGGGCGAGGTTGACCGCAGCGGCCAGGAGCGCGAAGTCGGCGGCGACCCTGTCCTGGCCGCGGACCCGGGCACGGCGGCCGCCATGGCGGCGGCGCATCAGGTGGCCGATCTTGCGTTCCACTTTGGGCCGGGTGGCCCTGTAGTCAGCCTTCCAGGCGGGGTCTTGCTGGCGGATGCGCCCAGCGGCCAGCCGCGCCTCGTGCGGGCCGATGGTGATGGTGCGGCCCCCGCTGGCGGTGGTGCACTGCGCGGCCAGCGGGCAGGTGCGGCAGGCCGCGCCGAACCTGGCGGCCGCGGTGTGGCGTTTATGGCTGCTGGCGCGGAGGGGCACGGTGACGCCCGCCGGGCAGGTGACAGTCTTGCCGTCGAGGTCGATGGCGAAGCGGTCCTTGGGGAAGTGGCCTGTCACCGCGGCCGGTGGCTGGCATTTGATGCCGGCGTGGATACCGGCTTGCTCTACCTGCTCCAGGAGGTCGCCGGAGCCATAGGCGGCATCGCCGTAGACCGCCGGCTGGCCCTCGCCCGGGACGGCGCCCTGGCCGCAGGCCGGGCTCGCAGTCCCGCTTGCGGCGCTGTCCTGATCGCCGGGCAGCAGATCAGCGAGCAGCCCGGCCGCGGCCGCGGCGTCCCCGCTGTTACCCGGCGTGACAGCGGTAGCGGTGATGATCTCCGAATCAGGGCCGGCCGCGATGTGGCCCTTATAGCCGTCGAACCCGCGGGCGGAGGTCTTGTGCCCGTGCCGGGCCTGCGGATCGACCGTGGAGATCACCCGGTCCGGCGCGACCCGCCGGGCGATCCGGAACACCCCGCCTGCGCCTTCTTCCAGGTCCTGCCCCGTCACGCTAGCCAGCAGCGCCGCCGCCTGCACCACCGCCGGCCCCGGCTCCCGCCCGTCCAGGGCGCCCAGCAGCGCGCGGGCGTCGCGGGCCAGCGCATCCACCAGAGCCTCCCGGGCAGCCGCATCGTCGTAGTCACAGACCGGCTTGCCCGCGGCGCCATAGTCGTCATCACGGCGCAGCACCCCGCGCAGCTCCCCGGCCAGCTCCGCGTCAGCTGCCCTCAGCAGCCCGCGGATCGCCGACCGGACCAGCGTCACCGTGTCCATCGTCGCCACCGCGTCATACAGCGGCGTGGAGTCCAGCACCCGCCGCCGGCCTGCCAGGCCGGCCTGGCAGGCGGCCTCCAGCGTGACATCGAAGATCCGGCCCGGATTCCCCGACCGGGCCAGCCGGGCACGCATATCCACCAGCACCGTATGCGCGAACCCCGGGTAGTCGAAGTCCAGGCCCCCCGCCGCGTACTTCCACCGGGCATCAAACGCGAACCTGTCCGCGGCCTCCCGGTCCGAGCAGCCCTCGATCCGCTGCAGCACCATCACCACCGCCACGATCATCGGCGGCACCGACCGGCGCCCGACCCCCTCAAACAGGTCAGCGAACATCTCATCGGGGAACAGCGAGAAGCACTCCCGGTGCAAGATCCCGTAGATCGAGTCCGCTGCCACCCGGCTCTCGCACAACGCAGCCGTGCCGCGGAACAGGTCAGCCTGCCTCGGCGTCACGCCCAGCGTCATCAGCCACCCCACGGAGAAAGCCAGTAACTACAGCAATTCTCCCCAAACGATCAAGGAAGCCGGCGGACCGCCACGCGCGAAAAACACCAGCCACCTAGCCCGGCGGGGTTTCCCCGGCCGCCTCCGTCGCCGGCGCGGCGGCCGGGGCCGGGCTCGGTGCGTCCTTCCGGCCGAGGAAGACCGCACTGGCGATGAGGCACGTGAACGCGGCGATCTGGGCCACGGCCCGGATGCCGTGCGGCAGGGTCTCGCCGAACAGGACAAAACCGGCCACGATGGGCACCGCGTTCGTCACCATCGTGGCCGTGCCGGCCGCGGTCAGCGCGTCGCCCTTCTGGTAGGCCGACTGCAGGACGCTGGTCCCGATGCCATAGCCGACGATGAGCGTCACCAGGGCCAGCAGCCACGCCCCGCCGTACCCGATGAGCTTCGCGGAGATGTCGCCGATCGAGAACAGCAGGCCGGTCGCCAGGCCGAGCGTGGCGGCCCGGCCGAAACGGGTGTGCACCGAAATGAGCAGGGCCGCCCCTGCGCCGCACGCCGCGAGCCAGATGACGATGCCGATGACTGGCGGTCGATGCTGGGTGGTCTCCGCGCCGACGATCGAGAGGCCCAGCAGGGCGAGCCCGGCGAGGGCAAGGAGGACAGCGATCTGCTCGCGGCGCGCCAGCCGGGACGGATGCCCGCGGGCCGTTACGAAGGCCAGGACCGCGACGCCGGAGGCGGTGACCGACTGCACGAGCGCGAGCGGCGCGAGCCGCAGGGCCGCCACGTACATCAGCCAGCCTGCGGTCTCGGTCCCGAACGCCTTGAGCCAGCGGAGGTCGTCGATCAGGAATTTGACCGTCCGGAACGGGCGGCGCGGTGAGAGAGGCGGCAGCGCCGCGGCCGCGTCGTGCTCGAGAGCGTAGGCCGTATTGGTCACGAGCGCCGCGGCGAACGCCAGCACCAGGCCTATCCACGGCAGCTGCGGCACGTTGCGGACATACCCACTGCTCAGGGCGGCAATCAGCGGCGGCCCGGGTGAGTGAGTCCGGGAGCGGCAGACTCCGGCCAGGTGCCGCCGCCGGCCCCCGGCCGCCGGTCAGTGCGCCGTTATCTCGTAAATGTGCAGGGCGTAGGGCCCGAAGCTGTCCGTGATCGTGCCGCCGGACACCGGGACCGAGCGGTGCTCGGCGTAGACGGCCGCCGATGTCGCGGATCCGGCGCCGGTCAGGTGAATGACCTGATCGCGGGCCGGGGTCGCGGAGAGATTGAGCACGAAGAAGTAGTCGCGGCCCGCCGAGCTGCGCCAGGCCACCTGGAGCGGCGCGGGTGCCGTCGCGCCCACCGCCGGGGGATCGATCTCACCCTGCAGGACGCCCGCCAGTTTCGTGATGGTGGCGTCCTGCCTGGTCATCTCGGCGGCCACCGCGGGCGGCGTCACGTCATACTTGAACGTGGGCGAGACCTGCACCGGGAAATAGAAGATGCCCCGGACGCCGTGGATGATGGCTTCCCAGACCTCGCCCCGGAACTGATCCGGGGTGATGACCGGATTGCCCGCGTTGTAGGCCCCTGATTCGATGAAGACGAAGACCGGCTTGCTCCCGGCGACCTGGCGCAGCTCATCGACTTCCTGGCCGATCAGCCCGAGGTCGCCGCCCTCGCCCGAGTTCACCGGGTACAGGTCGGCGGTGATCCAGTCGGCGCCCTTGACGTACTCCTGGTACCAGGAGCGCCCGCTGGCCCTGGTGGCCACGTCGTACTGGTTGAACTGCCCGTTGAAGTTGATGTACACGGGGATGCCCGGGGCCGCGCGCTTCCAGGCCCGGTAGGTCTCCTGGATCTTCGCGGCGGCCACCTGCGTGCCGATGTCGTCCGGCTGGTCCTGGAGGGCCCAGGCCAGCAGGTGCTTATTGCCCGCGTCGCGGGCGGGATTACTGGCGGGGGCACGGATCTCGTCCAGCCCGTCCCGGACGGCGGCGGCATTCCAGCCCGGCTCGCTGGTGCCGTCGGGCACGTCAACCATGGTGTTGATGCCCCGGCTTTTCCACAGCCCGAAGTACGGTGGCGCCTGGACGTAGGCACCGATGGGGAAGAAACCAGCCAGTGAGCCCGGGGGCGCCCCCACGGTAGAGGACACCGAGTTGGAGGACACCGAGCCGGAGGACAGCGGCGAGCTGGAGACCGCCGGCCCGCTGCTGGCGTTACTCGCCGGCGCCGGGGGCGGTGGTGCGGACGCGCAGCCTGCCACCAGTGCAGCGGTCACGCCGCCCGCCACCCACGCGGCCAGCCCCCGCCGCGTTCGCCTGCTCGCCTGCTGGATGGGTGCGGACACTCGTAACTCCAGCCGTGGCTCGTGATCGTGAGACGGGGTGGCGCGGGCGGGCGCGAAACGGCCACCGTATACCACCGCAGATCGTGGCGAAGCATCCAGGACGGGGTGGGTCAGCTCCGGGTCAGCGCCGCGGTGCCCAGCTCGTTCCGGAGGCCGGGCGGCGCCCAGGTCATGCTCAGCTGGTCCGGTCCGGTCAGGGCCAGCGTCACGTGCGCCAGCAGCGCGCAGTCCGGATTGAGCAGGCTGGCCGTCGCGGCCAGCGCGGTTAACGCGGAGCCGCCGCTGGACTGCACGGATACGCTCCCCGTGCAGGCGGTGGACGGCGAGTCGTAGCTGCCCTGGCGGGCGGACGCCGGGATGGTCAGCTGCATCGTCCAGCTGGGGACGCTCCAGCCCGGCTGGCTGACCGTGCCGGCCCACGTGCCACCGAACGCCGCCCGCCCGGCCGGGGTCGCCTGCGGAGACGGGCTGGCCGCGGAGCGGCCGCGGTGTCCCGGGGGCTGCTCGTGCCCGCCAGGCCGGCGCCCAGGCCGGGGGCCAGCGGTCCGCCGGCGCCAGGGGCGCCCGGGAGCTGCGGCCGGGGCCGTCTCCCTCGCTGCTCCAGCACGGCCGCGCCGCCCGCCACGAGCAACAACAGGGCGGCTGCGGTCACCGCGGCCGCCGAGGTCTTCGATCTCGTGCCTGGCCTGCGGGAACTCATGCGCGGGCCAGGCCCGGCGGGACGTCGTTCCGGCAGGTGCGGGCGGGCGGCACGGTCCTCACTGGGCGACGTCGAGTCCGGGCCGGCCGCCTCGCCCGGGCCGTCCCCGGATCCGGACGTGGCCGGGCCGGCGGGGAGCGCCACGTCACCCGCGGCGGCCGCCGACACCTGGGCGGGCAGCCAGGAGCGCCCGAACGTCAGCCCGCTGCTGGTGGTCCGGTCCCGGCAGGCGCTGATGATGTGCCCCGGCTGAGTTCCGTGACCGGGTGGTCGGTGCCGAACGGCGGATGCCCGGCAGCCGCGTAGACGGCCAGAGATCCCAGCGAGAACACATCGGCGGCAGGAGTCGGCGGCACAATAAATACGAGGGCGCTTAATGGAAGTGCCGGACCCAGGGCCCGCCAGGGCCGCCAGGGCCGCCAGGGCCGGGCGGGCCGGTGGTCAGACCGTGATGGCGGCGCCGTGGCTGCCGGCCGGGGAGACGGTGTCGTCGTCGAACCACAGGCCACCCTCGGCGAGGTAGCGGAAACGCAGCGTGCTGCCGGCCCGGACGGTCACCGCGGCGCTGCGGGTCCCGTTCGCGCGCCGTCGCAGCGGATGAGCGAACGGGTCCCAGTCGTTGAAGTCACCCACGACGGATACTGCTCCGCCGGGCTTATCCGCAGGCAGGGCGAAGGTGACGCGTACCGTGCCGTCGCGCCCCGGCTTGGCTGTCCTGATCAACTGCGTTCTCCGTTCGTGCATCCGGGCGTTCCGGTCAAGCGGCAGCTTATCGAATGTATGTTCGATTGTCATCCGTGAGACTACCCGGGGTTGCGCCGGTCGCTGGTGCCGGCCCGGAACGGCCCTCCCGGCCCTGGCCCGGGGGCTGAGCCCGGGGGACTGGGGCCCGGGGGACTGGGGCCCGGGGGACTGAGCCCGGCCGACGATGTCACTATAACCCATTGCATGTGCCTTATATATGCGTTGCATTGGACATTGTAAATAGGCGCAATTGGGCCACCGCAGGTACCGCGATGATCGGAGTATTCGCAGAGATCTGCCGCATCGGTAAAACGCCGGGGTTACCATCACCTCAGCTACTCCGCCGACGGAGATCAGCGCAATGAGAAAGGACCCGGAAAGTGAGCTTCCCGGCTAATGCTAGAAGTGGCGCCAGAACCGACGGATCCTCGCGCTGGGCCATGGGCAGGGTGTCGCGGCAGACCCGGATCCGCATCGGGGCCGGTGCCGCATCGGTGGCGCTGGCCGCCACGGTCCTGGCCCTCACCGGACCCGCCGGGGCGAGCACGAGCGCCACGGCCGGCCCCGCCGCCGTGACCGGCGCCCGCGCGTACGGCGCGGTCAGACTGACCCTGGGGGCCATGCCGTCGGGCTGGGAGACCTTCGGCCGGGACCGCTCGCACCACCTCACGGTCCGGCCGTTCCTGTTCGGGCTCACCCCCGGCTCGTCGCACAACGTGGATCTCTGGGTTCCCGGACGGCACGGCGTCATCCGGTTCAGCCCGCTCACCGCGAACAGTGCCGGACGGGCCGCCGGCACCCTGAGTAGCAACTTCACTGGCCGGTGGCGGCCCGGGAGCCGCCTGGTGATCCGGATGGGGGCGCGGGCCGGCCGGGTTTCTTGGGAGCCGATCGCGGAGACGAGGCCACTGCTGCGCCCCCGCCACCGGCCGCACCGGCTCATCTCCGTCGAAGTCAGCCGGAGGGGAGTCAGCTATGGCACGCCGCAGGGCGGGGCCGGGCTCGTGTATAACTCCCGCGGCCACACGCTCACCGTCACCGTGCACGCCCGCGGGCTCACGCCCGGACCTCACGCCGCCCACATTCACCTGGGCAGCTGCAGGAGCCAGGGGCCGGTTGAGTACATGCTGCGGGATCTGGTCGCCAACCGTCACGGCGCGATCGTGCACGCGGTCCGGGTCATCACCAATGTGATGACGTCAATACCGGCACACGGGTGGTACCTGAACATTCATCAGGGAAACAGCGGCGACATTCTCCGCAACGGCCAGCCGACCATCTTCTTCCGCCCGCTCCTGTGCGCGGAGATTCGCCGGTAGCGCATCATCAGCGGTTAGCCGGCGAAGGTTCAGCTGGCGAAGAGGCGAAGGCGGTGCGCGGTGGCGGCCGCCTCGCCTCGGCTCGTAACGCCGAGCTTGCCGAGGATATTGGACACGTGCACGCTGGCGGTCTTCACGGAGATGAACAGCTCGCCGGCGATCTCCCGGTTGCTGTGCCCGTCCGCCACGAGCCGGAGCACGTCGTACTCGCGGGCCGTGAGTCCCAGCGGGAGGCCGGGAGCCGGGGGGTGGCCGGTGCTGTCGGCCACGCCCGGATGGTCCCCGGGGCTGGAGGAGATCCTGGCGCGGCGGGCAACCAGGGCAATGTCGGCGCTTAGCGGCCCGGCGCCCAGCTCCCGGGCCAGCCCGCCGCCCCGGCGCAGCCGGACCGCGCCCGCGTCCCGGTCGCCGGCGTTCAGCGCCGCCTCGGCCGCCCGGAGCAGGGCCGCGGCCAGCGGGTAGGGCTGGCCGACCGCCTCCCAGGCCTGCGCCGCGTCGTCCCAGGCGGCGCGCAGGCCGCCCAGGTCCGCGGCGGGGTCTGGGCCCGGGCTGGGGGGCGCCTGGCCCGGCCCGCCAGCGGCCCAGGCGCCGGCGCTCAGCACTTCGGCGGTGAAGGTCAGCTGGTGGGCCTGCTGCGCCAGCCCTTCCACGGCCAGCTTCGCAGCCGCGGCCCGCAGCTGGTCGCGCAGCGCCGAGGCCCTGGTGAGGAGCACCCGGTCGCGGCCCGCGAACGCGGGAGCGGATGCACGGGCCGCCGCGGCCAGCAGCGGCCAGGCGTAGCGCGGGCTCGGCAGCAGATCGAAGCGGCCGACCGCTTCCTCGGCCACGGTCAGGGCTTCTGCGGGCCTGTCCTGCACCACCCGCAGCTCGGTTTCCAGGCGGGCCAGGGGCAGCTGATGCTCGTCCTTATACCGGGTGCGGTCGAGTGCGGCCCTGATCGAGGCCACGTGCTCGGCGGCGGCGTCCAGGTCGCCGCGGGCCAGGGCCATATCGCCCGCGAGCCGCCAGAGCGAGGACCGGCTCAGCCGTGGCGGGAGGAGCTCGAGCGCCCGCTCGATGACCTCGCCGGCCTCGTCCCAGCGGCCCAGCGACACCAATGGCTCGGCCAGGTTGACGGCCAGCACCGCGCCCGAGGTCCTGGCCAGCCCGTACTCCCGGGCGGCCGTGATCCCGGCCCGGGCTACCCCGGCGGCCAGTTCATGCTGGCCCATGCCTTCCAGCATGTCTGACTCGGTAATGGCCACCCTGAGCAGAGGCTGGTAGGCGTTCGCCCGCATGGCGACGGCGCGGGCCTCGGCCAGCAGCGCCCGGGCCGGCGTCATGTCCTGGGTGTGCGGCTCGGCGCAGGCCAGGGTGACCAGCGCGGCCGCCTCGGTGGCGGGATCACCCGCTTGCCGCGCCACGGCCACGGCCTCCTCGGCGTGCGCCCGGAACTCGGCGTCGTCCCAGCCGCCTGGCCGGTGGTGAATGTCGTGCGCCAGCGCCTCCAGCACCCGGGCCCGCGCCGCGCTCGGCGGGTCGACCGGGACCAGCCGGGCGGCCTCCCGCAGGTCGGCGGCGTAGTCCTCGCGGCCGAGCTGGTATTTCAGGTGCCCGATGGTCTCCAGCAGCAGCGCGGCCCGGACCGGTTCCGCCGCACGGTCGATCTTCCGCAGAGCGGCCCTGGCCAGCGTGATCCCGCGGTCAAACTCCCCGGCCAGCTCGGCGGCCCGCATCGCGGTTTCGAGTACTTCCACCTGGCCGGTGCCGATGCGCTGCTCCGCGCCGGGAACCTGCTCCCACAGTTCCAGCACCCGGGACAGCATCGCGAGCTGCTCGGCGTGGGCCAGCGCGTGGCTGGATTTCACCGCGGCCTGCCACGCGCTGGTCAGCGCCCGCGTCAGATCGTGGGCCGCGTACCAGTGGTGAGCCTCCTCGGCGGCGGCGCGGCCCGGCGGGACCAGCGCCGGATCAGCGCCGATGGCCTCCGCGAACCGGCTGTGCAGCTGGCTGCCCTCGCCGGGCAGCAGCTCGTCGTGCATCGCCTCGCGGATCAGCGCGTGCCGGAACACGAAGCCGTCGGCGTCGGTCAGCAGCACATTGGCGGCCACCGCGGGCCGCAGCCCCCGGGCGAGCGCGGCGTGGTCCTGCCCGGAGACCGCGGCCAGCAGTGCGTAGCCGACCCGCTCGCCGGCCGCGCTCGCCACCCGGACCAGCTCCTGGGTCTCTTCCGGCAGCCGCCGCACTCCCGCCACCAGCAGGTCGCGCAGCGACTCGGGCAAGCCGGAACCCAGCTCGCCCTCGCCGAGCAGTGCCTCCACGAAGAGCGGGTTGCCCTCGGTGCGGCGGTACACGGTCTCGAGCAGGTCCCCGCCCGCCTCGTGGCCGGCGAGCCGGGTCACGAGCTCGCCGGTGTCCGGGCGGGATAGACGCCCGAGATCCATCCTCGTCACCCAGCCGACGCGGTCGAGCTCGGCGAGCAGTGGCCGCAGCGGATGGGAGCGGTGCAGCTCGTCGGACCGGTAGGTGACCACGATGAGCAGGCCATCCAGGGCGTGCTGGTTACGGATCAGGAAGGCCAGCAGATCCTTGGTCGAGCGGTCGGCCCAGTGCGCGTCCTCGATGACCATGACCACCGGGCCGGCGTCGGCCAGCTGTTCGAGCAGCACGAGTACCTGCTCGAAGAGCCGGGCCCGGGCTTCACCCGCGTCCCCGTTCCCGGCAGGCTCACCGAACTCCGGGAGCAGCCGGGCCAGCTCCCGGGTCCCGCCGCCGGGCAGCAGCGTGGCGATGCCGTCGGTGCCCAGGTCACGGACCAGCTCGCGGAGCATCGTGGTGAACGGGGCGAACGGCAGCCCGTCCACGCCCAGCTCCAGGCACCCTCCGGCCAGCACCCGCGCGCCCTGGCCGCGGGACCGTCCGGCGAACTCGCTGACCAGGCGTGACTTGCCGACTCCCGCCTCACCGCCGATCAGGACCGCGGAGGGGTTGCCGCTTCCCGCCCCGGCGAGCGCCCCGTCCAGCACGGAAAGCTGGCCGGCCCGGCCGACCAGGACTGGACTCGATACGCGCACCGCCACACGACCCAGCATGCCAGCCGCCACCGTCAGGCGGCCACGTCCGGACCGCGCGGCCAGAGCCCGGGCGTTCCCGGGAGCGGCCCATACCAGGGCCGCGCATACCAGGGCGGCGCAGGGCAGCGCTCAGACTCCTGGCCGGCTAACGTGCCAAGCAGATCTCGCCTTGCGTTCCGCCCGGAGAACCAGATGAGCCTGCCTGAGCGTCAGCAGCAGATTCTTGATCAGATCGAGCAGGTTCTGCAGGCGGCCGATCCGCATCTGAAATCGATGTTCGCGGCCTTCGCCCGGCTAGCGCCGCAGGAGGCCGTGCCGGGCACCGAGGTCATCGCCCGCCGGTCGGCGCGGCGGTCGGTGCTCATCTGCGTCATGGTGCTCAGCCTGCTGGGCGTGCTCATGCTCAGCTTCCTGGCCACCAAAGACGTCTGCCCAGGGCTGTCGTCCGATCAGGCCGTGGTCAGCGCCTCGATCCGGTACGCCGCCTGCAGCAAGAGCACCGACGCCTGGAGCCGCGGCGCCCGCTGAACCTAGGCGGCAACCCGGCCGCTGCTCAGCCCGCGTACTTCATGACCAGGTCGCCCACCCGGGGGAGCGCCGCCTGGACATGCTTCACGGCGTGGCCGCGGACGGTGCCGTAGGCCTTGATGACCGTGGGCCGGCTGGAGGCCGCGGCCCGGGCGTCGGTCACCGAGAGCAGGGCCTCGGAGACCTCGTCGCCGCGCTTGGCGAGGTAGTCGCCGAACCCGGAGCCGCCGGAGATGCGGAAGTCCGCCCAGAACGGTTCCAGCCTGGCCACCATGTGCGGCAGCAGCTCCCCGACCATGAAGCGGACGTGACCCGGCATGAAGGCATTCACCGTCTTGTAGGCCAGCTTGACCGCGGTCCCGGAGATCCCTGACTTATCCGCGAGCTCCTGCTCGATCAGCGTGAAGCAGTCGGCCGTTACCTGGGGCTGGGTGCCCGGCGCGAGCAGGATCTCCTGAAGCGTGGCTGCCATGGGTATGTTCGTCCTCCCCTTTGCCGGGCCCCGTTGGCTGGGTCGGTCCCGGTGATCCGCTCGATGTCCGCAATGCGCGGTACGTCACTAGACGGCGAGCGGCCCGCGATGGTTTACGGCCGGCGGCGGGTAACTGCCGGCTCGGCCAGGATGACCACCTGACAAGGCCATATCGATTATCGACTATCGATATGGCAGGCTGTGGCCCACGGGGCAAGGGACCGGGCCGCCAGCTGGCCAGAGGCAGGGGACTGGCCAGAGGCAGGGGATGTGAGCAGATGATGACCACCCGGCGCCCGAAGCTGACTGAGCCGCTGGAGACCGTGACCGCCTTCTTCGCCACCTTCCTGCTGCTCACCCTGGCGGCCGGAATGGTGTTCGCGCTAACCGGCTCGGGTTCCTTCGGCGGGTTCGGTCACCACCCGATCTGTGCGACCCAGCCGAATACCGGGTACGGCGGTGAGGGCTGGACCAGCCATCTGGGCCTTACCCACCGGCCCGGCACCGCGATCACGATGAACGGCACCCTCCAGGCCTGCGCGCTGCGCGCCGGGATCGGCCAGCGGGTCCTGTACACCCTGCTGAGCCTGCCCAGCGACCTGGTCTGGGTGGCGGTGCTGATCCTGCTCTGGCGGGTGATCCGCGCCGCCCGCCAGACCGGCCCGTTCACGGTGCAGGTGGCGGTGGCCATGCGGCGTCTCGGCTGGCTGATCATCGGCGGCACCGCCGCCGCGGCCGCCATCCAGGAAATCGCCCTGGATCAGCTGCTCAACACCATGCTCACACCTGCGACCGGCTACGGGGACGCGTTCTTCAGCGTGCTCCAAGCGCTGCTGCCGGTTCCTGTGCTGGCCGGGGCCGCCCTGCTCAGCTTCGCGCGCATCATCAGGCTCGGCGCGGCGATGGACGACGAGATCAAGGCGACTGTGTGACCAGGCGGCGGGCCAGCGCCCGCGCTGACCAGGATGACGGGATGGGCGATGGGGCAGTCTTCATCCGGGTGCGGCTGGACGAGCTGCTCAGCCAGCGCGGGATGACGCTCACCGAACTGTCAGCCCAGGTCGACGTCACCGTCGTCAACCTGTCCATCCTGAAGAACGACCGGGCCCGGGCCATCCGGTTCAGCACCCTGGCCCGGCTGTGCGAGGCGCTGGACTGCCAGCCGGGGGACCTGCTCAGCTATGAGCCACAGCACCTTCGCGGGGACAGATCCTGATCGGGCTGGCCGCAGCCGCACTGCTCATGGCCGCGATTGGCACGAGCCAGCACGCGCGGATGCCCGCCCAGGGCCGCCGGCTGCTCCACCGGCCACGCAGTCTGCTGGCCGTCAGCGTGACCTACGGATCCTTCCTGGCCACGTTCGTGATCGCGGGCGTCGCGCCCGCTGGCGGGGTACCCAACGCGCTGGCCGGCGGCTTAGCGATCATCATCGTGTCCGGGTTCGCCGCAGCGGGGCTGCTGCGAATTCCGCGGGCGCGCCACCCCGGCTAGGGCGGGGCTGACCACGGAGGGCTGGGCCCGAGGTCGTCTGCGTCGCCGGGCCGGGCCAGCGCGACGGCAACGGTGAACCTGGCTGTGCTTGCGGCCACGGCGGGCACCTTTCCTCCCTAACGGTCCGTCCGTGGAAGCCGGAAACCGGGTGACCAGTGCCTGGGGGCACACGCCGCGTCGTCCGAAGCGCAGGCCGGCCGTCCCGGGCCCAGCATCCCTTCCTTCGCGTGGCACCGGAGTGCGCGGGAGCCGGCCCGGGTTCTTAAGCTGCGGGTATGAGTGAGGTCCGGGTGGGCACGGCGTCGTGGACGGACCGGACGCTGATCGAGTCGGGCTGGTACCCGCCGGAGGCGGACACGCCGGAGAAGCGGCTGCGGTACTACGCCCGGCAGTTCGGCCTGGTCGAGGTGGACGCCACCTACTACGCGCTGCCCGCCGAGCAGACCGCCAAGGCCTGGGCGGAGCGGACCCCTGCCGGGTTCACCTTCAACGTCAAGGCGTTCAGCCTGTTCACCCACCACCCGACCCGGGTCGCGGCGCTGCCCGCCGATCTGCGCCCGGCGGCGGAGCAGGCCGGCAAGGACCGGGTCTACCTGAAAGACCTCGATCCCGCGGTCACCGACCAGGCCTGGGAGCGGTTCCTGTCCGCCCTGGAGCCGCTGCGCCAGGCCGGGAAGCTGGGGGTGATCCTGCTCCAGTTCCCGTTCTGGTTCCCCATCGGCCGCAGCCGCAAGGAGTACATCGTGGCCTGCGCCGAGAAGGCCGCGCCGCGGCGGGTGTGCGTGGAGTTCCGCAGCCCGACCTGGATGACGCCGGACAACCAGGCCGAGACTCTGGACTTCCTCGCCCGTCACCGGCTGCCGTACGTGTGCGTGGACATGCCGCAGGGGCACCGGGATTCCATCCCGCCCGTGCTCGCCGCCACCGACCCCGATCTGGCCGTGGTCCGGCTGCACGGCCACTCGGACAAGTGGGACAGCAAGGACATCCACGAGCGGTTCGGGTACCGCTACTCCGGCGAGGAGCTGGCGGACTGGGCGCCCAGGGTGGCCGGGCTGGCTGAGGATGCCCGGGAGACCCACGTGCTGTTCAACAACTGCTACCGCGACTACGCCCAGACGAACGCCCGGCAACTCGCGGCGTTGCTCAGAGCCTGATCGCCGGCGGGATCCCTTGACCGCTCCGTGCGAAAGGGACATCACCGCATCATTCGCCATGATTCGGGGGTTCTCCGCCCGGCCCTGATGCGCTGTCATGACCGGCGAGCCGGTTGCCTCCGTACGTCCACCAACGGAGGGGTCGCATGACAAGGTTCCGGTTGGCCGCTGTACTGGGGTTCGCCAGCTCGTTATTCCTGCTTCCGGTGATGGGATCGGTCACCGCCGCGTCGGCCAGCACGGGTGCCGCGGCCAGCACAGGTACCGTCACCTACCGTGGCACTCCCGGATCGGCGGCGAGGGTCACGCACGCGACGAGCGTGACCGGCCTGCCGAAGGTCGCCTCAGCCTTCCGGAACGAAGGCCCGCTCATGTTCACCCCCTGCGGCCCGGGGGCGCCTCGTCCGCCGCGTCCCGGAAGGCCAGCGCCGCCGCGGCCGTCACGGGCGTGACACGTGACGCGGTCTCCGGCGCCGGGCAGGGCGCCGGCTCGGTGATCCATAAGTTCAACGGGCTGAGCGACCTCAACTCCGACAGCCTCAACGGTTTCCCGGTCACCCCGCCCGACCAGGGGCTGTGCGTAGGCCGCGACGCCACGCTGGCCGGCGCCCTCTGAGACCAACAACACCACGGTCGACGTGACGGTCATGAATGCCCGGGGCGTCGCCTCCTACCAGTTCGACACCTCGCTGGGCGGCCCGAGCGTCGGCGACTGCTTCGGGGACCAGCCGAAGACCGGCTTCACCAACAACGCCCTGGTCGTGTCGACCGACGAATACTGCGGCCGACCGAGACGGACTACCGCGGCGCCATCGTCCTGGCCATCTCCAAGTCGCAGCTCGTGCACGAGGCTGCCGCGGTCCACGACTCCGTCGCCGGGCCCGTCTCCCTGTCCGGCATCCCGGTCACCGGGCTCGACCCCGCGATCGGCACCGGCAGCAACAACGGGTACCTGGTGAACTCGTTCCCGTTCGACGTGAACGGCAACAACAACGCGGTCGCGAACAGGGTCGGCGTCTGGACCCTCCGCGGCTCCGCCTCGGTGACCACCGGCCACGGCACGCTGGTGCTGACCGGCCACGCCACGCCGAGCGAGCCGTACGTGTTCCCGGTGCCGGCCCGGAGCACCGGCGACGGCTCGACCACGACGGTCAGCGGCTCGGTCATCACGTCGGAGGAGTACCTCAACCCGGACGACAGCCGGATGAGCGGCCCGGTCACGGTCAGCCGGTCGTACGGCGGCGGGGTGCAGCTGTGGACCGCCCTGGACGCCGCGGTACCGGGTACGAGCGGCGCTACCGATGCGGCGGCGTGGTTCCGGATCGACCCCGGGATCGGCCGAGTCACCGGCCAGGGGTACGTGGCCGCCAAGGGGGCGAACCTGCTGTACCCGGCCATCCAGCCGCAGCAGCACGGGTCCGCCGCCATGGTGTTCACGATCACCAGTGCCCACATCAACCCCAGCGCCGCCTACACCACGCTGGGCTCGCACACCATCCGCACGGCCGCGGCGGGGACCAGCCCGCACGTGAGCTTCTCCGACGCGCCGCCGTACAACACGGCGCGCTGGGGGGACTACTCGTTCGCGGCCCTGGACCCGAGTGGTGCCGGCGTGTGGCTGGCCACCGAGTACATCCCGCCGGCCGCTGACCAGGATCCGATGGACAACTGGGGCACGTCCGTGTTCGAGGTGACCGGGCCCTAGCAGCACCGCTCAGGGGTGCCCGGCCGGCCAGGCGCGCAACCGCGTCTGGCCGGCCGGGTGCACCCGCACCCCGCCGACCTGGAATCGGCGTTAGGCCGGTCGGGCGGCGGGGCATCAACGTGGGCATGCCGCCGCGCTGGGCGGCCCGGTGGTTCCACGCCGGGCGCCCTGACACCAGGGCCGGATCCCGGGACACCGGGAAGGCCCCCTCGCCCGTGACGATCACGAGGGGCGCCGGGCCGCCGGGGCCGGCCATCCCGGAGGACTTCGCGGGCCTCAGTTTCGAGGTGGGGCCGCTCAACTCGGGCAACGCCGGGGTGAGCGGCTACCTGTTCGACCCGGCCAACGAGTCGCTCGTCACCCTGTTCCGCACCCTGGGGCTGCGCAGCCTGCGGGTCGGCGGGGGGTCGGTGGACCAGCGCATCCCGGTGGGCACCGGCCCTGACGGTTTCCGCGGGATCGACAACCTGTTCGCCTTCGCCGCCGAGGTCGGCGCCAGGGTGATTTACACGTTCCGCCTGCTCAACCCGGCCACGGCGCCCGTGGTGGACCTGAAATCGGTCAACGCGGAGGGCGCCGGGTACATCTGGCGCCACTACCGGGACCAGCTGGCCAGCTTCGCCATCGGCAACGAGCCGGACTGGCACGACTTTCACTCCTATGTCGGCCGCCCCCGCGACCCGGCGATCTACGAGGAGGTCTCGGGGGTGCCGGGCAGCGCCTACCCGTCGTTCCTGGCCACCTGGCACAGCTTCGCGGACGCGGTCCGGGAGGCGGCGCCCGGCTCGCTCCTGAGCGGCCCGGACACCGGGGCCTACAGCGCGATGACCTGGACGCCTGACCCTGACCGGGGCGTGTCCTGGTCGGAGCGGTTCGCCGGCGACGAACGGGACTCGGGCCAGATCACCGACATCACCCAGCATTACTACGTCGGCGGCGGCCCCGGGAAGACCAGCGCCCAGCAGGCCATCACCAACATGCTGTCGCCCGAATGGGTGCACGGCACCGCGGTCGGATCGCAGCCCCGGGGAACCACGTACACCCCCTATCCGTGGTTCTACGAGAACCACCTCGCCCGGGTGGCCGCCGCGGGGGTGCGCTACCGGCTCACCGAGGCCAACGACTACCTCGGCGGCGTGCCGGGCGCCAGCAATGGGTTCGCGTCCGCCCTGTGGACCCTGGACTTCCTGCACTGGTGGGCCGCGCACGGCGCCGGCGGCGTGAACTTCCACAACAAGCAGTGGCTCGACACCGACACGATCGTGCCGGACCCGGGCAACCCCGGGCGCTACGCGACCACCCCGAAGGGGTACGGCATCGCGGCGTTCTCGCTGGGGTCGGCCGGGCAGGTCAGGCCGGTCGAGATCGCAAACCCCGGCGGCATCAACCTGACCGCCTACGGTGTCAGCGGCGCTGGCCAGGACTACGTGACGATTATCAACAAGACCCAGGGCGCCGGGGCGTCCGCTGCCGCGGTCACGATCGCCGCGCCCGGGCCGGGGCGGCGGACCGCGGAGGTCATGACGCTCGCCGGCCGGGCGCCGGGGGACGCCACGGGGGCCACGGCCACGCTCGGCGGCGCCGCGATTACCGGCGACGTCCCCTGGGCGGGCCAATGGAGCCCGCTGCCTGCCGATCCGCAGGCGGGAATCACCCTGACGGTCCCGGCGGCCACCGCCGCCGTGGTCCGGATCCGCAGCGGAACGGCTCCCCCCGCTAGCGGAGGCGCAGTCCTGCGATGACAAGTCCGACCATGCGGCGAGCGTCGTAGCGGGGGTTGTTGTCCCCGCCGATGCAGAGATTCCCCACCCCCAGCATCAGTTCGTAGGCATCCGTGTCGAGGAGAATGTCGCCTGCCGCGGCCGCCGCATCGAGCAGCTGGGCGCACACGGGTACGAGGCGGTCGAGGAAATAGGCGTGCAGGGTCTCGAAGGCGGCATCGTCCGACTGCAGCGCCTTGGCCAGGCCGTGCTTGGTGACCAGGAAGTCGACGAAAAGGTTGATCCACTGCGCCAGGGCGTCGTGCGGTGTGCTGCTGCCGGCCAGCAGCGCCGGACCGGCCTCAGCACAGGCCTCGACCTGGTGGCGGTAGACGGCGACGATAAGGTCGGCCCGCGTCGGGAAGTGGCGGTAGATCGTGCCCACGCCGACGCCCGCCTTGGCGGCGATGACGCGCACGGGCACATCGACGCCGGACGTGACGAACGCCGCGGCCGCCGCGTCCAGCAGTGTCTCCTCGTTACGCCGGGCGTCGGCCCGCTTCCGCGGGGCTGACTGCCCTGTCCCGCTGTCGTGGTCGACCACTGCGCCGCTGTCCCCGTCTCCCCGGTTGGCAAACGGAACCGTGTTCCGTATGCTGGTAGCGGAACATTGATCCGTTTATTCAGGATGCCAGAACGGCGAGCCAGAACCAAGCCACACCGCAAGCTTGCTTCACCGAGAGGACGAACCCCATGACGCAAACACCCCGGCCTCGTTTCGGGATCGCGACCGCCCCGCAGAACGTCGACTACTCCGACATCCTGCGGGTCTGGCGCGAGGCGGACACTATCGCGGAGATCGAGCATGCGTGGCTGTTCGATCACCTCATGCCGATCGGCGGCGATCCAAGCGGGCCGGTCTTCGAAGGCTGGACCCTGCTCTCGGCCCTCGCCGCACAGACCCAGCGACTGCGCCTCGGCCTGCTCGTGACCAGCAACCGCTTCCGGCCGCCCGCGATGCTGGCCAAGATCGCCGCGACCGTCGACATCGTCTCCGGCGGGCGGCTCGACTTCGGTATCGGCGCAGGTTCACGACCCAGCCTTCCTATGGCCCGGCGCGAGTACGACGCAAACGGCCTGCCCTTCCACGACGCCGCCTACGCCGTGGGAAGCCTCGCCGAAGCGTGCACAGTGATCCGGCGGCTGTGGACCGAGACCGAGCCGTTCGACTTCCCGGGCACCTACGTCCAGCTCACCGGGGCGTTCGGCAATCCCAAACCCGTCCAGCGCCCCTACCCGCCGATCCTCATCGGCGGACGCTCGGCCCCCGTGCTCCGGGTGGTCGCCGAGCACGCCGACCTGTGGAACATCCCCGGCGGCGACATCGGCGACGTCATCAGCCGCAGCATGCTGCTGGACCGCTACTGCGCCGAGATCGGCCGCGACCCCGCCGCCGTCACCCGCTCGATCCACCTGTCAGTCTCCTACGACCAGCCCAGCAGCACCCGGGACGCGATCCGCGAAGCGATCGACGCCGGCTTCCAGCACATCGTCCTCGGACTGCCAGCGCCCTTCCCGGCCAGCGCCGCACAGTGGGTCACCGACGAACTCATCATCCCGTCGGCCTAGGAGCGCGTTCTGATCCACACCGATAGGTGTGCGGGCTCCAGGGCCTTGTGTACGGCACTGGCCAGATCATCCCGGAGTGAGTCAAGGTCAACGACGTCTTTCAGCTGCGCCGCGAAGACCGCCACGGTCGCCTCCGCGTCGTAGCGGGCCCGGTTGAACCGCCCGTCCACCACGCGCTGCACCCGCCGCCGCAGCGGGTTGAACAGCGCCGCCGCTGCCAGCGTCGAGGTGGCCACCGCCACCGTGCTATGGAACGACAGAACCCGGGTAGCCAGCAGCACCAGGCCCGCATAGACACCGACCAGCAGCCCGGTCACGATCGCATAGGCGAGTGTGCGGGAGATGATCCGGTCGATGTCGTAGAGCCGGTACTTGAGGATCGCGATGGTCACCGCCGCTGGGATGCCGAGCATCGCGAAGAGCCCCATTGGCGTATACGCGACGGTGGTTAGCCAGGACTGGCCGACTGCGATGCCTAGCAGGGCGAAGAGCAGGCTGACGACCAACGCCATGGCGGTCAGGGCGAGCCACTTGACCTGCTGCCGCAGCAACTGGTCACCAGCCCGGTACCGGATCACGAGCGAGACCAGCGCGGCCGCCAGGAACGCCGCGAGCGCTACGAAAAGCCGGCCGAACGTGCCGATGAGCAGGCTACCCAGCACCGGCCCGGGATTCTCCGCACCCAGCGGATTCGGGATGAACAGCGAGGCCCCGCCGGGGGCGGGCAGCGCCACCAGCCCCGGGTGCACGGCCAGGCCGGCCGTGGCCAGGCAGGCCAGCAGCAAGCCCGCCACCGCGACCGGACGCCAGCGCCGCGACGGCAGCGTCCCCGTCGGGAACAGCAGGAACATGAACGCGATGGTGAACACGGTAGGAGCGAAGCTGCCCTGCGCGAGCGCGCCCACCTGCGTGGCCGCCGGGAGCGACCCGGGAAACGTCTTGATCCCGGTCACCGCGTAGATCGAAGCGAGCGCGAGGAACGCCGATGCCGCGCCCTCGCCCAGCATGATCCAGCCGATGGCGTTGCCCGCGCGGCGGACGATGAGTGCACCGAGCGTGGCATAGGCCGCGGCCGACGCCGTTTCGCCCAGGTTGGTGACCAGGTCGCCGTGCGCCAGGCCGCCCGCCGCGACGATGGTCATGGCCGCCCCGGCGAGGGCGGCCAGCACAATCATGGCCCACAGTGCGATAAGGGCACCCGCCGCCCGCCGCGGTCCCGAGGCGGCTTTGCGGTCCGGCGCGGTCTGGGTGCCCGCGCCCGTCATCCTGCCCCCGTCGTCGGTGACCTGCGGCGTGACGTCGCCTGCAGGCGGCTTCACCATGGAGCAACAGTAAGTCCCGTTCGTTCCGGGAACGTTACCGCCGCTCGGTACGGAACCCCTCAGCCAGGCCGCTGCTGCCAAGCACCTCGCGGGCGGCCCGCTCGCCGGACCGCAGGGCTCCTTCCATCAGGCCCGCCCAGTCGCCGGAGGTGTGCTCGCCGGCGAAGTGGACCCGGCCGGCCGGGGCGGCGAGGAGTTCCTCGTCACCGTCAGCCACCGCGACCGTCAGGGCGGAGTACGACTCACCGGCCCAGGGGTCGTCGTTCCAGGTGGTGAGCATGGCCCGGGCCACGTCCAGCGCCAGTTCGCCGCGGAGCGCCGCGACGCGGGACGCCCAGGTCGCGGCCCCGTCCGCGACGGCCAGGGCGGCCAGGCCCTCCGCGGTACCGCCGAAGGCGTGCAGGACGGGCTGAACCTGCCCGGTGGCGTCGGCCGCGGTCCAGGTCCAGAACTTCCCCGGCACGCTCTGCACGGCTGAGGGGTCCGCCGCGCGGGTGAGTGGCACGTGCAGCTTGGCGTTGTGCGCCAGGCCCGCGCGCAGCCAGGCGCGCCGGACGGGGTCAGCGACCGGCGGTGAGAAGGACAGGCCCCGCAGCACGGCCATCGGCACCGCGACGATCACCGCGTCGCCCGCGGCTTCGCCGCCGTCCGTGCGGACCCGCACGCCCCGGTCATCGTGCTGGATGGACCGCACCGGGGTGTTCACCCGCACCGCTGTCCCCAGACGGGCGGCCAGCCCGTGCGCGACTCCCTGGTTACCACCCGCCACCCGCCAGGTCGGTCGGCGCTCGAACCCTCCGGTGACGTCGCTGACCGCCGCGGCGGCGAGCACTCCCGCGCCGACGCCGTTGGTGGCCTCAACCCGGGACAGGTACGCGGCCAGCGCCGCGGAATCCTCCCAGCCCGCCACCACCTGCGCCAGCGACGTGCCCGGCGCCGCCCGGGCCGAGGCGGCCGCCACCGCGGCCGCACAGCGGGCCACATCCTGATCCCCGTGCTGATCCGTACCTACCGGCCCGCCACGGTACTCCCGCTGGTAGTACGACATGACCGTGTCCGCCAGGCCCAGGCCCAGGTCGGTCACCACCGCCCGCATCACGTCGTAGCCGTCCAGCACGAACTCCGCGCCCCGCTCGATGACCGTGCGGGGATCACCGGGGATGAGTTCCTGAGACCATACGCGGCCGCCGACCCGGTTCCGGGCCTCCAGCACCACCACCTCATGGCCCGCCTGGACGAGCCGGTACGCCGCCATCAGGCCAGCGAACCCGGCTCCCGCCACCACGACCCGCATCCCTGCTCCCGCCGGTGCTCGATCCGCTCGACGCGGCGCGACTACGGCACCCGCGCGACAGCCTTCTGCGCTTCGGACTCCATGTCGGCCGCGCTCGGCGGGACATGGCCCAGCAGCGTGTCCTGGAAGGCCAGGAAGGTGGAGCCCTTCAGGAGGTAGATCCCGCTGAAGCCGATCGTATGCCCGGCGACGCTGGTGGAGCCGTAGACGGTGGCCGCGCGATCCGCCAGGCCGGGCACGTTCTGGGTCTTCAGGGACAGGCTTATCCCGGCCGGCAGCTTCTTGTTGACCAGAGCCTGCGCCTGGGCCTGCGCCTTCGACCAGTCCGCCTGCGCGACCGCGGGGGTCGCGTCCTGCCCGACCTCGACCGTGAACACGTTCGTGGTCTCGGATCCGTAGACGCACCGCTTCCCGTCCTGGCCGCTGGATTCTTCCTTCCCGGCCCCGTAGGAGGTGCCGGCCAGGGAGGAGGCCTCGGCGCTGGTGACTAGCTGGCAGGGATCGAGCGAGGTTGCCGCCGCCGAGCTCGCCCCCGCTGAGCTCGGGGCGGCTGCCGCTGAGGTGGGAGCCGATGGCGTGGTCGCGCTGGCGGCCTGCGACGACGCGGTCGTAGCCGGTGAGCTGCAGGCGGCCAGCAGCAGTCCGGAAGCAATGATGGTGAAGGTCGCTGCGGTGCGCCGCATGGCGTGTCTCTCCTCGGTCCGGGAAGCGTGCGGGTCTGTCGCGGACGCCCGCGACGGAGAGGATTGAACGCGACGGCGGCCGGCCCACGCATCCGTAGCCGCTACGTAGACCAGGTGCGCCAATACCGGTATGGTGCGCGCGTGGCCAGCAGGTGGCCCTTTGTCGGGCGCGCGGGCGTGCTGGCCCGGGCCGAAGCGATCTTTGCGTCCCATGCTGGCGTGCTCCTGCTGGGCGAGGCCGGCATCGGCAAGACGGCGCTGGCCCGGCGCCTGGCCGAGCGGGCGGCCCGCGAGGGCATGGCGGTGATCCAGGTCGTCGGCCGCGCGGTCTCCAGCGGTGCGCCGTTCGAGGCGTTCGCAGGCGTGCTGACCAGCGAGGGATCCCCGGGGCCTGCGCCGGGCGGCAGCGGGCAGGTGACGGCGGCCGACGTCGCGGCCCGGGTAGCGGCGGCCGCAGACGGCGCCCGGCTGCTGGTCGTGGTCGATGACGTCGACCTGCTCGACGACGGCTCGGCCCGGGTGCTGCTGCACCTGGCCAGCGCCGGCGCCCTGGTGGTCGCCACCGCCCGGTCGGCACCGCTGCCCGGCCTGGTGGAGGCGCTGTGGCGCGACGGTCACTGCGAGCGGATCGAGCTGGCCGGGCTGACTGACGACGAGGCCGGTGAACTGCTGGAGACCGTGCTGGGTGCCCCGGCGGACCTCGCGGCGACCGCCGCGTTCGTACGGCGGGCCCAGGGCAACCCCTTGCTGCTGCGCGAGCTGGTCCAGACGGCGCTGCAGCGCTCGGTCCTGGTCCGCCGCGGACCGGCCTGGGTTCTGGCCGGTGAGCCGCCACTCAGCGGTGGGGTACGCGACCTCGTCGCGGCCCGGCTGGCCGGCACCGGCGACGCTGAGCGGGCCGCCCTGGAGACGGTGGCCGCCGGCGAACCACTTCCCGCAGAGGTGGCGCTGGCCGTGGTCGGCGAATCGGTGCTGATCGCGCTGGAAGAGGCCCGTCTCATCACCGTCCGCCCCGGGCTGGCCGGGGCCGAGGTCGCCGCGGCCCACCCGCTGTACGGTGAGGTGCTCCGGGCGGACCTGCCGGTGCTGCGGCTCCGCCGGCTCCGGCTCGCCCTGGCCGGGGCCCTGGAGACCGCGGGACAGCCGGGCCCGCACGACCTCGTCCGGGCGGCCAGCTGGCGGCTGGACAGCGGGCAGGGCGACGATCCGCAACGGCTGCTGGCGGCGGCCCGCGCCGCGCGCGCCATCAGCCTCGAGACGGCCGAGCGCCTGGCCCGGCACGCCCACGAGTCGCACCGGTCGCTGCCCGCCACGCTGCTCCTCGCCGAGATCCTGACCCATACCGGCCGGGGCGGCGATGCGGCCACGGTGCTCGCCGGGCTGCCACCAGACTCACTCACGCCCGCTGACCGGGAAGCGCTCACCTACTGTGCCGCTGTCGGCCAGGGCCTGCAGTCCGGCGACACGAGCGGCGGCGCGGAACTCGTAGCCGCTCTGGCCACGGGGGATCCGGCGGCCAGCCGCTATCTGCAGGCACTGCACGCGTCGATGCTCACGTTCGACGCCCGCCTGAACGACGGGCTCGTGATCGGGCTGCCCATCATGATCGACCGGCAGCTGCCCCCGGAGACGCGCGCGATCGCCGCGCTGGCCGCGGTGGGGGCCGAGTACTGGCTCGGGCACACGCTGGACGCCGTGGCCCACGCCGACCAACTCGCCGCCGTCACAACCACCCCCGCGGCGCGGCAGGCGGTTCCCTACGCGGCCGGGTCGATCGAGCTCGTCGCCATCTGCGCCCTGCTCGAGCAGGGCAACCTCGGCCAGGCCGAGCAGCGCGGCGACCGGATGCGCCGCGATGCCGCCGCGACCCACGACCCGTTCGCCGGGCCGCGAGCCGAGTACTGTCTCGGCCGGGTGGCCCTGGCCCGCGGGAAGGCCGGGACCGCCGTGCGGCGGCTGCAGCGCTGCCTGGCCGCGGTCAGCCCGTTCGACCAGTTCATCATCCGGCACCTGAACTCGGTGCTGGCCCGCGCCGCGGCCACCACCGGAGATCTCGGCACCGCGAGGGCCGCGCTGGAGGCCGGGGCGGAGCAGCCGCGGATGAAGCCCTACGAGCCGGAATGGGAGCTGGCCGAAGCCGCGGTCCTGGCCGCTGAGCTGCGCATGGACGAGGCGGCCGACCGTGCCGCGTGGGCGGCGGGCGTCGCCGCGGACCTCCAGGAGTGGAACGTGGTCCTGGCCGGCTATCACGACGCCGCGCGGTACGGCGCCGCCGCGCACGTCCTGGTCCCGATGCGCGAGGCTGCGGCCCGCGTCGACGGCGCGCTGGCCGGGCTGCTCGTCGGCCACGCCGCTGCCCTGGCTGGCAAAGACCCCGCCGCGCTCGACGCGGCAGCCCGCCGGTTCCAGGGCATCGGAACCATGCTGTTCGCGGCGGAGGCCGCCGCCGAAGCCGCCCTCGGTCACGCTGCTGGCGGGGATCGCCGCGCCGCCCGGGCCAGCGGACAGCGCTCCGCCGAGCACCGCGCGACCTGCGAAGGCGCGATCTCACCCTGGCTGGCCGGGGCGCTCAGCGCGATACCACTGACCCCACGGGAACGGCAGATCGCTGCTCTCGCCGCCGGTGGCCACACCGACCTGGCCATCGCCGCCCGGCTGCACATCTCCACCCGCACGGTGCAGACCCATCTCGCCCACGTCTACGCCAAGCTGGGCATCAACCGGCGTGCCGACCTGGCCAGCCAGCTCAGTGATGAGTGAGCCGATGAGTGAGCCGCCGGCCCGCCAGGACCCGGCTGGGAGGCGCGCGTTCGGTCAGCGGATGCGGAGCGGAAGGCGCCGCGGGCCGCGGATCTGGCCCGCGGCCCAGGTCACCGCCGACGGGTCCGGCAGGGTGAAGGCGGGGATCCGCTCGAGCCAGACTTCGAGCCCGACCCGGAGTTCCATCCGGGCCAGGTGCGAGCCCACGCACCGGTGGATGCCGAGGCCGAACGCGGCGTGCCGGTTGATCTCGCGGTCGATGATGACGTCACCGGCCTGGTCAAACTGGGCCGGGTCGCGGTTGGCGGCCGGGAACGACAGCAGGACCCAGTCGTCGGCCTTCATGTCGACGCCGTGCCAGTGCATGTCTTCCTTCACCAGCCTGGCCATGGTGACCGGGGCGTAGGCGCGGAGGAATTCCTCCATCGCCGTCGGCAGCAACCCTGGTTCGGCGACGAGCCGCTCGCGGTCGCGCGGAGTCCTGGCGAGATGCCACAAGGACGCGCCGATCGCGCTCCAGCTCGTGTCGATGCCCGCGATGAGCAGCAGGGCCATCGTGCCGACGACGTGCGACGGATCAAGCTTGCGGCCGTAGAGCTCGGCGTTGAGGAGATAGCTGGTGAGGTCCGCACGCGGGTTCTCAAGGTGCTCGTTCACCTGGGCGAGCAGGTAGTCGAACAGCCTGCCCACGCGGTTGATGCGTTCCTCGGGCGGCAGGTTGATGCCTTCGAGCAGGTTCTCGACGAACTCACGGAACTGCGGTCCGTCCTCCGGCGGGAAGCCGAGCATGTCGGCGATGACCCGCATCGGGATGTGCTGCGCGTAGTCATGGGCGGCGTCGACGACGTCCCGCCCTTCGAACGCGTCGATGAGTGAGTGGCAGAACGCCCTCGTGGCGGGCTCCTGCCTGTGGACCGCGGTCTTGGTGAACGCGGGGAGCAGCAGTTTGCGTGCGTCGTGGTGGAACGGCGGATCGGAGGAGATGGGTGGCGAGCCGCCGATCGGCGCCAGATCACGCGGCGGCCGGAAGTTGCTCAAGATGATCGACCGGGAAGAGAACCGCTCGGTGTCGTAGGCGATCGCCGCGACGTCCTCGTACCGGGTCGGCAGCCATGCGCCGCCGAACCGCCCGGTGTGCGCGATCGGGCACCGCTGGCGCAGCTCGTCCTGGATGGGGTAGGGGTCGGCGGACCACTCAGGCTCGAGATGCGAGAAGTCGGTCGCCCAGTCCGAGACCGGGCCGGTAATGATCTCGCTGCGCGTGCCGACGGGCTCATCCTCCTCCGCCTCCCGGAAGTCCTGGCTGAAACGATCATCGACGGGCATGTCACGCTCCCTGGGTCAGGGTGATCGCCCGTTCCGGGCAGTTCGCGGCCGCGAGGCGTGCCTCATCCTCCTGCCCGGGCGGCACCAGGCCGCCGCCGAGGACCTGGCCATAGCCTTCGTCGTCGTCGCCGAACAATCCCGGGGCGATGTCGTAGCAGCGGCCGTGACCCTGGCAGCGCCCGGAGTCGATCTGGATCTTCACTGTGCTGCTCCTGTTTCTGCGGTAAGGCCGGCTGGGGCGAAAGCGGCTGCCACCCGGGAGAGGAGCGCGACCCACTCTTCCTCCCCGACCGCGTGCAGGTCTGGAGTGATGAGCGCGCTGCCCATGACGAGCAGCAGGCAGAAGTGCGCGAGCGCCTCCGGCGACAGGGCCGGGTCAAGCTCGCCGCCGTCCTGGGCGCAGCGCATGAGCCCGGCGAGCCAGTCGGCGCGTTCGCTGACGTAGTCGCGCATCGGCCGGGCGACATCCTCGTCCCGCCGGGCGGCGACCAGTGCCTCGACCATCAGGTAGCCACGGGCGTCGCGGCGGCGGGGGAGCCGCCGCCCGATGAGGAGAAGCAGGTCGGTGAGGCGCACGCCGGGTTCGGCGGCGAACACGTCGGCGAGCAGCCCCCGCCCGTGCGTCCGCAAGGCGTCCACCAGCAGGTCTGCTTTCGAGGCAAAGTGCGCGTAGAGCGCGCCGTTGCTCACACCCGCGGCCGCCGCGATGCCGGCCACCCGGGTGCCGTCGAACCCCCGGTCGGCGAACACGTCGGCGGCGGCCCGCAGCAGGCGCTCACGGGTCTCGGCGGCGGTGACACCCGCGATGCGGCCCATGACGAAAATTAAAAGAACGTTCATATGATTCGTCAAGGGGAGCCGCCCGCGCCTCAGGTGACCTTCTTGTCCTTGCCCAGCGACTGCGGCACGACGAGGGCGCGCAGAGTAGGAGTCGCCGCGATGGCGGCCGCTCCGACCAGGGTGGCGAGACTGATGTACTGGGTGAGGGTCCCCTCCCAATCAGGCTTGGCCAGCACCTGGACGTTGACGATGGGGATGGTGGCCGCCAGCAGAACCGCCAGGCAGAGAGCAAGATGCCTGAAGAAGTACCCCTGATTAGTTGGCCTGCCCCCGTCGATGTTGTGCAGCAGCCAGGCCCAGATGAAGCCGAAGAATGCGGCGATGAAGCCGAAGGCCAGGACGAAGTTCCGGTTCTGGTACTCGATGTGCACGTGTACGGGCACATTGGCGCCCTGCACCGTGCTGGAGTCCAGGGCCACGGCCCCAGAATAGAGCCCGGCGTCGCTTGAGTGACGGTAGTGGGGCGCAATCAGGACCCAGACGGTGGCGTGAGTCCCGTCGTTATTTACTCGCGCCCAGCTGACAGTCTGATTCCCCGGCAAGGTGACCCCGCCGCTGCGGGTGAATTCCCCTGGCTCCATGGGCAGGATACTGCCCGGGCAGAGCTTGCCCTTCTGGACGAGCAGGGGTGCCGTCCGGCCCACCTCCCGGTCCCCATTCTGGCCAATGTAGATATTCAGGATCGCGCCTGCGCCTGATGCAGGGCTTATCGTCAGAGGCTTCGCCGCCGACCCGTGTGCTGCTTGCTGGCACCTGATGGCCCGTTCCGCGGACTTCGGCACGGTGAGCGGCGCTTTGTCGAAGTTCCCGGACAGCGGTCCCCCGTAGAAGGTGACCGCACCCGCGGCCGCCACGAAGATGAAGATCAGAACGAACGCGAAGGTCGCCCGGTACTTCCTGGCTGGGTTAAGCAAGCGAGCCAGTCCGGTATCAGTAGTGGTCTCTGGCCCGCCCGGTCGCTGCGCTGACGCCATCCCCAACCCCCCAAGGCAGCGGCGGGTTTATCGCCGCGTATATGAGAAGACGCCTGATGCCCGGTTCAGGATCACACGGGGTAAGCGGCATGATCGGCTCCTCGGTAGAGTCCAGGACGTGGATCAGCAGCGGGACGGGGCCAGGGCGACGACGATTGTTCGTGTCGCGGAGGCCGAGATCGGCGGGGATCTGAGACAGCAGCTGCAGGCGCTGCTGCAGATGTGCTTCCCCGGATATCCGGACCGGAGTTACTTCAAGCTCCCACCCCATTTCCGGTATCTGGCGATGACCAATGGTGAGCTGGCGGCACAGATGGGCGTGGAACTGCGGGTGATCCGGGTCGGCGGCAACGTCCTGCGGACATTCGGAGTCGTCGACCTGTGTGTCAGGGCGAGTGAAAGGTCACACGGCCTGGCTGGCAGGCTGCTGGCCGACGTGACCGAACTCGCGCGTTCCTGCGGAATCGACTTTGTTGTCCTCTTCGCAGACGACGGCCGGCTCTACACCCGTCACGGCTGGGCAGGCGCTGACAACCCCTGTTCCTGGGTGAAGATCCACGATCACACCACACTGGGGCTGGCGGCAGCGCAGAATACTCACTCCCTGATGGTCAAAGCGATTGGGTACCATCCTTGGCCCGAGGGCGACGTGGATTTGCTCGGCCACTTGTTCTGACGTGGACAGCAGCGCCACCGGCAGCATCTGGGAGCAGGAGGCGGGAATGAGCGATCGCGTTCCGGGGCGGTCCCTGGCCTGGTCGGAGGAGTTCGACGGGGACGCGGGTGCGCCGCCAGACCCGCGGAACTGGCAGCTGGAAACCGGCGGCGGCGGGTGGGGGAACCAGGAACTGCAGTACTACACCGGGGGCACCGAGAACGCGTCCCTCGACGGCGCCGGCCACCTCGCTATCGTCGTGCGCCAGCCAGATCCGGTGGCGCGGAAAGACCGTTATGGAGGGTACGCGTATACGTCCGCGCGGCTGATCAGCAAGGGGCGGGTCGCCCTGCGCTACGGGCTGGTGGAAGCCCGGATCCAGATCCCCGATGGCCGCGGGATCTGGCCCGCGTTCTGGATGCTCGGGCAGGACATCGACGAGGCAGGATGGCCGCAGTGCGGTGAGGTCGACATCATGGAAATTCTCGGCCAGGATCCCGCGGTCCTGCACGCGACCGCGCACGGGCCGGGGTACTCGGGAGCCGCCGGCGTCCACTCCTCGCATCGCGCCCGCACCAGCCTCGCGGGCGGCTTCCACGTGTACGCCGTCGCCTGGGAACCCGGCCGGATCCGCTGGTACCTCGATGGCGAGATGTACGCGTCGGCAGCGCGTCGCGATGTGCGGAGGAAGCCCTGGGTCTTCGACCACGACTTCTTCCTGGTGATCAACGTGGCCGTCGGCGGGACCTTCCCCGGGAACCCGGACCGCTCACTGGCTTTCCCGAGGACCATGCTGGTCGACTACGTCCGCCATTACACGGCGCCCGCGCCTGGGTGACCAGCCGCTTCAGCGATCGCCCTGATTCTTTCCAGGGTGACGCGCATGCCGTCCAGGTTGGTGCGCCGCCGGGCCCGCCCGGCGAGCATCCAGTACAGCCGGGTCACCAGGATGTCAGGCAGCTCGAAGGACTCGGTGACGTCGGCGCCCTCCGCGCGGGGCCGCAGTTGATAGCGCCAGGTGTTCAGCGTCCTGCCGCCGGGCCCGGCCACGGTGAAGGCGAACTCGCGGCCCGGGTCGCTGGCGATCACCGTGCAGGCGGTCCAGTACACCGGTCCCCGCCCGTTACGCCGGACATGCCCACGGAAACGCACCCCCGTACCGGGCCCGTCCGCGCCATCGAGCCATTCCGCCTCGAACGTCTCCGGGCTGAACTCCCCGATACGGGTGACATCAGCCACCAGATCCCAGACGCCTCCGGCTGGGGCTGCCATGTGGACGGTCACCGAGCCTCGCATACCACGAGAATAGGCCCGCCCCGCCCGCGAGCCGCAGATCCGGGGTACCCGGCGATCGGCGGAAGAGAAACTATTCCTCGACGAGAATGACCAGGGTTTCGGGGAGGACGCCGTCGTACGCCATCGCCTGGCTCATCGTCTCGTCCTGCATCGCGGCCATGACCCTGTCCATGTCGGCCACATCCATGAGAATCGCAACCCTGGTCGGGTTCTGCGGGTCGACGAAGGTGCGGATGTTAGTCACCCCGAGCGGCCCGAATACTTCTTCGCGCCGCGTTGAGGCGAGCCAGTGATCCTTGTCCTTCACGTCATGATGGGCGATTACGGTCGGCATGGTTTCCCCCTCGGATTCACCTGGCCAGTGGTTTTACCCTGGCGCGCCGACCCTACACCCAGGTGCCGAATTTCTGTACTGGCAAATCATCCGGACAGGCGACAAGGGCGGGGGAGTGCAGGCGATTGAGCAGAGGCAGAATTTCTCATTTCTTCCGCGGGTGAAGGCATACGCGCCAGGCGGGCACTACGAGCAACCGCTTCAGCTTCCGCGATGTCGAGCTGGCCCAGATCGGGCCGGTCCTGCCGCTCGGCGGGAACACCCCGGCTACCAGGGACCGGGTGGCGACCATCCTGGTCCGCCAGCTCCAGCCCGTTATCGCGGCGGTCGAGGAGGCGGGCGGCCAGATCATCGAGGGGCTGTCCCCAGCGCCCAGCGGCGCCGGCTCATCGCGCGCCACCCGGACGGTTCCGTCTTCGAGTACATCGAGGCGGCGACCGTCGCCGGGGAGTAACTGGCTCCTGTGGCTGACGTGACGGATGGGGCGCGGTTGATTAACAGCTGTCACTTCTGTTTCTTTATTCACAAAGGTGGGCCCTGTCCCCGAGTCTGTCATCAGGTCAGGTACTTATCACCGAACGACAGGGTTATCTTGCTGCGCGTTCATTACCTGTCCTGCGCTCGCTTGCCTCCCAGGCTTAGCCAGTCTGGCTGTATCCCGGCAGACGGGGGCAGAGGTATTGTCTGGGGGAGGAACGGGGGAAAAGGTAGCTAGCTCGTATCTCTTGTTTAAGGTGGCCCCGCGAATTGCCCGTTGCCCCGAAAGCCGTCTCCCGCATTAGCGGGGATGCGCAATGAGCCAGTCCCGTGCTGCTGATGCCGCACCACCCGGCGTCCGGCCTGCCCAGCGTGGCGCGGCGCTGGCGCCCCGGAACTGGCGGCTGGCCGGCCGCCTGATCGCCCTGGTGGCTATCCCGACCATGCTGGGCCTGGCGCTCACCGGGCTGCGGGTCACCGACTCGATGCGCAGCGCGGAGGCGTATGGCCAGGTGGGGCGCGTTGCTGTGCTCGGCCAGGAGGTCAACGGCTTAGCGCAGGCGATGGAAGACGAGCGGGCCGACACGGCCGCGTTCATCGCGGCCGGCCGGCCGGCCGCCGGCCTTACGGCCCTGCGCCGCCAGTATGTGATCACCGACAGCCGGGCGGGCGCCGTGCGCCGGCTGGCCCGCCAGGTTGGCCGCGACGGCCCGGCCGGGACGCGGGCCGGCGCGGCCTCGGTCCTGGCCAGCATCGCCGACCTCCCTGAACTGCGCAGGTACGCAGCGCAGGGGCAGGCTCCCGCACTGGCCGTGATCAACCGCTATTCCACGGCGACAGCGGGCCTGTTCCCGATCAGCGACGGCATCGCTGACCTGAGCGGCAGTCCCACGCTGATGACCAGCGGGCATGCGCTCGCCGCGCTGTCCAGGATGAAAGACCAGGCTTCGGAGCAGCAGGCCATCCTCGGCGTGGCCCTCGCTGAAGGCCGGTTCGCGCCCGGGGTGCGCACCGCGCTGATCAGCTCCCAGGCGCAACAGGCCAGTGACCTCGTAACGTTCCGCGCCCTGGCGACTCCCGAGGAGAGCTGGGCCCTCAGCACCACCCTGGCCAGCCCGCTGGCCGGGCAGGCCCAGGCGGTGGAACAGCGCGCGGCAGCGGCGGGCCCTGGTGCGCTGGTCCTCGGGGCCCCGGCCAGTCGCCAGTGGGGGGACGGGATGTCCTTCACGGTCGGCTGGATGCGCCACGCCGAGCAGCAGCTGGCGGCCTGGAACGCCGGCTACGGCCGGTCCCTGCAGCGGTCCGCGATGGAGTACGCGATCATCACCGGCGCGGTGGCGCTGGCCATCCTGGCGATCGTCCTGCTGGCCACCATGATCCTGGCCAGGTCCCTGCTGCGTCCGCTGCGACGGCCGGCCGACGCAGGGTCTGCCCTTGAGATCACCGAGGTCGCCCGCGCCTTCGACCGGGCCCACCGGGAGGCACTGCGGCTGGCCGGCGAAGCGGCCCGGCAGCACCGCAGTATCAGTGCCATATCCGCCAGTTTCTTCCGGCGCAGTCATTCCCTGCTGGAACGGCTGCTGCGGCTGCTCGACAGCCTGGAACTCAGTGAGGATGACCCGGGACGGCTGGCCAGCCTGTTCCAGATTGATCATCTGGCCACCCGGATGCGCCGTAACTCAGACAGCGCCCTCGTCCTCGCGGGGCACGAGACTGCGCGCCCCTGGGCCGAGCCGGCCACCCTGGTGGACGTGCTCCGGGCGGCGGTGTCCGAGATCGATCAGTACGGCCGGGTGGTGCTGGACATCCAGCCAGGTGTCTCGGTCAGCGGCAGGGCTGTGGCCGACACCGTGCACCTGCTCGCCGAGCTGCTGGAGAACGCCACCGAGTTCTCGCCCAGGACGACCCAGGTGATCGTGTCCGCGCACCCGGCGCGCGGCGGCTCGCTGATCAGCATCACCGACGGCGGAATGGGCATGCCCGAGGAGCATCTCGGGCAGCTCAACTGGCAGCTGGCCCACCCGTCTCCCGCGGACGCGGCGGTCAACCGGCACATGGGCCTGTTCGCGGTCGCACACCTGGCGGCGCGGCACGGCATCACGGTGGCGCTGAAACAGCCGCCGGACGGGGGGACCACCGCCGAGGTGTACCTACCGGCCACGCTGATCTCGCCGGACACCGCACCCGGCAGGTGGCCGGCCCCGGCTGGCGAAGTCTTCCGGGTCCGGGGCGGTGGAGCCAAGGACAGGGGTGCGGGCCCGCTGTCCTCAGCTCCCCGGTTCGCCGACGGGCGAGAGCGCGTCCGGGGGCTGGACACCGGCACCTCCGGTGCCACGCAGCTGGCGCTGGGCGCGCCGCTGCCGCCCGCCGTCCCGGCCGTCGCCTTCGCCGTGGGCCAGCCGGAGCCTGAGCCGGAGAGGGAGGAACGGGAGAGCGGGGAACGGGAGAGCGCGGAACGGGGCGGCGCGCTGCCCATCTACGAGTCCGTCGAATCCGATTATCCCCATCCCTTCGGCCGGGACCTGCCCCAGCCCAGCGGGCCGCAAGCCGCGCTGCCGCAACGGATTCCGCGGGCCCGCCCGGCCAGCGGCACCGCAGCTGGCCAGGCGCCCCGGCCAGCCACGTCGGCTGAATCGGCGGAGATCACGCGGGAACAGCTGGCCAGCTTCCAGCGGGGTTCCCGCCGGGCCCGGGCCGCAGATCGGGGAGGGGACCGGATCGACCGGGACCCGGATCAGCCGGCCCAGGATCGCTGAGCGGCAGTCACGTGGACCAGGCCCGCCCTGCACAGGATCCCGACCGGCTCATCACGGACTTCACCGAGCGAGTGCCCGATGTGCTGCAGGCCGCCGTGGTGGCCGCGGACGGCGTCCCAGTGGCGGTGTCCGACGCGATAGCGCCCGGTCATCTGGGGCAGCTTTCCGCGATCACCGCCGGCCTGGTCAGCCTGGCCTGTGCCGCAGCCCGGGCCTTCGATGAGGGTGTGGTGACCCAGGCCCTGGTCACCATGGAACGGGGCATCCTCGTCATCATGGCGATCGGTGACGGGTCGAGCCTTGCGGTCCTCACCACCGCCTCGGCCGACCTTGACCTGGTCGCATACGAGATGACGACGCTGGTGGACCAGGCCGGCAGCAGGTTCACCCCGCCTGCCCGCAGCGCCGCCAGTGGCATGCGGAGCGGAAGCGCGGGAAGCAGCACTGCATGAGCCCTGGTGGCCTAGCGGCCACCTGGCTCAGCGGGTCCTGACGACCTTTCTGCGGTAGACGATGCTCCCGGCTCCCGCGAGGATGGCCGCTCCGCCCAGGCTCAGGAGCAGCGTGTCCTGGAAACCGGCGGTGCCCCCGCCGCCCGTGGCCGGGGCGGCGGTGGGGTACGGGCTGCTCGACGGGGTCGGCGTCGGGGTGGGGGTGGGGGTGGGGGTGGGGCTGGGGGTCGGCGATTGTGACGGCGTCGCCGACGCCGTGTCTGAGGGGCTCGCCGATGCGGTGTCCGAAGGGCTGGCGGTCCCGCCCGACGAAGTGTCGGTTGGCGTAGGCGACCCGCTTCCGGACGCTGAGCCTCCGGGGGAGAGGGAAGGCGGCGTAGCCGAGGGCGTGCCTCCTGAGCAGGCCGAGAGCGACACGGAAGCGAGCACGGTCAGGGCAGCACAGCCGGCGGCGCTTAATCTCCCGCTGAACCTCGTCCCCGCGATAGTGGTGCGCATGCCTATGCGACCTCCTCATGCGTCCGGCGGGTGGCTGACCCGTTTCTCTCGGTCCCGGCCCGGGCGGCCGGGCCGTTTTCCTTGGTCCCGGCATCACAGGCCGGCATCAGAACGGAAATCGCGCGGGCGGCCTGGTCGCTGCCTGCGGCCGGAGGCAGGTCCCCGAAAGCGCCGTCGGCCATAAAGGCAAGGCCATGGACGGTCCAGGCAGGCAATGGCTTGTTCGTCACAGGAATATTAGGCTACGCGAGTAGAACACCCTGGGGAAGATGGGGAGGGACGGTATTGGGGGAGGCGGAGCGGCAGCGCGTCGCCGGGTTTCGCGTGGTCGTGTCTTGGCCGCAGAGCAGATTCGCCCCCCCGCCCCGCACGCCGGGAAGCCTCCGCGCCCGCCTGGCCGGGGTGGCCGGTGTCTTTCTCATCATCGGCGGGATGGCCGCAGTCGGCGTCGCGATCGGTTCGCAGCAGCATGCGCCGCAGCCCTCTCTGGCGGCCTCGGGCGCTATCGGGCCCGCAGGCAGGGGACCATGGCTCCGGCGCTCCTTGCCGGTGTCCGTCGATATCCCGGCCATTGGAGTGCATTCGGAACTGCTACGTCTCGGCGTCAACTCTGATGGCACGATCCAGGTGCCGCCGGTACTCACCAAGTCCGGTGAGGCGGCGTGGTACAAGTACTCGGTGACGCCGGGGCAGATCGGGGCGTCGGTCATTGAAGGCCACGTGGACAGCGTTGAGGGGCCTGCTGTCTTTTTCCGCCTCGGGGCCCTCCGCCCGGGGGACAAGGTCGATGTGCGGCTCGCCGACGGGACCACCGCCGTTTTCCGTGTCACCGGCGTGCGTCAATACCGGAAATCAAAATTCCCCGCGAAAGATATTTACGGCTCGACCCGCTACGCGGCCCTGCACCTGATCACGTGCGGCGGAGCGTTCGATTACGCCACACGCCACTATCTCAGTTCTACCGTCGTATTCGCCTCCCTCACCTCGGCGCGGAGGGCACCCCGCCACCAGCACGGCGGCTGACCGCCCCGCGATCGTCGTGCCGCTCGTGACCGCCGTCCCGAGGCCGCTTCCTGCGGCGGGCCTTGATCCGTCATCCGCCTCCTAGTCGCTGACCACGAACGGGCCGCATCCGGCCGGGGTGGCAGGCATCCCGGCCATCGGGTCCGGCGTGGGGCTTGAGGACGTTACGCACCAGCTTCCAGATTCCTGGAAAAGCACCAACGGGAGGCGCATAGCGGACCAGGTATCGCCGCGTCTGTGTAGGCTTCATTGTGCGAGGGCCGGGTCAGGATTAGGGTCCGGCCGCTGTTCCTGGCTGCCTTATTTAAGGCAGCCAGCTGAGGGAGGCCACGTGCATATCGGATCGGTGCTGCTTGCCGTCTGGCTGATTATCGGTGCCTTCGCTGCGGGGCAGCGCGGCGATTACCACGGGACCGTCAGAAGTTGCAGTAAGGCCACTACTACCGTGGTAACGATCGCCGCTGGCCCCCTTAACTACCTGGGCGTGAAGCCGAAGATCCACTGCACCGCGCCGCAGCCCAGCAATTAGCCGCAGCAGCAAGTCCGGTGGGCGGAGCGGCGGAATTCCTGGCCCGGCCCCTCCCGGCAATTCCGTCCCGCCAGTAATGAATCCAGGTCAGGTCGAGCGAGCGTGCCCTGGCACCTGGCCTGCGGCAGTGCGATGATGTGACCATGGGCGATGAGCGGGACACCGAACTCCCCGAGACCCTGGCCGAGGTAGGCCGGCGCGTGGGGCAGGCCCTGGCTGACGCCCTTGAACGGGTGCGGCCGGCTATCGACGCGCTGACGGAGGTGGCCAACCGTCCTGAGGTCCGGGCGGTGATCGACCGTGCCGAGAGGGCCATGCGGCACCGTCCCTGCCTCTGCTTCTGCGCACGGACTCATCCGTCTGACCGGGGCGTGTGCGAGGTGTTCGACGCGGTGATCACGGCTCCGTACAGCTCCGACTGGCTGGGAGATGTCGATGTGCCGTTGTGCGCCCCGTGCGCGGCGGCCCGGGCCGCGCACGAGTTCGCCGAGCCCCGGCCTTAGCTGAGCCCGGCCTTAGCTAAGCCCCGGGCTTAACTAACGGCTGGCGCGTTCCGTGCCGGGCCCCGATGGCGGGACGGTGCCGGCTAGGCCGCTGCATCGTCAGCGCGCTGCGCGGGCTGACCATACGGGCACCTCCGCCGACGGAGCGAGGA
Organism: Streptosporangiaceae bacterium; assembly: GCA_036509255.1. Lineage (GTDB taxonomy): Bacteria > Actinomycetota > Actinomycetes > Streptosporangiales > Streptosporangiaceae > RYN-230. Next base: position 63,056 of record DATCFY010000079.1, read on the forward strand.
TCAGCTCCTCGAGTTGGCGGACGATAGTCGCGGGCGGGATGGGCGCCGGCTGAGCGAATACTTCCAGCAGCGTGTCGACGGACTGCCCGACGGTGAACCTCATCCCGGCGTCGTGCCTCGCGGCCGGGGAGAGCGGCCCGCTGTTCACGGCCTCACGGATACCGCAGGCGAGCGCTTCCGCGTTGTCCGGCCTGACGAGGACCACGCCGCCGCAGTCAGTCTCGGGCAGGCCACCATCGTCGGAGGCGATGACCCGGCAACCCGAGTGCTGGGCCTCGATCGAGACAATGCCGAAGGTCTCGTGCCAGTACTGGCTGTTGGAGGGCATGACCACGATGTCGTGGCTGGCCATGAGGGCGGCCATCCCGGCCGGTGTCTTGCAGGTGCCCACCACGGAGATTCCGGGATGCTCACCGAGCAGCCGCTCGATGATCTTCCCTTGCGGCTTGTCCGCGCCGGCGGTCGTCGCGGTGAACGTGAGGGCCGGGTCCTGATCGATGAAGTCGACGTGCAGGGTCTCCAGCAGGGTGTAGATGCCCTTTTCCGGGCTGAGCCTGCCGGCGAACAGGACGCGGGTCGTGCCGGTGTCGTTGCCTGGCCGCGGCTGGGCCGCGAAGCACGGTTCGGCGAATGGGTACACGACGCTGATGGTCGAGACGTCGACGTCCAGGTATGCCGCCCACAGCGCGGCCGCGTACTGGCTGGTGGCGATCAGGGTCCGAGTCCTGGTCCCCTCCGTGGCGAACGCTTTCTTCCGTTCCCGGATGGGCGGCGGGTTGTGCATGATCAGGAACGCCGGGTACCTGGTCGCAACCGTGTGCGGTTCGTTGACGAAAACGACGGTACTGTCAAGCTCGCTGACCCCGGCCAGCGTCGGCAGCGATAGGAACGGAATGCCGGGGAAATCGTCCCGGCCGTCACTGGCGCCGAGGCCGACCGTGACCACCTGCGCTGGTATGCCGCGCCTTTTCAGTTCCCGGACCTGGCCGATCGTGTAATTCTCCGAACCGCCCGTGCCAGCAGGCAGGGAATTTCCGGGAGACCAAATGAACGATATCAACTTGTGCTGCCTACGTTTCTTGTGGCCGAGGTGCCGATGGAACGCAAACGATGCCCTTGCGCGGGCCGGACCTGCTCATAGCCGGCCTGGTACCGGCCGCAGCGCTATGTTGCATGAGAGAAAGAAATGTGGACCGTTGCCAGGCCCGCGACGGGGCCACAGCCTGATCCTCCGACCAAATGCTCAAAACCGGGATGCCGGCCAAAATTCACGACATTCGTAACGGCGAGCGACTACGCGCAAGCATACAGTACCACGAGTAACCCAGCCAGCCCGAACAGCCCGCAGCGGTGCCTGGCTGACCCGGTGACTGCTCCTGGGTGCATGGGCCGGGCCGGCGGGTATCGCCCCGGCGGGGAAGGTCTGGCTGTGATGGCCTGACCTCCGCCAGCGATGACTTCGGACGGTAGTAACCGTCACTACAGGTAAAGGCAACCACCAGTGACAGGACGGTGCCATGCCCGAGACCGCTGACCGCCGTGGGCGGCCACCCGGCAGTCGCGACACCCAGGCCGTGCAGGAATACATCGATGCGATCGCCCCTGAGCACCGTCGCCTGTTCGACCGGCTCCACCGGCTGATACTCCAGGTGCGCCCGGATGTAGCGGTGGTGCTCTCCTACCAGATCCCCACCTACAAGGCTGGCCGCCGCCGCCTCTACCTCGGGGCGTGGAAGCACGGCGTGTCGATCTACGGCTGGCAGCAAGGCCGCGACGGGGGTTTCACCGCGCGCCACCCCGGGCTCAAAACCAGCAAGGGAACCATCCAGGTGCGGCCGGAAGACGCGGCCGGTATCCCCGATGACGAATTCCGCGAGCTGGTCCGCGCCGCCTTGGAGCCGTGAGCCGGGAACGAACAGGCTCCGGGGCCGAGGCCGCCCTCACGGGCCGGAGTCCACCTGCACGCCGGCTGACCGGGGCCCGCGGCCGGCGCGGTACCGCTGGTTGGCCGCGCACCGGTCTCCACGATCGCCCGGCCGATCGTGGAGGACCCGACCTGATAGATCACGCCGAGGGCCTCGTGGGTCAAACCGGTTCGCAAGCAGACCAGGGTGACCAGCAGCCGGTCGTGAACACCAACTCGTATTTTGGCCCAGCGCCGGCCTGGCGCCGCCGGTCACCGCGGCGCCGCTGGCGGCGCGCAGACTCGCATCGCGCCTCCCACCGCGGCGCGAGTTCGGTGACAAGCTCGCCAAGGTGTCCCCGTGACAGCCCGCAGAAGGCGGAATGGGACATGGCCGCGCGGGCCTGTCCAAGGTTCACACCCCGGCAACCTAGTGGGCCACCAGCACGTCACCGCCTGCGTGAAGACACGGTCAGGCGGGCTGCCACAGCTCGACCCGATTACCCTCGGGATCGGTGACCCAGCCGAATCGGCCCACGCCCTCCATGTCCTGCGTCTCTTTAGCCACGTCCGCTCCCTTGGCGTGCAATTGCGCGAGCATCGCATCCAGGTCGCGGACCCGGAAGTTGAGCATGGTCTGCTGGGCGCGGGACCCGAAGTAGCCGGTCTCGGACTCGAACGTCGCGAACACCGTCAGCCCGGCTTCCTGACGCCACAGGCCGTTCTCATCGGCGTCCAGGCCCAGGCAATCGCGATACCACGCGCCCAGGGCCGGGTCGGCGGCCCGCATGAAGTATCCCCCGATTCCAATCACACGTTCCATGCCGCTATCTTGCCAGGACGGCGATCGGGCGCGCTGGCACCACCATCGCCCGCTTCGCACCCCCATCTCAATCGCGGGGGGAACTCGTAAGCCGCTTGAGATTCAGCCGTCCGCTTCGGCCCGGCAGCGGCCCGCGCTCCTAGCACTTCCGCGATATCCCTCTGGTATCGGCCGCTCTTTGGCATGTTGGTGACATGACTGGACCTGACGTGCTGGCCGATCTGGACTGCGCCCTGGCCTCCACGGAGGTCATCGTGGCTGGCATCCTCGAGAGCCAGTGGTCGGCGCCGACCCCGTGCACCGAGCTGGATGTCCGCGAGGTCGTCAACCATCTTGTGTCGGGCAACCTGCTGTTCGCCGCCCTCGTGCACGGCGGGCCGCTGCCAGACGGGGATGAGGATCATCTGGACGGCGATCCGCTCGCGTCCTTCCAGCGGGCCGCGGGAGAGCTGCGGGAGGCGTTTGCCGCGCCTGGGGCGCTGGAATCGGTCTACACCGCCCCGTTCGGGAGTGGGCCGGGCGCGGCCCTTGCGGACGTCCGGATAGTCGAGCTCCTGGTGCACGGATGGGATCTGGCCCGCGCGACCGGGCAGCAGGCGGACTGCCCCCCCGGCGTGGCTGAACGGGCCCTTGCCGCAACCAGGCGGCAGCTCACGTCAAGGCCGGAAGGCCCTGGCGCTCCCTTCGCCGCGGAAGTCCCGGTGCCGGACGATGCGCCCGCCGTGGACCGGCTGGCCGGATTCCTCGGGCGGCCCGTCGCCAGGGAGACCACCCTGCCTGGCGCCGACTAGGATCCCGGTTCCCCCGGCCGGTCTCAGCGGCCGGGGGAACCGGGATCAGGCTGTGCGGGCTCAGTCGCAGTACTTGCCGCTGTAAATATCAGGCCACCAAACAAAGGCCGGCGGCGGCGTGAACTTGATCTTGAGGCACATGCCCCGGTCTTCGGCCTGGCGTGCCTGAAGCTCCACTATCTGCCACTGCACTTCGCACCCCGCAACCAAGACCTCAGCGGCCTCTCCCACTGCGGGAATGTAAATCAGTGTGCCAAGTAGCGCACAGGCCTTGCTCTCGCCACTATCGAAATAGTCAGTCTGGGCCCGGTTGAAATAAATGTGGCGGGGCCCACCACGCCATCGGGCTGGAGGCCATTCTGCTGCTGGAACGCTGCCACGGCGCTGGAGGTTGCGGGGGCCAAAGGTGCCATCCACTGACAGGCTGAGACCCTCGATCCCATTCAGTTCGGCCTGCAGCTGGTCCACGCAGCCACCGTGATAACCTTCGGCCAGCGTCGGGCAGTTGTCTAGATTTACCGCCGACACGGGTGACGCGTTAGCAGCCAGGACCGCGTGCTTAGGTACCTGTCCTGAGTTAAGGCCAGCACCAATGGCCACCCCGGTAATCGCCAGCCCTCCCGCCATGGCCGTGGAGAGTATACGGAACGATCTCCTTCGCGCAGCTGAAACCTCCCTGGACGAGTCGCGACCCGCTGCTGCCGTCATGTCCCTTGATACGCGGGAGCAGCTTTCGGGTTAATGCGTTCGAAAGAGTTACGAGGACGATGCGCGGATCGGTTCACAGCTCTGCAGGTTTTTATTTTCCCGCCGGTTGAATCGGGCTGGTTGCCATAGCCGCAAATCAGTCTTACGAGACCAGCTTGGTCAACGGTTCAATCACGCGGGAAACTTGTGGGGCTGTGGTGATGGTCACGTGGTAGGCCGGACGGCTGCTCAGGCCCGGGCGGTCGCTGCCCAGGCGGTCGCGCTGATCTCGACCGGCCCCGCGGGAAGCCGGCGCCGGCACAGGTCGCGCACCGCGGACCGGCGATCCGGGGGGAGGGAGGCCAGGTAGGCTCCGGCCGGACCGACGCCGAGCGTGAACGGCTCCCACCACGCTTCGAAACTCGCGTGGCGAACCCGGACGGTCAGCGTGCTCACCTGTGCCCCGCCGAGCCCGGCCTGTTCGAAGAGCCTGGCCAGATGGCCTTCGCGGACACCGGCCAGGGCCGACTCGTCGTCAGCCGCCGGATCCATCTCGCGGACCGCGGACCAGAACGCGGCCACCGGGCCCCGGGCGCCCGCGTGATCCCACACGCACGCGCAGACCACCCCGCCGGGCCGGGTGACCCGGGCCATCTCCCGCAGGCCCAGCACTGGATCAGCCATGAAGTGAAGGACAAGCTGCGCCATGGCGGCATCGAAGGTGCCCTCGGCGAACGGCAGTTGCTCGGCCGCGCACTGCCGGACGTCAACCTCAGGCAGCCGCGCCCGTACCGCCGCGGCGAACGACGCTGATGGTTCGACCGCGCTCACCGCGGCCGCCCGGCTCACCAGCTCAGCGGCGAGCGCACCAGGGCCGCAGCCCACATCCAGCACCCGCTGCCCGGGGCGAATCCCGGGCAGATCAGCAAACCGCACCGCCAGCGGTTCCGAGTACTGGCCCATGAACCGCAGGTAGGCGTCCGCGCTGACCTCGAAGCTCACCGAGGCCCTCCCTACGCGGCTCACCGGCCGCCGGTCCCGCACTCTAGATCCGTTTGATGGTCGCGAACCAGGCCGGGGCGCCGTCGTCGTGGTATCTCGTCTGAACCCGGTCCGGTTCGATGGCGGCCACGTTCCATCCATGGCCAGGGCTGAACGCTACTCTCAGCTCTTCCCGGCGGACGGGGTGCGGGCCGGTATCGGGACCATCGTCGCTGAAGCACAACACGAACAGGCTTCCGTCGTGCTCGGTCACCGACGCCAGGCTCGCCACGTATCCTGGCCGCTCGTCGGGGTCGAAGGTGTGGAACAGGCCGCAGTCCAGCACCGTCTCAAACCTGCGCCCCAAACGCTCCAGCCGGAACGCGTCAGCCGCAGCGAACTCAGCCTCGATCCCACGCTCCTCGGCCTTCGCCCGGGCGATCGCCAGTGCCGTCTCAGCCACGTCAACGCCCAGGACCGGCAATCCCAGCGAGGCGACGTGCAGAGCGTTCTCGCCGGTCCCGCAGCCCGCATCGAGCACCGCTCCGGCGAATCCGCCTTCGGAGGCCAAACGCACTACTGGTGGCTGCGGCCGGTCAATGTCCCATGGCGCGGGGCCGTCGTGGTACGACGCATCCCAGGGCAGTCCTGTCAGCCGTTCGTGACTGGTGGGGTGCCGGCCACGGAACGGATCGCCAGCGTAGGTTCCTGGTTGTTCCGACTATTTCCCTCCCCTTCTTGCGGCTGATTTTTCCACCTCATCGTGGCACGCAAAACCGCAGGTCCTGACCGTTCCCCGTGAACTAGCGGCAATGGATCTCACGCGGGAGATTCCATTGTCATCCTGGAACATTACTTCAGTAGCTGGCCTATGGCGTGGAGCAGGAGAACCTCTCGTCCCGCGAAGTTCATAACGGAAATCATCGTGCGGTGCCAGCACCGATGTCCACGCGGCCGGACGCAGAGCGAAAGACGGTACTTCGGCGTTCCCGCGCGCTGTGCTCATTGGCCACGCACTGACAGTTGCGGCCTGAGCGCCGAAGCAGCAACGGCAAAGGCACCCACCCCGCCCAAGGCAGCGACCAGCGCCCCGATCGAGCCGATCCAATCCGTTGCGGATGATGCGAGGATCACGATGTCATCGTCGCCCGCCACCATCCGCAGTGCTCAGTGCGGCTGCAGGCCGTCCCATGACCAACGCGGAATGCTCAGGCCCGGGGGGACTTCGTCCGCGGATTCGTGATAGCGCGACATGGTCGTCGTGGTGGCCCAGGCGAAGTAGTCGTGCAACACCTGCCGGAGCGGCCCGGATGCTTCCAGGCCGGCGTCCTGCATCGCCTGGTCAAAACAGGCGATCGCCCGGCGGTCCATCTCCTCGTGCGGGCCGTTACCGCTGTGGATCCGCACGACAGAGGTCTCGTCCCCGTAACTGCCGGAGTACGTGGCCGGGCCGCCGAGGGCCTCGGCCCAGTAGGCGGCCAGCCGCTCGTTGTGCTGCGGGTGGAATCCGTGGCTGAACGCGTGACTGACGATCTCATCGGCCATCACCCGGGTGTGCCAGGCCTCGGCCAGGCGAAGCAGGCCCGCACGGCCACCGGCGGCCTCATACACACTCTGCATGACCCCAGGATGCCAGGCAGTCAGGCCCCTCCGACACGGCGCTGGTGGCCGGCCCAGTGCTGCTCGCGCAGCACCTTGCGCTGCAGCTTCCCGACCACGCTCTTGGGCAGCGGGTCCGTGATGAACTCGACCCTGGACGGCTTCTTGTAGGAACCGAGCCGGTCGGTCACAAGGGTGATGATCTCCGCTTCCGTCACCGTGGCGCCGGGCTCGATGGTGCACACCGCCATCGGTGTCTCCCCCCACTGGTCATGGGGCACGCCGAAGACGGCGACCTCGCGCACCTGCGGATGATCCTCGATGACGGTCTCGAGTTCGGCGGGCCAGATGTTGAACCCGCCGGAAACGATCATGTCGTCGGCCCGGTCGAGGACGTAGAGGTACCCGTAGTGGTCCAGCCGGCCGATGTCCTCGGTCCGGATCCAGCCGTCGATGAGACGCCGCGGGGTCAGTTCCTCGTCTTCCCAGAAGCCGCGCATCTGGGCCTCGACCCTGGCGTAGATCTCGCCTTCCTCGCCGATGGGCAGCGCGTTGCCCTCGGCGTCCCTGATCTCGATGAGTGCGAACGGCAGGACCCGGCCCGCCGCGCGCAGTGGGGTCGCGTCGTCCAGTTCGGCGAACCACTCCTCCGGGGTCATCACCGTGAGCGGAACCGCCTCGGTCTGCCCGAACACCTGGTACATGACGTCGCCGAAGACCTCACGGGCCCGCAGGGCGGTGGCGTCGGTGATCGGTGCGCCGCCCACCAGGATGGTCTCCAGGGCGGGCCAGCCTTCCTTGGTGGCCAGCGGGTGCCTGCACAGCGGTGGCAGCATCGACGGCGCGGCAAACATGTGCGTGACGCGGTGATCCCGCATCATCCGGAGCACCTTTTCCGGGTCGAACGCGCCGAACAGCAGGTTGGCGGAGCCGTGCAGCCAGGTAGGCAGGAAGAGGTAGCCCGAGGCGTGCGAGATCGGCCCCGCGTGGCCGACCACGCTGCTCAGCCGCAGCGGGGCCAGCCGGTAGAACCAGTTACGGCAGCACACCAGCCAGTCATGCTGGGTGTAGCCGACTCCCTTGGGGCGGCCGGTGGTCCCCGCGGAATGCCGGATGATGTACCAGTCGTCCGCGTCTACCCCGACCATCGGATCCTCAGCGGACTGGGCGGCCAGCCAGTCCTCGTACCGGTCGTCCCGGATGATCACGTGATCGAGGGTCGCGATCTCGTTCTCCAGGCCGGTGACCGTGTCCCGTACGCGGGGTCGCTGAGGACGACGCGGGCAGCCGTCTGCTCCAGCATCTGCCCATGTGAGCGCCGGGCGTTCCGCGCGTACAGCGGCACCCGGACCGCGCCCGCGATGGCGCAGCCCAGGAACAGGTCCGCCGCGCCCCAGATTGTTGTCTTCCAGCCCGGCGACCCGGTCACCGCGGCGGACGCCGAGGGCCCGCAGCCCGTTGGCTACCCGGACGCCGCGGTCCCAGGCCTCGGCGAAGGTCAGGATGCGGTCTTCAGTGATGATCGCGGTGCGGCGGCCGTAGATCTGCGCCGCCTGACACATGAGGCTCGGGACATCCATGGACGCGTCTCCTCACTCGCCAGCCGCCCGGACTGCGGCCGTCTGCTCTTTCGCCGTTGAAAGCTGGTAGCGCCGCAGGGTGCCGTCCTGGAGTGCATCCAGGTCCTGCCGCGCTACCAGAAGCTCGAGGTGGGCGGCGGTCTCGTTGACCGCCAGCATCTGGTTGAACGGGTCGAAGTCGCGCAGCGGCCGCCGGACAGGTGGGAACGGCCGGGGCCGCGGCGCGGTCAACAAACAGTTGTTGCGACCGTCGTTTGCGGCACGGCGGCATGGCATCTGCCCGCCCGCTGGTGTGTAATCAGCGAATGCCAGATCGTGTCCCGGCGACCACGGATTACCAGGCGGCCATCATCGAGGCCGCGGCGGGCTTGTTCGCCCGGCAGGGCTACCGCGGCACGTCCATGCGGGACATCGGCGCAGCCATCGGCATTCACGCCGGCAGTCTCTACGTGCACATCGAGAGCAAGGAAGACCTGCTCCACCAGATCGTGAACAGCATCATGCTCCAGTCCGAGCAAGACATGGCCGAGGTTCTCGCCCAGGGGGGCACCCCCATCGGGCAGCTGCACGAGATCGCCCTGCGGGACCTGCGCCTGATCGGCGAGAACCGGGAACGGGCCACGGTCTTCTTCCACGAATGGCGGAACCTGAGCCCGCAGCGGCAGGAGGTGGTGATCGCCAGCCGGGACCGGTGGGAGGACGGCCTGCGCAGCGTGCTCCGCCGCGGCATCGAGCTGGGTGAATTCCGGGCGGTGGACGTGCGCATCACGGGCATCGCGCTGACCAGCATGCTGAACTGGGCTTACGTCTGGTATTCGCCGGGCGGGGAACTGTCGGTCGAGCAACTCGCCGACCAGTACGCCGATCTGCTGGTGGCAGGCTTGCGCCCGCGCTGACCCCGGGAGTGCCCGCCTGCTGGTGGTGCCGCCGGCCGGTGGTACCGTCGGCCGCACTACGGACCGAGGGAGGGCGACGATGACCGCACCGCTGCAGGTGATCGCGTTGAGCTTCAGTCGCGACACTGGTGCCGAGGACCGGATCCTGGCCGAGGTGGATCGTCTCCGCGGCCGGGGAGTTCTCCGTCTTCTCGACATGCTCTTCGTGGCCAAGAGCCAGGACGGCGCCATCGAACGGGTGGCCGTGGGTAATGACGAGGACTTCGGATCGCTGCTCGCGTCGGTCGTCCCCCTGGCGAACGGCGGCCCGGCCAGATCGGCGCCAGATGGCGCCGTGGCCGCCTTCGACCCGGCTGATGCGCGGGCTCTGGCCGACTCTCTCCAGCCAGGGACCGCGCTGGCCTTCCTGCTCGTCGAGCACCACTGGGCCGCCCCGCTGTTCGACGCGATCGCCGAGACCGGCGGCACGCTGATCGGTGAGGGCTTCCTGACCTCCGAGACCGGGCTCGTAGTCGGGGCCGAGGTCGCCGCCATGGAGGAGGCATCGGAGGTGATCGCCCAGGCTCAGGCGGCTGAGGCCGATGCGTTGCTGACGGCGGTGGCAGCCAGAGCCGAAGCGGCTGAGGCGGTGGCCGAGTCAGAGCAGATCCAGTCGGCCGCGGCCGCCGCCGCCGTCCGGGCGCTGATCACCGCCGGGCTGGTGGAGGAGGCGGCCGCCCACGAGGCCGTCACCGCCCTGACCGCGGCTGGCCTGATCGTGGCCGCCGCCGATCAGGTCACCGCTGAGGCCGTCGCCGAAGATATCGCCACCATCCAGGCCGATGACGAGGTGGCGGCCGCCCATATGGCCGAGTCCCTGGCGGTCATCGGCGCGGCCGGCGAGGTGGCCGCGGAGGCGGCCGGCGAAGCCGGGGAAAAAGTCAGGGCGGCGTCAATCACCATGGCCGAGGCCCAGGTTCTCCGGTACCTCCCCAAACCGCTGCCCTTCTCCGTCATCGCCGACAAGCTGGGCATTTCCCGGTCGGCGGCCAAGGAGCGAGCGGCACGCCTGTACAAGAGGCTGGGCGTCCACACCCGGGACGAGGCGGTCAGCCGGGCCCGCTCGCTCGGCCTCATCCGGGACAAGTAGGTACTCACCGCGGGTCGCGGCGGAGGGGGTGCTCGGCGGGGACTTCAACGAGAACGATCCGGACCCCGTCGGGATCCTCGATCCACATCTCGGTCAGTCCCCATGGCTCCGTGGCCGGCTCACGCAGAATGTGCGCGCCGGCCGCGGCCAGCCGCTCGTGCTCGGCGTGCACATCGCGCACCTGGAGCCAGATCATCACCGAATTGCCCGCGGCACCGGCTGAGTGCCCGGAGACTTCCAGCAAGCCCGGGCCGAGGAAGAACACCACCCCGGGATCAGCCGGCGAGCCGAACTCCCGGTAGATCGCCAGCCCCAGCACATCCCGGTAGAAACGCTGGCTTTCGCTCAGGTCAGCGGGGCGCAACAGGATCCGGCTGCTCAGTACTTCCCCACCACGTACCTCCACACCACCATCCTGGCAGCCCGCAGCCATCGGTGACCGGACGTCCGCTGGCCCGGCCGGCCATGGCAGTGAGGGCGCCCTCGCGCGCCCAGGGGGCGCCCTCACTGCCACCAGCCCCCTTCCCCGCCCGATCCCCCCGCGGTGTGCCCGGCCACCCCTCGTGGCGATGTATCTGTGCTGGTGCCTCCGCCTCCTCCCTGTAGGGGCCGGCAACGGCATGCCGCTGCCGGCCTGCCACAGATTCGCCACGGGGCTCGCGCGTGGACCGCCTGGGCCGATCGGAGGAAGAACCATGAGCGACATGCATCTCGAGACGGCCCTTTCGCTGCCTAGCGGCTTCAGATTTGACGAGGTGTCGAGCCTCACCGCACTCAGGGCGCGCGCCTCAGCGGCCCCCAGCCTGGGGCCGCTCGCCGCCTTCACCGGCACGTTCAGGGGCAGTGGCTTCAACCTCATCTTCCGGCCTGACAGCACGGCGACACCGACGCCGCTGCCGGTGCCCGTCACCGGAAGCGACAACGTGCTCGAACTGAACCTGACCCTCGAGACCTTGTCGTTCTCGCAGCGGCTCGGCTCTGTTCCCAACCGGGGCAGCCTGGCGGAGGGTGACATCTTCCTGAACGGCGTTCCCTACCTGCAGACCATCAGCGACGTCACCGTCCCCAGCCAGCCCGTCGGCATCCACTTTGAGCCCGGGCTCTGGATGGCCGTCCCGGCCACCACTCACCCCGCCGAGGGGGTGACAGTCGTGCGCATGGCGTCGATTCCGCACGGCACGACGGTCGAGGCGCAGGGGACGTCATCCACCGTCGCGGGAAAGCCGACCATTCCGGCCGTAGACATCACCCCGTTCTCGACCCTGGCGCCGCACACCAAGATTCCCTTCCCCAGCCAGACCGCCGCCACCAGCAACACAGCGCGGATCCCGCAGAACCTGGCTCCCTTCATCACCGCCGGCACCATCACGCAGGCCATGCTGACCGACCCCAACACCCTCCTGCGTAACCACATCGCGTCGCAGACCATCACGTCCACGGCCACCATCTCCATCGCCAGCGACCCGGCGGCCCCCCTATTCGGCGGCGGCACGGACAACATCGCCTTCCTGCTGGGAAACCCGAAAGCCACGGGCAGCGCGCCGAATGCCCAGACCCTGAAGATGGAGGCGACCTTCTGGATCGAGACGGTCGAATTCACCATTGAGGTGCCGATCTTCGAACCGGGTCAGCCACCGCTGATCATCCCCGCCGGCACCGGGGCCGCCGGGCAACCCGTCCCCGAGTTCCTGGTGAACCCGCCGATCCCCATCACGGCGCCACGATCGATCACCGTCAAGGCGACACAGATCCAGTACTCACAGCAGGTCTTCCTGAACTTCAACACCCTCACCTGGCCACACGTGTCGGTGGCCACGCTCGTGCCGAGCAGCCCCATCGCGGTCCCGGCTTCCGCCTGGGCCTAGCCGCCGGACGAGACGGGAGCATCCCGGGGCGGCCTTGCCGATGACGCCCTCCCCGGCGCGATGGCTTTCCCGGGGACGTCGCAACTATGGTGAAGTCATGTCCGCTGTGAGCGAGCCCGCCAGCGGCCGGGTGGCGGCTGCCGCAGCGCGGACGGTCGCGGCCGGTACCGCCCGGCTGCTCGCGGCCTGGTGCACGGGCTCGCCGGTGCCCGAGACCCCGGACCGGCGCTGCGACGGGGTCGCCGACTTTGCCGCGCGCCGGGCCCGCGTGTCGCAGTCGATGTTCTTCACCGACCGCACGACGGCGGCGCTCATGGAACTCGGTGACGGCGACCCGGGCGTGCTCGACGCCGTCGAGCACATGGAGATGATCTACGACGGCGCGAACGCCTATGTCCGGTACGAGGACAGCTGGACAGGCATTTCCCTGGTAGATCCGGACGGTCCGCTCGGGCCAAATGACCCGCTCTGGCCCGTGGATGCCCTGTTCGGGGCCAGCGATGACGCCGTGGAAATCGGGCCGGAGGCCGTGCGCGCCGTGCCCGCGACGCGTTACCGCCTCACCATTGACCTGGGCCGGGCGGACGCGGCGCTGCCGGCCGGAGTAAGCGTGCCCGCCGGGCCGTAGCGCGCGCTCAGCCGGCTGCCCGCCGAGGTCTGGCTCGACGCGGAGGGCGTGGCCCGCCGCATCTCGGTGAGCACTGACCCGTCTGCCGCTGCGGATAAGCAGGTCTGGTCGATCGTTGAGCTGTGGGATTTCGGTGTGCCAGCCGGCATCACGCCCCCGCCTCCCGATGAGATCCTCAGCCCGGAGGAAGCTTCCCGCCTGGCCGAAGGGGACCCACCCCAGCGGAACGCCTGATCAGCTCCCGAAGGGTGTCATCCTGATCAGCTCGTGGTGAGGCGTTCCATGGGCTGCCTGGTGACCTGGCCAATGATCTCGAAGTCCTTATCGACGTGCAGGACGGTGAGCCCGGCTAGTTCCGCGGCAGGCGGCGATGATCAGGTCGCGGATGGAGGGGGCGCGGTGCTGGCCCCGGTCGGTCAGGACTGGCGGCCAGGCGGACGAGTGCGGACTTGTCGATCAGCCAGCCCGTCACTGCCAGGCCTGTGTCATCACATTCGGGTCGGCCAGGTCAGCAAACACGTCAGCGAACCGGGCCAGATCCTGAATGCTGACCGGGGTACCGGCGGCCGTCGCATCCTGCGCCAGGCGGCGGCGCACATACTCGCTGCGCGAAAGCCCCAGACGCCCCGCATGCGCGTCAAGCGCTGCGATGACCTCATCAGGCACATCCCGGATCAGCATGTCCGTCATACCCACCTCCAGCCTCTACCGTGCCCTCTGTGATATCCCGCGATAGCGTCTCTATCGTGCCGAGTTTCCCGGCCGCCGCAGACCGGTCAGTGGCCGGTGAGGTGGATCACGCCGACGTCGGACAATCCGGTCAGGACCAGTTGCACGCCGAGTGCGGCGAGCAGGAAACCGAACACCTTCTCGGTGATCAGCATGCGGCTGGCGTCCAGGTGATTGCTGACGTGCGCGGCCCAGCGGAATACCGCGATGTCGAGCGCGAGGACCAGGATGAGCACGCCGACGACGACGGCGAACACGGCGAGGGTGCTGGCTTCTGCGGACGCGGTGACCAGGACGACGATCCCGGCTGGGTTGAGCAGGTAGGGCACGGCCAGCGGAAAGACCGCGATCTGCATCGGGTCTTTGCCTTCGGCCGGATGGTCACCGCCGTTCTCGTCGCTCTTTCCGAGCACCATGGTGACCGCGATGATCAGCAGGATGATGCCGCTGGCGACACCGAGCGCGCCGGGGGAGAAGTGCAGCAGCCTGGTCAGCAGGCCGCCGAGGAGCAGCAGCAGCACGGCCACGGTGCCCGCGGTGGTCAGCATCTTGCGCAGGACACGCCGCTTCGTGGCCTCCGGCATCTCCTTAGTCGCTTCCAGGAAGGGCACCAGGGCGATTTTCGGGCCGATGCCGATCAGGAGCAGCAAAAACGTGTCGATGACGAAGGCGGCGTTCAGCGATTCGAGTTCCATCTGTTCCGCGGCTCGTTCAGATTCGGCCAGCCGGACAGATCCGGCCAGCCGGACAGGGCCGGCAGGCGACGCTCACGTGCCCTGCACGGGCTGGGCCATCGGTGCCGTCAGCTCGAGCTGGACACCGTCAGGATCTTCAAATGAGAGCACATCAATGCCGAACGAAGGCAGGCTCGCGATCTCGCCGTGCGTGACGCCGTGCTCATCCAGCAGCCGCGCCGCCTGCTCGAGGTCATCGTGGCTGGCGACGCCGAAGCTGAGATGATCAAGTCCCACCCGGTCCGGGTCGAAGCGGTCACCAGGCGGCGCCATCGGCCTCAGGCCCAGCAGCAAGTTGCCGCGGATCATGACCACGCCGCCGAACAGGACCTTGAAGACCTCGGCGGCCGACGGGTCGTCCTGGGGTGGTGACTCCACCGCCACCGCGAAGCCGAGCAGGCTCGTATAGAACTGCCGGCTCCGGCCGACGTCGGTCACCGTGAGCCGCAGGTGGTGAATATCGCCGGTCGGAATCTGCCCAGCCATCACACCGCTCCCTCCCCGATCCAAGCAGCGGGCCCACGCGATCAAGCCCCAGGCGACCAGCATCCTCCTGCGCCGTGCCGGTGCCAATGCGCATCGTCAGCGTTCTCGCCCGATCTACGATCGCGAATCATCCGAGGTCATGACCGGCGGCGTGCTGGCTCCGCACGGGCCTCCCCTCCAGGGAGGCATGGCTGAAGGCCTGGGTCACTCCCGACTGCATCAGGCTTTCATCCACGTGGGCAGGTCCAAGTTACATCCACGTAGTTTGCGCCTTTTGTGGCGAATTGGCGGCGAGGGGAAGCTTGTCTGGCCGTGCCGCCCCGGCGAACGAGTGTCAGGCCTGGTGGGAGGCGGTGGGAAACGGAAGTCAAGCGCGGGTTCGTTGCGCCCCCGGCAGGATTCGAACCTGCGCACCCGCCTCCGGAGGGCGGTGCTCTATCCCCTGAGCTACGGGGGCTCCAGGACGGGAAAAGAGTATCAGTCCCCGGCGCTACCATGGACCGGCGTGGGCACAGCTTGGCGACGCCTTGGGCATGTTGTCGCGGAAACCAGCCGGCACACGCTAGCCTCACGCCGTGGCGCAGGCTCTGGGACGCGTGCTCGTGGTAGACGACGATGAGGTGATTCGGCAGCTCATCGCCGTCAACTTGACGTTGGAAGGGTTCGACGTCGCCACGGCCGTGGATGGCCAGGACTGCCTGGACAAGGTCGCGGCGATCGACCCGGACGTGATCACGCTTGACGTCATGATGCCCCGCCTGGACGGCTGGGTGACCGCGGGCCAGCTCCGCCGTAACCCGCAGACCAGCCGGATCCGCGTCGTCCTGATCACCGCGCGGGCGCAGGAGGACGACAAGACCCGCGGCCGCGAGATCGGCGTGGACGCCTACCTGACCAAGCCGTTCGACCCGGGGGAGATGATCCGGGTCGTCCGCGAGCTGGCCGGAGCTGCGACCCGCGAGGCCCGCGAGGCCGAGAGTGCCGCGTCGGGGCAGGCAGGCACAGCCACCGAACCAGATAACGAAACCGGCCAGCTGCCTGGCGACCAGCCAGGGCTTTCCTGACCTAGCGGTCCGCCTGCGCCCGCTCCGCCCAGGGCCGGCTGACCGGCCCGCGTGGCCGCTCCCTGGCCGCAACGCGAACCGTCCACCCGTGCTCACACCCGGATAGCCTGCTCGTCTGTGATGACCGGGGACCTCACCGCCGCCCTCGCGACCGCCGTTGCCGCGGCTGTGGCGTCCGGCGAGCTGCCGGACGACGCCGCCCTCAGCGCCGGCCCCAGCCTGGCTTCCGGTACCTGGCGGCCGGTGCCGCCCGAGGCCGGCGGTGGTCCCGGCAGTTACGCGACCACGCTCCCGTTCGGGCTGGCCCACCGGCTGGCGGCGGATCCGGCCCGGGTCGCCGCCGTGCTCGCCGCAGCGCTGCGGTCCGTGCCGGGCGAGAGCGGTATCAGCGACGTCAGTGTGACCGGGGGCGGATACCTCTCCGTGACGGTCACCCCCGACGCGCTGGCCCGGCTCGCGGTCCGGATCCCCGAGGCCGGGCCGGGATGCGCCCGGAGCCGGGCCCGGCACGGCGCGCGGCTGACCGCACCGCGCGACGCCCGGCTGGCTGGTGCGCGAGACTGGCCGGACGCCGGGCGGCGGCTCACCGCGGAGCTGGCCGGGCGGCTTGCCGAGGCTGCGGGCGCCGAGGTCACCTGGACATCGCCCGGGCGCGAGGACCGGCCGGAGGACGGGGCAGGCGGCCCGGTTGCGGAGGCTATCGCGTACGTGGGGGAGGACACCGTCCGGTTCGCGCTCAGCCGGCTCGCCAGCGGTGTTCCGTGGCCGGCCGGGCCCGACCTTGACCCCCGGGTGATGGCCGCGCAGGAGCTGGGCAATCCCGCCTATGCTGTCCGGTACGCGCACGCTCACGCCGCGTCTGCGCTGCGGCAGGCCGCTGACCTCGGGCTGCCAGGGCCAGGCGCGGAGCGGTTCCAGCCGTGCCTGCTCGCGCATCCCAGTGAGCAGGCACTGCTCGACGCGATGTCCTGGCTCCCGGAACGGGTGGCCGGGGCGGCGCGCCGTCGGCAGCCGCACGTGGTCGCCGCCTACCTGGAGGAGCTGGCCAGCCGGTACTTCGACTGGCAGGAGGCCTGCCCGGTGATGCGGCCCGGCTCAGTCCCGCCGCGGCCGCCGGATCCGCCTCCCGAGGGCGGCTCAGCAGCGGGCGGGGAGTTGATCCAGGCCCGGCTGCAGCTGGCCAGCGCCGCGCGGACGGTCCTCGGGACCGGCCTGCGGCTGCTGGGCATCGCCGCGCCGAGCCGGATGTAGCCCCCTCCGTACGGGCCGCCCGGCCGACTGGCCAGGCCGCAGCACGAGACAGCAGACCCGAGCAGTAAGGACCGCGTCATGAGCCGTGTCGCCCACCCCGCCGGACCGCGGCACGCCGACGTGCTGCCCGCCGAGCACCCGCCGACCCCGCCGCAGGATCTCAACGCGCTGCACCCGGCGATCTGGCCGGGTTCCGCCCACCGGGCGGCCGGCGTGCTCGCCATCGGCGGCCTGGACGTGCGGGACCTGGCCGTCGAGTTCGGCACGCCGCTGTTCATCTGTGACGAGGACGACTTCCGCCAGCGCTGCCGCAGCTACCGCGAGGCGTTCGGTGCCCGCGCCGGGGTGTTCTACGCGGCCAAGGCGTTCTGCTGCCGGGGCGCGCTGCGCTGGGTCACCGAGGAAGGCCTCGGCGTGGACGTGTGCACCGGCGGCGAGCTCGAGGTCGCGCTGCAGGCCGGCGTGCCGCCTGAGATGATCACCCTGCACGGCAGCAACAAGCTGGAAAGCGAGCTGACCCGGGCCCTGGACACAGGCGTAGGCCACATCGTGGTCGACTCCTTCGAGGAGATCGCCCGCCTCGCCTACCTGACCGACCCGCCGTTTCCCGGCCGCGACGCGCAGGGAAACGGGTCAGGCGGGAACGGGGCCGTCAAGCCCCGCCCCCGGGTGCTCGTCCGGGTTACCACCGGGGTCGAGGCGCACACCCACGAGTTCGTGGCCACCGCGCATGACGACCAGAAGTTCGGCTTCTCGCTGTCCTCCGGTGCGGCCGACGAGGCGGTGCGCCGGGTCCTGGCCTGCCCGGGAGTGGAACTAGCCGGTCTGCACTCGCACATCGGCTCGCAGATCTTCGACACCGACGGTTTCGAGGCGGCCGCCCGCCGGGTACTGAGCCTGGCCGTCCGTATCCGCGACGAGCATGGCATCGTCATCAGCGAGCTGAACCTCGGCGGCGGGCTCGGCATCGCCTACACCCCGGACGACGACCCGGCGGACATCAAGGTCATCGCCCAGAACCTGCATGAGATCGTCCGGGCCCAGTGCGCCGCGGCGGGGCTGGCCATGCCCCGGCTGACCGTGGAGCCCGGGCGCGCCATCGCCGGACCCGGCACCGTTACGCTGTACGAGGTCGGGACGGTCAAGGACGTGGACGGGCTGCGCACCTACGTAAGCGTGGACGGCGGGATGAGCGACAACATCCGGACCGCGCTGTACGACGCCGAATACACCTGCGTGCTCGCCTCCCGCGAGTCGGCGGCGGCACCGATGCTGTCGAGGATTGTCGGCAGGCACTGCGAGAGTGGGGACATCGTGGTCCGGGACAGCTACCTGCCCTCCGACCTGGTCCCAGGCGACCTGCTCGCGGTCGCGGCCACCGGGGCGTACTGCCGGTCGATGGCCAGCAACTACAACCACGTCACCCGGCCCGCTGTGGTGGCCGTCCGGGACGGAGGGGCCCGGGTGCTGCTCCGCCGCGAGACCATCGACGACCTGCTCCGGCTGGACGCCGGATGAGGACCCGTGCCGGACGACGAGACCTAGGGTGATGCCGTAGTGCGGACGTTGAAAGTGGCGTTGCTGGGCTGCGGCACAGTGGGCTCGGAGGTCTACCGCCTGCTCACGCAGCAGTCCGCGGAGCTGGCCGCGCGGATTGGCGCCCGGCTGGAGGTGGACGGGGTCGCGGTGCGGCGCCCGGGCCGTGCCCGCTCCGTGGCCGTCGATCCCGCGCTGCTCACCGCCGACTCCATGGAACTGGTCACCCGCCCGGACGTGGACATCGTGATCGAGGTGATCGGCGGCATCGAGCCGGTCCGCTCGGTCCTGCTCGCCGCGATGAAGTCCGGCAAGTCCGTGGTCTCCGCCAACAAGGCGCTGCTCGCCGAGGACGGCGCCACCCTGCACGAGGCGGCCCGGGAGAACGGGGCCGACCTCTACTACGAGGCCGCCGTGGCCGGGGCCATCCCGCTGCTGCGGCCGCTGCGCGAGTCGCTGGCCGGGGACGAGGTGCACCGGGTCCTGGGCATCGTCAACGGCACCACCAACTACATCCTGGACCGGATGGACACTTCGGGCGCCGGGTTCGCGGACGCGCTGGAGGAGGCCCAGGCGCTCGGTTACGCCGAGCCTGACCCCACCGCGGATATCGAGGGCTTCGACGCCGCGGCCAAGGCGGCCATCCTGGCCGGGCTGGCCTTCCACACCGGGGTCACCGCGGCCGACGTGTACCGGGAGGGCATCACCGCGGTCACCGCCGCGGACATCGCCAGCGCCAGGGTGCTTGGCCGGGTGGTCAAGCTGCTGGCTATCTGCGAGCGCCGGGACGGCGGCGTGTCGGTGCGCGCCCACCCGGCGATGATCCCGCGGACGCATCCGCTGGCCGGGGTGCGCGAGGCCTATAACGCGGTGTTCGTCGAGGCCGCATCGGCTGGCCAGCTGATGTTCTACGGGGCCGGCGCCGGGGGAGTGCCCACCGCCAGCGCGGTGCTCGGCGACGTGGTGGCGGTGGCGCGCAACCTGCTCGCCGGTACCCGCGGGCCGGACGCGCTGACCTACGCCAAGCTGCCCGTCCTGCCCATGGGCGAGACGCTGACCCGGTACAACGTGGCGCTGGACGTGGCCGACCGGCCTGGCGTGCTGGCCCGGGTGGCGGAGACCTTCGCCCGGCACGACGTGTCGATCAAGGCGGTCCGCCAGGAAGGCCGGGGCGACGACGCGCAGCTGGTCATCGTGACGCACATCGCCCCGGACGCGGCCCTCTCGCGCTGCGTCACCGAACTGGAGACGATGGACTCCGTCCGGGCCGTGGCCAGCGTGATGCGGGTGGAAGGCGAGGGGGACGAATGACTGCGGATGTGACCTCCGCCGCGGCAGGCTACGTGCCCTGGCGCGGCGTGATCGCGCAGTACCGGGAGTGGCTCCCGGCGCTGCCCGGCAGCAGCCCGGTGATCACGCTGGGCGAGGGGGCGACGCCGCTGCTGCCCGCCCCGGTGCTGTCCGAGCGGACCGGCTGTGAGGTGTACCTCAAGGTCGAGGGGGCCAACCCGACCGGGTCGTTCAAGGACCGCGGCATGACGATGGCGGTCAGCATGGCCGTCAGCCGCGGCGCGACGGCCGTGATCTGCGCCTCCACCGGCAACACCAGCGCCAGTGCCGCCGCATACGCGGCGCGCGCCGGGCTGTCCTGCGCGGTGCTGGTGCCCCGCGGCAAGATTGCGCTGGGCAAACTGGCCCAGGCCCTGGTGCACGGGGCCAAGCTGCTCCAGGTGGACGGCAACTTCGACGACTGCCTCGAGCTGGCCAGGAAACTGGCCGCCGACTACCCGGTCGCGCTGGTCAACTCGGTCAACCCGGACCGGCTGGAAGGGCAGAAGAGCGCGGCGTTCGAGATCGTCGACGCGCTCGGCGACGCTCCGGACGTGCACTGCCTGCCGGTCGGCAACGCGGGCAACATCTCCGCCTACTGGATGGGCTATACCCAGTACGCGGCGGCTGGGCGGGCCACCAAGACCCCCCGGATGCTCGGCTTCCAGGCCAGCGGCGCCGCGCCCATCGTCCGCGGCGAGCCAGTCCGCGCGCCGCAGACGATCGCGACCGCGATCCGGATCGGCAACCCGGCCTCCTGGGGACTGGCCGAGGCCGCCCGGGACGCCTCCGGCGGGCTGATCGACTCGGTCACCGACCGGCAGATCTTCGCGGCATACCGGCTGCTCGCGGCCAAGGAGGCGGTGTTCGGCGAGCTGGCCTCGGCGGCCGGGGTGGCCGGGCTGCTCCAGGCGCGGGAACAGGACCAGGTCGCACCTGGTTCGCGGGTGGTGTGCACGGTGACTGGCAACGGTCTCAAGGACCCGGACTGGGCGGTGTCGGCCGCCCCGGCCCCGATTACCGTGCCCGCAGACAGCGCGGCCGCGGCGGCCGCGCTCGGCCTGGCCTGAGGAGCACACCGCGAACACCTCAGGAGACACCGTGAGCGGATCCCGGTGGCGGGACAAGCCTGTCGTGGTCCGGGCCCCGGCCAGCAGCGCCAACCTGGGCCCCGGGTTCGACGCCCTGGGCCTGGCGCTGTCCCTGCACGACGTGACCGTGGCCCGGGTGGCCGGCGTCGGGCTGGACATCGAGGTCTCCGGGGAAGGCAGCGAGACCGCGGCCGCGGGAGAGACCCACCTCGTGGTGCAGGCCATGCGGGCCGCGTTCGATCTGCTCGGCGGCCAGCCCCCCGGCCTGAGCCTGCGCTGCCTCAACGCGATCCCGCACGGCCGCGGGCTGGGCTCGTCGGCGGCCGCCATCGTGACCGGCATCCTGGCCGCCCGCGGGCTCGCCAGGGACGGGTCTGACCTGCTGCCCGACGACGCCGTGCTCGCCCTGGCCGCCAGTCTCGAAGGACACCCCGACAACGTGGCCGCGTGCCTGCACGGCGGGCTGACGATCTCCTGGACCCCGCTGGCGGGCCAGGGCTACGGCCCGGACCTGGAGCGGGGCGGCCCGGCCCCGCATCCCGGCCGCCCGGGCGACGGCAACGGCCTGGCCCCGGATCCGGTCCGCCCCGGTGACGGCTCAGCCCCGGCCGCCTCCTCCGGTCCCCGCGTAGTC
>DATCFY010000080.1:0-9241 GCA_036509255.1 Streptosporangiaceae bacterium
TGGTACCCCTCTCGCCATGGCACCTCCCGGGTTAGATTCCGGCCCAGAGGGCGGAATACCTGTACCCCGGACTATCGGCACCTGGACGGCAGCCCGCGCGGCGGATGGCCGGCCGCCCGGGGCCACCGGCCCGCGGTGGGCGTCACAACGTCCGGCCCTGGCTAGTGCCCTTGGCTCTGCGCCGTGCAGACCTTCGGCCCTGGCCGCCACGGCCAGGCCGCGCGAGCATGATTCGCATCGAGCGCAGGCAGGAGGCCGGCGATGCGAACGAATGTGGGCGACGAGCTGCTGATCAGGGGACGCCATGTGGGTGACGAGGACCGCGCAGGCGTGATCGTTGAGATTCACGGCGAGGATGGTGCGCCGCCGTACCTGGTGCGCTGGAAGAACGGCCACGAGAGCGTGTTCTTCCCGTCCGCCGACACGGTTGTTGAGCACCATCCCAGAAAGCGGCAGGCCAGCTGAGGCTGCTCGGCTGTCCCTGTTCGCTGGTGGCTGGGCTGAGCGCAGGCAGGCGTGTGGGCCTGCTGGGCCGAGGGCTGTGATGTCCGATGGCTGCGGCGGGCTGATCGGCCGCACGGCAGAGGCGGTGGCCTTCACCTGGGAAGGTGCCGCAGTGCCGGGCGGCCGCTGCCCGGTCGGGCCCGTGCGCCGGCGTGTCGCGGCGCTGAGTGCTGTCGGCGTGGACGTCGCGGTCATCAGCGACTCAGATGTGCCGCACGTCGATGGGCAGTTGCGGTTGCGGCCGACGGGCCCGGGCCGCTTGCTGTTGTGTGTCAACCGTGGCTCGGAAATGTTCGAGGCAGGATCCGGGGGACTCGGGTTGCTGCACCGCCGGGCGGGCGGGCCGACCGATAGTTCGGACTCCATGCGAGACATCCTCAGTTTCCTGGCCAGGCGGGGAGTATGGCCTGGGCTGGTGCTGGTCGTAGGCAGTGACTTCGGCTCGGCTGGCGGCGTCGCCGGGAGCGATTCGCGGTTGCTCATGCCGGAGGCGGCGCGGGTGATTGCCGTGTCCGTCGGGGACGAGCCGGGCGGGGTGCCGGCTGGTGTGCTGCACGTGGGCGGAGGCCGGTCGGCGTTCCTGCGCCTGCTCGACGAGCAGTTGTCGCGGCGCAGGCGCGGGCGGGTCGCCGACGTGGACGAGGATCCGGCGTGGATCTTGCGGGAGACCGGGATCGACCCGTTGCGCCACCGGGTGACCGAGTCACTGTTCACGCTGGGTGCCGGGGGCGTGGCCACCCGCGGGTCGGTGGAGGAAGCGGTGGCGGGCGGGGCGCCGGTGGTGCTGGCGGCGGGCGTCTATGACGGCACCGGCCCTGACCAGCACTTGCTGCCTGGCCCGCAGTGGACTGGTCTGGCGGTCGAGCCCGCACCGGCGCAGGATGTCCGGGTGCTCGACCTGCGGTCGGGTGTGCTAGCACGCACCGAGACAGGAGCGGGCGGGCACCCGCTGCGGTCGCTGCGGTTTGCCAGCGTCACCAGCCCGGGTGTGGTCGCGCTGCGCGCAGAGGCCTCAGCTGCCCGGCTGCGCCCGGGACCTGCGCTCCTGCGGCCGCGGGGGAAGGCGATGACCAGCGGTCGCCAGGACGGCCGGTACTGGGCGACGGTCGGTTCGGACCGCGGCGGCGGCATCAGTGCGCTCGCGGTGCAGCAGACGCGGCGTGACGGCCTGGTGCGTACTGTGGAGCGGGTCGCGGCTTACGCGGCCTGCCCGTGGCGGGGCTCCCGGCCCGGCCAGGTTGCGGCGGCGCTCAGCACTGCCGGGGATCTCGGCTTCGACCGGCTCCTCGCTGAGCACCGGGCGGCCTGGGCGGCACGCTGGGAGGCAGTTGACGTCCGGGTGCCGGACGACCCTGCCGCCCAGCTCGCCCTCCGGTTCGCGCTGTTCCAGCTGTGGTGCAACACCACCAAGTCCCGTGCTGAGCTTGCTCTGGGCGCGCGGGGGCTGTCTGGCATCGGGTATGCCGGGCATGTCTTCTGGGACGCGGATGTGTTCGTGCTGCCCGCGCTGGTTAGCATTGACCCAGCGGCAGCCGCTGCGATGATCCGCTACCGCCTGCGGCGGCTCAAGGCAGCCCAGGCACAGGCCCGCGCGGCTGGCTGGCGGGGGGCCCGCTTCCCGTGGGAGTCCGCTGCCGGCGGCGAGGATGTCACGCCGCCCAGCGGGCACCTCGGCGGGCGCGTCGTGCCCATCCTGACCGGGCAGCTCGAAGAGCATGTGACGGCGGACGTGGCGTGGGCGGCGGCCCGCTACGCCGAGTGGACTGCGCGGCCGGCCCGGTTCGGGCTGCCGCTGCTGCTGGAGACGGCCGGGTACTGGGCGTCGAGATGCCGGCCCGACGATGCGGGGAATGCGCACATCGACGGGGTCATCGGCCCGGACGAGTACCACGAGCGCGTGGACGACAACGCTTACACGAATGTGATGGCCCGCTGGAATCTGCGCGCGGCGGCCGACGCCGCGGACCGTGCCGGGCTGACGGATGGGCGGAGCAGGCGCTGGCGGGAACTGGCCGAGAGGATCGTGGATGGCTATGATCCGGCGACCGGGCGTTACGAGCAGTTCGCCGGCTATTTCGGCCTCGAGCCGTTGCTGGTCGCCGACTTCGCCGCACCGCCGGTTGCTGCTGACCTGCTGCTTGGCCGGGAGCGGGTGGCAGGCTCGCAGGTGATCAAGCAGCCGGACGTGCTGATGCTGCACCATCTGGTTCCCGGGGAAGTTGCGGCCGGTTCGCTGGTGCCCAACCTTGACTACTACGGCCCGCGGACCGCACACGGGTCGTCGCTGTCGCCGGCGGTCACCGCATCGCTGCTCGCCCGCGCAGGACGGCCGGACGAGGCGCTGACGATGCTGCGCACCGCGCTCGCGCTGGATATCGACGACCTGAGCGGGACCACCGCTGCTGGCCTGCATATGGCCAACCTCGGCGGAGTCTGGCAGGCGGTCCTGACAGGCTTTGCGGGCCTGCAGGTCCGGGCCGGGGCGCTGAGCGTCGACCCGCGGCTGCCCGGAGCGTGGGGAAGTCTGCAGCTGCGGTTCCGCTGCCTCGGACGCCGGGTGCGGCTGGACATCACACGCGGGCGGATCGAGATAGGCACCGACGGCCCGCTGCTGGCGGGACTTGCTGGCGAAGTACCCCGGCGGGTGGCTGGCCGGGCCAGCCTTGGGCGGCCAGGATGAGGAGCCTGGCATGACGCATGTGCTCGCGGTCCTCGGCGGCGGTAAGGCCGACGTCTCAGTGATCGGCACGGCCGCGGCGGTCGCCGAGATCGCGCGCGCCCAGGTGCAGCGGGTCAGCCCGGCCGGGGACCTGAGCGCACAACGGGCCGCCGGGCAGGTGCTGCGCGCACTGCACAGTCCCGGCACTTTGCTGGTTGTCCTGGCAGGGGATGAGCTGTCGCGGCCGATCTGGTGGCGTGTCGTGCAGCGATCTGCTAAGCCGGTGGTCCTGGTGCCGGCTGCAGCGCGGGGCAGGCGGGCTGAGATCCGCCGGGTACTCCTGCCGCTGGACGGGACGGCGGAGTCGGCCGCGGCGGTGGCCGAGACGGTGGAGCAGTTCGCTCGCGCTGGAGTCGATCTGGTGGTGCTGCACGTGTTCGACGCTGAGACCGTTCCCAGGTTCTGGGATCAGGCCGCGCACGCCAGGGGGGTTTGGGAGGACGAGTTCCTGGCACGCTTCTGCGCGCAGCCCGGGGCGCGGCTGGAGCTCCGCAGCGGGGTGGCAGGGGAGCACGTCCTCGACGTGGCACAGGCCGAACGGGCTGACATGATCGCGCTCGGCTGGTCACGGCACCTCGACCCCGGCCGGTCGCGCACGGTCCGGCGGACCGTGCGCGATGCCGTTGTCCCGGTCATGCTGGTGCCGATGGCCACGGGATGACGGGACGTTGGGCACTGCCAGCAGGCCGAACCGCCGTGATGCCATACCGGTATGAGGGTCTATACCGTTTGCCTCGATGCTGGGTCGGCGGTGGCGCCGCCCAGCCTGTGCGCAGGCTGCGGCGCCCAGGGCCTGACTGCGGTGACCGGCGGCGAGCGGACCAGTTTCTCGTGCAGGTCATGCGGGCTGTGCTGGCAGGTGGAGCTCGGATGGGTCCACAGGGTCGATAGCCAGGGCCTGCGTGCCACCCGGGCCAGGGCCCGGATGGGCACGCCGGCACCCGCTGACCCGTTCGCCCGGACATGATCGGAGGCTGATCATGCGTATCGGCCTGATTGCCCCACCGTGGCTGCCCGTCCCGCCGCCTGGTTACGGCGGTACCGAGCTGGTTATCGACAACCTCGCCAGGGGCCTGCAAGCACTGGGCCACGACGTGCGGCTGTTCACGGTCGGTGAGTCCACCTGCCCGGTACCGCTCAAGTATCTCTACCCGGCGGGGATCGAGCCGATGGACGCTGACGTCCCGGAAGCGGCGCACGTCCTGGCGGCGTACGAGGCCCTGGCCGATGTGGACATTATCCACGACCACACCGCCCTGGGCCCGCTGGTGGCGGGCCGGCGCGAGATCCGCCGGCCGCCGGTCGTGACCACCAACCACGGGCCGTTCACCCCGCAGACCCGCCGCATCTTCGCGGAGGTCGCCCGGCACGCCTCGATCGTGGCGATCTCGCACTCGCAGGCCCGCGCCTCAGGCGGGATCCCCATCGCTGCGGTCATCCATCACGGCATCGACCTGGAGGTGTACCGGCCAGGGCCCGGGGACGGCGGCTACCTGCTGTTCGTGGGCAGGATGTGCGCCGATAAGGGAGTGCACCACGCGGTACGGGTTGCCAGGCGCGCCAGACAGCGGCTGGTGATTGTGGCGAAGATGCGTGAGCCCGCCGAGCGGGCCTACTTTGGGCAGCGGGTGCGGCCGCTGCTCGGGCCCGGTGCTGACCTGCTGGCTGAGCCGCCGCTGGCGTCCCTGCTGGAACTGCTGCGCGGGGCGGCGGCCCTGCTCAACCCGATCACCTGGCGTGAGCCGTTCGGCCTGGTCATGGTGGAGGCGCTGGCGTCGGCGACCCCCGTGCTAGCCTTCCCGAACGGCGCGGCGCCCGAGATCATCGATCCGGGCCGCACGGGGTACCTGTGCCATGATGAGGAGGAGATGATCACCGCAGTTGACCGCGTACCCGAGATTGAGCGTCGCCAGTGCCGGGCCGCCGCGGAGCGACGGTTCTCCCTCATGCGTATGGCGCTCGATCACCAACGGCTCTACCGCCGCATCCTGGAGCATCCTGGCCAGTTTATGCGCGTACGGTTCGGCGGCCAGGTCTGGATCAGCGTCTGAAGCCCACGGACCGCGCGGGACTAGTCCGGGAGAGGCAGCCAATGACCGAGCCGTGGTCAGCCGATGAGGCGCCGGTCAGCCAGGGCATGCCGGGCGGCACCGTTACGCTGGTCGAAGGTTCCACATTCTGCATCAGCGACCCTGGCGGCGACATCCGGCCCGGGCATGCCCTAGGGCTGTTCGTCCGGGACACGCGCGTGCTGTCGCGCTGGGAACTCGCCGTGGACGGCCGCGCGCCGCAACCCCTGACGGTCCAGCAAGCCGGGCCGTATGCCGCCGCCTTTGTCGCCCGGCTGCCGCCGCCGGCCGGGCTCGCCGACAGCACGCTGCTGGTGGTGCGGCACCGCTACGTCGGCGACGGCATGCGCGAGGACATAACCATCCGCAACAGCGCAGCATTGCCTGCCACCTGCGTGGTGACGGTCACCGCCGACGCCGATTTCGCTGATCTGTTTGAGGTCAAGGACGGGCAGGCGCGGCCGCAGGCGGCCGCGAGCACGAGTGCCGGGGACTCGACGTTGAGGTTCGCCAGCCGCAGGGGTGAACGCCACCATGGGCTGCTCATCCGCGGCGACGGGCGCCCCTCGGCCGCGGAGGGCGTCCTGCGGTGGTACGTGACAGTCCCCGCCCGCGGCCAGTGGACCGCGAGCGTGGAAGCGGTGCCGGTCACCGATGGGGTCCCGATGACGCTGTGCCACCCGCGCGGCCAGGCCGTCGAGCATGCCATGCCTGCCCACCGGCTGCGTGAGTGGCGGCGAAGCGCTCCGCAGGTGCGCACAGCCGACCGGGACCTCGCTGCAGTGCTGCACCGCAGCATTGAGGATCTGGGGGCGCTGCGCATCTTCGACCCCGCGCACCCTGGCCGGCCGGTGGTGGCTGCTGGCGCGCCGTGGTTCATGGCCCTGTTCGGGCGGGACTCGCTGCTGACCTCATGGATGCTGCTGCCGTGGGACGCCGCGCTCGCCATCGGCACCTTGCAGACGCTGGCAGGCCGGCAAGGAAGCGCCATCGACCCTGCGTCGGAGGAGGAGCCGGGCAGGATCTTGCACGAGGTCCGGTTCGGCCCGGCAGCCACGCTCGCGCTCGGAGGCCGCAGCGCATACTACGGAACCGCGGACGCCACCTCCTTGTTCGTCATGCTGCTTGGGGAATTGCAGCGATGGGGCGGCCATGACGCTGAGGTCCAGGCGCTGCTGCCGCACGCCGACCGTGCGCTGGAGTGGATCGAGCATTACGGAGATGCTGACGGGGACGGGTTCGTCGAGTACTCCCGCAAGACCAGCCGCGGCCTGGTCAACCAGGGCTGGAAAGACTCCTGGGACGGGATCAACTTCGCCGACGGGCGGATAGCCGAGCCTCCCATCGCGCTGGCCGAGGTGCAGGGATACACCTATGCGGCATACCGGGCCAGAGCCCGGTTCGCGCGGGAGGCCGGGGACGCGCCGGGTGCCAGTTCCTGGGACGCGAAGGCTAACCGGCTCAGGCAGGCGTTCAATGATGCCTACTGGCTGCCTGACCGGGGCTGGTTCGCGGTTGCGCTGGACCGGGAGAAGCGGCCAGTCGACTCTCTCACCTCGAACATCGGGCATTGCCTGTGGACCGGGATCGTGGACCCGGGCAAAGCGGCCTTGATCGCAGAGCAGTTGCTGTCCGATGACATGTTCAGTGGCTGGGGAATCCGGACGCTGGCCGCGTCCATGGCCGCCTACAACCCGATGAGCTATCACAACGGGTCGGTGTGGCCGCATGACAACGCACTGTGCGCGGCCGGCCTGATGCGTTACGGCTTCACTGAGCAGGCCCGGCGGGTCACCGAGGCAATCTTTGACGCTGCCCGGCATTTCGGCCACCGCCTGCCTGAACTGTTCTGCGGCTTCTCACGGACGGACTATCCCGTTCCGGTTCCTTACCCGACCTCCTGTTCACCGCAGGCGTGGGCCGCGGCCGCCCCGCTGCAGTTGCTGCATAGCCTGTTGCGGTTCACGCCGGAGCTTTCCGCTGGCCAGGCATGGTGCGCGCCCGCGATCCCGGAGCGCTACCTGCCGCTGCACCTGAGGAATCTTCGACTCGGGACCTCACGCATGGCCATCGACGTGCAGGACGACGGGTGGGAACTCACCGGCCTGGACGGCGCAGGAATCGAGCTCATCCGGGCCCCACGGCCTCCGGCGCATCCTCACCGCGCGCCTGGGCCGTCAGAGGACAGGCCGTGCCCATGAAGCGCAGCCCGCGGGATCACCGGACTCACCGGTGGAGAGGGTCCCGGGGACACGGCCGGGTGCGGGCAGTCACCTGCGGGGCCCAAGGTCCCGGCACGGCAGGCGGATCGCCTCTGACCGCAGCAGCCAGGACGCGGGACCCTGGGCGAGAGGCCGGAGATGAGAGGTGATGCGGTACCGCGCCTGACAGGGTGCGGCTGGCGGCTGCGCGGGCTGTGGCCCGACCGTAACCCGCTGCGGCGCGCTGTGGACCGCGTGGAAGCTGTCCTCATGGCCGGGCTGGCTGCCGCCTTCCTTATCGGCGCTTCCCTGGTCGTGGTGGCGGCCGGGCAGTGGTCTTATGCGGCCGGCCTGCGCGTCGAGCGTGCCCAGCAGTCCGCCTGGCATCAGGTCCCCGCGGTCCTGCTCGCCGATGTTCCCTCCCGGGGATACGCCGGGTACGAGCCGCAGGTGTGGGCCAGATGACCCCTGGGTCGGCTGAGGGCCGGGAGCCGGGCCGCAAACGACGAACGGCCTGTCCTGCAGGCCGAAGGAGGTGTCCAGCGATGAACCTGACAGATCACTGGCTGGTCGAGCTGACCATCAGGGAACAGGATCGCCTGACCGTCGCCGATGCCCGGCTGACAATGGACAACGGTGCCCACATGTTCGGCCATGGGACCGCGCGCCGGAATCGGGCCGACCCGGACGTCACCGGGATCGGTGAGGAGATCGCGGTGGCACGTGCCCTGTCCGACTTGGCCCACATGCTGCTCAGCACCGCCGCGGCCGAACTCGAGGATCTCACCCACGAGCGGACTCAGCTGCGCCTTTGACCCGGCCCGGGTGGTGATCTTCGGCTCTACCTGACAGGTGCCCCCCGCGGTCGCGGACGTCCTGTCCGGCCTGCTCGGCGGGGCGGCGGGGGCGTCCACGCTGGACCTGCTGGCCGGCGTGCTGCCTGCCCGGGCGCGGTGGGCACTCGCCAGGATTAGCGGGTCGGCTGGCGCGGACATCCGGGACACGCTCGGGCTGGACTCACTGGACTTCCTGAACTTCGTCGAGATGCTCAGCCAGCGTTCCGGCCAGCGCATCGACGAGGACGACTACCCCAAGCTCTCGCCACCCTGGCGAGCGCAAGCGCACTCGTGGCCGGGCGGTGACCAGTGGCGTTGGTGACCGGGCCCTGGCAACCCGGCCAGGAAAGCAGGTCCGGCCCATTCGTGCGCCGGCACGCGGCTTACCTGTCGTCAGGGACCACGATTGCGGCGAGGGCACCTCCGTTATCCGGGTGGCTGGGGACGTTGGTGCACTATGCCTTCGGGGTGGTCCGGTGGCGGGAAGCTGAGCCTGGCCCGGATGCCGGCGACACCCTCCGCATGCCGGATCGCATCGATCAGGTGATGGGCGACGGTGCGGTTTTTGGCCTGCCCGGTGATGGTAACGATGCCAGACCTGACCGTCACATCAAAGGCGTCCGGGGTTAAGGGCGAAATCCCGCACGAGGATGTCCTTGATGACTTCGTCGCGGATCTCGGCGTCCGGCCGGTCAAAGACGCTCAGCACATCCAGCCGGCTCACGATCCCCACCACACGGCCTGCATCGTCCACCACCGGCAGCCGCTTCACATGGCGGCATGCATCAGCCTCGTTGCCGCCTTCACGCTCTCGTATGGGCCGATGGTCACCGCAGGCCTGCTCAACAGCTCGGCCACCCGGCCGGCTTCGCCGCCGGGCCGGAGCAGCCCGGGCCGGAGCAGCCCGGGCGG
>DATCFY010000081.1:0-10714 GCA_036509255.1 Streptosporangiaceae bacterium
CAACTCTCCCGGCCAGCCGGCAGGGGCACGCTCTTTCACCAGGACTCAACGTCCAGGAGCACACAGTGCTCACCTGCCGGCGGCTACCAACCCCGAGTCTGCCGGATGGCCGACTCGCTAACTCTCATTAGGAGCGTGAGATCTCGTGTGTCTGCCCGTCCGCCCACCGCAGCCGGTACGCCGTCAGGGCCGCCCTGGACTCCTCGGCACTGACGTCGTAGACGTCCGTCCACACCTCGGCGACCTCAGTGACCTGGCTCCAGCGCCTGAGGACGGCGTCTGATCGCGGATCGTCCAGCAGCACGAACCCCTGGGCGAAGGCGTACAGCCAGACGCGACGTTTTGGTTCACGCCCCCGCCACATGCTCAGGCCGAACCAGGCACCGGTGATAAACGGGAGGGCGCCAAGCACCGGCACCGCACCCGGGACTCCGACCGCGGCGACGGCGATCAGGACGGGGATCGCCGTCATCGGAAGCAGGCCCACCACATAAGCCCTGGGCCTGATGTCTCCGCCAGTCTGGGTGCTGAAGACCCCGATCACATGTCCGCACTCGAACCGGTCGGCCAGGTGCCCGGCGTGCGTTAACTGCTCGGTGTACCGGCCGGCCTGCCGGTCGACATGTCGCTGAAAGCCCGCGCGCAGCTTCTGTTCAGCCTCAGGACGGATAGCCACCACAGTTCTCCCGGGAGGTCTCCGGATGCGTGCTTGCCTAGCAGGGAGAACGTCCTGGAGGATCGTCAGGTTCGGCACCCCGCGAAGTCCCGGCCCAGTCAGGCCGCACCTGGCGCTGGCGTGCCAGCCGGGGCCACGCTGACCCGGGTGGCCGAACCGGCCGCTGGCCGGCTGATCCAATTCCACTGGCCGGTGGCGGCGGAGAATCCGCTGCCCACGGGCTGGCCACGGCGGGGGCTACGTGGCTTATCGTCTCCTGTATGACCGTGCCATCGCCTCTGCAGGGCGGCCCGGGCCTGGCCCAGGTACGCCGCCTCGTCACCGAGATCCCCGGACCGTGCTCGCGCGAGCTGCTAGCCCGCCGCGAGGCCACCGTGGCCCGCGGGGTCAGCCATGTCCTCCCGGTGTTCATCAGCGCCGCCGGTGGCGGCGTGCTCATCGACGTGGACGGCAACTCGCTGATCGACTTCGGCTCGGGAATCGCCGTGACATCGGTGGGCAACAGCGCACCCCGCGTCGCGGCCGGGATCCGTGAGCAGGCCGATCGGTTCACCCATACCTGTTTCATGGTCACCCCGTACGAGGAGTACGTGGCGGTCTGCGAGGAACTGGCCCGGCGGACCCCCGGCGACCACGACAAGCGCTCGGCGCTGCTCAACTCCGGCGCGGAAGCGGTGGAGAACGCGGTCAAGATCGCCAGGCACGCCACTGGCAGGCCCGCGATCGTCGCGTTCGACCACGCCTACCACGGCCGGACCAACCTGACCATGGCGCTGACGGCGAAGAACATGCCGTACAAGGACAAGTTCGGGCCGTTCGCCGGGGAAATCTACCGGATGCCGATGGCCTACCCGCTGCGCTGGCCCGGGGGTCCCGAGGCGTGCGCCGCGAACGCGCTCGACGTGATCACCGGGCTGATCCACACCCAGGTGGGCGAGGACAACGTGGCCGCGGTCCTGATCGAGCCGATCCAGGGTGAGGGCGGCTTCATCGTGCCGCCGGACGGCTTCCTGTCCGGGCTGGCCGACTTCTGCCGGGAGCACGGCATCCTGCTCATCGCCGACGAGATCCAGACCGGGTTCTGCCGGACCGGCGACTGGTTCGCGTCCGATCACGAGAGTGTCGTCCCCGACCTGGTTACCACGGCCAAGGGGATCGCCGGCGGGCTGCCGCTGGCCGCGGTCACCGGGCGGGCGGAGATCATGGACTCGGTGCACGTGGGCGGCCTAGGCGGCACCTACGGCGGGAACCCGGTGGCCTGCGCGGCGGCCCTCGGCGCCATCGAGACCATGGCGGCCGAGGACCTGCCCGGCCGGGCCCGCCGGATCGGCGAGATCATGCTGCCCAGGCTGCACAAGCTCGCCGAGGCCTACCCGGTCATCGGCGACGTGCGCGGCCGCGGCGCGATGATCGCCATCGAGCTGGTCCGGCCCGGGACGCTCGAGCCGGCCGCGGACACCGCGGCCCAGGTGGCCAAGGCCTGCCACGCCGCCGGCCTAGTCGTCCTGACCTGCGGGACGCTCGGGAACGTGCTCCGGTTCCTGCCGCCGCTGGTGATCGGGGAGCAGCTGCTCGAAGAGGGCCTGTCCATCCTGGAAGACGCCTTCGCCGCGCTCTGACCCTCGTTCCGGCCTCTGACCGGGCCCGGGCCTGGTGGCTTGATCGCTACATGACCGTTCCTTGACGCGCCTTCACCCCAGGGTTACTGGTGAGTAGATCACCATGGCGCTGTCAAGGAGGACCTGTGCCCCGTCGAGCTTCCCGCCCCCGTTGCGCCGCCTCCCCCATCCTCGCCAGGGCTGCCGCCGCCGGGGCCGCCGCGCTCGCCGTGGTGGCCTTGTCTCTCCTGGTCCCGGCCGCGGCCAGCGCGCAGTCCGCCGTGGGTTATGTCGCGCTCGGCGACTCCTACTCCTCCGGGGTGGGAGCCGGAAACTACATCGGCTCCAGCCGGTCATGCGATCAGAGCACGAACGCCTACCCGGCCCTGTGGGACGCGGCGAACCAGCCGGCCTCGTACGTGTCCGAGACGTGCTCCGGCGCGACCACCGCGACCGTGCTCAGCTCGCAGCTGTCCGCGCTCAGCCCCGCCACCACGCTGGTGTCCATCACGGTCGGCGGCAACGATGTCGGCTTCACGTCGGTGATGGAGACCTGCGTGCTGCTGCCCACGAGCAGCTGCGTGAGCGCCGTGAACCACGCCGAGGCCCTGATGGCCTCGCAGTTGCCGGGCGAGCTCGACTCAGTCCTCAGCGCCATCCACGCGGACGCCCCGAACGCCCGGGTCGTGGTGCTGGATTACCCGGAGCTCTACGACCTGTCCCGGTCCTCTTCGTGCATCGGCCTGAGCACGACCGACCGCACCGATCTCAACCAGGGCGCGGACCAGCTGGACGGCCAGATCCAGGCGGCCGCGGCGCGGCACGGTGACGTGTTCGCGGACGTGCGCACGGCCTTCAGCGGCCACGAGATCTGCGACTCCCATGGCTGGCTGCACTCGGTCAACTTCCTGGACGTCTCCGAGTCCTACCACCCCACCGCGGCCGGCCAGTCCGGCGCCTACGAACCGGTGTTCAGCGCCAACGCCGGCTGAACGCGCGACGCGGGCGGGTACCTTCCCGCCCGCGCCGCCAGCACGCGTTCCTGGCCATCGGCCTGGCTACCAGGTGGGGATGGGCGGGGTTAGCGGAATCTCGCCCACCGTGGGGGTCCGGGTCGGGGTCAGGCCCGCCTCACCGGCCAGCGCCGCGAACTCGGCCGAGTTCACGACGGCAGCACCGCCCGGGTCGTTGTTGAAGTAGACGTACACGTCGGCCCGGCTGAGGTGCGCCTCCTTGATACGGTCCACCCAGGACTGAAGGGCGTCCTCACCGTAGCGGGGCCACGGTTCCGCTGCCCCCTCGTGGAACCGCAGGAACCCCCAGCTGGCCGTCCGCCACAGGGGGGTCACCGGACGGCCGAGCCGGTCCGCCCAGCACAGGGCGGCGTCGTGCTCCGCCAGAATCTGCCGCACCTCGTCCGTCCACCAGGTCTCGTGCCGCGGCTCGACCACGATGCGCAGCACCTCCGGCCCATCACCCCGGACCGCCGGCC
Organism: Streptosporangiaceae bacterium; assembly: GCA_036509255.1. GTDB lineage: Bacteria > Actinomycetota > Actinomycetes > Streptosporangiales > Streptosporangiaceae > RYN-230. The sequence continues at coordinate 3,767 of DATCFY010000081.1, forward strand.
AGGCAGCCCGGAACTCCGTCAGGCATGCATCCAGCAGGGCAGGCTCCGCGGCGAAGGTGGGAGGCAACTGCAGTAGCACCGGCCCCAGCTTGGGACCCAGCCCCGCAGCGGCACCGAGAAGCCGGGCGACGGGCTCAGCCGGATCCCGCAGCCTCCGCACGTGAGTCAGGTACCGGCTGGCCTTGACCGCCATCACGAAGTCGTCCGGCGTCCGGCGCCGCCACCCCTCGAACGTCTCCCGAGCCGGCAACCGGTAAAACGTGCCGTTATTTTCCACGGTCCTGTACTGCGTGGCGTAGTGCTCCAGCCACCGCCGCTGGGCCACCCCCTTCGGATACAGCCCCCCGCGCCAATCCCGGTACTGCCACCCAGAGGTCCCCACCAGAACGGTCATGATGTGCCTGTACCCGTGAGCCGCCGGACATGCGCGGTCTAGCCAGCCGTGGCGTTGCGGCCTTGTCTTGCGGCGTTTATGTGTGCGCAAGACAAGGCCGCCGTCACGGCGACCAGGGGGTGATGGTTATTTGTTCACCGGGAACCCAAGACTTACGCCGCCATGACTCGGATCCAGCCAGCGGGACGTCACCGCCTTGCCCCGCGTATAGAAGTGCACGCCTTCCGTCCCGTGCACGTGCGTGTCGCCGAACAGCGAAGCCTTCCAGCCGCCGAACGAGTAGTACGCCATCGGCACCGGGATCGGCACGTTCACCCCGACCATGCCGGCCTCGACGTCGAACACGAACCGCCGGGCCGCTCCCCCGTCGTTGGTGAAGATCGCGGTCCCGTTGCCGTACGGGTTCTCGCTGACCATCTGGACCGCCTCGGCGTAGGTCGGGGCGCGGACCACGGACAGCACCGGGCCGAAGATCTCGTCGGTGTAGCAGGCCATCGACGGGGTGACGTGGTCGAGCACGCTCGGCCCGAGCCAGAACCCGCCTTCGCTGCCGCCGATGACCGGGTGCACCCGCCCGTCCACGGCGAGCGTCGCCCCCTCACGCACCCCGGAGTCCAGGTAGGAGGCGACCTTATCCCGGTGCGCCCCGGTGACCAGCGGCCCCATCTCCGAGCGCTCGTCACTGCCCGGCCCGACACGGAGCCGTGCCACCCGCTCAGTGATCTTCGCGACTAGTTCGTCGCCCACCGGGCCGACCGCCACCAGCACGGACACGGCCATGCAGCGTTCGCCCGCGGAGCCGAATCCCGCGGACACTGCGGCGTCCGCAGCGAGGTCGAGGTCCGCGTCCGGCAGCACGACCATGTGGTTCTTGGCCCCGCCCAGCGCCTGGACGCGCTTGCCCGCCGCGGTCCCGGTCTCGTAGACGTAGCGCGCGATCGGGGTGGACCCGACGAAGCTCACCGCGCGGACATCGGGGTGCCCGAGCAGCGCGTCGACGGCTTCCTTGTCTCCCTGCACGACATTGAACACGCCCTCGGGCAGGCCCGCCTCCGCCCACAGCTGGGCGAGCAGCAGCGATGCCGAGGGGTCCTTCTCCGAGGGCTTGAGCACGAAGGTGTTGCCGCAGGCGATGGCGATGGGGAACATCCACATCGGCACCATGGCCGGGAAGTTGAAGGGGGTGATGCCGGCCACCACGCCGAGCGGCTGCCGGATCGAGTAGGCATCCACGCCGGTAGAAACGTTTTCGGAAAAACCACCCTTGAGCAGGTGGGGGATCCCACAGGCGAACTCGACCACCTCGAGTCCGCGGGCCACTTCCCCGGCCGCGTCCCCGGCCACCTTGCCGTGCTCGGCGCTGATCAGCGCGGCCAGCTCGTCGGTGCGCTTGGCCAGCAGCTCCCGGAACGCGAACAGCACGCCGGTCCGCTTGGCCAGCGATGCGGCCCGCCAGCCGGGAAAGGCCTTGGCCGCCGACGCGACCGCGTCGCCGGTGACTGCGGCCGAGGCGAAGTCGACGGTGCCGGTCACCTGGCCGGTGGCGGGGTCGTAGATGTCGCCGTGCCGCTCGGCCACGCCATCCCAGGGGTGGCCGCCGATCCAGTGGCTGATGTGCTTGTCCGTCATCGGCTGGCCTCCTCACTGACCGCGCGCAGCGCGTCGGCCAGGATGCCCAGGCCCTCCTTGGCCTCGGCCTCGGACAGGTTCATCGGCGGGGCCATCCGGAGCGTGTGCCCGTACAGGCCGCCCTTCCCGATCAGCAGGCCGCGTTCGCGGGTCTCCTCCAGCATCCGGGTGGCGAGCGCCGGGCTCGGCTCTCCGGTCGCCGGGTCGACCAGGTCGATGGCGAACATCAGGCCCTTGCCGCGGACCTCGCCGACCGCGGCCAGCGGCGCCGCCGCCTCGCGCAGCCCGCTGATGATCATGCTGCCCAGCTCGGCAGCGTTCCGCTGCAGGTCGTGGGAGAGGACGTAGTCGAGGGTGGCGCTGGCGGCGGCGGTGGACAGCGGATTGCCGCCGAAGGTGGAGATCCCGTTGCCGGGCAGCCCGTCCATCAGGTCACCGCGGGCGATCACGCCGCCGATGGCCATCCCGTTGCCGAGGCCCTTCGCGAACGTGATGATGTCCGGGGTCACGCCGTGCGCGCCGATGCCCCAGAAGTGCTCGCCGGTCCGGCCCCACGCCGTCTGCACCTCGTCGGAGATGAGCAGCGCACCCCGCTCCCGGAGCACCGCGGCGTAGTCACCCAGCAGCCCGTCCGGTGGCATGGTGAACCCGCCGACACCCTGCACGGGCTCGGCGATCAGGCAGGCCACGTCCCCCGCGGTCGCGGTGGTCAGCACGTGCCGCAGGTCCTGGACGCACGCCGCGCTGTACTCAGCGTCGTCCATCCCGGCGAAGGCAGGCAGCTGGCGGTCCGTGCCGTGCAGGTAGTGCACGGCGAACGGGGCCAGCGGCGAGCTCTTCCACGCGCCGTTGCCGGTGATGGCGACCGCCCCGAAGGACCGGCCATGGTAGCTGTTGCGCAGCGCGAGCACCTGGTTGGACCGGCGGGCGGCGGTGGCCAGCATCAGCGCGGTCTCGTTCGCCTCGGTGCCGGAGTTGGTGAAGAACACCTTGGCGTTCTCGATCCCCGACAGCCGGGCCAGCTTCTCGGCCAGCTCCACCTGGTTGCGGATCAGGTACAGCGTGGATGTGTGCACAATGCCCGTGTCCAGCTGGCGCTGGACCGCCTCGCGGACCTCGGGCACGTCATAGCCCAGCATGTTGGTCAGGATGCCGCAGAAGAAGTCCAGGTAGGTGCGGCCGCTGGCGTCCGTCACGCGGCTGCCGCTGCCGCTGGTGAGTTCCAGCGGCTCGGAGTAGTAGAGCCCGAGCCAGTTCGGGAGGACGCGGCGGTGCCGCTCGTGGAGTTCCGACATCCCCCCAGTCTGGCCGGCGACCCCCGCTCCGGTGCCCGACACTCTGTCACGAATATCCCCCCGATCCTGACACTATGACCAGCACTCCGTACGCTGGTGACACCGGCCCTAATCCACCTTTCACGCGAACGACGCGCGTGAAAGGTCGCGGAGGCGGGCGGCGGAGGGAGGCGGCGGATGCCGACGGTCGCAGAGGTGCTCCGGCTCGATGTGGTGCGGCGCGGGGACCCTCAGGTGGTGGCGGCTGCGGGCGGCCTGGACGCCCCGGTGCGCTGGGTGCATGCGATCGAGTTCGCCGACGCGGCCCGGCTGCTGCGCGGCGGCGAGCTGGTGCTCACCACCGGGATAGCCCTGCCGGACGAGGAGTCCCTGCTCGGCGCCTACGTGGCCGGGCTGGCCGGGGTGGGGGTGAGTGCCCTGGCGGTCGAGCTTGGCCGCAAGTACACCGGCGGCCTGCCCGCCGCGTTCATCGCGGCGGCCCAGGACCGCGGGCTGCCGCTGATCGTGTTCACCCGCGAGGTCCCGTTCATCGAGATCACCGAGGCTGTGCACGGCCTGATCATCGACGACCAGCTCGAGCAGCTGCGGGCCTCGACCCGGCTGCACGAGGTGTTCACCGACCTGGCCGTGGCCGGCGCCGGCCCGGCCGAGATCCTGCGGGAGGCCGCCCTGCTGGCGCGCCGCCCGCTGATCCTGGAAGACCTGTCGCATCATGTGCTGGCCTGCGAGCCGGCCGGCGCCGACCCGTCCGTCCTGCTGGCCGACTTCGGGCCCCGCTCCGCCGCGGTGCCGACCTCACCCCGCACCGCCTATCACCCCGGTCCCGGCTGGCTGGTCACCACCGTGGGCGCGCGCGGCGAAGACTGGGGCCGGGTCATCCTGGTCTGCGACCGGGCGCCCGCCCCGGTAGACACCGCCCTGGTGGAACGCGCGGCTACCACACTCGCGCTGGGACGGCTGCTGGCCCGCCAGCAGGAGAGCCTGGAACGCCAGGCGCACCGCACCCTGATCAGCATCCTGCTGGCCCAGCCCGATGCCGACCCAGACGAGATGGCCGCCCAGTGCCGGGCGCTGGGCGTCCCGGTCACCGGCCGGCAGCTGATCACCGCCGTGATCAGGTCCCCGGAGGGCGGAGCCGGGCTGCTGGCCCAGGCCAGGGTCCTGGACCTGGCCGAGGCGCTCGCGGATGCCTGCCGCACCGAGCGGATCCCGGCCCTGGTCGGCTCCCTCGACGACGTGCGGGCGGGCGCCCTGCTGTCGGCCGACGGCGCGGCTGACCCCGAGGAGGTGCTGGCCGGCGTCTGCGCCGCGGCCCGGCTGGCGCTGGCCCGCCGGGCCAGGCGCCCCTACGGCATGCCCAGCGGGGAGCCGGTGATCGGGGTGGGCACGGCCGCAGGCAGCCTGCGGGAGGTCCGGCGCTCACTGCTGGAGGCGCGGCAGGTCGCGGACGCGGCCGCGGAGACCGCCGGCGTGCAGGACGGCCGGGCCTTCTACCGGCTGGCTGACCTGCGGCTGCGCGGCCTGCTCTCGCTGCTCGGCGGGGACCCCCGGCTGGCCACGTTCGTGGACCGGGAGCTGGGCCCGCTGCGTGACTACGACGCGGCGCACGGCACCGACCTGATCAGCGTGCTGACCACCTACCTGGCGGCCGGGGGGAATAAGGCGGAAGCCGCCGCCCGGGCCCACCTGGCCCGGCCCACCCTGTACGAGCGTCTGCGGCATATCGAGCGCATTCTCGGGGTAAGCCTAGACTCGGCCGAATCCCGGACCTCGCTGCATGTCGCGCTGCTGACCGCATACCGGGCGCCGTATCCGCCGGCCGCCGCGAACGGTCCGGGATAGGTGATTCTTACTTTGCGGTCACTCAGCGGACATTCCTGACAACCGCCGCGCCGGGTTGACCGTCCTCCCCTCGGGAGATCACTTGAGCAGGCCACACCGGCCACCCCGCTCAGGCGATCGGGGAGAGGGGAACCGCAACGCCATGGCGATCGGGACCGAACGCGGGCCAGCGCGGGCTGGAACGGGGTCGTGCACCAAATGCACCTGCTCCCGGTTCGAGGGACACGGAAGCATCTGCGAGAACTGCAAGCACCATTACGACGAGCACAACATCGCGTGGCTAAGGTTCCAGCTCACCCGGCACCGCTGCGGTCACTCACGGCCGGACAGCCGCCTGGCAGAGCTCCCTGATAGCCGTGAGGTCGCCGCCGGCGGCCAGCCCGGCGTGGTAGAGGCGCAGCTCGGTGGCGCCGGCGGCGCGGACCGCGGCCGCCTGGGCGGGCAGGGTCTGCGGCTGGCCGCCGAGGCCGGCCACGGCCTGCAGGACGGCGGCGATCCGGGCTCCGGGCGGGGCGGCCGCCGCGGTCCGGGCGACCAGGTCCGCTGCGGTGGCCCGGTTCCCGCAGGCCAGCATGATGCCATCCGCGCCACCGGGGCCGCACAACTGGGCCGGGTCGTAGCCGGGGTTGGCACCGACGGACCGTGGGTCGGGCGCAGAGTGCACCAGGACAGCCCGGCCCGGGGCCGCGGCCCGGACCGCGGTGAGCACGCCGGTGAGCAGCCGGCCCGCGGCGGCGGCCCGCGCCTGGTCAAGCAGGGCCGCCGCGTCATCAGGCAGCGCGGCGCCGCCGTCGGCGGCTGCGCGCACCTGGGCCGCGAGATTGGCCGGATCGGCGCCCGCTGACCGATAGGACTCGGAGCACACCGGGCAGAAGCACAGCGACAGGAGCCAGAGTCCGTCGTCTCCGGCTGGCCCCGCCACGCTCCCCGTCTTGTCGTGCGCGCTGCCGTGCTCGAAGCCGTACCAGCCGCACGCCTCCAGCTCGATCGCGTCCACCCCGGGAAGCGCGGCGACCTCCGCCGCCAGCATCGCCGTGTACTCGCGCACATCGGGCGAGCCGGCACACAGCGCCCAGGGATACACATCACCGAACGCGTTGCGGACCGCGCACTCCCCCGTCGCGGCGAGCCGGGAGTTGTGGGTGAGGACCAGCCACGCGGTGACGCTGAGGCCTGCGCTGCGCAGCGCAGCGGCGGCCCGCTCGAACGAGCCTGCCGGGTCGCCGGCGCCCGGGTCTGGGGCGGCCCGGTCTGCGGCGGCCAGGCCCGGGTCTGCGGCGGCCAGGTCCCGGGCCGGGGGCCGCAGCCGCATTCCATCCCAGCGGGCGGGGTCCGCCCGGTAGTACACCGCGGCATCCCGGGTGACGATGCGGTGCCGCGGGTGGAACGGGGTCACCGCCCGGACCGCGTGGTAGGCGGCGGCCAGCGTGACCTCGGTCAGCCCGAGCCCGGCGATGCGGTCCGCAGCGGCGGGGTCGCCGTCCACGTCCCAGGGATACAGATACGCCCCGATGCGCACGAGACCCCGATCAGCCGCGCAGCGGCGCAGGCAGCAGCTCGTCCGGGAAATCCTGGTATGTCACCGGGATCAGCCAGCGGCGGATCGCGGTCGCGCCGACCGACGTGTAGTGCGGGCTCGTGGTGGCCGGGAACGGGCCGCCGTGGTGCTGGGCCCAGGTCACGGCCACGCCGGTCGGCCAGCCGTTCCAGATCACCCGGCCCACGGTGCGGCTGAACACGTCGGCCACCGGCGCCGCCGCGGCCAGGTCGGCGGCGGACCCCGGGTCG
>DATCFY010000082.1:0-51636 GCA_036509255.1 Streptosporangiaceae bacterium
GCGGTGGAAGGGCTGGTCAGGGTTCACCAGCTGGACCATGCACATGGCCGCCCAGATCTCAACCTGCTCGAAAGGGTGCTCAGTGGACTTCGCAAGCTCTAGTCCCGTGCGGGGCACGGCTGGGGATACCGCCGCCATGACATCGGTCAAGATTGTCGTGGCCGGCGGTTTCGGCGTCGGCAAGACCACCTTCGTCGGATCGGTCTCAGAGATCACCCCGCTGACCACAGAGGCGGTCATGACCTCGGCCAGTGCCGGGGTTGACGACCTGTCGGCCGTCCCCGACAAGACCACCACCACCGTGGCCATGGACTTCGGCCGCGTGACGCTGGATGCCGGACTGATCCTGTACCTGTTCGGCACGCCTGGCCAGCACCGGTTCTGGTTCATGTGGGATGACCTGATCCAGGGCGCCATCGGCGCGGTAGTCCTGGTGGACACCCGCCGTCTGGCCGACTCCTTTCCCGCCGTCGACTACTTCGAGACGGCAGGCCTGCCGTTCATCGTGGCGATCAACGGGTTCCACGGCGAATTCCCGCATGGCGTGCAGGACGTCGCCGAGGCCCTGTCGGTTAGCCCGAACGTCCCGGTCGTCCAGTGTGACGCCCGGGGCCGGAAGTCCACCAAGGCGGCGCTCATCGCCCTGGTAGAGCACGCCATGGCCATGCAGCTCAGCCCGAGGTAAGGCGCGGCCCGGCGCGGCACCGCCGTGCGCGGGCCTCTGCGGAGCCCGGTGGACACTGACGTCCCGGGTACCGTGGCTGCGGTAAGGTTCTGGCGGTGCCGGGGCGGTAGCTCAGCCGGTCAGAGCAGCGGACTCATAATCCGTCGGTCGTGGGTTCGAGCCCCACCCGCCCCACTCGGTGAATGACCTGCACATATGCGAATGGGTATGGGTCATCATGCGAACCGTGCAACGACCTGTTCATGCGTCTGGTAGGCGAATGTGGCCTGGCAGGGCAGACTGCCGACGTGAAGGAGTTTGGGCATTGCCTGGCGTCTGGCTGGGGTGGTGCGCGGCGGCGGCGAGGCACTCGGCGAAGCGGCCGGGGTGGGCAATGTGGGGAAAGTAGCCGCTTCCGGGCCAGACGGTGACGGCTGCCTGGGGCAGCATTGTGCAGCGCGGCTGCGGTTCGCTCGTCGTGCTCCCTGGGCGCCGCGCGGACGGGTCGGATCTTCAGATCGATATCTCGGCGCTGGCGATAAAGCCTCGCCGCGGTGAGACGATATACAGGCCTCCTGGGCGAGCAAGACGGACCTGGTCGCAGCCGCCGAGGTGCTCGGAAGTTAGCGGTCGTCGCTCTGCACCAGGTCGAGGATCCGGGACTGCGGCTGGCCGGCCAGGCCCGGCGACGACGTTGGCGAGGACCAGACGTGCTGTTCCAGGAACGCGGCGAACGCCTGTGCCGGACCCGTGCTGTCGAACTCCAGGTCGAGCATCAGGTACTTCTGGTCGTCGACGGGCTGGCGGATGGCTACGCTGTTAACTCCGGCTTTCGCGCGCGCTTCGGCAAAGCTGTCGAACGTAGTCTTCCAGACCTTGTAGTCACTGATGGCATGTTCGATCCTGAGCGTTGTCATGGGGTTCTCCGTTACGTTGCCGTTTCTTGCTGTTGACCGCCAGGCTAGGTGGCCGGTTCGGCAGGCGGTATCCCGGATATCTGGGGGTCATGAGCAGGCCACCTGGCGGGACTCGGAGGGTGATCTCGCTGGGAGTAGGCTCCGTGCGTGGCCGGTAACTGGGCGCGGGCCCAGGCCCGCGTGCGCATCGAGGCCATCGGCGCGGCATCCCTCGATGACAGGACCCTGCGGCGGCAGGTGCTCACGGTCCTGCGCGATGCAGTCGTCTTCGATGCTTACGTCTGGCTGCTGACCGACCCGGTCACCGCGGTAGGCACCGCGCCGCTGGCCGACGTTCCCTGCATGGCGGAGCTCCCGGCGCTCATCAAGGCGAAGTACGCCACGTCTGTCAATCGCTGGACCGCCCTGCGGCAGCAGACCTCACCTGTCGCGCTCCTGCACAGCGCCGTCCACGGCGACCTGGCCCGGAGCCGCCTGTGGCGCGATGTGCTGAGCCGGTACGCGATCGGCGACGTGGCCTCGGCGGTCTTCGCGGACCAGTTCGGCTGCTGGGGTTTCCTCGACCTGTGGCGTGACGACAGCCGCGAGCCATTCAGCACTGCCGATGCCGAGTTCATCGCCAGCCTCATCGCATCGCTGACCAAAGCACTACGCCGTAGCCAGGCGCGAACGTTCATCGAGCCGGCGACACCGCAGCGGCTCCAAGCCGGGCCGGTCGTGCTGATGCTCGACGACGATCTCCGGATTACCAGCCGTACTGCAGCTTCGCACGCCTGGCTGGACGTCCTGCTTCCGCCGGAGCCCGACGAGCGGGCGATCCCGGCGAGCGTCTACAACGTCGCCGCTCAGCTGATCGCCGCCGAGGAAGGCGTCGACACGCACCCGGCTTCCACGCGCGCGCATCTGGCTGACGGCTTCTGGCTCACCCTCCGCGCGGCAGGGCTCTCTGCCCGCGAGCAAGAGCCGGCGGCAGCCGCATCCAGCGCCGCAGCAATTGTAGTCACGATTGAAGAGGCATCCGCTGTCGAGCGGCTGGAGCTTTTCGGCCGTGCTTTCGGTCTCAGCGCCCGCGAGCACGAGTTGCTCGGGCTGCTGGCCACCGGCAGTGACACGCGGGCGATGGCGCGCCAGATGTCGTTGTCTGGGCACACCATCCAGGACCACCTCAAGTCGATCTTCGCCAAGACCGGGGCTCGCGACCGAGTCACCGTCCTCTCGCGCGCTCTCGGCACCCAACGCGATGCGAGTGGCTATGCCGAGAACTAAGACGGCTATTTGATTGGGCTAGCTCGGTGCTTATGGTCGCCGGCCCGCACGCCTCGCTGCTGCTGATCTGACGCCAGTTCCCAGTGGTACGCCGATGACAGGTGCAACATCATTCAACTCCGGCCGGGCCGAGGACGTAGTCCGCGAACATGGTGACCGCGTTGTCGATGATGCGGAGGTAGCGGTCGCCGCCGGGGTCGTTGGCGAGCTGCTGGCTAGCCAGGCCGGCCACAACCGCGGTCCAGAGGTCGAAGTCGGCATCGTCGCGGAGCCCGGCGCGGGTGAGGAAGACGCGGACGCTGTTAAGGACCTCGACCGCGATGGCATAGGAGGTAGGTGATGGCTGGAATCCGGGGAGGGTGCGCAGGAACAGGAGCTGGTAGCGGGCCTGGTCCTGGGCGGCGAACTCCACGAAGAGGCGGGCCGTGGCCCGCAGCGCGCCGCGGGGATCGCCGGGGATCTCAGTGTCTGCGAACCGGCGCGCCAGCTCCTGGTTGCCGTCGGCGAACATGCGGTCGTAGAGGGCGTTCTTGGAGGCGAAGTAGGTGTAGAGCGACTGGGGTTCCATGTCGACGGCGTGCGCGAGCGCCCGCAGGGACAGGGCAGCCAGTCCGTCAGCACGCACCATGGACCAGGCAGTGTCCAGGATCTCCTGCTTGGTCTCCTCGTGGCGGGCGCGGCGGCGGTCGCGGCGTCGGGGCTGGGTGGGCGTCGTCCGGGTCATGCCTTGACTCTAGCCGATAACCGTGCGACTATCCTGACAGTGTTCGGAATTCCGAACACTAGACAGGAGTTAGTGATGGCGGAGATGACTGCGGTGGGCGCAGGCCCCACGGTGCCCCTACGGCACCAGGAGGCGATGATCCTGGCGGCGACGGAACTCGACCGGATGGTGGCGCAACTGCAGGCCCTGACCCCCGCGGACTGGGCCCGGCCGACCGTATGCGAACTGTGGGACGTGCGGGCCATGGCCGCGCACGTACTCGGGATGGCCGAGGCGCAGGCCTCGTTCCGCCAGTTCGCCCACGACTTCCGGGCGGCGAGCAAGCGGTCCGGCGGCAAGATGATCGACGAGATGTCCGCCACGCAGGTGCGCGAGCGGGCAGCGATGACTCCCGCCGCGATCACCACCCGGCTGGCGGCAGTCGCACCACGGGCCGTGCGGGCCCGCCGCCGCACACCGGCGCTCCTGCGGTGGGCCGTGCGCATCAAGACCGACCCGCCCTTCGATACCGGGCGCTGGCGCTACGGCTACCTGGTGGACACCATCTTCACCCGCGACACCTGGATGCACCGCCTCGACATCAGCCGGGCGACGGGGCGCCCCATGGAGCTCACCGCAGGGCACGACGGCCGCCTCGTCGCCGACATCGTCGGCGAGTGGGCGCGCCGACACGGCCAGCCGTTCGCCCTCACGCTGACCGGCCCGGCCGGCGGCCAGTGGCGGACAGGAGACAACGGCGAGCATCTTCAGCTCGACGCGCTCGACTTCTGCTGGATCCTCGCCGCCCGCCAGCCCGGCACCGGGCTCATGGCCACCGAGGTCCCGTTCTGACGCCCGTCATCCGCTCCCGCGCCAACCGGTCCCGCGGCCTCAGGCCCAGTGGCCTGACCAACGCGCATCGGACCGCGGCAATCAGCCGGGCAGCCAGCCCGGGCAGCACTGCGTTACCAACCCAACAGGAGGATTCATGGCAATCGCCGTCTACTTTCATCCCAAGTCCCTGAGCACGCCGCAGTACGACGAAGCCATCAAGGAAGTCGACGCCGCTGGAGCCGGGCACCCGGCTGGCCGGGTTCACCACTCCTGCTTCGGGCCCGACGGCGATCTGATGGTCTACGAGGTGTGGGAATCTCAGCAGGCGTTCGAGGATTACGGCAAGGTGCTCATGCCGATCCTGCACAGAACAGGGATTGACCCCGGAACGCCGGATGTCATGCCGGTTCACAATCTGGCCGTCTGACCAGAAGGCCAGCCCCACAGCTGCGGGGCCGGCCGGGTCGAGATGACGTTGATGCGGGGGAAGGCCTCCGGAGACCTGCCGACCGCCACAGTGGCAGAGCCTACGGTGCGGTGATTCTCCGCTGCGACGCGGATGTCGAACACATCGCATCGACGACCGGTCAGCCGCACACGTGGATCGCACCACGTGGCACTTTCCCCTGACAGTCGATCACAGCACCCACCGCCAAGACCGCTCCACCAGCGTGCCCAGCTTCACGGCCGACAGCCAGATCCGTGACCTGCTCAGATGTACGGGGAGCGGGTCACCTTCGATGAGGATGGGGCGGTTCGCATGGTGGTACGTCCGGCCCACCACTGGAACATCGGTAACCCCTCCGCCGCTCTTCACCTGCAGCGTTGCGGGATGTGGGAGATACCGATCGGCGTGCGCGAGAATCTGGCCCTGGCGTGCCATAGCAGTCTTGTCGGTGCTAGCCCGGACAATCGCGGCATGAGGCTGAGGCGGCTACGCGACAACGATGTTCTTGAGGGTGATACCTCGCTCGTGCGCGGCGGGGAACTCGACCCGGACATCCTGCGAGCCGACGCCCAGCGATACCACGACGTCTACGCGACCTAGGGGATCTCGGTATTCGCTGTGCGCGGCCTCTCCCTGGGGGAGATGGCCCAGCAGGTACCGCTGGTCCGCTTCCATCGCATGACGATCATTACCGCCAGAGAACTCGCCGGCTACGGGCTCCGCTTAGAGCCCACCGGGCGGAACCCGCGTCACTATACGGTCGGCTTTGACGACCTTGAGCAGGGCGTGAAAGCCCTCATCAGTTGCGCCCGTGAGGTCGTGACCAATCCGTATCACGACGGGTAGCCTGGCACGGAGGAGACCTGATGGAACCCGAGATCGACTTGATAGCTGACCTCAACGCCGAAGACGACGAGGGACTCGGCTGGTCAACGCTGAGCGACGCTCGCGACACAACTCAGGTGCGGCCTGGCGTGATGCTGGTAGCGGGCAACCGTCTGGCCAAGGCCGTCGTTCGGGTCGTGGCCGTTGACGATGACGGGCAGGTGCACTTCATGGTCATGCCTGGGGCGCTGGAGAAGAACCGCCGCCTCATCGGCCGGCGCGCCCTGGCCTGACCGGAACCCGGCCGCTGAGGCTGGGCTCCGGGCTGCCGTTCGCCAGCACCCGCTGTTGCTAGTGGGGGTACCGATCGGTCGGCTCACCAAGCAACATCACCGTGGCCGGTAGGCGTCACGGCGGTGGGCAACCGCCAGGACAGTGATGGCCCGGCCACAGATAAGTGGAGCGGAAGCAGGTCTGGCTTGCTGGCGGGTTCAGCGTGCCCAATGGCGGTAGGCGTCTATCCATTCCGCGCCCTCGGGCGCTGGGTCGGGTAGCGGCAAGTCCCCGAGGGAGATGGCCTGGCGGGTCTCGCCGCGCGCACAGACAGCGACGATGCGGCTGCCGTTCGACGGTGACGTCTACCCCGAGAACCCGGGTCTGGAAGGGCAGTGCCAGATTATCTTCGATCATGTTGTAGAGGCCGGAGGCCTGCTCGTCCTCGTCGTAGCAGTCGACGGTAGCGTCTGCGGCGAGCGCGCCAAGTTCGGCTTTGCTCATCTTGCCCACGGCGGCAGGATACGGGCGGCCACACGGGCGTGTTCTTCGTTTAATGTTCCTGGCCCGGATGACCTGCGCAGAGCCGCCGGGCTCAGGGGCCGCCCGGTCTGCCGTCGGCCGCCAGTCGGTGGTTGACCTCACTCAGGCTGAACGGTTCCGGATCGGACGGGTCGTCTTCGTCCCAGTACTCCACCGGGGAGTCGCCGCTGAATGCGATGCAAGCGGGGTATGGCTGCCCGGGCTGGCGTTCGGGCCGCTTCTCCAGCGTGATCTCGTGCTGCCAGCCTGCGCCGAAGTCGTAGGTGTGGACGATCTTCTTGACGCCTGCCCGGAAGGCTTCGGACACCCTCAGTTCCTCCTCGTCCGTCACCTCTTCAAGGCCGAAGAAGGGGTCGCTGTAGCGCCGGTCTCCGACCGCGAACTTGTGCAGGTGGTCGCCATCCCAGCCGTACAGGATCTGGATCACGCGGTGCAGGCCACCTAGCGTGGTGGCGGCGGGTACCAGCACGCGGCGCCAGATCGGGGGTCGCCACCTGGCCAGCGTGACCTTGAACTGGATCACCTGGTCCACGCTGCGGGGTGCCCCGGAAGCGGCGAACTCGGCCAGCGCCCGGGCCAGTGTCTCGGCATCTGGGTGGCCGCTGGCGCGGACGGCGGCCAGCCGGGAACCTAGGTCCGAGCCGGGCATGGTCTCATACACGCAGGTGAGCGCCTCGTCCGGGCCTGCGTCGGTGAGCGCGGCAGCGGCCCGGTCAGCCGCGAGCCACCGCCGGTCTGCCTCGCCGACGGCCCGGCGCCGGCCGTCGGAGGCCAGCACCGCGCGGGCATGCGGCCCGACGCGCGGCGCGCGTGTCATTTCCCGCCAGGCAGGCAGGGCGTCGTCGCCGAGCGATTCGGCCACGGCGACCGCCACGGACCGAAGCGAGGGGGACGCCTGGTCCGCGGCGGCGAGGATCTCCCGTGCGGCTCCGGCTGTGGTCCGCGCCTCTAGCCATGGCCCGGCCACGTTGTGCCGCTCCGCCGCTCCGCCGAACCTCGCGAGCCGGGCGAGCAGGTCGCCCGCGGGCAGTTGCGGGCTTGCGGGCGTGGGCAGATCGTGACGCGTCCGCGCCATCGCCCACTGGCCGAGTGCGGTGATCCGTGGCGTGCCTGGATCACCGGTCACCGCCTCGAACGCGGCGAGCAACGTGAACAGGCCGCCCAGCGGATCCGGTGTGCCCAGGTCGGCATACCTGCTGGCCGCATCCCAGACTCGCCAGTATGACTTGTCGTACAGGTCACACAGGTCGCGCAGTGCCGCGTCCATCGCTGGGCAGAGATTCTTGCCTGTCGGCGCTCCGCCGTCACGGTCCAGGACCACCAGAAATGCCAGCACGAGCAGGGTCACGCTCTCCTTGCTGCGCGGGTCAGATTCGGCGGCGCATACGGCCCGCAAGCCCGCCAGCCAGCCGGTAAGCATCTCGCCGTCGGCAGGCGGCCAGTGCGCCATTGCAGGCCCGCACCGGACCTCGCCATCGCTGATCTGCAGCAAGCCGGCCGCCACCCCAGTACACCAGGGCCTGTGCAAGGCCGGAACGTCAGCCGCCGTGCGCACCTTGGCTGGGAGGCGCACCCCCAGCGCCGCGCCGGCAGCGGACACGTCGGCCCGGCACAGTACCTCACCAGCCGTCACCTTTCGCGCGCCTGTTCCGATCCAGTGCGCAAGCTTGACGGCCTGATCCACGGCACCACACTCCCGCGCCAGCCGCGCCGGATTGTCTACGTCGCCTTTTAAAGCTGTCTTACCCACGGCGCGACCTTACCCAGCCGGCCTGCCTGGCGCGCGGGTCTCCCCAGTCTGCGTCGGCGATTCTGATTCTTGCCACCGGGAACTGCCCTGGATCGTGATCGTCCCTGACGTCAATCTGCTGCTCTCCGCAGTGGTGGATGCGGGACCGCCCGGCTGTCGGCCAGGCCGGCCGTCCTCGCGGTGCCGTGTGCGGCGGGGACCGGCGTGCCGTGATCGTCCCCGCCACCGCCCAGGACCAGGGGACGATCCTGGATGGCGACGGGACGATCCCGGGTACCGGCGGGACGATCTTCGCCACGGCGGTGCTCTAGCATCCCGGACAACAGCTTGACCGCCACCATGAGCGCGAACGCCGCCCAGCCCGCGATCACCCGGCCGACCGGCCCGGCGCCCGGCCCCGCGACGTTCGCGGCCAGGCTCGCCGTCGTCCCGGCGACCAGCGCGGCCCACGGCAGCCAGCCCGACCGGCGGCAGGTGCGCCGGTCGGCCAGCAGCACCAGCGAGGCCACCACAGGCCCCGGAACATCCCTTCAGCCTCACGAGCCGCACCGGAGGGACGCCACGCGCGGACTCGCCCGCATGAATGTAGGTCTGGGGCAGTCCAGACTGCACCGATCCTTCATCCATGCCGCCCGCCCCGCCCTTGCCGAACCCCGGTCCGGTGCCTCTGGCAGAGCGGATGCCAGCTAGCTACCGAGAGCAACGATCACCGTGTGCTGAATGGATAGCATGCACAGGTGCAGCAGAAGCGTTACCGAGGTCTGCTTCGCGGCCGGTTGGCGACGGCGGGGAAGGTCGGCGTGCGTCGCGAACCAGCTGAGCAGATCGGTCAGGAATCGAGAAGCGCCGGCCGTTGAGCCGCACCTAGCCTGACCGGCATGGATATCACCGGGTCGATGTGACCCACGACTTCAGGAGTGACCATGACCGGTTCGCCCACCGAGGGAATCAAGACCGTACTGCATCCCGTGTCGGACCTGGCGGCAGCCAAGCCGGTGTACGCCGCCCTGCTCGGCGTACCGCCGCAGGCCGACGAGTCTTACTACGTCGGCTTCGAGGCCGCGGGCCAGCACATCGGTCTGGTGCCGGGCGGTGGACCGCAGGGCATGACCTCGCCGGTGGCCTACTGGCACGTGCCGGACATCGAGGCGAAGCTGGCCGAGCTGACTGCCGCGGGTGCCACCGTGAAGGAGCCCGCGCGAGACGTCGGTGGCGGCCGCCTGGTGGCGACCGTCACCGACCCCGATGGCAACGTCCTCGGGCTGCTTCAGGACCGATGAGTTCCGGCCCCCGCTCCCGCGCTCAGCGTCGCCGGGACACCGAGCATCGGCTCACCCACGACGTCGATGTCTGGTTGGCTAGTGCCTCGGCGGAGGGTGCGCCCTACCTGGTACCGCTGTCCTTCGACTGGGACGGCGAGGCGCTGCTCGTCGCCACGCCGACGGACAGCCCCACCGGCCGGAACCTGGCCGCCACCCGGGCCGTCCGGCTGGCGCTGGGCCACACCCGCGACGTGACCATGATCGAGGGTGATGTCGAGGTCCTCGAGATCGACGCGCTGCCGCAGGAGCGGGGCGACGGGTTCGCGGCGCACACCGGCTTCGACCCGCGTGCGCTGACCACGCCGTACCGCTGGTTTCGCATCTCCCCGCGCCGCATCCAGGCCTGGCGCGAGGTGAACGAGCTGCCCGGCCGCGAGCTGATGCGCGACGGCCACTGGTTGCCTGACGCCTGAGCCGGCCCCGCCTAGCAGATGGAGACACGATGAGCAGGGCCACGAGGACGGACACGCAGCCGGCTGCGCTGCACGTTCCCGACAGCCACGATCTGATCCGCGTGCACGGCGCGCGGGTGAACAACCTCAAGGATGTCAGCGTTGAGATCCCGAAGCGCCGGCTGACGGTGTTCACCGGTGTCTCCGGCTCGGGCAAGAGCTCGCTGGTGTTCGGCACGATCGCGGCGGAGTCGCAGCGGCTGATCAACGAGACGTACAGCGCCTTCGTGCAGGGCTTCATGCCGACGCTGGCCCGGCCCGAGGTCGACGTACTCGAAGGGCTGACGACCGCGATCCTCGTCGACCAGCAGCGGATGGGTGGCGACACCCGCTCTACGGTCGGCACCGCTACCGACGCCCACGCGATGCTGCGGATCCTCTTCAGCCGGTTCGGGAAGCCGCACATCGGATCGCCCCAGGCGTTCTCCTTCAATGTCGCCTCGATCAGTGGAGCGGGCGCGGTCACGCTCGAGCGCGGCGGGAAAACCGTCAAGGAGCGGCGCAGCTTCAGCATCACCGGCGGCATGTGCCCGCGCTGCGAGGGCCGGGGCACGGTCTCTGATATCGACCTCACCCAGCTCTTCGACGACTCCAAGTCGCTCGCCGAGGGCGCGATCCTGATCCCCGGCTACACGGTGAACAGCTTCTTTACCGTGCAGGTCTATATGGGGTCAGGCCACCTCGACCCGGACAAGCCGATTCGCAAGTACTCCAAGAAGGAGATGCAGGACTTCCTCCACCACGAGCCAGTCAGGGTGAAGGTCAACGGCGTCAATGTCACCTACGAGGGGCTGATCCCCAAGATCCAGAAGTCCATCCTGTTCAAGGACCGGGAGTCGCTGCAGCCGCATTTGCGGGAGTTCGTGGAGCGGGCGGTCACCTTCACCACCTGCCCCGAGTGCGGCGGCACCCGGCTCAGCGGGGCGGCCCGCTCGTCGAAGATCAAGGGCATCAGCATCGCCGACGCCTGCGCGATGCAGATTAGTGACCTGGCCGGATGGGTTCGCGGCCTGGACGAGTCGTCAGTAGCGCCGCTGCTCGCCACGCTGCAGAACACCCTCGACTCGTTCGTCGAGATCGGGCTCGGCTACCTCTCGCTCGAGCGGCCGTCGGGCACGCTCTCGGGGGGCGAGGCGCAGCGCGTCAAGATGATCCGGCACCTAGGATCGTCGCTCACCGACGTCACCTACGTCTTCGACGAGCCGACGATCGGGCTGCACCCGCACGATATCCAGCGGATGAACGGCTTGCTGCTGCGGCTGCGGGACAAGGGCAACACCGTGCTCGTCGTGGAACACAAGCCCGAGGCCATCGAGATCGCCGACCACGTCATCGATCTCGGCCCCGGCGCGGGCACCGCCGGTGGCGAGGTGGTGTTCGAAGGCACCGTCGACGACCTGCGGGCGAGCGGCACGCAGACCGGGCGGCACCTGGACGACCGGGCCTCCCTGAAGCCGTCGGTGCGGACGCCGCCAGGCGTACTGGAGGTGCGCGGCGCCAGCACGCACAACCTGCAGGACGTCGACGTCGACATCCCGCTCGGCGTGCTGGTGGTGGTGACCGGCGTGGCCGGGTCGGGCAAGAGCTCACTGATCCACGGCTCGGTGTCGGGCCGGGACGGGGTGGTGTCGGTCGACCAGGCCCCGATCCGTGGCTCACGGCGGAGCAACCCGGCGACGTACACCGGCCTGCTCGACCCGATCCGCAAGGCGTTTGCGAAGGCCAACGGGGTGAAACCCGCCTTGTTCAGCGCCAACTCCGAGGGTGCCTGCCCGGCCTGCAACGGCGCCGGGGTGATCTACACCGACCTCGCGATGATGGCCGGTGTCGCCACCATCTGCGAGGAGTGCGAGGGGAAGCGGTTCCAGGCCTCGGTGCTGGAGTACCACCTCGGCGGCTGCGACATCAGCGAAGTGCTCGCGATGTCGGTGACCGAGGCCGGGGAATTCTTCGGCGCCGGCGAAGCGCGCACGCCGGCCGCGCATGCCATCCTGGGCCGGTTCGCCGACGTCGGACTCGGCTACCTCAGCCTCGGCCAGCCACTCACCACGCTGTCCGGCGGCGAGCGGCAGCGGCTCAAGCTGGCGACCCACCTGGCCGAGAAGGGCGGCGTCCTCGTCCTCGACGAGCCGACCACCGGCCTCCACCTCGCCGACGTCGAGCAGTTGCTGGGCCTGCTCGACCGACTCGTCGACTCCGGGAAGTCGGTCATCGTCATCGAGCACCACCAGGCGGTCATGGCGCACGCCGACTGGATCATCGACCTCGGCCCCGGCGCCGGCCACGACGGCGGCCGGATCGTCTTCGAGGGCACGCCCGCCGACCTCGCCGCCGCCCGCTCCACCCTTACCGGCGAGCACCTCGCGGCCTACACCGGCAGCTGACCTCAGGCGGGGGCAAGGGTGGTGACCGTGCCGGTGGTGCCCTTGAACTTCAGGGCTCCGTCCGCCGAATCCACGTACAGGACGCCTCCCCGGGCAGGTGTGGCCGGCTCGGGCTGTGGCGTCAGGGCCAGCAACCCGTCCAGGTTCAGCTGGCCGTCGTTGTCGGGCGACGGCACCACGGTCTCTACGCCGGTCAGGCCGTTGTTCTCCAGATCCAGGGTGGCCGCGCCGTTCGCCTCCGGGGCGACCGAGATGATCGGGCTGTCTGTCCCGGTCGTGACCGCGAGCCCGGTGCGCTCCGTCCCGCTGGCGTCCAGGTAGTTCAGCTTGACGAACGTCCCCGCGCCGCCACGGGCCAGCAACTCCAGGTTGCCGCTGGGCAGGGACGTGATGAACGCCAGGTTGTCGATGGACTGGCCGTGGCCGGCCAGCTGGCCGACGAGGTACGCGTCCGCGATGCCGCCGTCCGCCTGAAAATGATCGGTCACCAGACGCAGCCTAACGGTCACGGAACTGTGACGCGGGTCACTCCGGCGACGGCTGATGCCAGAGATCGCGCAGGAGCCAGGCAGCGGCTTTGGGCTGCCGGTCCCGGGTGAAGACGCCCTTGTGGTTGCCGCCCGGCCGGTGCACCGCCTGGGCGGTGGCGAAGTCCGCGAAGTTCCACACGTGCTCGCCGATCACCTCAGGGATTCGCCGGAACACCCGCGCGGACATCGCGATCAGCGCTGTCTGGTAGTCCTCGGACCACATGACCGGCGGCAGCGCGTGCAGCCCCGCGAGGGCGTCGGCCCCGAACTCGGTCACCACGATGGGCTTGCCGTGCCGGGCCCAGGCCCGGAGCTCGGCTTCGAGGTTCCGCTCGGCCGACTCCAGGTCACCGCTGTCGGCGTACCAGCCGTAGTAGCGGTTCACGCAGACGAGATCGAACAGGTCGGTGACCATGTCCGCCTCGGGCGGCGCGGTCGCCACGTTGGCGAAGCAGACCGGGCGGCTCGCATCCAGGTCCCGGGCGGCGGCCGCCAGCGGCGCGAAGTACTCGCGGGCGGCCGGCTCGGCGGTGTCCGGCTCGTTCGCGATGGACCAGGCGATGACGCTGGGGTGGTTGCGGTCCCGGGCGATGAGCTCCCGGATGGCGGCCAGGTGGGCGGCGGCGGCCTCCGCGCCGATGACACCGGGCCCGAAGGTGCGCGCCCCGGGATCACCCATGTTGCCCAGGCTCATGTGCAGACCGACGGCCGGGGTCTCGTCGATCACGAGCAGCCCCTGCCGGTCGGCGTAGTCGAGGACCTCCTCGGCGTAGGGGTAGTGCGACGTCCGGAACGAGTTGGCGCCGATCCACCGCAGCAGCGCGAAGTCGCGCACCATCCGGGCGTCGTCATGGCCCTTGCCGTGCAGCACGCTGTCCTCGTGCATGCCGAAGCCGCGGAGCCGGACCTGCTCCCCGTTGAGCAGCAGCCTGGGCCCGTCCACCTGGACGGTCCTGATGCCCACCGGCAGCGGGTACTCGTCATCGCCGTGCCGTGCGTCCAGCCGGTACAGGTACGGGTCGCCCGGGCTCCACGGCCGGGCCCGGGACACGGCCAGGACTCCGTCCGGGCCGGTGCCCTCGGCGACCACGGCGCCAGCGGCGTCCCGCAGCAGCACCGACGTCGGGCCGTCCCCGACGACGTCGAGGTGGTAAGTCACCTGGCCGGCCGCCGTGCCGGGATCGTAGGCGGTGCCGATGGCCAGGCCGGCGAGGTAGCTTCGCGGGGTGGAGTAGAGCCACACCGAGCGGTGCAGCCCCGCGTAGTTGAAGAAGTCGTGGAAGTACCGCAATCTGGTCTGTCCCGCGGCACTGCGGGACGCCACGCCGGGCGGGATCGTGGCCAGGCTGAGCTCGCTGCCGACCCGTATCGTCACCCGCAGCACCTCGCCGCACCGGACCAGGTCGGTCACCTCGGCCTCGAACGGCGTGTAGCCGCCGGCGTGCTCAGCGACCTGGGTGTCCCCGGCCCAGAGCGTGCCGTGGTGGGTGGCCGCATCGCAGCGCAGCATGATGCGCCGGTCCTGCCACGTCGCGGGCACCCGGACGTCGCGCTGGTACCAGACGTCGCCCACGTGCTCGCGCTCCGCCGCCTCGGTCACCAGGTCGTTGTAGCTGGCCGGGACGGCCATCTCCCGGGCGTCCGGCAGGGGGCCCTGCCACCAGCGGCCGGCCGTGCCCTCGCCACCGGGGTCGAACCGGAACCGCCAGAGCCCGTCGAGGCGACGGCAGTCCCGGCTGCGGCTGTCCCGTGGTGCCAGCATCGCCAGCCCAGCTCCTTCCGGTAGATGGCGGCACAAGGCTAAAGCCTGCGCTCAGGGTTGGGCAGAGAAGATCTCGCGTACCTCGCGGACCGCGTAGAAGACCAGCACGTAACCAGCCGCCGGGTCCGCCCACCACCAGCCGAAACCGGCGTTGAGGGTCAGCCCCAGCAGGACCGCGACGGCCAGGACCCCGTCGATCATCGTCACCCGGCCCTCGGTCCGCAGTACCGGGTTGCCCAGGGCCCGGCCCGTCCGGGCCTTGCCCGCCGCCAGCAGGAACATGACCACTGCCGTCACCGCGGTCCAGGCGATCCCGGGCACGGAATGCCGCGGGCGGTACCCGGTGGCCAGCACGACGCTGGACTGGACCAGCAGGTAGACGGCCAGGGCCGCGAACGCGTACCCGATCAGCCGCAGGCCCGCGCGCTGACGGTCCGCGCCGGTCCCGGACAATTCCCAGATAACGATGGTCGAGGCGCCGATCTCGATGAGTGAGTCGAGGCCGAAACCGGCCAGGGCCACCGACCGGGCGGCGACCGCAGCGAACGCGAGCACCACGATCCCGGCCACGTTCCAGGACAGGGTCACGTACTCGAGGGCAAAGCCCCGGCGCAGCAGGGCCTGCCGCGCCGGGTCACCCACAGCGGCCATGGGGTCAGCCTGCCAGCCGTACCCGGCGGCCCGCCAGGGTCATAATCTGCTGTTCCCCGAACTGTCCGTGCCCTGAGAGGCGACACCCGTGCCCGAGCAGCAGCCAGCCGCGGGCCGCGCGGAGCGGCTTCGCCTGATCCGCCGCGCGCTGTGGCTCGTTTCGCTCTCCGTGGCCTTCGGCGTCGTGTCCGGGCTCTTCTCGGTGACCAGCGGGCTGCGGGATCACAGCCTGGGGGTGTTCGCGATCGGGCTGGGGGTCCTGGCCGACGTGACCGGGTCGGCCACCCTGATCTGGCGGTTCCGGGCTGAACGGCGCGACCCCGGATCGTCGGTGGCGCAGGAAAAGCGGGCCGCTGTCATCGTGGCCCTGGCCCTGGCCGCCGTCGCGGCGGCGCTCCTGGCGCAGTCGGCGGCTGCACTCGCCAGCGGGTCGCGGCCCGGTTCCTCGGGCACCGCACTGGCCGCAGCGGGAGTGTCCCTGGCCGTCCTGACGCCGCTGGCCTACGCCAAGCGCCGCCTGGGCCGGCGGATGGAGAGCCGCGCCCTGCAAGGTGACGGGGCGCTCAGCGGCATCGGGGCCGCCACCAGCCTGCTGGCGCTCGCCGCCCTCGTGCTATACGACACGCTCGGCTGGTGGCAGGCCGACCGGATCGCGGCCCTGGTCGTCGCGGCCATCGCCGCCGTCGAGGCGTGGCGCACCACCGGTCCGTGGCGGTCGGCCCGGTCCTCCCGGGTCAGGCGAGGATGAGGAACATCTTCTCCATCTGCTCCTCGGACATCGGGGCATCGCCGTCGCCGTCGCTGGCTGCCAGGCACTGGCGCATGCCGCTGGCCACGATCTTGAAGCCGGCCCGGTCCAGCGCCCGGGACACCGCGGCCAGCTGGGTGACCACCTCGGTGCACTCCCGCCCGGACTCGACCATGGAAATGACCCCGGCCAGCTGGCCCTGGGCCCGGCGGAGCCGGTTGAGCACCTGGCCCACGGCCTCGTCGTCGATCTGCATCACAAGCCTCCCTGGCGATCTACCTGAGGATACCCCAGAGGGTATGTAGCCGTTGCCCCGGCGCAGCCCGGGTCCTGTGGCGCCGCCTCGGGAACGGCCGGCCGCATGTGACACCGTCCGGGGCCGTCGGCCCGGGTCCGGTGCGGCATGATGGCTGGCATGCCCGGGGAGTACCGCCTCTACCAGGAGCTGGCGGACTGGTGGCCGCTGATCTCACCGCCGGGTGAGTACGCGGCGGAAGTCGCCTACCTGTCGCAACTGTTCGCCTCGGCGGCCATCGATGTGCACGACGTGCTGGATCTGGGCAGCGGCGGCGGGCACGTCGCGGTGCACCTGAAGGACCGGCTGAACCTGACGCTGGTCGACCTGTCGGACGGGATGCTGGCCGTATCGCAGCGGCTCAACCCCGAGTGCCTGCACCAGCAGGGCGACATGCGCACGATCCGGCTGGGCCGGATGTTCGACGCCGTCCTGGTCCACGACGCGGTCGACTACGTGACCGAGGCGGACGATCTGCGGCAGCTCATCGCGACCGCGTTCGAGCACTGCCGGCCGGGCGGGATGGCGGTGTTCGTGCCGGACTACACCGCCGAGACGTTCCAGGCCGGGACAGGCGGCGGCGGGAGCACCGACCCGGACGGCCGCCAGGGCAGCTTCCGGGAGTGGACCTGGGACCCGGACCCCGCCGACGACTGGATCCGGGTGGAGTACGAGTTCACGCTGCGGGAGGCGGACGGCGCGGTCGAAGTCGTCCGTGAGGCCCACCGGCTGGGCGCGTTCCACCGTGATCTGTGGCTGCGCCTGCTCGCGGAAGCCGGGTTCGAGCCGGAAGCGCGGGTCGCCGCCGACCCCCCGGACCGTCCGGGCGACGACGGGATGCCCGCGCACCTGTTCATCGGCCGGCGGGCGCCGTAGCAGTGGCCGGCGTAGCGGTGGCCTGCGTAGTGGCGGCTGCCTACGGCTTGGTGGCGACGCCCTCGTAGGTGTAGCCCACGGCGCGCGGGCGGTGGAAGTAGTAGTTCTCCAGCCTGGCCAGCCGGAACCCGGCGCCCGCGATCAGGTCCGCGATCGGCCGGTCCAGGTGACAGCCGCCGACCACCCGCTGGTGCAGCGGGGTCAGCCGGTGCTGCACGCGGGCCACCCGCACGTCGGGTGACAGCCCATGCTCCACGAAGTGCAGGGCCCCGCCAGGCCGCAGCACCCGGTAGGCCTCGGCCAGCGCCCGGCCCGGGTCCGGGATCGTGCACAGCGTCCAGGTGCTGAGCACGAAGTCGGTGCTGGCCCCGGCGACGGGGAGGGCCTGGGCGTCCGGGCCGGCGAACTCGACGGCCACCCCGTGGGCGGCGATCCGCGTGGCGGCGAGACGCCGGCCCACGGTGGCCGGGTCCACGGCCACGACCCGGGTCACCCCGGCCGGGTAGTGCGGGACGTTCAGGCCCGACCCGAAGCCGATCTCGAGCACCTCACCGGTCATCCCGGCGGCGACCCGGGCCCGAACCTGGCGCACATCCGCGCCGCGCATCCACAGATCGAGGGCCCGGGGCAGCACCTGATCCCGGTAGACAGCCACCCCGCAAGTCTGGCACGTGCCGTGGGACGGGTCCGGCGGGTGAGGTTCTCGTTGCGGAAAAAACGGGGTAGATCGGATCGCCGCGGCCGCCGGCCGGCCCGTGCGTTGCGCGGCAGAGCGCGCGATGATGAGGAGGTGACGACTGCGTGGCTGTTCCAGGTGGATGCGTTCGCGCCGGGTCCGTTCGAGGGGAATTCCGCGGCGGTCCTGCTGCTGGAGTCCGAGCCAGAGGAGGAGTTCGGCCTCCAGATCGGGGCCGAGCTCAACCAGCCCGCGACCGCCCTGGTCTGGCCGGAAGGCGAGCCCGGACGGTTCGGGCTGCGCTGGTTCACCGCACACGGGGAGCTTGAACTCTGCGGGCATGGCACGCTCGCGGCGGCGCGGGTGATTCTCGACCAGGGGCATCCGGTAGGCGACCGGATCCGGTTCGACACCCGGTACGGCCCGCTGGAGGCCCAATCGGCCGGCGAGCTGATTCAGCTGCGCTTCCCCAGCCTGGCCCCGCACCCGCTGAAGGACGGGGGGCTGGCCGACGCGGTACGGGCCCTGCTGCCGGTCCCGGTGACCGAGGTGCTCCGCAACGACCTGGACGTGATGGCGGTGCTGGACTCTCCGGCCGCCGTCCGTGACCTCAAGCCCCACTGGGCGGCGCTGCGGGAACTGCCGGTGCGCGGCCTGATCGTCACCGCCGAGCGCGAGGACTTCGCCGGGGAGGACGACATCGCCGCGGACGACACGGCCGACTTCGTGTCCCGGTTCTTCCAGGTGGCGACCGGGACCGAGGACGCGGTGACGGGATCCGCGCACTGCGCGCTGGGACCGTACTGGATCGCGCGGCTGGACCGCGAGCCGCTGACCGGCCGGCAGCTGTCCGCGCGCGGCGGGGTGGTCCGGGTGGCCCTGGACGGGGATGACGTCTTGCTGGGCGGTGAGGCGCTGGTCATGGCCGAGGGCGTCTGGCGGGTGCCGGTCACGGACTAGCTCGTTGTGGAGCCGGGTGAGGAGGCCCGGCCCTGGGAGAGAACACGGCCGGTGCCAGGGGAGCGG
Organism: Streptosporangiaceae bacterium; assembly: GCA_036509255.1. Classification (GTDB taxonomy): domain Bacteria; phylum Actinomycetota; class Actinomycetes; order Streptosporangiales; family Streptosporangiaceae; genus RYN-230. Next base: position 18,946 of record DATCFY010000082.1, read on the forward strand.
GGCGGCCGGTGCCAGGGGAGCGGGGCGGGCCTGGCCGGCGGATGGCCAGGCCCGCGCCCGCTCAGGAAACCGGGAAGTTGAAGTAGTGCAGGCTGACGAAGGGCGGACTGCCCGACGCGCCGGAAGAGAATTCCAGGTAGACCGTGTGGGTCCCGGTCACCTCGGAAATGTTGGCCGGAATGGTCTTCCAGGCATTCCAGCCGCCGGTATTACCGACCGCGAAGCTGCCCACCGGGGCACTCGACGGATTATCAAGCACCACCTCGACCAGGCCACTCACCCCGCCGGCCGCGCCGGAGGCCACCTGGGCGTCGAATTGGCTGGATCCCGAGCCGAAATTGACCCCGGGATACTCCAGGTATTGGCCGTTCGTGAGCTGGGCCACCTGGTTGCCATCCACCCGGGACGGGTTGGTGTCCCCAGAGGCTGTCGTGACCGAGATGGGCCCGGACGAACCCTGGTAACAGTCGGCGGAGATGTCCGCGGTCGCGGTGGACGAGCAAGACGTGCCGCCGCCGCTGCCGGACGTGCTCGTGGGCGTGGGCGTCGGGGTGGGGGTGGGCGACGCGCCGGATCCGCTGGTCTGGTACACGGCCACGTAAGCCGACGCTCATCGACGCGCCCGAACTGGTCGAGGACGTTGGTGAGCTGCAGCCGCAGATGGCGTTCGGGTAGGCGCCGCCCATGGCCAGGTCCAGGATCAGGAAGAACCCGTGATCCACCGCGGCCTGCCAGGTGGCTGTGCCGACCTGGCTCTCGGTCACGGTGTAGTACGCGGTCCCGTTCAGGTAAAAGGTGATCGACTCGTTGCTGGTGTCGGTGCGGTTCACGATGGCCGAGTAGGTGTTGTACCCGGTCTGGCAGCCGGTGCAGGACTGCAGCCCGCTGCCCAGCCCGGTGGTCTCGTTGCAGGGACCACCCGGATCGACGCCGCAGTGGAAGGTCCCCGAGTGCTCAGACAGCGCGTTGACGTCCTCCATGATGTCGATCTCGCCGGTCGAGGGCCAATTCGAGCAGTCCATGGTGCCGGACGTGCCCGCGCCGCTGGACCGGAAGCCGGCGCCGAGCATCCAGAACGCGGGCCAGTAGCCGACGCCGCTGGACGGGTTGGGCTGCTTGATGGAGGCGGTGACCTCCATCTCGCCGCCGGCCGGGGCCTCAAAGCTGTCGCTGGTCGTCTCGATCCGGCCCGAGGTCCACGAGCCGCCCGAGTTGACCGCGGTGATGTTCAGGTGCCCGCTGCCGTCTTCGGAGACGTTCGCGGTGGAGTTGGTGTTGTTCTCCACTTCGCCGGTTCCGTACTGGGCGATGCAGCCGGTGCCGTTGTACTGGGTGCCGGTGTCGTAGGTCCAGCCGGAGTCCACCCCGCTGCCGGCGGCTCCGGAGAACGAGTCGCTGTAGGTGGTGGTCCAGCCCGACGGCGGCCCCGGCACGGTGGTCGCCGAGCTGCTGACCGCGAAGGTCAGGCTGGTCAGCGTTGCGGCGAGTAAGGCGGTCGCCGCCGCTCCGGCGGCGAGGGCAGCGCGCCGGGCCGGGCGGAGGCCAGACAGGCTGCGGACGGTTGGTCGCATCCGGTACTTCTTTCTGCTGGGCAGGCGCCGGGCGCCCGCCTGGGCCGGTATGTCCGGCGGTGGGTTCGGGGCTGGGGCTGGGGTTCGGAGCTGGGGTCCGGGGGGTTCGGGGCGTTGGGCCCCTCAGCGGGCCCCCGGGGCAGGGCAGCCGCAGCTGGCCCTGATCGTGCAGGTGGTGGGCAGGATCTCCGTCATCGCGGGCAGTTCGCGATCCTCGATCCGGGCCCGCAGCCGGTGGGCCGCCCGGTGGCCAAGCTCGCGGAAGGGCTGTCCCACGGTGGTCAGCGGCGGGGCTACCACCCGGCTGGCGTAGATGTCGTCGAAGCCGGTCACCGCCATGCCGCCGGAGACGGACGCGCCGGACTCCTGGAGCTGCAGCAGCACGCCGATGGCCATCTGGTCGTTGGCGCAGGCCACGACCTCCGGGGCGGGACGGAGCGCCAGCAGGGTACGGGCCGCGGCCGCGCCGCTCGCCTCGGAGAAGTCGCCTTCCAGCACCGGGTCCAGGACGCAGCCGGGGTGCTCGGCGATGGCCCGCCGGAAGACCTCCAGCCGTTCCCGCGCGTCAGGGGAGTCCGCCGGGCCGGCCAGGAAGCCCAGGCGCCGGTAGCCGTGGTCCTCGATCAGGTGCGCGGCCAGCACCCGCATCCCCGCGGCGTTGTCCACCGCCACGACGTCCAGTTCCGTCTCGTCCCGGCGGCCCGCGATGGCGACTACGGGGATGCGCCGGGCCAGCGCCCGCAGCTGGCCGGGCGGCATCACTTCCTCCGCGACCAGCAGCCCGTCGACCTTGCCGGACAGCGACCGGATCCGCCGCTGGAACGGCTCGCCGGCCGGGCCGAACGTGAGCAGCAGCGAGCAGTCCGTGCCGCGCAGGACAGACTCGACCGCGTGCACCAGCTCGTCCATGAACAGGGGGCTGGTCTTCTCGATCCCGACCTCGGTCACGCCGCGTTCCAGGGCGGCCAGGCCGATGATGTCTTTGCGGCGGCGGCTCAGACCCTGGGCCGAGCCATCCGGCACGTACCCCAGCTCCTCGATCACCGCCAGGACGCGCTCGCGGGTGTCCGGGTGGACGAGGTTGGAGCCGTGGATGACGCGGGAAACGGTCGCCGTGGACACCCCGGCCCGGTCCGCGACCTCGTAGACGGTGCTCACCGGCGCGCTCCCGAGCGTGGTGGTGTGCGGGTCATCGGAAGGCTCCGCGGGTCCGCCGGGTTGGCCGGGTTGGCCGGGTTGGCACCTTCGTGATCATGACATTGGTGTCGTTGGAACGACACCAATGTCATGATCACGAAGCGGGTGCGGGGGGCTGGCAGGGTGCGGGGGACTGACGGGGTGCGGGGGACTGGCGGGGTGCGGGGGGTTGGCAGGGTCCGTGGGGTTGGTGGGGTCCTGCGCGGTGGGCGGAGCAGGACGCCAGGGAGTGCGGTGCGGGCCGGGGCGGGTGCCCGGCGCGGGTTGTGATCATCTTTGACCGCCAGCGCGTGATTGGCCTACTGGTGCTGTCCGGGAACGGCGTGTTGTAAGCGGTTACATCAGATCGATACCACAGATGCTAGGAATGGATGTAAGCGCTGTCAATGGGGTCCATTGAATGGCATCCCTTACTGATTCCTTACATCTGCCCCTTCCGTACTCACCTGGGCCGCCGACCTGCCAGCATCCTGACCTGAGAGGGAGGCAGCCATTCGCGGAGCGATGGACGGTCGGTCACCTGAACGGCAAGAGCTGCCGCGGCCGGTGGCCCCAGTGGCGTTTCCGCAGCCAGGAATGGTTCCGCAACCCGTGATGGTGCCCCACCCGGGCACGTTCGCGCCGCCGGGAACCATCCCGCCCGTTGCCACGCCCGCGCCCGCGCTGGCCTGGCCTTTCGCCCAGCCGGGCCCACCCCCGATCTCCGGGCCCCTCCCTGCGGTACCCGCGGACCCGTCGATTCCGCCGTACCAGCCGGCTCCTGCCTACCGGGCGGACCGCGGCTATCAGGCAGATCCCGGATCTCCCGCCGGTCCGGCTTATGCTGCGCCCGCGGCCTACCCGGCGGCTTCCAGCTATGAAGCGGCTCCGGTGTACGAGATGCCGGCGGTATACGGCCAGCTCCCGTCCTATCCGCCATCTCCCGCATACGAGCCGGCCCGGGCGTATGAGCCATCCGCGCACGAGCCGGTCCGGGGGCACGAGCCGCCGCGTGAGGCGGTCCCGGTATACGAGCCGCCGCGCAAGGCGGTCCGGGCTTATGAGCGCCCCGTATACGAGCAGCCGGTCTATCAGCCGTCCCCTGCCTACGAGCTCTCTGCGTACGATCCGCCGTCGTATCAGCCGTCCCCGGTGTACGAAGCGGTCCGGGTTTACGAGCCCCCCGTGCACGAGCCCCCCGTGCACGAGCAGCCGGTGTATGAGCCGCCCTCGGTGTATGAGCCGGGCCGCACGTATCAGCCGGCGTTTACGCCGACACGCGCTTACCAGTTGCCTGCGGCGGCTGCGCCGCCAGCACCGGGCGCGCCTCCCGCACCAGCTGCGCCGCCCATGCCTGCCACGCCGCCCATGCCTGCCACGCGGCCTGCACAGTCCACACCGGCGTCGCAGGCCCTGCTGGCCGCGCCGGGCGCCGGCCCGGCCGTCCCCGCTCTGCCGGAGGCCATCCCGGCCGTCCCGGCTGCCCTGCCGCTTGTGCCGCCAGCCCCCATGCTGCGCTGGCGGCGGGTCTTCCCGGGGCAGCAGGCGGAACTGCGGCGCGTCCGGGGCTGGCTGGGTGAGCTGCTGCCCAGCGGCCCGGCCCGCGAGGACGTCGTCACAGTCGCGATCGAACTGGCGGCCAACGCGGTGCGGCACACCGCGAGCGGGGCCGGCCAGGGCTTCTTCGCGGTGGAACTCACGTCGCAGCTGCCGCCGGTGACGGTCCGCGTCGCGGTCGCCGACGGTGGCGCGCGCGGCGCCCCGCACCTCACTCCCGGCACCGACCCGCTCGGTCCCGGCCCGCTCGGTATCGAGTCGCCCAGCATCGGGCCGCTCAGCACCGGGGCCCTTACGGCCGAGCAACTCGGCAGCGACCAGCTCAGCGAGCACGGCCGGGGCCTGCGGGTGGTGCGAGCCCTGGCGGAACGCACCGGCATGTGCGGGGATCACCGGGGCAGGCTGGTCTGGGCCGAGATCCGGTGGAACGCGGAGGGAGCCGCTGAGCCTGAATTCCCGGACGGCTACGAGGCTTCGTTGCGGGACATCCAGGCGGTGATGGCGGCCCGCTACCCGGAGGCCGACATCTGGTTCGGCCGCACCACCATGCAGTGGTGGGCCATGATCGGCCGCCCGGAAAAGGGCCATCCGGAGGCCAGGCGGCTGCTCACAGCCGAGTCTCCCGCGGACCTGGCCCAGTTGCTGGACGTGGCCCGGGCCACGGCGCCGCCCCCGCGCGGCCGTAGCCGTGGACGGCACGGGCTCACCGGACTGCGGTCCGGGCCGCGACCGGGCCTGCGGTCCGCCCGCCCCGCCGGGCAGCAGGCCTGGGCGGGTGTCCGGACGGCCTTAGCGCCACCACAGCGGCTCCAGCCGCGTTTGCAGCCGGTGACCCGCGCCGTCCGGGCCCGGTTCGAGGGCCGCTGACCGTATCTCGCCGGGAGATCGTGGACGCAACCCGTCTGGCCCGGTCAGGGCCCAGCCAGCAGGTCTGCGACGGCCTCCCGGAAGACGGCGGTGTGGCGGTCGACGTCGGCCTCCCGGGTGACGGGTGACATGAGCGCCATGTTGTGGAACGGCGTGATCAGCACCCCGCGGTTCATTGCGTGCAGGTGGAAATAGCGCTCCAGGTCGGAGTCCGCGGCCTGGTAGGCCTCGGTGCCGTTGCGCGGCGGCCCGGGCTGGAAGCGGTACTCGGCCCGGCAGCCGAGCTGGGTGACGTGCCAGCTCAGGCCGAACTCGCGCAGGACATCTTCGACGCCGCGGCGGAACCGGCTGGCCAGCGGGATCATCTGGTCCCAGGCCCCGGGGATGAGCACGGTGCTCAGCGTGGCCCGCATCGCGGCCAGGGACAGCGCGTTGCCCGCCAGCGTCCCGCCGATCCCGCCGGTGTCCTCATAGTCCGCGTCGACCTGGGCCAGCATCTGGCCTACAGCCTCGCCGCTGATCCCTAGCGCCCCGGACGCGACGCCGCTGCCGATGGCCTTGCCCAGCGTCACCAGGTCCGGGTCGAGGCCCCAGGCCGCGGTACACCCGCCCGGCCCGGCCGAGAGGGTGTGCGTCTCGTCGATGATCAGCAGCGTGCCCGCGGCCCGGGTGAGTTCCCGCAGCGCCTCGTGGTAGCCGGGGTCGGGCAGGATGATGCCCATGTTGGTCATGGCCGGCTCGGCGAGCACGCAGGCCACGGTCCCGTCGGCCAGCGCTTCCTGCAGGGCGTCCAGATCGTTGAACTCCACCGCGATCGTGGTGGCCGCCGGATCGACCGGCGGTCCCACGTTGCCTTCCCGGGATACCGTGGCGCCGTCGTGGTCACGGACCGCGAACGTCTCGTCCACCGAGCCGTGATAGCAGTAGCTGAATACCAGGACCTTGGAGCGTCCGGTGATCTGCCGCGCGATGCGCAGCGCCGCCCGGTTCGCGTCGGTCACGCTGAGCGTGAACAGCCACCGGGCCACCCCGAACCGCCGGGCTAGTTCCTCGGCGACCCACAGCGCGTCCTCCGTGGGCAGCATGGTGGTGATGCCGCGCTGGCCCTGCTCGGCCAGGGCCGCCAGCACGGACGGCGGCCCGTGCCCGGTCATCGCGCCGGTGTCGCCCAGGCACAGGTCGGCATATTCGTGCCCGTCCACGTCGGTGATGGTGGCGCCCGCCGCGCGCGCCGCGAAGGGCGGGATCCCGCTGGCCCAGCGCATCATCCAGGGCATCGGCACCCCGCCGATGAGCGACCGCTGGCCCCGGGCGAACAGGCCGGCCGACACCGGGTGCCCGTCGGCGAAGCAGCGCAGCTCGCCGTCAGTCAGCTCAGCGAGGCGGCTGCGGTCAATGGTGGACGGCTGATCGGTCATCACAACTCTTTCCGTTGCCGATGAGCAGGTAATCAACTATTTCCGCGTGTACAGCAACCTAGGAGGCAGTTTTCCGCACCGAAGGTCCCCAGGTCAACGGCCTTCACGCCGTCCCAGGTGGCGTGGGCGACCAGGGCATATCCTGACAACTGGGCGAGCCGTCAGCACCACGCGGCGTGATGGTGTTCAATGGTCGGTGGTTGTCGCAGAAGTTCGTGAGCGTGTCGGCGCCGGTCAATTCGCTGGCCGGTGCCGTGGGATCACACAGTGCCCCGCCGTTGAAGGGCAGGCTGTCGCAGCAACCCGGGAGACACGTCCGTGGATCCCGATAATCGTTCCCGTAGGAGAAGAGCACGTGGCTCAGGGCACCGTGAAGTGGTTCAACGCTGACAAGGGCTATGGTTTCATCGCCCCTGATGACGGCACCGCCGACGTCTTCGTACACCACACCGCCATCCAGACCGACGGTTTCCGCAGCCTGCAGGAGAACCAGCGCGTCGAGTTCACCGCAGGCCAGGGCCCGAAGGGTCCGCAGGCTGAGCAGGTCCGCCCGGTCTGACCGGACCCGGTTGCTCAGGCGGCCAGACCGCCTACGGCCGGCATTCTGCAGGTGCGCGGGCAGTCCCGGAAGGGGCTGCCCGCGCACTTTTTGCTTTTTCTTTACCCTAACGGGCCGTGGCTGGGCGGGGCAGATCTGCTACGGACAGGCCGGAAAAATGAAAATATCTCCGGCGAGACCCAGCACTAGCTGCATAAAGGTTGACAAAAACCTCAGCGAACCAATAAGACGTCTGCAGGGCCCGTGAGCGGTGCTCTGGGCGGTTGCGCGGGGCCGTCACCGGGCCTCCGTGCAGGCGCCCGCATGTCGGTTGTGCGTTTCTGGTGAACCTCCCGGAAGGACCACGATGGGCAAGCGGTGGGCGCGACTGTGCGCGATGGCAGGAACATTAATCATCATCATCGGAGCCTTGGTGGGAAGCGGGCTGGCTGCCAGCGCGGCTTCCGCCAAGGCAACAGCGGCGAGCGTCAGCAAGGGCGTCGCCCCCAAATCGACCAACATGATGGACTGCAACGGGCACAGCACCAAGTACCACTCGGTGCGGCAGGACATGGTGGGCGGTTGTACCGACCCCCGTGGCACCTGGGGTGGCCGGTTCGAGGACAACGGCGTCTATGTCGGGCACGACGAGCCGTCGGTCAAGTTCATCTCCAGTGCCCCCGGCTCCGGCAACAACATGACCTACGTGAACCGGCTCGGGGTCGACCCCAAGGGCAAGCCGACCGTTTCCCCGAACGGGAAGACGGTCAGCCGCTACGCGGAGCTGAGTCCCGCGCCCTGGTTCGGCCTACCGATCTGCGACCCCGGGTCCTACCCGCAGAACCCCTGCAAGCCGGACAGCGACTCCAACAGCGGGGCCATCAACGACCCCAACGCCGCGGGGTCGGCCTTCCTGGAGCTGCAGTTCTACCCGCCGGGATTCCAGCCGTTCGTGGACGCACCGAGCTGTGACGCCACGCACTGGTGCGCGGCACTGACGATCGACAGCCTCGAGTCGGAGTACAACTTCGCCAACCTCAACGCGGCCTGCGAAGAGCCGGTGAACTTCGCCTTCCTGCAGCGCAACGGTGTGCCAGCCGGCCCGCCCAGCCCGCAGCTGGCCGACGTGAGCACGTTCACGCCGAACCACGAGACGCTGATGATGAACCAGGGCGACACGGTGGCGACGACCCTCCGGGACACGCCCCAGGGCCTGCTGGCCAGCATCACCGACGTCACGACGCACCAGACCGGGTACGTCGTGGCCAGCGGCAAGAACGGGTTCATGAACACGAACTACAAGACCTGTGCTGGCACGCCGTTCAACTTCCACCCGGAGTACAACACCGCCAAGCAGCAGAACCAGGTGCCCTGGGCGGCGCTCGAGGGCGGGGTGCTGATGCAGCAGGAGATCGGGCACTTCCAGACCTGCTCCTCGGTCACCAACACCTACCCCTACACGGCCAGCTACTCCGACGGCCAGTCGTTCAGCGACCCGAAGACCGCGCAGACCTGCGTCGGCGGATCTGAAGGCAAGGGGAAGGTCGGTGAGGGGCCGTGCAACGCCAGCACCGGGGTATGCCAGAACGCGACTACCCAGGGGGGCGTGGCCTGCCCGAGTGACAACTTCGCGTCGGGATCGCTCTGCGAATACTCCGACATGACGTGTGCCCCCGCAGGCCCGCGCCCGATCAACGTCAACGGCACGGCGGAGACAGTGTCCTGGCCTATAGCAGGCTGTCAGGATAACTACTTCCAGAATGGTGACCTTGACTTTGACGGGAGTTCCTATATCAAGGACTGGCCGGACGGTTCACCTAACCACCCGACCTCGTTCGCCTATATAGGGCCGTTCTCGCACGGGAAGAGTTATCCGCAGATCCAGTTCGAGACGGACGTCGCGGGATCTGAGGCTGACTGCAACGTCACCACCGGGGCCGGCTGCACGGCACCGCCTACCGGAGCGAAGTTCTATCCGTTCTGGACGCTGGGCAACGGTGGCCGGCTCGGCTGCGTGTGGAACTTCGGCAACGTCATCCGCGGCCAGACGGCTAAGACGTTCGGCCGTGACGCGCAGTACGGCGTCGCGGACGTAGCCAGGTACGGCGGGACGCTGGCCAGCCCCGTGATCGCCAACCCGCAGACCAGGCGCAGTTGCTGATCCGGCGGGTCGGCCGGGCTGAGGCCCGGCGGTAACCGCTGAGCCCCCTGGGCGCGTCCGGCGCCCGGGGGGCTCAGTACGTTGCCCCGATTAACCGGCGCTTGCGCGGGCGGCTGGACTCGGTCAGGTGGTCTGGCCGCAGCCCGAAGAACAGGGCCAGCATGACCAGCAGGTCGAGGATCGCGATCAGGCCCCCGATGTAGGGTCCCGGACCGCCCAGCGAGGCCAGGTAGCCGCAGAAGGCGAGCACCACGATCATGGCGCTCAGCGCCCGCGGCCGGCCGCTCTGGGCCAGCCGCTCCGGCACCTCGTAGGGCGCACGCTGCACGTAATTGCTGGTCGCCGCCTTCTCCTGGGCGATCTTGAGCCACAGGTCGTACAGCTCGGGCGCCTTGTCGCGGAGCATGATCGCCTGCTCCGCGGGCGGCGTGTCCTGGGCCGTGTCCGGGCGGTGGTCCATCTTGTCACCGATCCGTTCGTACACCTGGCTGGCGATCTGGTCGATGTCCAGCGGGGGAGTGGTGCCGTCGGGAGGAGCGGTGGTGCCCGGGCCCGGATGCGGGACCGGGGCTCCAGGCATAGCCGCGGCCGGCCCGGCCGCAGCGGTGCGCGTCAGCGCGGGATCGGGCTGGGCCTGGGCTGCGGGCCCGGACGGGACAGGGGGATCGGCCGGGCCGGGCGTGGCGGGCTGGGCTGGGCCAGACGGCGCGGCGGCCGTGTCCGGCGGCAGGACCGCACCGTGGCCAGCCGCACCATGGCCAGTAGCACCATGGCCAGTAGCACCATGGCCAGCGGTGGTGCCGGCCTCGGTGGCCTGGCCTGGATTGGGTGCCGTACCAGGATGCGCCACCCCGAAACCGGGCAAGGGCAGCCGCGGGACCCGGGCCGGCGGCGGCTGCTCGGGCGCGCGGTCCACGCCCGGGCCCTGATCTGACGGGTGGCCCGACTCGATGGTGCCGTCATCGTCAGTCACGCGGAAACGTCCACGCCATTCGTCCGGGTAGCGCGCATGACCGCCTCCGAATGCGCGTCCTCGATTGTTTTCGTGGCGAGCTCAAACGGGCCTTCAGAGGGGGCTTTGCCGGGTTCCGGCATTTCCGCGCGGAGCGCCCGGTAGATGACAGCGCCAGTGATATCGAAAAGCGTAGCGGCGCCAAAGGCAAATGCGCGGATCCGGCCCGCTGACCTGTCCGTTGGCATACGCGGTACTTTCCCGCTTCGGCTCGGCACAAAACTGTTGCCCAGTTCGGGGCTATTGCCGGTATTACCCGTATAAGACGGCTGATACTCCGACATGTGCCCGCCGCCAGGCGGCGCGGCTGGTCAGTCCCGGCGGCCCGCCCGTCAGTCAGCGACAGGGCTCAGCCCGTGATGGGGCTCAGTCGGCGATGGCGCGCTCTGCGACAATGCGCGACGGGGTCACCCGGATGACCAGTTCGCCGGGAACAGCGTTGCGCTTCCCGTACTCGTCCGCGAGCGGGGTGCCCATGTACCGGGCCGCCACCCTGGTCGCCACGTCCAGCAGGTCGGCGGCCTCCTCGCTGAAATCGGCGGTGCCCTCGATCAGCACGAACGAGAACGGCGGGACCGGGTCGTCCACGTCGAGCATCATCCGGCCGTCCCGGCGCAGGTTGCGCCCGGCGACCGTGTCTGCACCGGTGTTGAAGACCACCTGGAAGTCGCCGGGTGCACCGGACAGCAGGAACCACACCGGCTTCACGTGCGGGCGCCCGTCGGCCCGTACCGTGGCCAGGTGCGCGGTCCGGGTCCCCTCCATCAGGAAGTCCCAGGTCTCCTGAGCCGTCATGGCGGCCATGGCCTCTCCTTGCTCCCGACGGCGTGGCCTGGCCGGCCGGCGCGGCTCTGGCCAGGCTATGCCCGCCCGCGCGCCCGGCCCGGTCGGCTCCGGCCCGGGGTCCCGGTCAGCAGCTGCCCCCGCTCGTCGCCGGGCTGGCCCGGCCAGCCGGTGACCGGGGCGCGACCGTGGCCTGGGGGGCCGTCCGGCTCCGGGCCCGGTACATCCAGGCGGTGGCGTGCTGCACGGTACGGCGCAGCGTCATCCCGGTGAGTACCACCTGGTGGCCCGCGACGTCGGTGATCCGCACCCGGATGCTGGTGCCCGCGGCCCGGGCCGCCACGGCGCCCGTCACCCCGCCTGCGACGGCGCCCGTCGTTCCGCCTGCGACGGCGGACGTCGTCCCGCCCGGCGTTGTGCTGGCCGCGGCCTGCCCCGGGCGCAGCGGCCCGGTCCAGTAGCCGTCGGGATCCGGGACCAGCCGCTGCCACCGGCCGCCCGCCCGGCTGGCGTCGACCGACAACAGCCGGTTGCCGTGGTTGAGGACCTGCACGGCCAGGGTGCCGGGCCGGCCCGCGGCGTCGAGCCGCAGGACCAGCGGCCCTGGCAGCGGCGGGTCCACGGCCGCCTGGTAGCTCACCGTGACCGTACCGCTGTCCAGGTCAGCGATTTGCGCGAAGGCCGCCCGGCTCAGGTCGACCGTCCCCGCCGCGCAGTCCGGGCAGACGTCGACGACCTCGGCCCGCACCATGCCGGCCGGCCCGTGGACATCCACGTAGCTGCCGCAGGCCCGGCCGGAGCCGTAGCGGCGCGGCGGCAGGCTGGCGTACCACCCGCCGGCCGGGAACGGCCCCAGCCCGCAACTGCCCGCAGCCTGCCCGGGATCGTAGAACACGGCCATGCCCTCGATCGCCGACCTGGCCCAGGCGGGACGGGCGGCCAGCGGGCTGGCCGCCCTGGGTTCGCCTGCTGCCCCGCGGCCCGGCCCGCCCGCGCCCGCGGCAGCAGCGGACCCCGCCGCGCGCGGCAGAGCCGGGCAGCCGCTTCCGGTCAACTTCACCGCAACGAAGACCACTATCAGGACAGTGACGACGGAGGTGACAGGCCAGATGCGGTTGCCGTTCCGGGGCTGCCGCGGGCCCGGGTGACGATCGCCGGAGTGAGCTAAACGCATGGCACCAGCTTGCCGAGCGAAGTCATTCAGTTACGCTAAGTAATGAAAGAGTTATCTGCCCGGCAGCGTTCCTGGCGGCGGCGTCTTCGCCGGGTCCGCGCTGAGGGCGGGCGGGACATCCAGGCCTGCCGCGGGCGGCCGCGGGCGGTGCTGCTCACGGTCACGGCGCAGCAGGTGCTCGCCGGGCCCGTGGTACTGGCGCAGGCTGGCGAGCACCGGTGACTGGGCCACCAGGACCACCCCCACGACCAGCGCGATCAGCCCCACCACCTGGAGGGCGATGAGCGGGGGTGAGGCAGGGACCTTCTCCCGGAAGGCCACCACGCCGAGCACGATCCCCGCCACCGGCTCCGCGGCCGTAACCCCGGGCAGTGAGGCGTGCAGCGGCGCGGAGTTGAACGCGCTCTGCATCAGCCACAGGGCGATGATGCCGACGGCGACCAGGCAGTAGGCCGGCCAGCTGGTCAGCAGCAGGGCGGCGTCGTGCAGGCTGTCCAGGTCCCGCACGCTGACCCGGGTCAGCGCGTCCTGGATTCCCAGCACCAGCCCGGCGGCCGTCCCGGTGAGCAGGCCGCGCACCTCGCCGCTCCGGCGCAGGCCAGCCACGGCGAAGCAGGCCGCCGCGGCGGCGATAGCCGCCCCCGCGTACGGCCAGTACGCGGGGGAACCCACCGAGTCCTGCACCGAGGTCACCGACCGGGCCACGGACAGGGCGCTCACCCCGCCCAGCAGGATGACCGCCCCGATCAGCTCACGGGGCCGGGGGTGCCGGCCGGAGACCCGCCCGGCGATGATCAGCGCGAACAGCAGATTGGTGGCCAGCAGCGGCTCGGAGAGGGCGAGGACCATGTGGCCGATGACCCAGGCGGACAGCAGCATGCCCGCGATCATGAAGCCCAGGCCGGCCAGCCAGCGCCGTTGCCGCAGCAGGTCAGCGATGAGCCGCACACGCAGGAAGTCGGACTGTGGCGCGCGCTGCGCCGCGTCCTGCTGTAGCACGAAACCGGCGCCCAGCAGTACCGCTGCTATCAGGCCGACGAAGTACTCCACGGGCCGCGGATTACCCCCGTCAGCTCGACATCATCCGAAGATACGGCCACGATTTGGCCACATCGTAGGCTGGCTGCCCGGCAGGTCCCGCACAGGCCCACTCAGCGGCCTGCCTAGGCCCCTCACCAGGTCTAACGCGCGGGCGGCCCGGGCCGTTCCAGGGCCCGGTCAGATCCGCGACCAGGCCTCCGTCAGCACGCCGCGGAGGATCTGCTCCATCTCGGTGAAGTGCTCGGGGCCGCAGGTGAGCGGCGGGGCCAGCTGGATCACCGGGTCGCCGCGGTCGTCGGCGCGGCAGATCAGGCCGGCGTCGAACAGGGCCTGGGACAGGAAGCCGCGGAGCAGCCGTTCGGACTCATCGTCGCTGAACGTCTCCCGGGTGGCCTTGTCCTTGACCATCTCGATGCCGTAGAAGTAGCCGTCGCCCCGAACGTCGCCCACGATCGGCAGGTCGTGCAGCTTCTCCAAGGTGGCGCGGAACGTGGCCTCGTTGGCCCGCACGTTGCCGAGCAGGTCCTCCTGCTCGAACACGTCGAGGTTGGCCAGGGCCACGGCCGAGGAGACCGGGTGGCCGGCGAAAGTCACCCCGTGCAGGAACGTGGCTGCCCCGGTGGTGAACGGCTCCATCAGCCGGTCGCTGACCAGCATGCCGCCGAGTGGTGAGTAGCCGGAGGTGGCACCCTTCGCGAAGGTGATGATGTCCGGCTGGTAGTGATAACGCTCCGACCCGAAGTAGTAGCCGAGCCGGCCGAACGCGCAGATGACCTCGTCGGAGACGAGGATCACACCGTAGCGGTCGCAGATCTCGCGGACCCGGGCGAAGTAGCCGGGCGGTGGCGGGAAGCACCCGCCGGAGTTCTGCACCGGCTCCAGGAACACCGCGGCCACCGATTCCGGGCCCTCACGCAGGATGGCGCGCTCGATCTCGTCGGCCGCCCACCGGCCGAACCCTTCGAGGTCATCGGCCACGAAGCCGGGCGCCCGGTAGAAGTTGGTGTTCGGCACCCGGACCCCGCCCGGCGGCAGCGGCTCGAAAGGCTCCTTGATCGAGGGAAGCCCGGTGATGGCCAGCGCTCCCATCGATGTGCCGTGGTACGCGATGTCGCGGCTGAGCACCTTGTACCGGCCCGGCTCGCCGATGGCCTTGAAGTACTGCTTGGCTAGCTTCCAGGCTGACTCGACGGCCTCGGAGCCGCTGGTGGTGAAGAACACCCGGTTCAGGTCGCCGGGCGCCAGGGTGGCCAGCCGCTCGGCGAGTTCGATGGCCCGCGGGTGGGCGTAGGACCAGAGCGGGAAGTAGGCCAGCTCGCTGGCCTGCTGTGCGCCCGCCTCGGCGACCTCCTTGCGGCCGTGCCCGATCTGGCTGACGAACAGGCCGGCCAGCCCGTCCAGGTAGCGCTTGCCGTGCTGGTCGTACACGTACTGCCCGGAGCCGCGGACGATCACCGGAACCTCGCCGTTGGCGTAGGAGGACATCCGGGTGAAATGGAGCCACAGGTGGCGCCGCGCGGCTTCCTGCAGATCCAGGTCGTGTGGCGTGGTCATCTGGTCCCCCAGCCGTAGGTCTGCTTGCGGAGCTTCAGGTACACGAACGTCTCGGTGCTGGTCACGCTGGGCACGCCGCGCACCCGGCTCAGGATCTCCAGCAGGTGGCTGTCGTCCTCGCAGACCACCTCGACCAGCAGGTCGAAGGATCCTGAGGTGATCACCACGTAGTCGATCTCATCCATGGCTGCCAGGCGGTCGGCGACCTGCTCCAGGTCCCCGCCGCATTTGATGCCGATCATGGTCTGCCGGCTGAAGCCGAGCATCAGCGGATCGGTCACCGCGACGATCTGCATGATCCCCGCGTCCACCAGTCGCTGCACCCGCTGCCGGACCGCGGCCTCGGACAGCCCGACCGCCTTGCCGATGGCGGCGTAGGATCGGCGGCCATCCTCCTGGAGCTGCTCGATGATCTGCTTTGAGAGGTGGTCGAGCGCGGCGCCCGCGGGGCCGCGGGTGGCGGAGCGGCCGTTCCGGCTGGCCGGTGCGGGCTCCCCGCTCAGGCTGCCGCCCGGGATCGCGGGCGTCGCCGGGGTGTGCGCCATGCGGTCCTCCTTCGCAAGCAATGGTGTCACGCTCACCCCGCTTGTCAACTGATTTCGTTGCTATGCATGGTATATGCAACGGATTCACTTGTTCGCGAAACATTTTTCTGCCAGTGTCGGACCCAGTAGCGGCTGCTGGAGACATCGGGGGCGCCGGCGCCGTGGCCAGGAAACTCGCCCCGAGGAGGCGGACCTTGACAGCGACCGTGCAGCCCGGCGCCAGTGCGGCGGACCTGAAGAACTTCGTGAACGGCGAGTTCGTGACGGCTGCGGCGGGGCGCACCAGCGAGGTCGTCGATCCCAGCACCGGGGAGGCCTACGCGCTCGCGCCGGTGTCCGGGCCGGAGGACGTGGACGCCGCGCTGCGCAGCGCCGAGGCGGCCCGGGAGGCCTGGCGGGACGCTACCCCGGCGCAGCGCAGCCTCGCCCTGCTCAAGCTCGCCGACGCGGTCGAGGAACGGGCCGCCGACCTGGTGGAGGCCGAGTGCCGGAACACCGGGAAGCCTGTCGCCATGACCCTGGCTGAGGAACTGCCGCCGTGCGTGGACGAGCTCCGGTTCTTCGCCGGCGCCGCGCGCATCCTGCAGGGCAGCGCGGCGGGCGAGTACATGGCCGGGCACACCTCGATGATCCGGCGTGAGCCGGTGGGCGTCTGCGCCCAGGTGACACCCTGGAACTACCCGCTGATGATGGCCATCTGGAAGATCGCGCCAGCGCTGGCCGCGGGCAACACCGTGGTCCTCAAGCCCTCGGACACCACCCCGGTGTCCACGCTGATGCTGGCGGAGATCGCGGCCGGGTTCCTGCCGCCCGGGGTGCTCAACGTGGTCTGCGGTGACGCTGATACCGGCCGGGAGCTGGTCAGCCACGACATCCCGCAGATGGTGTCGATCACCGGGTCGGTCCGCGCTGGCATCCAGGTGGCCCAGGCCGCCGCCGCCGGCCTCAAGCGGGTCCACCTCGAGCTGGGCGGGAAGGCGCCGGTCGTGGTCTTCGACGACGCGGACGTGGCGCGCGCCGCTCAGGGCATCGCCGAGGCCGGGTTCTACAACGCGGGACAGGACTGCACCGCGGCGACGCGGGTACTGGCCGGCCCGCGGATCGCCGCTGACCTGACCGACGCCCTGGCCGAGCAGGCCCGGGGCACCAAGGTCGGCGGCCTGGACGTGCCGGACGCCGACTTCGGCCCGCTGAACAACCCCGCGCAGCTGGCCCGGGTCGAGGGCTTCCTGAGCCGCGGCCCGGCGCACGCGGACGTGGTTACCGGGGGCCACCGGGTGGGGGAGCGGGGCTACTGCTTCGAGCCCACCGTGGTCAGCGGACTGCGCCAGGACGACGAGATGATCCAGGAAGAGATCTTCGGCCCGGTGATCACCGTGCAGCAGTTCGGCGACGAGGACGAGGCGCTGCGCTGGGCCAACGGGGTCAAGTACGGGCTGGCCGCGAGCGTGTGGACCCGGGATCACGGGCGGGCCATGCGGCTGGCCCGGCAGCTGGACTTCGGCGCGGTCTGGATCAACACGCATATCCCGTTCGCGTCCGAGATGCCGCACGGCGGCTTCAAGCACTCGGGGTACGGCAAGGACCTGTCGATGTACGGATTCGAGGACTACACGCGGATCAAGCACGTGATGAGCTACCTCGGGGATTGAGCGTCCCGTCCGGAGCCTGTAAAGCGAATCAGTTGCCGTTTTGACACATGGCGACTGATTCGGTTGATTTTGGGCAACCCTTCTGCCAGGATCGGGTCCACTCGCCGTATAGATGCTTTTGACCTGGTATGCGGCTTGCTGACCTGGGCCGGAGCGCGACGCCGCGCACCGCCCGCATGGCATGCGCTGAGCTCCGCCCGCAGAGTGAGCACGGCCCAGCGAACACTGGCAGAAACTCACTGGCCGCACGCACTGGGAGCGGCATGACCCAGGACCCGAGACGAGGGATTTGCTCCTGACATGACCGACACTGACGCGTCCCCGCAGGACGTGCCGACGGCCGGCCCGGCGGAGGCGGCGGGCCGGCCCGCCGTGCCGGCCATCGGGCTGGACGGGGTGGTCAAGGAATTCCACTCCCGGAGCGAGGTGGTCACCGCCGTCCGCGGTATCGACCTGGCCATCCGGCCGGGCGAGTTCTTCTCCATGCTGGGTCCCTCAGGGTGCGGCAAGACCACCACGATGCGGATGATCGCCGGCTTCGAGGAGCCCACCCGCGGCATCGTGCGGCTGGACGGCCGCGACGTCACCGCGGCCCCGCCGAACAAGCGCGATGTGAACATGGTGTTCCAGTCCTACGCGCTGTTCCCGCACATGAGCGTCTTCGAGAACGTGGCCTTCGGGCTGCGGCGCAAGAGCGTGCCCAAGGACCAGATCACCCGCCAGGTCGGCGAGATGCTGGAGATCGTCGACCTCACCGGCCGCGAGCAGCGCCGGCCCCGGGAGCTGTCCGGCGGCCAGCAGCAGCGGGTCGCCCTGGCCCGGGCGCTGGTCAATCACCCCAAGGCCCTGCTGCTGGACGAGCCCCTGGGCGCCCTGGACCTCAAGCTCCGGCAGGCCATGCAGGTCGAGCTCAAGCGGATCCAGCGTGAGGTCGGCATCACGTTCGTCTACGTGACGCATGACCAGAACGAGGCCCTGACCATGTCAGACCGCATTGCGGTGATGAACGACGGCGTCATCGAGCAACTGGGGCATCCGCGGGACATCTACGAGCACCCCGCGACGCGCTTCGTTGCGGGATTTATCGGGACGTCCAACCTGCTGACCGGGTCGCTGGCGCGGGTCACTGACGGACAGGGCGTCATCGAGGTGGGCCCGGACGAGCGGATCATCGTCCCCGAAGGGCGGTCCGCGCTGGCGGCCGGCCAGGACGTCGAGCTCACCGTGCGCCCGGAGAAGATCGAGCTCACCCCCGGGCCGGGCCCGGCGGACGGCTGCGCGCTGCGCGGCACCGTCACCGAGGTGGTCTACCTGGGCACCTCCACCAGTTTCTCGGTCCACACCACGACCGGGGCGGACGTCGTCGTCTTCCAGCAGAACTCAGCCTCGGCCGCCACCCCGGTCAGCCGGGGTGACGAGGTCTGGCTGACCTGGGATCCGCAGCACTCTTACCCGATTGGCTGACCGCCCGCGCCTGGCGGTGCACCCCGCCCGCCCCCGCAGCGCGAGGCGCTGGACAGGAGGTTCCGATGGATGAGCAGCTCGGCAGTGACCCCGCCGGTGATCCAACACGGGCGGCCGGCCCCGACCCGTCCCTCTGGCGGGGGCTGACCCAGCCCCGCCTCACCCAGCAGGGCATGTCCCGGCGGCAGCTGCTGCGGACGGCCGGCACCGGCGCGGGCGCGCTGGGCATCGGCGCGTTCCTGGCCGCCTGCGGGGTCAAGGGCGCGACCACCACCAGCAGCGGGTCCACCCCGGCTGGCGGCGTCGGCACCGCCGCCTGGTGGGCCAAGCAGAAGCTGCACCACACGGTCAACTTCGCCAACTGGCCGTATTACATCGACGTGCTCAAGGGCAAGCACCTGTCCCTGGAGCACTTCACCCAGACGACCGGGATCGCCGTCACCTACACCGAGCCGATCAACGACAACCTGCCCTTCTACGCCAAGATCCGCCCTTCGTTGACGGCCAAGCAGCCCACCGGCTACGACATCATCGTGATGACGAACAGCAGCCCGCCGCTGGGCTACCTGATCGACTTCGGCTGGCTGGTCCCGCTGGACCGCAGCATGATGACCAACTTCGACAAGTACGCCGGCCCGCTGATTAAGAACCCGTCCTGGGACCCGGGCAACAAGCACACGATGGCCTGGCAGTCGGGCTGGACCGCGATCGGGTACAACTCCTCGGTGATCAAGGACCCCGGCACCAGCGTGGACATCCTGTTCGACAAGAAGTACTCAGGCAAGATCGGCATGATGTCCGACCCGCAGGAACTGGGCAGCATCGGGCTGCTGGCCATCGGGGTGGACCCGGCCACGTCGAAGGAATCCGACTGGGCCAAGGCAGCCAAGAAGCTGCAGCAGCAGAAGAGCGACGGCCTGGTCCGCTCCTACTACGACCAGAGCTACATCGACCACCTGAAGAACGGCGACATCGTCGTGTCCCAGGCCTGGTCCGGTGACATCTTCCAGGCCGACCTGAACAGCAAGTACCGCGACCTGAAGCTGCTCATCCCCACTGAGGGCGGCATGTTCTGGACCGACAACATGTGCATCCCCATGTACGCCCAGAACCCCAAGGACGCGATGACGCTGATGGATTACTTCTACCAGCCGGAGGTCGAGGCCCTGGTGGAGTACTACGACGACTACGTGTGCCCGGTGCCTGCGGCCAAGCAGGTGCTGCTGAACCCGGCTGGCTGGGCCAAGACGGCCCTGACCGAGATGAAGCCGGAGATCGGCCTGCCTACCGCCACCACGGCCGACGCGCCCACCGTGTTCCCGACCGCGCAGTACATCAAGAACTCGCGCAGTTACTACCAGTACAAGAGCCAGGAAGAGCTGACCGCGTGGAACAACCTGTTCTTGCCGATCACCCAGGGCTCGTAACCCGCCGCCGCCCCCGGCCCAGGCTCGGCAAGGCCCTCGCGCCGTACCTGCTGAGCCTGCCGGCCGGGCTGTGGCTGCTGGTGCTGTTCCTGGTCCCGCTGGTGGTGATGCTGTCGCTGTCGCTGCAGTCGTGCAACACGGCCACCGGCGCCTGCGTGATGACCTGGCATTGGGGTGAGTTCGGCCAGCAGCTCAGCCTGTACCACGCGCAGTTCATCACCAGCTTCTACTTCGCGGGCGCGGCGACGATCATCGACCTGATCGTGTCGTTCCCGATCGCCTACTGGATCGCGTTCCACGGCGGGAGCAGGAAGAACTTCTTCCTGCTCATGCTGCTGGTGCCGTTCTTCGTCTCGTTCGTGATCCGCACTGTGGTCTGGGAGTTCATCCTCTCCGACCAGGGCATCATCCTGGGCACCCTGAAGAACGCGCACCTGCTGCCGCAGAACTTCCACGTGCTGGCCACCGGGTACGCGGTGGTAGCCGGGCTGGCCTACAACTACCTGCCGTTCACCGCGCTGCCGCTGTACGTGGCCATCGAGCGGATCGACAAGCGGGTACTGGACGCGGCCTACGACCTCTACGCGTCCCGCCGGCAGGCCTTCCTCCGGGTGATCCTGCCGCTCACCGTGCCCGGGCTGTTCGCCGCGTTCCTGCTCACGTTCGTCCCGGCGCTGGGCGACTACGTCAACCAGCAGGTCCTCGGCGGCACCAGCAACACGATGATCGGCACCGTGATCCAGAACGCGTTCCTGGTCAACCTGGACTACGCGGGCGGCTCGGCGCTGTCCGCGGTGCTGCTGGCCATCGCGCTGGTCGGCATCTTCGCCTACGCCCGCCTGCTGGGCTCGCGGACCATCGAGGACTACATATGAGCGCGGTGGTGACAGCGCCCGCTGGCGCCGAGACGGGGGAGGCCCGGCGCACTGGGCCGCGACGGCGCCGGTGGACCCGGTTCGTGCTGCCCGCCTACTCCTGGCTGGTCATCGCCTACCTGGTCTTCCCGATCGCGGTGATGATCGTCTACAGCTTCAACAAGGTCACCACCGGCCTGCCGCAGGTCAGCTTCGCCTGGAACGGCTTCACCACCCAGTGGTACCGGCAGTGGTCGGACATCCCGCAGCTCACGTCCTCGTTCTGGCTCTCGATCCGGCTGGCGGTGCTGGCCACGATCGTGGCCACCACGCTGGGCACGCTGCTGGCGCTGGCTCTGGTCCGGTACCGGCCACCGCAGTTGCGCGGCAAGGGCTTCCTGGAGCAGGTGATGTTCCTGAACATCGCGGCGCCGGAGATCGTCATGGGCGCGTCGCTGCTCGGCCTGTTCGTCACCCTGAACGTGGCCCGGGGCTTCATCACCCTGCTGCTGGCCCACGTGGCGTTCAGCATCGCCTACGTGGCGATCACGGTCCGGGCCCGGATGGCCGGCTTCGACCGGTCGCTGGAGGAGGCCGCGCAGGACCTGGGCGCGAACGCCTGGGTGACGTTCCGGAAGATCACCCTGCCGCTGATCATGCCCGGCGTCCTGGCTGGTGCGCTGATGGCGTTTGCCCTGTCCATCGACGACTTCGTCACGTCCAACTTCGTCAGCGGGGCCTCAGTGCCGTTCCCGGTCTGGGTCTACGGGGCCACCCGGGTCGGCATCCCGCCGCAGGTCTTCGTGTTCGGCAGCGCCATCTTCGCAGTCGGAATCCTGTGCGCGCTGACCAGCATCGTGGTAGCCAGAAGGCAGACCTGACCTGGCGGTGAGCGATGAATGACGAGGAACGCCTCGATGATCCCGTGCTGGCGCGCGGGATGACCCAGCCTCGTCGGCGCGACGTGCTGGGCCTGGGCGGCCTGGCCGCGGCCGGGCTGGCCCTGGCCGCGTGCAGCGGCGGCGCGCCCGCGAAACCCCGCGTGGTGCAGGCGCAGAACACCGTGGCCAGGTTCTGGGCCACGCAGAAGCGGCACGGGCACGTGAACTTCGCCAACTGGCCGCTGTACATCGACACGGGTCACAAGACGCTGCAGGAGTTCACCGCCTCCACCGGGATCACGGTCAGCTACGCCGAGGTCATCCAGGAAGACGACTACTGGGTGAACAAGATCGCCCCGATCCTCCGGGCCGGCGAGTCGATCGGCTACGACCTCATGGTCGTCACCAACGGGTTCTGGTTCTCCGAGCTGCTCACCATGGGCGGGCTGATCCCGCTGGACCAGAGCATGCTGCCGAACTTCCACCGGTACGCGGCGGCCAAGTTCCAGCACCGCTCGTTCGACCCGGGCAACACCTACAGCGTCCCGTGGGCGTCCGGCACCACGGGCATCGCGTGGAACCCGAAGTACATCCAGACCCCGGTGACCAGCCTCAACGAGCTGTGGAACCCGGCGTACAAGGGCCGGGTCGGGATGATGGCCGACATTCAGGACCTGGGCAACTTCGGCCTGCTCAAGCTGGGCGTCGACCCTGAGACGTCCACCCCGGCGGACTGGCGGGCGGCGGCCAGGACGCTTACCCAGCAGCGTGACGCCGGCCTGGTCCGCGGCTACTACCAGCAGTCCTACATCGACGAGCTGACCAGCGGGAACACCTGGATCTCGATGGCCTGGTCCGGGGACATCTTCCAGCAGAACCTGAGCTCGGGGACGGACCTGAAGTTCGTCATCCCGGACGAAGGCGGCACGCTGTGGGCCGACAACATGATGATCCCCAAGTACGCTCAGAACCCCGTGGACGCGATGATGCTGATGGACTGGTACTACCGGCCGCAGATCGCGGCCCAGCTCACCGAGTCGATCAACTACATCAGTGCCGTCCCCGCGGCCCGGCCCGTCATCGCCCGGGACGCGGCCAAGGCCACCGGCAGCAGCCGGCAGCTGCTGCACGAGGTGGCCACCAGCGAGCTGGTCTGGCCGACCCCCGCCGAGTACAAGCGGCTGTATAACTACGCCGACGTGAGCGGGAAGCTGCAGGAGGAGTACGAGGGCGCGTTCAACCCGGTGATCCGCGGGTGACTGCGCCGCGGTTGAGCGGCCTCCCCGGCGAGGCCGCGCTGCGGGACGCGCGGCCAGCCTGTTTCTGGCTGGACCGCCCGGATGCCCCGGAGCCTGCCCCGCCGCTGCACGAGGAGACCACCGCCGACCTGGCCGTGGTCGGTGCGGGGTTCACCGGGCTGTGGACCGCGCTGCTGGCCAAGGAGCGGGACCCCTCCGCCGACGTGGTGCTGCTGGAGGGCCGCACGGCCGGCTGGGCCGCGTCCGGCCGCAACGGCGGTTTCTGCTCGGCCAGCCTCACCCACGGGCTGGCCAACGGGCTGGAGCGGTTCGGGCCGGACATGCCCGTGCTGGACCGGATGGGCCGGCAGAACCTGGACGAGATCGCGGCCACCGTGGCCCGGTACGGGATCGACTGCGACTTCGAGCGCACCGGCGAGCTGGCCGTCGCCACCCAGCCCTGGCAGCTGCCGGACCTATGGGATCACGCCGCCGCCGTGCGCGAGCTGGCCGAAGCGTCGGGTTCCCCCGGCGCGCCCGCGGAGCTGCTGGACACGGAGGCCGTGCGGGCCGAGATCGCCTCGCCGGCGTACTACGGCGGCCTGTGGGACCGGGACGGCTGCGCCATGGTGGACCCGGCCCGGCTGGCCTGGGGGCTGCGCCGGGCCTGCCTGCAGGCGGGCGTCCGGATCTACGAACGAACCCCGGTCGGGTCGATCCGCCCGGAGGGCCCCGGGCTGCGGCTGTTCACCCCGGACGGGAGCGTCCGCGCGCCGCGGGCCGCGCTGGGCACCGGCGCGTACGCACCGCTGCTGCGCCGTCTGCGGCGGTACCTGGTCCCGGTGTACGACTACGCGATGATGACCGAGCCGCTGTCCGGCGCCCAGCGGGCCAGCATTGGCTGGCAGCACCGGCAGGGCGTCGGCGACATGGGCAACCAGTTCCATTACTACCGGCTCACCGGCGACGGCCGGATCCTGTGGGGCGGGTACGACGCGGTCTATTACAACGGCGGCCTGATCACGCCCGGCCACGATCAGCGGCCGGCGACGTTCGCCCGGCTGGCCGGGCAGTTCTTCGAAACGTTCCCGCAGCTCGAAGGGCTCCGTTTCACCCACACCTGGGGCGGGGTGATCGACACCTGCGCGCGGTTCTGCGTGTTCTTCGGCACCGCCCACCGCGGGCGGCTGGCCTACGCGGCCGGGTACACGGGGCTGGGTGTCGGCGCTTCCCGGTTCGGCGGCAACGTGCTGCTCGACCTGCTCAGCGGGGAGCAGACCGAGCGGACCGCGCTGGGCATGGTGCGCGGCAAGCCGGTGCCGTTCCCGCCCGAGCCGCTGCGCTCCGCGGTGATCCAGCTGACTCGCGCGTCGCTGGCCCGCGCGGACCGCCACGAGGGACGCCGGGACCTGTGGCTGCGCACCCTGGACCGCTTGGGACTGGGGTTTGACTCGTAGTTCAGCCGGACACGGTAAGGTCTCCGCTGCGGGACGAATCCGGCGATGGGCTGGGAAAGGCGGCAGTGATGGCAAGTGATTGGCTCGGTGCGCCTGTTCCCGCGGACGAAGAGCGGGTCGACTTCGACACCAGCGTGGCGCATATCGCCCGGGTGTACGACTACTGGCTGGGCGGCAAGGACAATTTCGAAGCCGACCGGCAGGCCGGTGAGGACGCCCTCGCTGCCTACCCCGACCTGGTCTCCTCGGTGCGGGCGAACCGGGCGTTCCTGGCCCGCGGCGTGCGGTTCCTGGCCGCGGAAGCCGGAGTCCGCCAGTTCCTCGACATCGGCACGGGCATTCCCAGCGCCAACAACACGCACGAAGTGGCTCAGTCCATCGCGCCGCAGAGCCGCGTCGTCTACGTGGACAACGACCCCATCGTGCTGGCCCACGCCCGCGCCCTGCTGGTCGGCGGCCCGGAGGGCCGGACCGACTACCTCGACGCCGACCTGCGCGACACCGACAAGATCCTTGACCGTGCCCGCACGCTGCTCGATTTCTCCCAGCCCGTGGCGGTCATGCTGGTCGCGGTGCTGCACCTGATCGGGCCTGAAGACCACCCGTACAGTATCGTGAGCCAGCTGATAGACGCCGTGCCGCCGGGCAGCTACTTGCTGCTCTCGCACGTGGCGTCGGACATCGAGCCGGAGAAGATGGCCGAGATGGGCAAGCGGCTCAACCGGCTGCTCGCCCAGAAGGGCACCTACCGCAGCCAGGCCGAGGTCACCGACTTCTTCGCCGGGCTCCAGATGGCCGAGCCGGGGGTCGTCCCGGTGCAGCACTGGCGGCAGGACTCCGAGGTCGAGGGCGCCCGGAAGGCCGCCATGTGGGGCGGGGTCGCCCGCAAGAACGGCTGATCCCCGGCTGGTTGTAGCCCCTCGGGGCTCGCCCAACTGGGCTGTGACTAAGCCGCGTTGACGCGACGGTGCCGGGCTCGTACACTCATATCGTATATGAGATGCCGTATGCGAGAGTTGTCGGGCGGAGGTTTCCGGTGAGCACCGCCATCGTGGCGCCCGCCCGTAGTTTCCTCAACGGTTCTACCGGGGCGGCTCCCTCGCGCACCGAAGCGGTCCTCGACGCCATCAAGCACGCCATCCTGGCCGGGGAGCTTCGTCCCGGGCAGGGCCTGGTAGAGACCGAACTGGCCCAGCTGCTCGGCGTGTCCAAGACGCCGGTCCGCGAGGCGCTGAAGACGCTGGCGGGCGCGGGCCTGGTCACGATGAGCCCGTACCGTGGGGCCACCGTCCGGGCCATCGACCCGGCCAGCGCGGCCGCCATTTACGACCTGCGCCTGCTGCTGGAGCCGGAGGCGGTTCGCCGCGCGGTCCAGGCCAGTACGGTGCAGCCCGGGAGCGCCGTGCAGGCCGGGAGCGCCGTGAAGCCCGGCGCCGACGGGCTGGACCCCGGTCCGTGGGCGGCCGCGCAGGCGGCCCTGGCTGCCTCCGACGCCACCACCGACCAGGCTCAGCGCAGCCTGGCCAACCGTGAGTTCCACCGCGCCCTGTACCTGGCCTGCGGCAACGCGCTGCTGGTCAAATCCCTGGACGACCTGCGCGACCAGACGGCGCTCGTATCCGCACTGTCCTGGGAGCAGGCCCCGTCGTGGCAGCAGGAGGCGGCCGAGCACCAGGCGATCCTGGCGGCCGCGCGGGCCGGTGCGGCCACCCAGGCGGCGGCCCTGCTGCGCGCGCACATCGCCGGGTTCGCGGCCCGGCATTTCGCCGCGCCCCCGTTCGCCGCACCCGGTTTCTCGGCACCCGACTTCCCGGCACCTGACTTCTCTGGCCTGGCACCCGCCACCGAATGGAGCACCGATGCGCATTGACCCCGCCGTCACCGACGAGTTCCTGGAGATCCTCGCGACCGTGGCCGCCGTCCCGGTCACCCCGTTCGGCCCGGATGGCGCGCCCGACTGGGACTGCCACGGGCGGCTCATCCACCGCCTCGTTGAGGGCGGGATCACCCTGGTCACCCCCAACGGCAACACCGGGGAGTTCTACACGCTGACGAACGAGGAGACCCGGGCCGCCACCGAGTCCGCCATCCGCGCCGTCCGGGGACGAGCAGAGGTGCTGGCCGGCGTCGGCCATGACGTCGCCACCGCGATCAGTTCCGCGACCCACGCCCGCGCGGCCGGGGCCCGCATGATCATGATCCACCAGCCGGTCAGCCCGTACCTGTCGGCCGACGGCTGGGTCGACTACAACGCGGCCATCGCCGAGGCTGTGCCCGACATGGGCGTGGTGCTGTATACCCGCGACCCGAAGATCGGGGGGCGGCACATCCGCCAGCTTGGCAAGCAGTCCCCGAACGTCATAGGGGTCAAGTACGGAGTACGCGACCTCGTGGGGTTCGCCGGGGTGGCCCGGGACGCCGGCCTATCCCGGTTCACCTGGCTGGCCGGGCTGGCCGAGCTGACCGCCCCCGGCTGCTGGGCCTACGGGGCGCGCGGCTTCACGTCCGGGCTGGCCAACGTCGCCCCCAAGATCTCGGTCGGCATGCTGGAGGCGCTGCGGTCCGGTGACGACGCCGGGGCGCTGCGGCTCTGGGCCGAGTGCCGCCACTTCGAGGAACTGCGGGCGGCGGATTCGTCCGCGGACAACGTCAGCGTGGTCAAGGAGGCGCTGGCCCAGCTGGGGCTGGCCCGCCGGGACGTCCGCCCGCCGAGCCGCCTGCTGCCGGACGACATACGCGGCGAGATCGGCAAGATCCTGGCCGGCTGGGGGCTGGAGGCCCAGGACGGCCAGCTGTGACTGCCACCGATCCGGCGGGCCCGGCCGCGAGCAGCCGGGACCCTGAGCAGCTGCGCAGTTATGGCTGGTTCGGCGGGGACGGGATGCGCGCGTTCAGCCACGGCAGCCGGATGCGCCAGCTCGGCGCCAGCCCCGAGGACTACCTGGGCAAGCCGATCATCGCGATCGTGAACACCTGGTCCGAGCTGAACCCCTGCCACATGCACCTGCGTGAGCGGGCCGAGCAGGTCAAGCGGGGCATCTGGGAGGCCGGCGGCTTCCCGGCGGAGTTCGGGGTGGCCAGCCTCTCCGAGACGTTCCAGAAGCCGACCCCGATGCTGTACCGGAACCTGCTCGCCATGGACACCGAGGAGCTCCTCCGGTCCTACCCGGCGGACGGCGCGGTGCTGATGGGCGGCTGTGACAAGACCACGCCCGCACTGATCATGGGCGCGGCCAGCGCCGGGATCCCGGCCATCTACCTGCCCGCCGGGCCGATGCTGCGCGGCAACTACCGCGGCACCACCCTGGGCAGCGGCACCGATCTGTGGAAGTACTGGGACGACAAGCGGGCCGGGCTGATCGGCGACTGCGAGATGGCCGACCTGGCCAGCGGCATCGCCCGCTCACCCGGCCACTGCATGACGATGGGCACCGCCTCGACCATGACCTCCGCGGCCGAGGCGCTGGGCATGACGCTGCCCGGCGCGGCGTCCATCCCGGCGGTCGATTCCGCGCACTACCGGATGGCCACCGCGACCGGCCGCCGGATCGTGGACATGGCCTGGGAGCACCTGACTCCGGACCAGATCCTGACCGCCGAGGCGTTCGAGGACGCGGTGGCCACCGTGCTGGCCCTTGGCGGCTCCACCAACGCCGTGATCCATCTCATCGCCATGGCGGGCCGCTGCGGGGTACCGCTCAGCCTCGAGGACTTCGACGAGATCTCCCGCCGGGTCCCGGTCCTGGCCAACGTGCGTCCCGGCGGGAAGTACCTGATGGAGGACTTCTACTACGCGGGGGGACTGCCCGCGCTGCTGGCCCGGCTGGCCGAGGTACCCGGCGCGCTGCACACCGACCGGATCACGGTCACCGGCCGGCCGCTGGCCGACCAGCTGGCCGGGGCCCAGGTCTACAACGACGACGTCATCCGTGACCCGGCGACCGCGCTGGCCGCCGAGGCCGGCCTGGCCGTGCTGCGCGGCAACCTGGCCCCCGACGGTGCGGTGATCAAGCACATCGCGGCCGAGCCCGCGCTGCTCAAGCACACCGGCCCGGCGGTCGTGTTCGACAGCTACCGCGAGATGCAGCGGCAGATCAACGACCCGGCGCTGGGCGTGACCGCCGACTCCGTGCTCGTGCTGCGCAACGCGGGGCCGCTCGGCGGCCCGGGCATGCCGGAGTACGGGATGCTGCCCATCCCGGACTACCTGCTGGCCCAGGGGGTGCGGGACATGGTCCGGATCTCCGACGCGCGGATGAGCGGGACCAGCTACGGCGCCTGCGTGCTGCACGTCGCTCCCGAGTCCTACGTGGGCGGCCCGCTCGCGCTGGTCCGCACCGGTGACCTGATCACCCTGGACGTCGCCGAGCGGTCGCTGCGGGTGGAGGTGGACGACGCGGAGCTGGCCAAGCGCCGTGCGGCCTGGCAGCCGCCGCCCCGCCGGTTCGAGCGCGGTTACGGCGCGCTGTACGCCGAGAACGTCACCCAGGCGGACCAGGGCTGTGATTTCGGGTTCCTCGCCCGGCCCGGCCGTAACCCCGAGCCCGACCCCCGCTGACACTGGCTCCTGGCCGCCCCCGAGCGGCACCGGTACCACCGGAGTAACCCCACTCACCCGGAGGTAGTTCAATGTCGAACGAGTTCAACCGCCGTGCCCTGCTCCGCTACTCGGCGCTCGCGGGAGCCGGTGCCTTAACCAGCCCGCTCTGGTCCGGCGCCTTACCGGCCAGCGCGGCCGCCCGGGCCGGCCGGGGCCGCTCCGGTCAGCACACTCGCGCGGACCTGGCTGCCGACCGCATCGTGGCCTCGGTCCGGCGGCCCGGCTTCCCCGGCCGCTTCTTCCCGGTTACCCAGTTCGGCGCCGTGGGCGACGGCGCCACCGACTGCACCCAGGCGTTCGCCGCGGCTATCGCCGCCTGCCACCAGGCCGGCGGGGGACACGTCATCGTGCCCCCCGGCCAGTTCTTCACCGGCGCGATCCACCTGCTCAGCTACGTGGACCTGCACCTGGAGGCAGGCTCGACGATCCTGTTCAGCCAGGACCCCAGCGCCTACCTGCCGGTGGTCTTCACCCGGTGGCAGGGCATCGAGCTGATGAACTACTCGCCGCCCATCTACTCCTATGGCCAGCGGAACATCGCGATCACCGGCTCGGGCACGCTGAACGGCCAGGCCGACGCCAGCCACTGGTGGAACTGGAAGAACCTCGAGACCCCCGACTTCGACCTGCTCGAGACGATGGCCGACGACAACGTCCCGGTCGCACAGCGGGTGTTCGGCCCGGGACACTACCTGCCGCCGCAGATGATCCAGCCGTTCCTAACCGACACCGTGCTCATCCAGGGCGTCACCATCATCAACTCGCCGTTCTGGCACCTGAACCCGAATCTGTGCCGCAACGTCACGGTCGAGGGCGTCTCGATCAGTTCCTCCGGCCCCAACACCGACGGCTGTGACCCCGAGTCCTGCGACGGCGTGGTCATCGACGGGGTCACGTTCAACACGGGCGACGACTGCATCGCCATCAAGTCGGGCCGGGACGCCGACGGGCGCCGGGTGAACGTGCCCAGCCAGAACGTCGTCATCCAGAACAGCGCATTCGCCAACGGTCACGGCGGCATCACCCTCGGCAGCGAGATGACCGGCGGAGTCAAGAACGTCTACGCCCGAGACCTCACCATGAACAGCGCCAACCTGCAGGCCGGGCACCGGATCAAGACCAACACGCTGCGCGGCGGCTACGCCCGCAACAGCAACGTCTACCGGATCACGGCCGGCACGGTCGGCGGCCCATTGCTGCTGATCCAGGGCAACTACGACGCCCAGACCGGGGACTTCCCGCCGGACATCACCGGCATCACGCTGGCCGACTGGACAGTGGACACCTGCGCCGGGATCTGGTCGCTGACCGGCGCGTCCGCAGCTGACCCAGTCGGCACCGTCACCCTGGACGACCTCACCATCACCGCGTCGACCGCGGCCAACTCGGCTCAGTACGTATCCGACCTGGTCGTGGACGACGTGACGGTCGGCGGCGTCCCGGTGACGTCGTGACGGCCGGGCGCCAGCGCCGGACCGGGCGCGGATGATCCTGTGCCATGTCCGCCGCCGGTGAGCGCGTAAGGTTGACTGCCGTGCCAATCATCGTCATCACCGGCGGGTCCGGCCGGATCGGGTCCATGCTGCGCGAGCGCCTGGCCCGGCCCGGCCGGACACTGCGCCTGCTGGACATCACCCCGCCAGCCTCGCCCGGACCGGATGAAGAGGTGGTCATAGCGTCGGTGACGGACATGGCCGCGATGACCGAGGCCTTGTCCGGCGCGGACGCCGTGATCCACCTGGGCGGCGTGTCCGGTGAGGGGCCCTGGGACCAGATCATCGACATCAACATCCAGGGCACCTACACCATGTTCGAGGCGGCCCGCCGGTCCGGCGTGCCCCGGGTGATCTTCGCCTCGTCCAACCACGCGGCCGGGTTCACCCCCCGCTCCGCCTTCCCGGTCCCGGACTACGCGTTCCCCGCCCCGGACACCTACTACGGGGTGTCCAAGGTGGCCGGGGAGGCGCTGGCGTCGATGTACCACCATAGGTACGGCCTGGACGCCATCTGCCTGCGCATCCTGTCGTGCTTCGAGCGCCCGTCGACCCCGCGCATGCTGTCCACCTGGCTGTCCCCGGACGATGCCGGGCGGCTGTTCGAGGCCTGCCTGACCGCGGAGCGGCCCGGCTTCCGGGTGGCCTTCGGCGTGTCCGCCAACACCCGTGGCGGCTGGGTCAGCCTGGACGAGGCGCGAGTGCTGGGCTACGAGCCACGGGACGACGCGGAACAGTACGCCGCCGAGGTCGTCGCGGCCCACGGGGCACCAGATCCGGACGATCCGGTGTTCGCCTACCTGGGCGGCGAGTTCACCCTGCCCGGCTACGACGCAGACCACCTGAAGTAGACGCCGCACGCCTGAGCAATCAGCAGAGGACGGATGGTTCATGATCCAGGGATATGACCCGCGCACCGGCAAGCCGTCCGGCGAGCCGGTCGCCGAGACCACCGACAGTGCCGTGGACGCGATCGCCGAGGCGGCGGCCGCGGCCCGGCCCGGCTGGGAGGCCTTGGGGCCAGCGGGACGGGCGGCGGCCCTGAGGGCGGTCGCTGGCGCGCTGGACGCCCAGGCCGCTGACCTGGCCGCGGTGGCCGACACGGAGACCGCCCTGGGCAGCGCCCGGCTGACCGGCGAGGTGGCCCGCACCACCGGGCAGCTGCGGATGTTCGCCGACGTCCTGGAGGACGGCAGCTACCTGGACGTGATCACCAGCCCGCCGGCCCAGGGCGTGCCGGGGCTGCGCCGGATGGTCCGGCCCGTCGGCCCGGTCGCGGTGTTCTCGGCGTCGAACTTCCCCTTCGCGTTCTCGGTCGCGGGCGGCGACACCGCGTCCGCGCTGGCGGCCGGCTGCCCGGTGGTGGTGAAGGCGCATGAAGGCCATCCGCAGACCTCGGTGGCGGCCGCCCGCCTCGTGCAGGATGCGCTGGCCCGGGCGGGGGCGCCGGACGGAACGTTTGCGGTGATCTTTGGCGTGCCTGCGGGGGTCAGGCTGCTCCGTCATCCGGCGATCACCGCGGCCGGGTTCACCGGGTCGGCCCGGGGCGGCCTCGCGCTGCAGCAGATCTGCGCCGGGCGCGACATCCCGATCCCGTTCTACGGCGAGCTGGGCTCGGTCAACCCGGCGGTGGTCCTGCCGGGCGCGGCCACGGCCCGGGCGGCGGAGACCGCGGCCGGCTACGCCGGATCGCTCACCCTCGGGGCCGGCCAGTTCTGCACCAACCCCGGGCTGCTGTTCATCCCCGACGACGAGGGCCTGCGCACGGCCATCGCCGGCGCGGTCCAGGACACGGCGGGCGCCCCGATGCTGTCCGAGCGGATCCATGCGTCGTACGACGCGGCGGCCGCCGCGCTGGCGGACCACCCCGCGGTCACCCCGCTGGCCACCGGGCAGCCCGGTGAGGGTCCGTGGACGGCGACCCCGCAGGTGTTCCTGACCAGCCTGGACGCGTTTGCCGCCGGGCTGCCGGAGCTGGCCGAGGAGCGGTTCGGGCCGGCCGGGCTGGTGATCACCTACCCGTCCGTGGACGACCTGCTGCCGGTGCTGGCCCGCCTCGGCGGGAACCTGTCGGGCAGCATCCACGCCGACCCGGGGTCCGCCGCCGACCTGGCCGCGGCGGCGCCGGTGGCCGACGTGTTCAGCCGCACCGTGGGCCGGGTGATCTGGAACGGCTGGCCGACCGGCGTGGCCGTGACCTGGGCCCAGCACCACGGCGGCCCGTTCCC
>DATCFY010000083.1:0-2305 GCA_036509255.1 Streptosporangiaceae bacterium
CGTCCTCGGCGACCCGCGCAGCCCCGGCGCGGCTGGCCAGCTGGCCGCGGAACTGGCCAGGGTCGATGCCGTCTTCGGTGGCATAGCGGACCAGGTCGGTCATCAGCAACGCATCCTGGTGGCGCAGCAGCAGGTCATGCATGGCCCAGAAGGCGCCCCGCCCGGCGGCTGCCTCCGCGGCCTCGGCGGCGAGCTGGGCGTGCGGGTGGACATCGTTGAGCGGGAGATGCCGCCAGACGTAGCGCACGTCACTGTGCCCGGCCAGCAGTTCCCGCAGCACCGGCTCGGCCTGACCGCAGTAGGGGCATTCGAAGTCGCCGTACGGTGGGCGGCCGGACCGAGGCGGACCGCCCCGGCCGGCCCACCCGGTGGAGGGTGCCTGGCGGGTGGCCGCTGCTGCCGGTGCTGATCGTCCAGACGCTGCTGACGCTCCGGCTGCTCGGGGCCGACACTGCCTACCAGGATGAGGCCCTGTACCTGTGGGCCGGGCACCTGCAGTGGGCGAGCTGGCTGCACGGCACGGCCATCCCGCCGTTCCCCTACTACTTCTCCGGCGCGCCGGTGATCTACCCGCCGCTCGGCGCGCTGGCTGACCACGCGGGTGGCCTGGCCGGGGCCCGGGCGCTGTCGCTGGTGTTCATGCTCGGGGCGACCACGCTGCTGTGGAGCGCGGCCCGGTACCGCTACGGGCGGCGGGCGGCGTTCTTCGCGGCCGCACTGTTCGCCGTGCTCGGCCCGACCCTGCACCTGGGCGCGTTCGCCACGTATAAGGCCCTGTCCCTGCTTCTCGTGGCGCTCGCGGCGTGGTGCGTGCTGCGGGCGGGTGAGCGGGGCGCGCTGCCGGGCCGCATGATCGCGGCGGGCGCCGCGCTGGCCCTGGCCAACGCCGCGTCGTACTCCACGGTCCTGTTCGATGTGCTGGTGGCGGCGCTGGTCGTCCTGGCTGCTTTCCCGGCGCCAGGTGGCCAGGTCGCGCTGCGACGCGCCGGCATCCTGCTGGCCACGGTGATCGCGCTGCTGGGCGCGGGACTGCTGGTGGGCGGGAGCAACTACCTGAACGGGTTCACGGTGACCGTCCTGACCCCGGTGGCGCACACGAGCTCGCCGCTGGTGGTGCTGTCCAGCACCTGGTACTGGGGCGGGCATCCTCGTCGTCCTGGCCGCAGGCGGGGTTGTGATCAGCGCCGTGCGGCGGGAGGGGCGGGCCGGGACCTGGCTGCTGGCTGTCCTGGCCGCCGCCGTGATCCTGTGAGGTTCCAAAACTCGGCCGCGGGTCTTGACCTGGGTATCTACGCGGCCCGCTCGTATTCGTTGATGAGGCCGCCGAGGACGGATCGGCGCCTTATCCGCTCTTCGGAGAGGTCGGGGGCGGGATGGTCGGGCCTGGGCGGGCGGAGTTGGCGGCTGCGGTGGGGTCGTCGTCCGTTGTAGTGGGCCTCGTACTCGGCCAGGATTGACCGCAGGTGGCGCTCGCCGAAGATCAGCATGCGGTCGGTGATCTCGGTCCGGGCAGTGAGCACGAACCGCTCCGCATAAGCGTTCGCGCGAGGACTCTGGGGCGGGATCTTGACGGCTTGGATACCGGTGCTGGCCAGTGCCATATCGAAAGAATCGGTGAACTGCCCGGCCCGGTCGCGGACCAGGAACCGGAAGTCCGAAGCGCGATCACCGAGATCCATCAGGAGGTTCCGGGCCTGCTGCGTGGTCCACGGTCCGTCAGGGTTCGCGGTGACCCCGAGGATATGCACGTAGCGGGAACCGACCTCGATCACGAACAGGCAGTACAGACGCCGGAGAGTCACCGCGCAGTCCACGTGGAAGAAATCGGTGGCGAGCATCGTCGCGGCCTGGGCGTTCAGGAACTGGCGCCACGTCGTGTCGGTGTGGCGCTTCGGCGCCGGGGGAATCCGCAGGGCCCTGAGGATCCGGCGGATCGTGGAGGCGCCGACCCGGTGGCCGAGCTTGAGCAGCTCGCCCTGGATCCGCTGGTATCCCCAGCTGCTGTTCTCGGTGGCGAGACGCTCGATGAGCGCGGCGATCTCGGCGCTGACCGGCGGCCGTCCCGTGCGGTTCGGGTAGGTCCACTTCTTTGTGACCAGGCGGCGGTGCCAGCGCAGGACGGTGCCGGGCGTGACCAGCCGGTGCGCCCGCAGCTGATGTGGCAGGAGCCGGATTAGCGCGGCCAGCACTGCCCGGTCGGCCCAGTCCAGGCTCGGCCGGGGCCTGGTGCGGCGCAGCACAGCGACCTCGTGCCGCAACACCAGCAATTCCGCGTTCTTGGACGCCGGTGAGCGGCCGAGCAGGA
>DATCFY010000084.1:0-60966 GCA_036509255.1 Streptosporangiaceae bacterium
CCAGGAAAGGAGACCCGCGGGCCCGTGGAACCCCGCCCACCCGGCGCGACAGCCGGGCCGCCAGGCACGACCGGACGCTGAAAATAGCAACCAGCCGTCGCCTCAGCCGGATAGCTCAAGATCGCGAAACATCGAGGCTAATTCAGAGGTGATCTGCTGCACTACCTGGTCGGCCTTCTGCTGTGCAGCAGTCCTTAACTCAGTAAGCAGTTGGAAACCGCCCAGTCCGTCCTGGTCACTCACGAACCATCACTTCCTGCCTGTCAGAGAGGCGGCCGTCACTCTGCTTACTCGTCGCCGGCTAATGGGTGCTACCGCCGGGCGCCGCAGCCGTTCTCTACTCTGCGCGCCCCCCGGGGGAACCAGGCAAGAGGTCAAAGGCGGCGCCGATCAGCTAGGACTCTTCTTTGGCGCGAAGCGCCTGGCGAGGTACCCACCCAGGCCTGCCCGGACTGCCGGACGGCATCGATCCATGACACTGGTTGTCTCTCGGCACCGCCCATCAAGGGCGTGTCCCGCCAACGAGTCGCCAACGGATGATCAAAAAGGCCTGACCGCCTTCCGGCGATCGGGCCCCTGACCTGCACTTACTTGGTAGCGGGGCAGGATTTGAACCGGCGCTACCGCCTTGAGAGAGAGGCCCTGTCGGCGGACAGCAACAACAGCAGTTGAAGATCTTGACCCGCTCACATCAGGCCGAGCGCGGACCAGAGTTTACGAGTCCTAGGTACCCAGGCCACGTCACGGTCGTCCTTGAAAGCTTCGCGGAATTCATATGAAGGCTTCCAGTCGTGCAACTCCCGAGCAGCCGCGACGGCGCGGGCCACAGCAGGATCTTCTTCGTTCGCACCAGACCCTCGCCGTGACGATGCCAAGAAAGGAGACCCTCGCGTACCTGTTCATCGGCGGCCCGTATGTCATCGCCGGGATCCCAACCCTCGCCGACAGAACGGTCGGCGACCTCCTCAAAGATCGCCTCGCGGACGACTTTAGGCAGACCTCGGAACGCCTTGCGCGCCGTGGCGAGCAACTGCTCCATACGTTCGAACTCATCGTCGGGACGGACAACTTCCAGAGCTTGCTCGCGGGTCTTCGTCTCAGCGAGCGCATGGAACCTGCTTTGAAGCGCATCAAGAGCGTCGCTCTTCTCCGTGAGCAGAGCCTCGAGTTCGCGGAGCTGCTCCTGCGCCTGTTCTAGACGGTCGGCCGACACGAGTCGTGGCTCGGCGAGCCCAAGTAGGAGCTTCGGGAGCTGGGACTTGAGGAACTGGTCGCGTTTGGCGTTCCAACGAGCGGCCGCGACGTTTGCGCCAAGACGATCTTTGACTCGGTCCGGCAGGTCGTCGAGATCTTCAGGCCGGTCGATCACCGCCGCCTGGCTGA
Source organism: Streptosporangiaceae bacterium (assembly GCA_036509255.1). GTDB lineage: Bacteria > Actinomycetota > Actinomycetes > Streptosporangiales > Streptosporangiaceae > RYN-230. The sequence goes on from DATCFY010000084.1 coordinate 1,384, forward strand.
TGTGGAGGACAGCCTTGAGATCAGCGAAGCTCTGCGGCGGCACGATCAGTGGGAAGGCGTCCAGGTCGAGTGCCCACTGCCCTCCGAGTTCGCACATGCAGAATGGCCTCGCCCAGTAAGACGGCGTGACGACCTCAACCACGAGGGCGGCGTTCGCCAACTGCCCCTTTATGTGTTCTACGAAGGGCTGGCCCTTGGGGATTCCGACTCCGTCAACGGACGACGCAAAGATCTGCTCAGCGCTCAGGTTGCAACCGACTTGCAGCAGGTCGACCAAGGCGTCGACCAGCTTCGTGTCAGCCACCGCGTGGCTAACGAACACCTTGGCGGACGACACCGCTGGGGCCGGGCCCGTGTTCAACCGGCCCATCCGATCAACCGGCTGCGATGCCGTTCCATGCCGCTCCCCCCCGTCTTCTGCCACGCTTCGGGGTCTCGTCCCGCCAACGAACCGCCAACAGACGACCAAGAGGCCCGACCGCCGTCTCCGGCGATCAGGCCCCTGACCTGCACTTACTTGGTAGCGGGGGCAGGATTTGAACCTGCGACCTCTGGGTTATGAGCCCAGCGAGCTACCGAACTGCTCCACCCCGCGTCGGTGTGCCTTCACTTTATGGGCAACCGGGGGCGGAGGCAAATCGGCGCGTCGGGGTCGCCCCTGAGTGCACCGCGAGCGTCCAAGCCGCGGCGATCAGCCCGTCGCCAGCCAGCGGCGTGACCTGGTGGAAGACCAGGAATGCGATCAGCTCGGCCATCTCCGCGGGCTAGGTGAGCCACCGGCAAGGGTCGCCAGGACGGTGTTGATCAGATGACGACGGCGTGGGAGCACCGGGACACCGGAGCGCTGTCGAGTCAGACAGGCTTCCGCACGATGAGCGTCAAGCCGGCTCAAGGCCGATTTCCTGGTGCTGCGCCTCCAGCGCGCGGCGTGGCTGTTCTTCCATGGCCGCATCGAGGGTGCGTGCGTCGGGGGACTGGGCTCCGGCCCGCTCACAGGTCAGGGCCGCGCTCACCGATGCCCTTTCGAGCAGGCCACGCAGGACATCGGCGCTGATCCTGCGCACGGCCGCCGCCGCGTCGGGGGCCGCCGCGTCGGGGGCCGCGGCGTCGGGCGCAGCAGCCGCCGCGGCGTCGGGCCCAGCAGCGGCCACCCCGGCCACCTTCGCGGCTAGCCGGTCCAGTATCGCGGCCGCGAAGGCGTCTCCCGCCCCGACCGTGTCCACCACCTCAGCCGCCGCAGCAGGCAGGTAGATCTCGGTACCGTCCGGGGCGAGCGCGTACACCCCGGCGGAGCCGAGCGTCACAGCCACCAGGCCGGACATCGTCCCCTGCCACGCCGCGGCGATCTCCCGGAAACTACGGCCGGGATAGAGCAGCGCGATGTCGTCCTTGCTGGCCTTGATGACGTGAGCGAACGCGAGCTGGCGCTCCACCCGGGCGCGCTCCGCCTCGGCCGAGAAGCCGAATCCGGTCCGCACGTTGGGATCGTAGAAGACCAGCGCGCGGTCCTCCTGCCAGGTCCGCTGCATGAGTCCTTCCAGGACCCGCGGCGCCCGGGGCCAGCCGGAGGGCCAGGCCGCCCACGTACAGCGCCTCCGTCTGCGTAGGCAGGACCTGCGGGACCTCGGCGTCCGTCCATTGCCAGTCGGCGGTTCCGTTCGCGTAGAAGCTGTACTCGGCCTTGCCCTGGCCGTCCAGGGGGGTGACCGCCAGCGTGGTCTTCTGGCTGGCCGTCACGATCATCGACGTGTCCACCCGCGCCCCGCCCAGATGCTGGCGGAGCAGGCGGCCGAACGGGTCAGTGCCGACCCGGCCCAGGAAGCAGGCGCGGCGCCCCAGGCGCGCCAGGCCGACCGCGACATTGCACGGGGCACCACCGGGCCGGGCGTCGAACTGCTGGGTCTCCCCGGGCCGGGGAATCAGGTCGATGAGTGTCTCGCCCGCCACCACGATCACGGCGGGGTCTCCCCGGAGCCGCGCGTGATCAGTGACGTCCGCAGGTAGATCCGCTGGGTCGGGCCGGCGTCGCCGTCGAGCCGGCGGAAGAGCAATTCCGCCGCTACCCGGCCCATGCTGTCCGCGTCCTGGGCCACCACGGTGATCCCCGGCCGCAGCATGTCGGCCAGTTCGAAATCGTCGAAGGCGACCAGAGCGGGCCGGTCCCGGCGATTCCGGATGGCCCGCAGGAACATGATGGTGATGCGGCTGTTTCCGGTGAAAAACGCGGTGGCCGGCGGCGAATGCTTCAGCATCCGGTCGATGGCCCCAGCCACGCCTTCCTCGGTCGGCAGCTCCATGTGCACCAGGTCCGGGTTGAATGGCAGGCTGCCCTTGGCGAGGGCCTCGCGGTAACCACGCAGCCGCTCGGCGGCGGTGAAGATTAGCGGGGTGTCGGCGATGAATCCGACCGACCGGTGACCAGCCCGGAGCAGGTGCGCGACTCCCTCGCGGGCGCCCTCGACATTGTCGACCAGGATCGTGTCGGCATCGATTCCCTCGGCGGGCCGGTCCACGAAAACTGCCGCCACGCCCGCCTTGATATCTGGCAGCAGGTAATGATGACTATGCGCCGCAGGAACGATGATCAGACCGTCTACCCGGCGGGGGCAGAAAGCGCGGACCACTCGCTTCTCGCGGGCCGGGTCCTCACCGGACGACGCGGTCATGAGAATGGATCCGTTGGCGAGGGTGACGGCTTCCACGGCGCGAGTCAGAACCGACTGGAATGGCTCAGCGATGTCCTCCAGCACCAGCCCGACACTGGCCGTGGATCCCTGGCGCAGCATCGCGGCGCTGTCGTTCCGGACCGCGGTGCTGAACACCGTGCTGCTCACCGCGGTGCCGGTCATCGCGTCCGTGGTCTTCGGCGTGGGCATCGCGCTGCTGCTGAACCGCTACGTGTTCGGCCGCGGGTTCCTGCGCACCCTGATCATCAGCCCGTTCCTGGTCATGCCGACCGCGGCCGCGCTGGTCTGGAAGTTCACCATCCTGGACACCACGTTCGGGATCCTGAACTTCTTCCTGCGGCCGTTCGGGATGGGCAACACGGACTGGATCGGCCAGCACTCGCAGCTCACCATCATCGCGTTCCTGACCTGGATGTGGACCCCGTTCATGGTCCTGCTGGCTCTGGCCGGCCTGCAGAGCCAGGGACTGGACCAGCTCGAGGCGGCCCGGGTGGACGGGGCCGGCTCATGGCGGATCTTCCGCTCGCTCACGCTGCCCCAGCTGCGCCCGTACATCGAGCTGGGCGTCCTGCTCGGCTCCATCTACATCGTGCAGGCCTTCGACGGGATCTACATCATCACCGCGGGCGGTCCCGCAACCGACACCACGAACCTGCCGTACTACATCTACCAAACCGCGTTCCAGGCCTTCGACATCGGCCGGGCCTCGGCGATGGCGGTAATCGTGGTCATCGCGACGATCCTGATCGCGACCGTGGCGCTCCGGCTGATCTCGAGCATCTTCAGCGAGGAAGGGATGCGCGGACGATGAAGCGCCAGCAGAAAACTCTCGCGGACCGCCAGGCCAAACCGCTGACCAGGCTGCTGCTGGGCGTCCTGACCTGGATTGTTGTCCTCATCTTCTTCTTCCCGGTGCTCTGGATGGCGCTGACCGGGCTGAAGACTGAGCCGGACGCCGACACCAGTACGCCGCACTTCATCTTCAAGCCGACGTTCGCCGAGTACGAGTCGGTCTGGAAGGGGGCGGGGGGCCTGAACGGCCTGCCGCCCTACCTTGAGCACTCGGTGATCGTCACCGTCGTGTCCACCCTGTGCGTCCTGCTCCTGGCCCTGCCCGCGGCGTACGCCCTGTCCATCCGGCCGGTCCCCAAGTGGCGGGACGTGCTGTTCTTCTTCATCTCCACGAAGATGCTGCCGGTCGTGGGGGCGATCATCCCGCTGTACGTCATCGCCCGTGACCTGCACCTGCTGGACCACGTGCTGCTGCTGATCATCCTGTACACCGCGATCAATCTGCCGATCGCGGTGTGGATGCTCCGCTCGTTCCTGCTCGAGGTGCCCGCGGAGGTCATCGAGGCGGCCCGGGTCGACGGTGCCGGGCTGGTCCGGCAGATACGCAACGTGATCATCCCGATCATCAGTCCCGGCCTGGCCGCCACGGCGCTGATCTGCTTCATCTTCGCCTGGAACGAGTTCTTCCTGGCCGTCAACCTGACCACGGTGAACGGCGCGACCGTGCCGATCTACCTGGTCGGGTTCGTCCAGCCGGAGGGCCCGTTCCTGGCCCACTTGTCGGCCGCCGCCACCATCGCCTGCCTGCCGGTGCTGCTGGCCGGCTGGGCTGCCCAGGACAAGCTGGTGCGCGGCCTGTCCATGGGTGCGGTGAAATAGCACCTGTACGCGCGGCCTGGCCCGCGTCCCCCGTCACGTCGACGTGATCCGGTGCGAAACCGGGGAAGGTGATGACACCATGCGAGCCGCGGTTATCAAGGAGTCCCACGAGGTCAGCGTCGTCAGCGTGGAGGACCCCACCCCGGGTCCCCGCGAGGTCGTGGTGGACGTGGCCGCCTGCGGGATCTGCGGTACCGACCTGCACATCCTGGACGGGGAGTTCGCGCCGTCGCTGCCCATCGTCCCCGGGCACGAGTTCGCCGGGGTGGTCGTGGCCACCGGCACCGAGGTCCGGGAGCTGACCGAGGGCCAGCGCGTGGCCGTGGACCCCTCGCTCTACTGTCACGAGTGCCACTACTGCCGCCTCGGCCACAACAATCTGTGCGAGCGGTGGAATGCGATCGGCGTTAGCGTGCCCGGCGGGGCCGCCGAGTTCGCGCTGGCCCCGGTGGCCAACTGCGTGCCGCTGCCGGACCATGTCCGGCTGGAGGACGCCGCGCTGATCGAGCCGCTCTCCTGCGCGATCCGGGGCTACGACGTGCTCCGGTCCCAGCTCGGGTCGCACATTCTCATCTACGGCTCGGGCACCATGGGCCTGATGATGCTGGAGCTGGCCAAGCGCACCGGTGCCGCGTCGGTGGATGTGGTCGACCTCAACCCGGACCGGCTGGCCACGGCGGTGGCCCTGGGCTGCTCACGGACCGCGACCTCCGCCGACGAGCTGGACCAGCCCCGCGGCTGGGAGCTGGTCATCGACGCCACCGGGGCCGGGCCCGCCATCCAAGACGGGCTGCCCCGGGTCAGCCCGGGCGGCACGTTCCTGCAGTTCGGCGTGGCGTCCTACGACACCAGGGTCACGATCGAGCCGTACCGGATCTACAACAAGGAAATCACGATCACCGGCTCGATGGCCGTGCTGCACAGCTTCGAGCGCGCCGCGGAACTGTTCGCGGACGGGGTGCTCGACCCGGATGTGTTCATCAGCGACCGGCTCCCGCTGGCCGACTACGCGGGGGCGCTGGACCGCTTCAAGCGGGGGATCGGCCGCAAGATCCAGGTCATCCCCTAGCTGGTGGCCGCGCCCTCGCGGGCGGCCACCGGCCTGGTGTCACGGCCCATCACCGGCCTCGTGTCACGGGCGTGTACCGGCTCGCCGCACGCCCCGCAGACGACCTGGGCGGCCAGCGTGTGACCGCAGGTGTGCTCCAGCACCAGTGGTGGCCCGCCGTCCCCGGCCAGGTACGTGTCGCCCCAGCGCATCAAGGTCACGATGACCGGGTACAGGTCCCGGCCGGCGGTGGTCAGGTGGTACTCGAACCGGGCGGGGTGCTCGGAGTACTGCCGCCGCTCCAGGATCCCGGAGCCGGTCAGGGTGCGGAGCCGCGCGGCCAGCGTGTCCCTCGGCGCGCCGGTGCGGCGGACCATCTCATCGAAGCGCCGGTCGCCGAGGAACACCTCGCGCACCGCGAGCAGGGCCCATTTCTCGCCGACGATGTCGAGGGTGCGGGCCACCGAGCACGCCCGCGGCTCGTTGGCGGCCGCCGTCATGTGCCCAGCGTACCTATGCGGTCTGGATTCTGGACGGACCCGGACGGCAGGCGCTGGGCCCGCTGCAGGCGCTGAGCCCGCTGGTGCACGATCAGGCGCTGGATACCCAGGCTCACCGCCAGGTACAGCACTATGGTCGCGGCGCCCACGTCGTCGCGGCCGTGCCCGGCGACCAGGGCGTCGTAGCCCAGGTGGGCGGCCAGCGCCACGATCCACAGCGACGCGGTCACCCAGCTGCCCCGCGACCACGGCTGGCCGTCTCGCAGCCAGATCCGGACCGTCGCTGCGCGCAGCACGCCGAACCCGGTGGCGAGCACGAGGCTGCCCAGCAGTGCCGAGTAGGTGACCGGGCCAGGGTGGTGTTTCGCCACGAACTGGTAGGCCTCGATGAGCCCGATCACCCCGATGATCGCGGCCAGCCGCAGCCCGGATGCGTTGACCGGGCGGGTGCGGAGCTGGCGGTAGATCAGCAGAGCCAGGACGGCCACACCGATGATGACGTTGGTGACCACGGCTATCTCCCGGGAGGCTGGAGCCCAGCGGGCTGGGCCGGGGGCAACGGCGCACCGTGCACCCCCCTGTAGTGCACGGTGCGCGCTGTCACGCTAGGCCGCCCCGGCCCCGCCGCCGCAGGTACACCGTCCTGGTTCGCGCATGACAAATGTCATGCGCGGTGACGTTCAGTCCGGCAGGGTGCGCCACGGCCGGCGGCGTCCGGCCGGATGACCCAGCCCGGGGCTCCGGCCTCAGCCGGGGGGCCGGGTCCGGTGGATGAGCCAGACGTTCGGCTCCCAGTACCGGCCCGTGTCCTGGGCGCGGTCGATGTGCACCGTGGCCAGGCCGGCCGGGAACACGTAGTCGCCGGTCTCCGGGAAACGCATCCGGGTCCACGACTCCCAGTCCGCGACGCTTCCGGTGATGCGCATCGAGCGGGGGAGGACGGGCCCGAGCCGCCCGCCGAGCCGGGCATGCACCCGGATCCACGGGTCGAACATGGCAGATTCCTGCACGTCCAGTGCGCTGTCCATGCGTGCCGGCCATCCGGGACTGTTCGCCGGGCTGCCGCGGCGCCGGGAGCAGGAGAAAGGCGGGCGGGGTGACCGCGGCTGAGGTGATGACCCGCGGGCCGGTGACCATCGGCCCGGAGGAGCCGGTGGAGCGCGCGGCCTTCCTGATGTACGACCACGCGGTCAAGAGGCTCCCGGTGGTGGACTCGGCCGGCCACCTGGCCGGGATCATCAGCCGCGGCGACGTGCTCAGCGTCTACGCCAAGCCGGATGAGGAGATCCGCCGTGAGATCCGCGAGGAAGTGCTGCTGCGCGACTTCCTGGTTGACCCGGGGCGGCTGGGGATCGTTGTCGAGGACGGTGTCGTCACGGTCTCCGGGCGGCCGGAGACCGACGAACTGGGCCGGCAGATCATCGCGGCGGTGCGGCATGTCGACGGGGTCGTCGCCGTCCGGGACCATCTGGCCTATTCCGGTCAGCGCCCGATGGCGGTGCCCTGACACCCCGGTCCCCCGGGAACTGGGGGCAGGAACGCATCAGCCCGGGCCGGGGCCCGGGCTGATGTCTTACCTCCTACTGGTTACGCGGTGGGGCGGAGCCAGACACCGAGGTTCTGGCCGTTGTTCCACAGCACATTCGGGCTAATCACCATCGCGCCGGACGCGGTGCCGGTCGTGGTGTCCACGATCTCCGTCGTGGTCCACGGACCGGTCAGGGTGCCGTGCACACCGGTGTAGGTGGTCGCCTTGGAACCGCTGAGCACCTGCAGCTTGGTGTTCGTCTTCGGCGCGGTCACCGTGGCGTTGTTCACCACGCCGGCCACCTCGGCGGCCGTGAAGACCGGGTGGGCCCCGGACGGCTCCTGGAAGGTCTGGCTGACCTTCTGGGTGAGATCGTTAGCGGTGAAGAAAATGTGCCCGGCCCGGTCGTAGTAGATGCTGATCCGCACCAGGTCCCCCACCTTGGGGGTGACCCCGTTCAGCGCGCCGCCGCCCATGCCGAACGGCGGGACCCCCGTGCTCCAGCCGACGGAGTCAGGGCCGCCGCCCGAGCGAACGGCCAGGTACTGCGGCACGCTGGTGCCGCCCAGCACGACCTCGGCGTACCCGGCGTTGCCGCTCGGCGTGGGCACCGGGGGCACCTTGACCGTGGTGGCGATGTACCGGAACCACCGGCCGCCGCCGGTGACGAACCCGGCCTGGCTGATGGTGTAGATGGGGTCCGGGGCGTGCGCCCGGGCCGCGGCTGTGCTGGCCGCGGCCGGCCCGGCGAGCCCCAGAGTGAGAATTGCTGCCCCGCCCGCGGCCGCTACCGCGGACAGTGCGTGGACGATGTGCCTTCGCATGACGAAGACCCCCTACGGCCGGGGGTGACAAAAAACCTTCCGTGACGCGGGGCGGTGACTTCGTGGTCTACCCCGGCCTACCCGAAAAGATCCAGCCCTGCTGGCCGCTGGCCCCGCCGACGGGCATTCCGCCTGTCATGTACCAGCATAGCGCGCCACCTGGACGTTCATGGTGCCGTACGGGCCGGCCGGAACACCTCGCGCAGCGTCTGCGCCAGCAGCGCGGGCTCGGCCACCGCCGGGAAGTGCCCGCCCCGGTCGTGCTCGGCCCAGGCGGTGAGGCGGAAGTACCGCTCGGCCAGCTCGCGGGGCGGCTTGGGGAACGGGACCCGCTCGCCGCCGAAGATGCTGACCGCGGTAGGAACGTCTGCGGGATCCCTGGCCGGCAGCGCGGCGGCGGGGTCGTGCGCGTAGGCCCAGTAAGGCAGCAGCGACGAGGTGATGGTGCCGGTGACCCAGTACAGGGTCAGCGTGCCGAGCAGCAGATCCCGGGAGAACGCGGGCTGGCCGTCGCCGGTGACCGAGCTCCAGGCCGTGACCTTCTCGCCGATCCAGGCGGCCAGGCCGGCCGGGGAATCCTGCAGCGCGGCGCCGAGGGTGGACGGCTTGGTCGACTGCTCGTGCGCGTACCCGCCCTCCTCCGCGGTCCAGGCGGCGACCTCGGCCACGAACCTTTCCTCCGCGGGGCTCCACGGCCGCGGCGGTGCCGCCAGTCCTGGCGTGGCCAGGTGGATGCCCGCGGCCGACACGGGAAAGTCCCGGGCCAGCCACGCGGTGACCCCGGCACCGAGGTCGCTGCCGTGCGCGGCGAACCGAGGGTAGCCCAGGCCCTCGGTCATCAGCCGGTGCCACAGCCCGGCGACCGCCGCGGCGCTGAGGCCGCCCGGCGGCGGGGCGGCGGAGAAGCCGAACCCGGGCAGCGACGGCACTACCACGGTGAAGGCGTCGGCCGGATCGCCGCCGTGCGCGGCCGGATCGGCCAGCAGCGGGATCAGGTCCAGGTACTCGCAGAACGACCCGGGCCACCCGTGGGTGAGCAGCAGCGGCAGCGGGTCGGGACCGCGGCCAGTCACGTGCACCAGGTGGATCAGCTGGCCATCCACGACCGCTTCCCGGTGGGTCAGCCGGTCCAGCCGGGCCTGGAAGGCGCCGGCGTCGAAGGCCTGCCAGTCGGCCAGCAGCGCGGCCAGCCAGGACCGGGGCACGCCGCGTTCCCAGCCGTCACTGTCCGCCGGGGCCAGCCGGGTCCGGCGCAGCCGCTCCCTCAGGTCGCCGACCGCGTCCCCGGCCAGGGTGACCCGGATCTCCCGGGTGCGCACATCTCCCATCCGGCCAGCATGGCAGGCACCCCGCCGCGACTCCATCGCCGCCGCCAGCACCATGGATCACATTGATCATGACCGGCGCGACTTTTCCCGCGAGCCATGCGTTTTTCCGGGGTGTTTGCCCGTATCGGCGCACCGCGCGCGGGAAAAGTGGGCAGGTGGGGCCAGTGTGACTGAGGGCCGGCCGGGGCCGCATGACGGTGGCCCCGGGCAAACTGCGGCCCCGGGCGCTGTGCGGCGCCCGGGGCCTGAGGGGGAGTGGGGATGGTCAGGTATCCCTGGTGGCGTCCTGGGGGGCGAGGGATTCGGGGGACACCGTGGTCTGGGCCGGATCCGGCTGATCCAGGACCTCGGCGGACACCGTGGCTCCCGGGACCGACATGTCCGGGGCCGGTGCGTCCGCGCCCGGCTCCGGCCAGGTCTTCAGCTCCACCTGGGGGATGAGCCAGGAAGCCAGGAAGGCCAGGAAGGCGATCGGCACCGCCACCAGGAACACGGTCTGGATCGACTCCGCGTAACCCGCCACGAAGCCCGCATGTACCGCGGCCGGCAGCTTGCTCAGCAGGGCCGGGGTGGCATCCGCGCTGCTGAAGCCGGACGGAAGGGTTACCCCGTGCAGGTGGCTGGCCAGGTTACCGATCAGCACGTTGGAGAAGATCGCGCCGAAGATCGCGGTCCCGAAGGACCCGCCGATGGACCGGAAGAACGTGGCCCCGGATGTGGCGACGCCCAGCTCGCTGTGCGGCACCCCGTTCTGCACGATGATGACCAGCACCTGCATGACACCGCCGATGCCCATGCCCAGGACCAGCATGTAGACCGCGTCCAGGAACGTGGACGTGTGCACGCCCATCAGGTGCAGCAGGTACAGGCCGACGGTCGTGAGCGCGGTACCGGCGATCGGGAAGAACCGGTACTTGCCGGTCCTGGAGATGACCTGGCCCGAGCCGATCGACACGATCAGCAGCCCGGCCATCAGCGGCAGCAGGTACACCCCGGAGATGGTCGGCGAGATGCCCCGCACCACCTGGAAGAACGCGGGCAGGTAGGTAATGGCGCCGAACATCGCGAAGCCGATGATGAAGCCGACGACACTGGTCACCGAGAACGTCCGCAGCTTGAACAGGTGCAGCGGCAGGACCGGCTCGGCGGCGCGGCGCTCGACCAGCACGAACAGGCCGATGCACACGACCCCGGCCACGCCCAGGATGTAGATGGGTGTGGACTTCCAGGCGTAGGTGGTACCACCCAAGCTGGTCAGCAGGATCAGCGATGTCGCGGCCAGCGACAGCATCAGGGTGCCGAGGTAGTCGATGACGTGGTGCACCTTGGTCAGCGCGCCGGGCACCTGGATGGCCACTACGACCAGCGCGATCAGGCCGATCGGCACGTTGATGTAGAAGATCCAGCGCCAGGTCAGGTTGTCCACGAAGACCCCGCCGAGCAGCGGGCCGATCACGCTGGACACGCCGAAGACCGCCCCGAACAGGCCCACGTAGCGGCCCCGCTCGCGGGGCGAGACGATGTCGCCCACGATGGCCTGGGCGCCGACCATCAGCCCACCACTGCCGAGGCCCTGCACCGCGCGGAACGCGATGAGCTCGATCATCGAATGGCTGAGCCCGGACAGGATCGAGCCGATCAGGAAGATCACGATGGCGGCCTGGAAGAAGATTTTCCGGCCGTACTGGTCGCCCAGCTTGCCCCACAACGGCGTGGACACCGTGGTGGCGAGCAAGTACGCGGTGATCACCCAGGCGATGTGCGATCCGCCCTTGAGGTCACCGACGATCGTCGGCAGCGCGGTGGACACGATGGTCTGGTCCAGCGCGGCCAGCAGCATGCCGAGCATCAGGGCGCCGATGATCAAGAAGATCCGGCGCTGACTGAGCCCGGGCAGCGCGCTGCCTGGAGCCACCGCGGTGCTGTCTGCGGATGTCATTCCTCGTCCTTTCCGGGCGCCGCCGTCCCGCTGACGGGGCGCAGTGAGCAGTGTTCAGGAAGTCCGTCGGCCAGGGCCTGGAATGCCCGGTCGGTGAGCTGGTCCAGCGGGTACGCGCCACCGGAACTGGCCCAGAAGACTGTCGTCGCGCGGATCGCCCCGGTCGCGACGCTGGCCAGCAAGGCTGGGTACGGGTCGCGGGCGGGATCCGTGCCGAGCCGCTCAGCGAGCGCCTCGGCCAGGGCGCCTTCGATGTTCGCCATGTGCGCGGACTGGGCCGCCCGCAGATGCGGGTCCGCCCGGACGATCTTCATCCGCCGCAGCATGTCCAGCGGGTCGCCGCCCAGCTCACCGAGCTCGTTGGTGACAACCCGGGCCTCGGCCACCAGGACCTGGCGCAGCGCGCTCAGGGCTGGTTCTCCGGGCGCCTGGTGCAGGACCCGTTCCCGCAGCGCCGCGACGCGCTCGGGGTCCGCCCCGAACAGTGCGGCTTCCTTCGACGGGAAGTAGTTGAAGAAGGTCCTCGGTGACACGTCCGCGGCCTCGGCGATGTCCTCCACCGTGACGTGCATGAACCCGCGCTGGGCCACCAGATCGAGAGCGTGCCGACGTAGCGACCGGCGGGTGGCGAGCTTCTTGCGCTCGCGCAGCGAGATCTGCGGTTCCGCCGCGGGGGCGGTATCGGCCAGGGTCATGTTGCGCTCACTGAAAGCTGGTAACGGATTAAATGTTGCGGTCTGGTGAACATTACACTCTGCGCAAAAATTCCTCGGATCCCCGGGTTGCTTCGCGGAGCCTTGCGGGGCAGGTCAGAGGGGGGCGGGGCCCCAGGGTTGACGGGCGCCGGGGGCGAGTCTACGGTCAAAGGCAATCTAATAGTAAAGCTTCTTATTAGTAATTGGTCGTTCTTCCTGTCCAGACCGTGCCCCGTGCCAGGGTCTGGAGCCCGCCTGCTGGAGGACGTATGAAGCTCACCCGCCCGCACGTCCTGATCGCCGCTCGCCCCAAGTGGCAGGCCCGTGCATGGCAGGCCCGTGCATGGCGGTCCAGAGGGTGGCGGGCCCGTGCGCGGCGGGCTGCCGCGGCCCTGGCCGCGGCAAGGCTGGCGGCCTCGGCGCTGGCCACCGTCGGAGCCGGACCAGCCGCGGCCGCGGCCAACCTGTTAACCAACCCCGGCCAGTGTCACCGTGTACGTGCACAGCTGGTACGGCGAGGGCAGTTTCTACGCTGACGACCTGTCGCTCGCCGGCCCGGCCGGGAGCGGCGGGGTGGGGGGAGCGGCAGCACCGCTCCCGCCGCGCCGTCCGGGCTGGCGGTGACCGGGATCACGGCCTCCTCCGTGTCGCTGTCCTGGACCGCCCCGTCGGGCACCGTCACCGGCTACAACGTGTACGAGAACGGGACGGAAGCCGCCTCGGTGGCCGGCGCCTCGGCCACGGTCTCCGGCCTGGCCGCCGCCACCGCGTACAGCTTCACCGTGACGGCCTACAACGCGGCCGGGGAGTCCGCGGCGTCTGCGGCCGTGCGGGCTACGACCGCGTCGTCGGGGAGCGGCGGGGGAGGCGGGGGCAGCCCCGGCAGTTACGCGGTCGCCCCGTACGCCGACATGACCAACAACCAGGAACCCATGCTGAACCAGGCGGCCAGCCAGGACGGCTTGAAGGCGTTCACCGCCGCGTTCGTGATCGGCAGCGGTTGCACCCCCATCTGGGGCGACACCCTTCCGGTCACTAACGATCCGACCGTGACCAGTGAGATCTCCACGGCCGAGGCCGACGGCGCCCAGCCCATCGTGTCCTTCGGCGGCGAGTCTGGGACCGAACTGGCCGCATCCTGCTCCAGCCTGAGCCAGCTCACCGCGGCGTATCAGTCGGTGATCAGCACCCTGCACGTGACGCACATCGACTTCGACATCGAGGGGGCCGAGATCACCTACACGGCCGACAACGCCCTGCGGTTCCAGGCCATCAATGCCCTAGAGGCGGCCAACCCCGGCCTGGTCGTGTCGGTCACCATCCCGGTGCTGCCCAGCGGGCCCGACGCCAACGGCCAGGCCTTCCTGGCTGCGGCCAGGTCGGCCGGCACCCGGATCGACCTCATCAACGTGATGGCGATGGACTACTACGGCAGTTACGACACCGGGGGAGCCAATATGGGCGCCGACGCGGTGGACGCGGCCCAGGCCACCCTGGCCTACGCCCAGACGCTGTGGCCCTCCATGACCTACGCCAACATCGGCGTGACCCCGATGATCGGCCAGAACGACGACCCCGCCGAGGTGTTCACCGAGGCGGACACCCAGACCCTGGTCAGCTTCGCCGTCCAGAACCACCTGGGACGGCTGGCGTTCTGGTCGGTGGACCGGGACCAGCCGTGCGGCGGATCGGCCAGCGGCCTGCCCGCCTGCTCGGAGATCAGCCAGCAGCCGCTGGACTTCACGAAGATCTTCCTGAAGTACACCGGCTGAGCGCCCGGCCGGTCGCAGCTAAAGACCCGGTCCCCGTCTCCAGCAGGCCCCGTTCCTGTTTCCCGGTGTGGCGCACGACTCAACAACCTCCAAGCCGCCATCTGCCGAAGAACAGTCATCAGCCCCCATGCGAGACTCGAGGACATGTCCACGTCACTGCGTTGCCTGGTCACAGGCTCATCCGGGTACATCGGCGGCCGGCTCGCGCCGGAACTGCTCGCCGCGGGCCACCGGGTCCGGTGCATGGCCCGGGACCCCGGGAAACTGAGCGACCGCCCCTGGACCGGCGATGTGGAGATCGCCAAGGCCGACGTCACGGACGCCGGGGCGGTCGGGCGGGCGCTGCAGGACGTGGACGTCGCCTACTACCTGATCCACTCCCTCGGCACCGGCCCCTCGTTCGAGCAGAAAGACCGGGACGCGGCCAGCCTGTTCGCCCGGGTGGCCGCGGAGGCCGGGGTGCGGCGGATCGTTTACCTGGGCGGGATCCTGTCCGGGCCGCCCGGGGACCTGTCCCCGCACCTGCGCTCGCGGGGCGAGGTCGGTGACATCCTGCTGGGCAGCGGGGTGCCGACCGCGGCGCTGCAGGCCGCCGTGATCATCGGCAGCGGGTCGGCGTCGTTCGAGATGCTCCGCTACCTCACCGAGCGGCTCCCGGTCATGGTCACCCCGAAATGGGTGGAAACGCGGATCCAGCCAATCGCGGTCAGCGACGTGCTCCGCTACCTGGTCGGCTCCGCGGAACTGCCGCCGGACGTGAACCGCCGGTTCGACATCGGCGGCCCGGACATCCTCACCTACGCGGAGATGATGCGGCGGTACACCGAGGCGGCCGGGCTGCGGCCGCGGGTGCTGGTCCCGGTGCCGCTGCTCACCCCGCGGCTGTCGTCGCTGTGGGTCGGCCTGGTCACGCCGGTGCCGTCCGGGCTGGCCATGCCCCTGGTGGAATCACTGCGCAACGAGGTGGTGTGCGCCGAGCACGACATCGTGGAGTACGTCCCCGACCCGCCGGATGGCCTGGTGCCCATCGCCGAGGCCCTCACGCTGGCGCTGCGGCACACCAGCGAGGGGGACGTATCCACCCGCTGGTCCTCCGCGGCGACTCCCGGCGCGCCGAGCGACCCGCTGCCGAGCGACCCGTCCTGGGCGGGCGGCTCCCTGTTCGTGGACGACCGCAGCAGCGTGGTCCCGGCCTCGCCGGAGGCGCTGTGGCAGGTCATCGAGGGGATCGGCGGCGAGACCGGCTGGTACTCGTTCCCGCTGGCCTGGGCCGTACGCGGGCTGATGGACCGGCTGGCGGGCGGGGTGGGGCTGCGCCGCGGCCGCCGCGACCCGAAGCACCTGCTGATCGGGGACGCCCTGGACTTCTGGCGGGTCGAGGCGATCACCCCCGGGTCCCTGCTCCGGCTGCGCGCCGAGATGAAGCTCCCCGGGCTGGCCTGGCTGGAATTGTCCGTGGAGCAGGACGACGAGGGCCAGACCACCTACCACCAGCGGGCCATCTTCCAGCCGCGCGGCGCGGCCGGCATCGCTTACTGGCGGTCGATCTCCCCGTTCCACGGCGTCGTCTTCGGTGGCATGGTCCACAACATCGCCCAGGCCGCCGAGCACGCCAGCCCGTGGGGAGTCGTCGCCGCGGAGAATGCTGGGCAGGGATAAGTGCCGTGGCCGCACGACGAACGACGCCGGACATGCGAAGCGGCCACCGGCCAGGTGTTCCGCGGCGTGGCTGCCGCGGAACACCCGGCGGTGGCCGCATGGCCTCAGCGGGTTAGACGGTGGTACGACCCCGGCGGGTCAGCGCGTCCACAGTAACCGCTGCGACCAGCACCAACGCCGTCCACATGAGCTGGGCGGAGGCGGTCAGGCCGAGCAGCTGAAGGCCGTTGTAGATCACGCCGACGACCAGGCCGCCGAGCACGGCATCCATCATCTTGCCGCGCCCGCCGAACAGGCTGGTCCCGCCGATAACCGCGGCGGCCACCGCATTCAGCACGTTCTGGCCGCCGTTGACGCCACTGGAAATGGAGCCAAGGTAGGAGGAGTAGATGATCCCGGTGATCCCGGCGGTCATGCTGCACAGCGCAAAGGCCGCGACGCGGATCCGGTTGGTATTGACGCCGGCCCGCCTGGCCGCCTCGGCGTTACCGCCGATCGCGTAGATGTAGCGGCCGAACCGGGTCCGGCCGAGCAGGACGGTATAGATCACCAGGACCCCCAGCACGACCAGGACCACGTAGGGCAGTCCGCGCACCGCGAGCAGGGTATGGCTGCGGTTGGTGTTGCCGACCAGGACGACCACCACCCCGGCGATGGCCATCACGGCGATCTTCAGCAGGGTGATGCTGACCGGGGGAGCGACAAGGCCGCCAACGCGCCGGCGACGGTCCCGCAAGAACATCATCAGGCCGGCCAGCGCGACGATGGCGATCATCACGATCCAGCTGGCTGCGGGGCTCAGGCTGCCGGCCTCGATGTCGTTGATCACGTTGCTGTTCAGGTTGATCACCCCGCCGAGTCCGATCTTCCCGGTGGCGCTGATCAGGTACAGCAGCAGGCCCGACAGGCCGAGGAAGCCGGCCAGCGAGACCACGAACGAGGGCAATCGGAGCCGGGTGATGATGAACCCCTGGACCGCCCCGTAGGCCGCGGTGGCCACCAGGCAGGCCAGGATCGCCACCCACCAGGGATAGCCCTTGGCTAGCAGGAACAGGGCGACGACCGCACCGCAGGCGGCGGTGAAGCCGGCCGCCAGGTCGATCTCGCCGAGCAGCAGCACGAACACCTCGGCCATGCCCAGCGTGATGATGAACGCGGCCTGCGTCATCAGGTTGACCAGGTTGCCCGCGGACAGGAAAAGGGAGCTCTTGAGCTGGAAGATCAGCACGATGACAACCAGGCCGATGATGACAGGGAGTGCGCCGCTCTCCCCGCTGCGCACGCGCCTGAGCAAGATCCGCGTGTACTCGCCGACCGAGCCGGCGACCAGCTCAGCTGACGCTCCGGCGGCCGCCAGGTCTTCCGGGCTGGCGGACGAGCCCTCGGTGCTGACCGCGCCCTGCTCTGATTCTGAATTCGTGGATGTCATGGTCAGCCCTCCGGGCCGCTGTCAGGGATGCGGGCTCCGTTGTCCGCCCTGCGGGTCCGGTGCGAGGCGCCGGTGGTCATCAGATCCACAGCGGACGCGGTGTCGTACTCGGCCAGGGGCCCGGTCGAGACCAGACCTCCCAGATACAGGACGGCGAGCCGGTCCGCGACCTGGAACACATCGGTCAGGTTATGCGAGATCACGAGGACGGCGATGCCGCGCTTGGCCAGGCGGCCGATCAGGTCAAGCACCAGTGCGGTCTGGGAAACACCCAGCGCCGCCGTGGGCTCGTCCATGATCACAAGCTTGGCGTCCAGCATGACAGCCTTGGCCACCGCGACCGCCTGCCGCTGCCCACCGGACAGTGATCCGACCGGCTGGCGGATATTGCGTACCGTGGTGACCCGCAGGTCGCTTAGGGTCTGCTTGGCCGTGGTCTCCATCGAGACCTCGTCCAGCAGGAGGTGCCGGCGAACCTCGTGGCCCAGCAGCATGTTCTCGACAATGTCGAGATTGTCACAGAGGGCGAGGTCCTGGTACACGGTGGCGATCCCGGCGTCGGTGGCGTCGCGCGGCGTGCGGAAGTGCGCCCGCTTGCCCTGCCAGAGGATTTCCCCGTGCGACGGCTCCCAGATTCCCGAGATGGTCTTGATGAGTGTTGATTTGCCGGCCCCGTTGTCGCCGACCAGGGCAGTTACCTGCCCGGCCGGGATATCGAGGTCGATCCCGCTGAGCGCCTGCACCGGGCCGAAGTTCTTCCCGATGCCGCGCAGCTGCAATAGCGGCCCGTCCATGGTGGCAGTTCCCTCACTCGTGCCGGACGAAGCCCGGCCCGCAGGCGCGGGCCGGGCTCCGTCTTCGTAGCTACCTGTCACTGCTGGTGCCCAGGCAGGTTCTCTGGCCCCACGTCGTCAGCCAGTAATTCCAGCGGACTTGCACGCCGCGGCGTACTTGCCCGCGCACAGCTGGGAGGCCGGAACGAACTTGTCCGCGATGACGGTCGAGTTCATGTTGCTCGTGGTCACCCAGGTCGGAGGCAGAAGCACGGACTTCACGGCCACCTTGGCCTGCGTGTCCTCGGTGGTGCCGTTGACCAGGCTCGCCGGCGGGGTAACCCCGGCGCGGGTGTACATGGCCAGCGCGGCGGCCGCCTCGGCCTCCAGGTAGATGGGCTTGTACACGGTCCCGCACTGGTAGCCGGTGAGGATGTTCTGCAGCCCGGTCAGCGTGGCGTCTTGGCCTGTGGTCGGGAAGGTCTTGGCCTTGATGCCCTGGTTCTGCAGGTAGTGGATGATCGGCGCGCCGTTCTCGTCGTTCGGGATGAGTGCGGCGTTGATGTTCTTGTGTGCGGTGTACTGCTGCTGGAACTCGCTCAGCGCGGTCGGCGGGTCCCAGGTGCCGGCCGGGTTGCTGACGTCCTTCCAGCCCGAGCTGAACTTGGGCGCGAGCACCCCGTCGTAACCCTGGGCGAACAGGGTCGCGTTGTTGTCGGTCGGCGCGCCCTTCATGACGATGACCTGCGGCGTCTTCACGCCCCAGGCGGCGGCACAGGTGATCAGGCCCTGGCCCATCAGCTTGCCGACGTTGACGTTGTTGAAGCTGACGTAGTACTTGCGGTTGCCGCCGAGGACCAGCCGGTCGTAGTCGATGACCGCCACACCGTGCGCCTTGGCGTAGGTCTCGATGTGCGCGCCGACACCGGAGTCGAGGGCGTCCACGACCAGCACGCTGGCGCCCTTGGTGATGGCCGTCTGAGCGTCGCTGAACTGCGTCGCGTCGCTGCCCAGGGCGTTCTGCACGCTGTACTGCGACGAGGTGAGCCCGGCCTTCTGGAACGATTCCTTCAGGTAGGGCGCATCGAACTCCACGTACCGGGTGGACGACACCGTGTCCGGCAGGATCACCGCGATGTTGCCCTTGCCCTTGGCGGCCAGGGGCTTGAGTGTGGCCATGGCCGAGAAGGAGTTGTTGATCTGATTGAGGGAGAGCTGCGGCACGGCCGCGCCGGAGCTGCTGCTGCTGCTGCTTCCGGAGGCACCGGAGGGTGAGCTGCTGCCGCAGGCGGCGACGACGAGGGCCGCGCTGCCGGCCACGGCCGTCAGCGCGACTTTCTTGGTAACTGAATGCAAAGGAACCACCTCGCTGTGGGCGGGGACATGTCGGGACGTGTGGCCCGGCGACTCGCCTCGGTCGCCGCACGTCCCCATCTATCTGGGGAAACAGTAGGACGACGAGGGTAAACAGAGGCGTAAACATCCCTGTAACGTCATGAAAAAACTGTTAATAACATTCGAGGGTAATATATGGTTATCGCTCACATTCGAATCTGTGTCCGGTGTGAGATTGGCCCGAGACCGGGCTGAGACCGGCATGGTCTAGCGCTGACCTCATTCCGCGGCGATCCGGTAGCCAGCCCGCGGCTGGGTGAGGATCACCGGATCACTGCCGTCCGTTTCGAGCTTGGCCCGCAGCCGCCGGATGTAGACCCGCACGTACTCGGTCTCGGTCTCGTAACCGCGGCCCCAGACCCGGCGCAGCAGGTGCGCGTGGGTGAGCAGCTTGCCGCGGTTAATGGCCAGCTCGCGCAGCAGCGCGAACTCCGTCGGGGTGAGATGAACCGGCATCCCGTCCCGGCGGACCTGCTGGCTGGCCAGATCGATCTCCACCTGACCGATGGTGATCACCGGCGGGACGCTCTGCGGGGCGGTGTCGGCCGGGCGGGTGCGGCGGAGCGTCGCGGTGATCCGGGCCAGCAGTTCCTCGATGCTGAACGGCTTGGTCAGGTAGTCGTCCGCCCCCATGTTGAGCGCGGTGACCTTGTCGCGTTCGCCGCCCCGGGCGGAGACCACGATGATGGCGACCGAGGAGCGCTCCCTGATCAGCTGGCACAGCTCGAACCCGTCGATCTCGGGGAGCATGAGGTCGAGGAGCACGATGTCGGGGTCCTCGGTCTCCAGCAGGTTGAGCGCGCGCAGCCCGTCCCCGGAGACGACGGTGTCGAACCCCCGCACCGACAGGTTGGACCGGATCAAGTCCACGATGTTCGGGTCGTCCTCGACCACTAGGGCCCGGGTGGTCCCGGTCTGCTTGAGCATCTCAGCCAGCCCCCCTCGCGGGTACCGGCACGGTCCCGCTGGCCGTGCCGGTGTCCTCGGTGCCGTCGGCGGCCGGGGCGTCGGCGGCCGGGTGCTCGGGGTTTTCCACCGGCAGGCAGATCCGGAAACAGGTGCCCCGGCCTGGCTGGACCAGTTCCATCTGGCCGCCGTGGGCCTCGACGATGCCGCGGGCGATGGACAGCCCCAGGCCGGATCCCGAACTGGGAGAGCGATGGCGGCGCATCGGCTCGAATGGTGTCTGCGCGACGTCCGCGGGCATCCCGGGTCCGTTATCGGCCACGTTCACCACGACTGTATCCGGGCCATCGAGGCTCGCGGTGATCGTGACCCGGGTACCCGGCGGGTTGTGGCCGACGGCGTTGCTCAGCAGGTTCACGAAGACCTGCTCCAGGCGGTCATGGTCGGCCCAGATGGCGGGCAGGTCGGCCGCGCACCGCACGCCGACCAGTAGCGCCCCCGAAGGCGGCAGGCAGGCGATCGCGGCGTCGAGGACCAGGGGAATGTCGCACCAGTCCCGCTGCAGCTGGAGGATGCCGGACTCGATCGCGGAGAAGCGCAGCAGGTCGTCCACGAGACGGCCGAGCCGGGACGACTCGGCCGCGATCCGCGTCAGGAACCGCTGCTCGGATTCCTCATCCCAGGTCACGTCGGTCTGAAGGAGGCTGGAGGCGTACCCCTTGATCGCGGTGAGCGGGGTACGGAGCTCATGACTGAGCCGGGATAGGAAGCCCCGCTGCAGCTCCCGGGACCGGCGCAGCGCGGCGGTCTCCTGGTTGGCGAACCACGCCTCCTCCCGCTCCAGCGCCAGCCGCAGCGAGTGGGCGGCGTCTTCGAGGAGGGCCGCGGAGTCCGCGGGCAGCGGCCCGTCGTGCCAGCGGGCGACCAGCGCGGCCTCGCCCTCGGGGGCCGGGAAGGCCACCGACAGCAGGCAGTCATCGCCGTCGCGGCTGGGCTGTGCGGCCACATCCTGGCCGGCCCGGGCGAGGGCTGCCGCGGCTGCCTGCAGGACGGCCGGGCTGGCGGCCGCCGGCGGGCCCTCCGGCGGCTCACTGCGGGCGGAACCCGGGTCTGCCGGGCGGGCATCCGGGTCTGCCGGGCTGGCACCCGGGTCTACCGGGCTGGCGGCCGCCCGGCAGGTGAGCGGCCCGTCGGGTCGCTGGTCCAGCAGCGCCACCTCGTCGGCCTCCAGCCCGCGGCGGAGCAGCTGGAGCGCGATGCGCAGCCCATCGGCGACCGGGATGGGGCCGGCCAGGGTCTCGAGCATCTCCCGGATCGTCTCCAGGACCCGGTTGCGGGAAGTGACCTCGTCCAGCAGCCGGTCCCGTTCGATAGCGCTGGCCGCGTACCCGGCATACAGGGTGGCCAGGTCGAGGTCGTCGCGCTGCGGCTTGCCCGCCGTGGCGCGGAAGACGGTGATGACGCCGAGGATCCCGCCCGGGCCCATGACCGGAACCGACCAGGAACTCGCGACCTTCGCCGACCTGGCCAGCTCGGCGAACGCGGTCCAGGCCGCCCCGACCTGAACGTCTTCCTCGATGATGGGGCATTGCGCGCTGGCGGCCAGGCCCACGGGACCGCCCGCCGGGCCCAGTGGCAGCTTGGACCAGGCAGACAGCAGCGGGGGTGCCAGGCCCAGCGATGCCGCGCACACCAAGCCGGAGTCCGCCTGCAGATGGATGCATAGCCGCTCGCTGCCCAGCGCGGCACCCAGCGCGGAGAGGATCAGGGACAGGCTGGACGACGGGTCCGCCGACACGAGCCGGTCGGTGAGGCCGTGCAGCCGGGTCAGCTGGCGCCGGGCGGACGCGTCCACCTCCTGGCCGGACAGCAGGGCCACGACGTCACCCGGATGCACCTTGCTCGGCGCGACCTCGGCGACGAGCCGGCCGTGCCGGAGCACCGCGATCCGGTCGGCCAGCCGGAACATCTGGCTGATGTCGTGGCACGCCAGCAGGACCGTGGTGCCCTGCGCACGGACCCGCGCGATCAGGTCTTCCACCAGGGCCGATTCCTGCACGCCCAACGAGGCCGTCGGCTCGTCGAGGAGCAGCAGCCGCGGCCGGTGCGCCATGGCCCGGGCCACCGCGACCAGCTGACGCTGGCCGCCGGACAGGGACCGGACCGAGCGTTCCGGGTCATGCAGCGGCACACCCAGCTGCTCGAGAAGGGCCCCGGCGTCGCTGCGCATCCGCATGCTGAACAGCAGCTGGCGCCGGCGCTCGCGGCCGAGCATCACGTTGGAGGCGATGTCCAGGTTGTCGCAGAGGGCCAGGTCCTGCCAGACCACCGAGATGCCCTGGCGCTTGGCGCCCTGCGGGTCCGCCGGGACCGGCCGGCCCTCCAGCGCGATCACGCCCGAAGTCGGGGTGATATCCCCGGCGATGCACCGGATCAGGGTGCTCTTGCCCGCCCCGTTCTCACCAGCCAGCGCGACCAGCTCACCTGCCCGCACCGTGAGATCCACCCCGTCCAGGGCGGTCAGCGGGCCGAAACGGACCCGGAGCCCGGACACGGCGAGCTGCACGGGCGCCCGCGATGCCGGGGACCGCGGCCCCGGCGCTAGCGGGGCTGGCGCTGGCTGCACGGGCTCACCGGAGGGCGGCGGGGGACGCTCATATGTCCCATTCTCGCCGGCATCGTGGCTGCTCACTACCTCTCGGGGCATCCCGGGCGTAACGCGGCTTGACTCCGTACCTGACTACGGCTGTTAGCTTGCGGCCATGGCTGGGTTGACGATCGGGAAATTCGCCGAATCCGAAGGAGTCGGCGTCGAGACCGTGCGGTTCTACCAGCGGCGCGGCCTGCTGTCCCGGCCCCCGCCGGGCAGGTCCGGATTCCGCGAGTACAGCGACGACGACCGGTGGCGGCTGGCGTTCATCCGCCGGGCCCGGCGGCTCGGCTTCACGCTGGCCGAGATCAGCGACCTGCTCGGCCCCGCCGAGGCCCGGTCCACCGGCGAGATTGTCCGGGCCGCCGAGGCGAAGCTCGGGGCCATCGCGGACCAGCTCGGCGAGCTCGCCCGGCTGCAGTGCCGGCTGCGGCGCCTGGTCCAGGTCTGCGCGCACGGCAGCAGCGACGATTGCCTGGCCCTGCAGCTGGGCGACGGCCAGCCGGGGGACGGGGAGCTCGGCGGCGGGCACGACCAGCTCCCCACCAGCGCCTGACGGGCGCGATGCGAAAGGAAGGCCGCCGTGACCATGGTCCGGGCCGTGACCGACGACAGCTTCGAGGCCGAGGTGCTGGGCAGCGCGAAGCCGGTGATCGTGGAGTACTGGGCGCAGTGGTGCGGCCCCTGCCGCCAGCTGGGCCCGGTGCTCGAGGCCATCGCTGCCGAGCACGCGGACGCGATCGACGTGGTGAAGGTCAACGCGGACGAGAACCCGCGGACCACTGCGAGGTACGGCGTCATGCTGGTGCCCACAGTCGCCGTGTTCTGCGCGGGTGAGGTGGTCAGGCAGCTCGTCGGGGCCCGGTCCAAGTCGGCGATGCTGCGCGAGGTCGCCGACTTCCTCTGACGGATGCCGGCGGCGTCCGGTTCTGCTGGTGCAGCTGGTGAGAATGCTGGCTGATGGGCATGATCACCGTCGTGTCCTACTCTGCCCTCACGCATCTCGAATGTTCCCGCTGCGGCACCCGGTACGACGCCGGCCAGGTGCAGGGCACCTGCTCGTGCGGGTCGCCGCTGCTGGCCCGCTACGACATCGCCCTGGTCAGCGCGCAGCTCAGCCGCGAGGACATCGCGGGACGGCCGCCTGACCTGTGGCGCTATCACGAGCTGCTGCCGGTTTCGGACGCCAGCCGGGTGGTGAGCCTGGGTGAGGGCATGACCCCGCTGCTCGCGCTGCCCCGGCTGGGCCAGGCGCTCGGGGTGCCCAGGCTCTGGATGAAGGACGAAGGGCTCACCCCCACCGGCACCTTCAAGGCCCGGGGTGCGGCCGTCGGGGTGTCCCGGGCCGCTGAGCTCGGCATCACTGGCGTGGCGATGCCCACCAACGGCAACGCGGGCGCGGCCTGGGCGGCGTACGCGGCCCGGGCCGGGCTGCGCAGCCTCATCGTGATGCCCGCCGCCGCGCCGTCCATCACCCACGCCGAGTGCGCGGCAGCGGGTGCGGAGATCTACCTGGTCGACGGGCTCATCGGGGACGCCGGCGCGCTGGTCGCCGCGGCGCTCCCCGGCCGCCCCGGCTACCAGGACGTCTCCACCCTCCGGGAGCCGTACCGGCTGGAGGGCAAGAAGACCATGGGGTACGAGATCGCCGAGCAGCTCGGCTGGCGGCTGCCGGACGTGATCGTCTATCCGGCCGGCGGCGGGGTGGGCATCATCGGCATCCACAAGGCCCTGGGGGAACTACGCGACCTGGGCTGGGTCGACGGCAAGCTCCCCCGGCTGGTGGCGGTCCAGGCCAGCGGCTGCGCGCCGATCGTGACGGCGTTCGCCAGCGGCGCCGCCGAGAGCCAGCCCTGGCCGGACGCCCGCACCGTCGCGTTCGGCATCACCGTCCCCAAGGCGCTCGGCGATTTCCTGGTCCTCGACGCGGTACGGGGGACCGGGGGTACCGCGGTCGCGATCGACGACGACGCGCTGCTTGCGGACCAGCGTGAGCTCGCGCGGCTGGAAGGCAGCCTGATCTGCCCCGAGGGGGCCGCCTGCGTCACGGCCGTCCGGCAGCTCCGCGAGTCCGGCTGGCTGGGGGCCGGCGACGAGGTGGTAGTGCTGAACACCGGCACCGGGCTGAAGTACCCGGACCTGGTGGCCGTGCACCTGCCCGTGCTAGCGCCCGGCGACTCCCTCCCCGAGCCAGCGGCGGAACCGCTGCTGCACGCCGAGTGAGCAGTCGTGCAGAAATCCGGCCGGGTGATGTGTGCGCGGGCCGGTCCTGGGAAGCTGGCGGCCACGGGCCTTCGGCTACAGGAGGTTGTTGCCCATGACCTACGGCGGCAGCGTCGCGCTCATCGTGATTGGCGCGATTCTAAGATTTGCCATCAGCTACTCGCCCGCGAACGTGAACCTGCAGCTCATCGGGGTGATCCTGATGATCGCGGGCGCCATCGGCCTGATCGTCTCTCTGGTGTGGATGTTCGGGCGCAGGCGCCGGACCGTCACGACGACCAGGACCCCGAACACGACCGAGGTCTACGAGGAGCGTCGCTACACGGAGCCACCAGTCTGAACCGGCCGTTGCGGCAGTTAGGCCAAGCCCCCGGGACGGATTATCGTCCCGGGGGCGTTTGATCTCCGGAACTCCCCGTTCTCGCCGGCCTGGCCGCTGAGCCACCTGCCGGGTAGGTAGCCCCTGGTCACCGCAGGGTCGCAGCATAGAATCAAGATCCACGACGCGGCTCAGCCGGGGAGAGAGCATGGCGCGGTCCATCTGGTCGGGATTCCTGAGTTTCGGGCTGGTGAACGTCCCGGTGGGGCTGTACCCGGCCACCGCGGACCAGACGATCCACTTCAACCAGCTGCACAAGGACACGTCGCACCGGATCCGGTACAAGAAGGTCGACGAGGTCACCGGCGACGAGGTCGGGACCCAGGACATCGTGAACGGGTTCCCGCTCGGCGGCGGCGAGTACGTCGTGGTCACCCGGGACGAGCTCAAGGAGGCCGCGCCGGGCAAGTCCGAGACCATCGAGATCAGCGACTTCGTGGACCTGGACGAGATCGACCCGGTGCATTTCCGGCAGACCTACTACCTGGCCCCGCGCGGCAAGGGCGCGGACCGTGCCTACGCGCTGCTCCGGCAGGCCATGCACGAGACCGGCAAGGTCGGTATCGCCACCATGGTCCTGCGGGACAAGGAACATCTGGTCGCCGTCCGTCCCGGGGACGACGTACTGATCCTGGAGACCATGTACTTCGCCGATGAGATCCGCTCGCCCCGGGAGGAACTGGAGACGCTGCCCGAGGACGCCAGCTTCCAGGGCCGCGAGCTGGAGGTGGCCAAGAGGCTGGTCGAGTCGCTCACCGTGCCCTGGGAGCCCGGCGAGTACCACAACACCTACCGGGCCCGGGTCGAGGAGCTGATCGAGCGCAAGCGGGAAGGCCAGGCGGTGGTGTTCGAGGCGGAACGACCCAAGTCGAACGTCATCGACCTGATGGCGGCCCTGGAGGCGTCGGTCGCGAAGATGGGTCCAGACGCGGCGGGCGGCGGCGAGTCCCGCGACGCCGACACCGGCCCCGGCGCCGGCGGTTCCAGTGCCGGCGGTTCCAGTGCCGGCGGTTCCAGTGCCGGCCGGTCCGGGGCCGGCGGGTCGGGGTCGCCGGACCTGAATGCGCTGTCCAAGGCGGACCTGCTGGCCCGGGCCGCGGAGCTGGACATCCCAGGCCGCTCGAAGATGTCCAAGCCGGAGCTCATCAAGGCGATCCAGGCAGCCAGCCGGCCGAAACGGGGCGCGCGGAAGATTTCCTAGGAATCTGCCCGCGGCCGGCCTGGCGCGCTGCGAGTGTCGGCCGGCGGTGATAGAGCTGACTCGGAAGGAGCCGTGATGCCCGAGTCAGCTGTGATCATCGATGTGTGCGCCGAGTGTGAGCAAGACCTGGAGCACTGCCACGGGACCGCGATCGTGCACCTGGACGGTGCCGCGGACTGCTCGGACGACCCGGATTGCCGGCTGACCGCCGAGTTGCACCTGTTCGTGATCTCCTGCGCCGAGATGGACGGCTGCTGCGAGGGTGCAGGGGACGCGCCGGAACCGGCCCTGGAGCGGGCTGCCGCATCGTGATCGGGCGGGCCGCTCCCACCGGAAGTGACCACGCCGGCCCGTAATGGTCTGTTCGTGACCACTCTGCGTGCGTTTGCCTACAGTGGGTGGGAGGGCCGCGTCGGCGTCGCGCCGCCGGTGCCAGCAGCCGGGCAAGCCACGGAGAGGGCCGCGATGGTGGTGGATGACACGTCCCGCCGGGATGGTAACGGCCAGGCGGGCAGCGGCCCGGCGGTCATGGCGCCCGGGCTGGATACCAGCGTGGCCCACCCCGCGCGGATCTGGGACTACTTCCTCGGCGGCAAGGACAACTTCGCCGCCGAGCGGGCCGCGGCCCAGGGAGTCCTCGAGGTCATGCCCACCATGGCCATGGTCGCCCGGGCCGGCCGGGCGTTCCTCGCGGCCGCGGTGCATTACCTGGCCACCACCGGGGGCGTCAGCCAGTTCCTCGACATCGGGACGGGCCTGCCCACCGCGAACAACACCCACGAGGTGGCCCAGCGGGCCAACAAGCAGGCGCGGATCGTGTACGTGGACAACGACCCGATCGTCCTGGCCCACGCCCGCGCGCTGCTGACCAGCGGGCCCGACGGGCGGACCGCCTGCGTGGACGCCGACCTCCGGGACACCGACCAGATCCTGGCCCAGGCGGCGCGGACGCTGGACTTCAGCCAGCCTGTCGCGGTGATGCTGCTGGCCGTGCTGCACTTCGTGGCCGACGCCGAAGACCCGTACGCGATCACCTCGCGGCTGCTGGCGACCCTGCCCGCCGGCAGCTTCCTGGTCCTGTCCCACGCCTCCAGCGACATCGAGACGGAGCCCGTCGCAGCGGGAACTGCGCGCTACAACCAGCGATCCGCGGTCCCCATCACGCCGCGAAACCGGGCGCAGGTCACCCGGTTCTTCGACGGCATGGACATCGTCGAGCCCGGAGTGGTGCCGCTGGGCCAGTGGCACCCGGGACCCCAGCAGTTTGGCTCGCCCGGGCTGCCCACCTACTGCGCAGTGGGCCGCAAGCGCTAGGCAGGCCCCGGCGTTACGGGCACAGGCGTTACGCGCCCGGCGTTAGGGGCCCGGCGTTAGGGCACCGCCGAGGCCTGGGGGGTGGGGGCCGCAGTGTGGTGCCCCCGGAACAGGATCGATGCGATCTGGGTCAGCTTGTTGCTGCCGTACTTGAACCCGGCGTCCCCGACACCACCGAAGCCCTCCAGGTTGTACATGATCGCCATCGTGTAATCCTGGCCCGGGCCGGCGAACCCGACGGTGTTGGTGATCCACAGGTTGCCGTCCTGCTCCCAGCCGTCCTTATTGCCCGGGTGGTTCTCCGGGCCCGCGCCCCAGACCCCCCACTGCTGGTCGAGCGCGGCGACGTGCTGGAGCCGGTAGACCAGGTAATCGCGGACGTTGGCCGGGGCATCCTTGAGCACGTAATTGATCAGGTTGTCCAGATCCTCGGGCGTGCAGTACATGAAGCCCCAGTTGGGCACCGACGAGGTGAACCGGGCGTCGGTCATGCCGAACTTCTGGATCCGGTCCAGGAAGCTGCCGTCCTCGTACTTGTCCCACAGGTAGTTGGCGTCGTCGTCGTTGCTGGTGTACAGCGCCTGGAACATCGCCTCCCGGTCGGCACTGGTCAGGCTGATGCTGCCGGCGTCCTGGCGCAGCAGGATGTCCGTCATCATGGCCAGCTTCATCGTGGACGCGGCCGGGTACGCGACGTCAGCGTTGGCGTTATGCCAGGTCGCCCCGTTGTTCCGGTCAGTGATCACGATGCCGATGGACCCTGGCAGGCGCCGCATGTAATGGCGGATCTCCTTGATCCGGTTCCGCATCTCGCAAGGGAAGCCGGGCGCGTTCCGCGCGCACACCGTGGGCGTGGGCGATGGTGTCGGGCTGGCCGGGGCGCTCGTATGCCCGGACGCGCTGCCCGAGGGGAGCGCCACCGATTTCTGGCTGGCGGGCGTGAACATGCTGCAGCCCGACACCGCCACGGTGACGAAAAGTGAGCATGACACTACGGGGAGCCACGCGCGACGACGCGTCCTGGCAGCCGGTGAATGCATGCCCGCCAGGATACGAGCGACCAGGGGCTGCGGGGCGAATCGGCGCCCCGTCCGGCGCGCCTGTTGCAAATTCTTGACGCGGCGGCCCGTAATCCCGGGACGCGGCGGCGCCCCGCTCAGGCGGCCTGCTCGGCCGCCCCGCTCAGGCCGCGCGCGCTGGACCCGCTCAGGCCGCCCCGCTCAGGCCGCCTGCTCGGCCGCTCCGCTCAGGCCGGGTGCTCACGCTCGTCGCCAGCCCACTCGGTGTGGAAGGTGCCCGGCTTGTCCACCCGCTGATAGGTGTGCGCGCCGAAGTTGTCCCGCAGGGCCTGGATCAGCGCGGCAGGCAGCCGGTCCCGGCGCAGGCCGTCGTAGTAGGCCAGTGACGAGGAGAATGCCGGGGAGGGGATACCGGCCGTCGCGGCCTGCGCCACCACCCGCCGCCAGCTGTCCACCCCGTCCGCCGCGGCCGCGACGAAGTACGGTGCGACCAGCAGGCTGGGCAGTTCCGCGTTCTCGTCGTAGGCCTCCCGGATCCGGTTCAGGAACCGGGCCCGGATGATGCAGCCGCCCCGCCAGATCGTCGCCATCATGCCCCGGTCGATGCCCCAGTCGTACTCCTCGCTGCCCGCGCCGATGTGGTCGAAGCCCTGGGCGTAGGCAACCACCTTGGAGGCGTACAGCGCGCGGCGGACGTCCTCCACAAACGCGTCGCGGTCACTGACCTGCGGTGACACCGCGGTGCCGAACGCTTCACGTGCGGCTTCGCGCTGGTCCGCGTGACCGGACAGGGCCCGGGCGAATGTGGCCTCGGCGATACCGGTGATCGGGATGCCCAGGTCCAGCGCGTTCTGCACCGTCCACCGGCCGGTGCCCTTCTGCTCGGCCTGGTCGAGCACCACGTCCACGAACGGCTTCCCGGTCTCGGGATCCTTGTGCGCAAGTACCTGCGCGGTGATCTGGATCAGGAACGAGTCCAGGTCCCCCTCGTTCCAGGTGCGGAAGATGTCCGCGATCTCGTCCGGGGTGCAGCCCAGGCCCGCCCGCAGCAGGTCGTAGGCCTCCGCGATGAGCTGCATGTCCGCGTACTCGATCCCGTTGTGCACCATCTTGACGAAGTGACCGGCGCCATCCGGGCCCACGTGCGTGCAGCACGGAACGCCGTCCACCTTCGCTGCGATCGACTCGAACATCGGGCCGATCCGGGCGTACGACTCTTCGGACCCGCCAGGCATGATGCTCGGCCCGTTCAGCGCCCCTTCCTCACCGCCCGACACGCCGCAGCCCACGAAGTGCAGCCCGTGCTCGCGCAGCGCGGCCTCACGCCGCCGGGTGTCCATGAAGTGCGCGTTGCCGCAGTCGATGACGATGTCACCCTGGTCCAGCAGCGGGACCAGTTCGTTGATCACAGCGTCGGTCGCCTCGCCCGCCTTGACCATGATGATGATCGCCCGCGGTCGGCTGAGGTTGGCCACGAACTCCGCCATCGAGTCGGCGGGCACGAACGTGCCCTCGTCGCCGTGCTCCTTGACCAGGCTGTGGGTCCGCTCCGGCGAGCGGTTGTGCAACGCCACCACGTATCCGTGCCGGGCCAGGTTCCGGGCCAGATTGCGGCCCATCACCGCCAGGCCGGTCACGCCGATGTCTGCACTGCCCTGCTGAGTCATGCGTGGCTCCTCGGAGATTCTCGTCCTTCATTCGCGAGGGTAGCCCGTTACGTTTCCGCAGTCGCCTGGGGTCACCACCCGGTAAGGACGCGGAGGGCCCGTGGCGGCGGACGGCGCCGTCAGGGACAATGCCAGGGATGACTTTCCTGCTGCAGCGCCCGTCCCCCCGGTTCCGCGCTGATCCCCCGCAGGGCCGGGTGTTCGCCACCAGCCGCGAGGTGCGCAGCACCGACGTGACCCCGGAGGGGCGGCTGCGGCTCGACGCGCTGGCCCGCTACCTCCAGGAGGCCGCCGAAGACGATGTCAGTGACGCTGGCTGGGACGGGTCGTACCGCTGGCTTGTCCGCCGCGTGGCCATCGCTATCCGGGGGTATCCCGCGCACCGGGAGCGAATTTCGTTGCGGACCTATTGCTCAGCCACGGGCCCGCGGTGGGCTGAGCGCACCACGACGGTGAGCGGGGCGGACGGGGATCTTATCCAGTCCACCGCGATCTGGGTCGCGGTCTCAGCGGAGGACGGGCGGCCGGTCCCGCTGGGCGAGTCGTTCCAGCGCGTCTACGGGCCGTCCACGGAGGGCCGGCAGGTCTCGGCGCGGCTTTCCCACCCGGGGCTGCCCGGGTCCGCGGCGGGCCGGTCCTGGCCGCTGCGCGCCGCCGACCTCGACATCGCCGGCCATGTCAACAACAGCATCCACTGGGCCGCCGTGGAGGACGAGATGGCCGGGCTGGGCTGGCTGCCCGGCCGCGCCGAGCTCGAGTACCACCGGCCCATCCTGCCCGGCGCCGAGCCGGAGATGGTGACCAGCCGGGAACCCGGGGAGCTGCGGGCCTGGCTGCGGCAGGGCCCGCAGCGCCTGGCGTCCGCCTGGCTCACCGCCGCAGGAGCCCGCTGACTGTGACGGAACAACCGGGCGCGGGCCGGCAGGCGGCATTTGGCGGCCCGGGTGACGTTCCAGTACTAGTGGAGGCATGAGCGATGACGAAGTCATGCCCTCAGCTGCTCAGGTCGAGGCGGCCGCGAGCGGGCGGGCGACTCATGCCCGGGAGCCGCATTCTGGTGGGACCGCGGGACGGCTTAACTGGCTGCGGGCCGCGGTGCTGGGGGCCAACGACGGGATCGTGTCCGTGGCCGGCATCGTCATCGGGGTGGCGGGGGCCACCACGGCCCGTGGCCCTATCTTCACCGCCGGACTGGCCGGGCTGGTCGCCGGGGCGGTGTCGATGGCGCTGGGTGAGTACGTGTCGGTTTCCAGCCAGCGCGACAGCGAGCGGGCACAGATAAACCAGGAGAAGCGTGAACTCGCTGACACCCCCGAAGCCGAGCTCACCGAGCTGACCGCCCTGTACGAAGCCAAGGGCCTTTCCGCGGCCACCGCCCGCACCGTGGCCGCCGAGCTGACCGCCCGCGGCGCCCTGACTGCCCACCTGGACGCCGAACTGCACATCGACCCCGACGACATCCCCAGCCCGGTCCAGGCCGCCAGCGCCTCGGCGCTGTCCTTTACCTCCGGCGCGCTGCTGCCGATGCTGGCCATCCTGCTGCCTCCGGTCGGCTTGCGGGTTCCCGTCACCTTTGCCGCCGTCCTGATCGCGCTCGGCCTGACCGGTGCTCTCAGCGCCCGCCTGGGCGGCAGCAACGTCCGGCGCGCCGTCCTGCGGGTAGTCATCGGTGGAGCGCTCGGCCTGGCCTTCACCTACGGCATCGGGCACTTGTTCGGCACCGCCATCGGCTAACGGCTCAACCTTGCTAGCCGGGGGACCGGCAGACGACCAGGAAGACTGCGGCGTACTGGGCGGCGTAAGCGGCCACGGTAAAGGCGTGGAACACCTCGTGGAACCCGAACCAGCCGGGCAGCGGGTCGGGCCGCCGCAGCGCGTAGACGACGCCGCCCAGGCTGTACAGGATCCCGCCCGCGGCGATCAGGAGGACCACGGCCAGCCCGGCGCCGCGGGCCAGCTGAGGCAGCACAGCCAGCGCGACCCAGCCCAGAGCCAGATACAGCGAGGTGTAGAGCCAGCGGGGCGCGTGCATCCAGGCCACCCGGAACACCGCCCCGGCGGCCGCGCCGACCCAGATCACCGCCAGCACCGCCGCCCGCACGTCACCGTGCAGTGCGAGGAGCGCCAGCGGCGTGTACGTTCCCGCGATGATCAGGTAGATGTTGGCGTGGTCACAGCGGTGCAGCAGGTCACGGACCCGCGCGGAACCAGGCCGGCGGGGGTAGGCAGCCCGGTGGTAAGCAGCCCGGAGGTAGGCGGCCCGGTGGTAGGCGGCCCGGTGGTAGGCAGCGGAGACGCCGAACAGCAGGGCCGAGGTGACCGCGTACACGGCTGCCCCCAGCCGGGCCGTCGGTCCCGGGGCCAGGGCCACCAGGACCCCGCCCGCGGCGAGCGCCAGCGGGAAAGCCCCGGCATGCAGCGCACCGCGCAGCCGGGGAACCTGGTCAGGCACGGCCGCGACGGGCTTCTGGACGACATCGTGTGCCATCCGCTTCCCCTCAGGCCCTCGATGTTACTCAGTAGTAGCCTACTGCGGCGAGCTCATCCCGGGCCCTCAGGGGCCCTGTGATACCTCACACACGCTGGAACTCCAGCACGCGGTAGGGCATCACCCCGGGCACCGGAGTGTCCCGGACCAGGTCGTAACCCTCCGGGCCCAGCAGCGCCTCGTGCTCGGCCCGGGTGCGCTCCCGCCCGCCCAGCACCATCATCATGATCAGGTCCATCAGGTGGGCCAGGGACGGCTCCGGGCCGTCCGGGAGCACCCAGTCGATCACCATGAGCCCGCTGCCAGGCCGGCTCGCGCGGTGGCAGTTGCGGACGATCGTGCGCGCGCGATCGTCATCCCAGTTGTGCAGGATCTGGCTCAGCACATACAGGTCACCACCGGGGGGGACCTCGCGCAGAAAGTCGCCGGCCACGAGCTCCACGCGGTCGCCCACCCCCGCCCCGGCCAGGTACCCGGTGGCCTCGGTCAGCGCTTCGCCACGGTCCATCAGCACCCCGCGCGCATCCGGAAGACCCCGGAGCAGGTAGGCCAGCAGGGTCCCGCGGCTGCCGCCCACGTCGACGATGCGGCCGGAAGCCAGCGGCCGGAAACTGGCCTGGGTGAGCTGGTCCACCATCATCCCGGTGACCCGGCCCATGGCCCGGGCGAACCAGGCCGCCTCCTCCGGGTGCTGGCCGTAGTACTCGTAGATCCCGCCGGGCCCGGCCGGGTTGACGGGGTCAGGGCTGCGCACGACCTCCTCCAGCCGCCCGGCGCTCTGCCAGTGGGGCGGCCCCAGGAACCCGATCGCGACCCCCCGCGCGGACCCCTCGGCGTCGGTGCGCAGCAGATCGGCGGCGGGGGCCAGCGTGTACCGTCCCTCGTCGTCTTTGCGGACCAGCCCGTAGACAGCCGCCGCGGACAGCAGCCGGGACAGTGGATCGGCGGCGGCGCCCACCCGGGACGCGAGCTCGCTGACCGTGAGCGGGCCGCCGGCCAGCTCGTCGGCGACCGCTAACCGGGCCAGGACCGTGACGACCTGGGCGGTCATCATGCCTTCGATCAGCAGGCCGAGCGGGCGGAAGGTCTCGCCGAGCTGCGCGGCGTACAAGGACATGTCTCCCGGCGCGGGTTTCCCGGGCACGGCGCTGTCGGGCACGGCGCTGTCGGGCAGGGCGTCCTCGGGCAGGGCGCTGTCGGGCACGGCGGGGCTCCCCTCAGCGGGCCAGCGGAATGGCACGCGGAATGGACCGGAAATGGTGTTCCGCGACCTAGTCCACACGCCCGGGCGGTGCTTGTAAATGGCCTTCGCCGGCCTTGCGGCGCGGCGCGTCCGCGGCCTGCGGCGCCAGTGCGTTCGCGGCCTGCGGCGCCCGTGCGCCGGACGGCCTGCGGCGTCCGTGGGGGCGCCGGCCGGCCCGCCCAGATTTGGCGCGCGCTTTACACTTGGGAGAGACGGTCCGATGATGCCGGTGGCGTGGTGCGACGAGCAGCGCTAGTCGGCTCGGGGGGCCGGGAGGCGGAACATGACGTCCGGGGTCAGCGTGATCGATGCGTGGGCGGGCGCCGCGTCCGCGTCCACGTCGGGATCCTTCACCATTGTCGACGCGGCCGTGATCTTCGTGGTGGCTCTCGTCCTGCTGACGGCGGGCGTGGCCATCGCGGGACGGCGCACCCGGCTGCTGGTCAGTCGGCCCCGGCTGCGGACCGCGCATAGCCGCCGGGTCCGCCGGGCTGCCATCGAGGACGTCGACGAGATCGAGCGGGATGCCAGGCGGTATGGCCGCCGCCGCCGCCCCACCCGCCAGGAAGAAACCGACGACCTCTAGGGCGGGTTCTAGGACCGGTTCGGCACGCGGCGCCAGACCAGCCAGCCGATCCCGCCCAGCACCGCCAGGCTGCCGACCACGATGGCCGCGATGGCGCCACCGGACAGGGGCGGCGAGGGCGCGTCGGCGCCGGGCTGGTCCGCTGCGCTTGCGTGCCCCGACGGGCTGGGGCTGACCGGAGCGGAGCTGGCCGCGGCGGAGCTGGCCGCGGCGCCGGGGTGCGCGAACGTGACCACCCGGTTCCCGTCCGGGGCCAGCAGCAGGCCAGCTCCCACACTCGGGGTGGGGAAGTGGTTCGCCTCGGGGCCGTCGAGGAAGCCCTGCTGCCGGATGTGGCCGGTCTGCGGATTGAGGCCGTACAGGATGCCGCGTTGACTGATCGTCCAGACCAGGCCGCCGGCCACGATCGGCGGGCCGCCACCGGTGGGGGAACTCCACAGCATCCGCAGGCCCGGCGGTGACGACGTGGCGCCGACCGCCACGACCCCGGCGGCGCAGGGCAGGTACACCGTGTTGCCAGTCTCCGCCGCTGCGCCGCCGTCGACGTCCTCGCTGCACACCGGGCCCAGCGAGGCCAGCTGCGTGCCGATGCCACCGAGATGCGCGCCATTGAGCAGGTAGGCGATGCGGGACTTCCCGGCGATCAGCACCCGCCCGTCGGGCAGCAGCGCCGGCTCGGCGGACATGTCCAGATCCCGGGAGTTGTTCGCCGCCCAGTTACTGGGCGCGAAGTACTGCAGCAACCGCATCGAGGACGACAGCTCGAGGACCGAATCGCTGTCGTCGTAGCCACGCGAGGCGTTGTACACCGAGCCGTTGCCGGCGCTGACCCAGACGTGGCCATCGCTGTCTACGGCCGGCGCGGCCCCGCCCATCCAGACCGCGCCCTGAGACTGGCCGGCCTTCCCGTCCACGGTGAAGATCGAGGGGGCCCCGCCGGTCTCCGCGACGGACACCACCCGCCCGCGGTAGGTCGCGCAATCCCCGTCGTTGCCGCCGAAGCCGAACACCACCCGGCCGCCGGCCAGGGCCAGGCCGGTGCGCTGGAGCAGCGCCGCGGTGTTCGCGCCGGGCGGGTCCACGTCCCGGGTCATCTCAACCCGGCCGGTCGCCGTGCTCAGGCCGGCCAGCACATGGGCCGGGTGGCCGTGGGCCAGCTCGTCGGCCACCACGAAGATCTCGGCCCGGGCCGGGTCGATGACCGGGGTGCCGGTGATCCCGACCGTGGGGGTGATGTCGCCACAGGGCAGCGAGCTGGCCGGGACCGGGGTGGCCAGGTGCCGGGACCAGATCACCTTCCCGGTCCTGGCGGACAGCGCGTACACCGTGTCCTTCTCGGTGGCCACGTAGACCCGGTGGCCCAGCACCAGCGGCTCGCCGTAGGTGTAGCCGTCGAGCGCGGGCGAGGACCAGGCCTGGGACGTCGTGTCAAACGTGCCCTGGGACACGGCCACGCCACGGCCGGCCGGGTCGCCGTGGTACACGGTCCACGAGCCTGTGGGGGAACTGCCGGTGGGGGTGGAACTGGGGCTGGTCGTGGTGGCGGTGACCGCGCCAGCGGATCCGGCCGCAGCCATCCAGAGCGCGGCGGTCAGGCCAGCGAGCCACCCGGCCGTCCGCACCGCCAGGCTGCTGCGCATCGTCAAAGACTAGCCACGGCGCACCGCGCTCAGCCGGTCCCGGCGGCTTCCCCGCCCGGGTGGCAGCCGGAATTCGCGTCCGGGGGCACGTCAAGGGCCGGATTACGATCGAAGAACCCGAACGGCTTGAGCCAGAACGACACCGTATCCACCGGCATGACCGGCCAGTCCTCGGGCCGGGTGATGTGGTGGATGCCGAACACGTACCAGAGCACCACGTCGACGTTCTCGATCGGGCGGTTCTGCGCGGTCCAGACGGGCAGGCCGGTATCCGTGGCGCTCTGGGTGGGGAAGTCGCCGCACGGCCAGCGCTCGTCAGCGTGGTACGGGGTGACCCACAGCGTGTGCTCGATCACCCCGGCGCGCCGGAGCACGGCGGACGACGGGTCCAGCAGCGCCGGGAACGACCCGCCTGGCACTAGCTTGTAGCCGGTCGGGGTGCCGAGTGAGTTCGAGGCGTCCGTGCTTACGACCTTCCAGCCGCGCTGGGTCTGCCAGTCGTAGTCCTGCTTGCCCTCCGCCTCGGTGCGCAGCGCGGTCTGGCGCAGTAGCAGGCCGAGGGCGTACGGGTCGCCCGGCCCCGGGCGGGCCGGCTCCGACTCGACTGCGTACACCGTGTTCGCTGGACCGTCCACGTCGAGGTCCAGCCGGGCCACGATGAAGTGCTGGTGGAACGGCGCGTAGGTGCGCTCGTCCACCACCGTGCCGTACGGCGACGGCTGGCCGTCCGGGAAGTGTGAGGTAACCATGATCCCGGTCGCGCGAACCGCGCACTCGATGTTGCCGTCCTGGTAGAAGCGCCAGTAGACCAGGTACTCGTAGTTGGCCACGGTGACGTGGAAGGACACCACGAGCCGCCGGGCGCGGCGCACCTCGGGGCCAAACTCGTGGTCGACGTGCTTCCACAGCACGCCGTTGTCCTCCTCGTGGATGCAGATGGCGTGCGGGATGCGCCGCGGCTCGCCCGCCGAGTCGTGCACGACGGCGTCGAGGTAGGTGATCTCGCCGAGGCAGTCACAGCCCCGCTCGAGCGAGGTGGTCATGAAGCCGAGTCCCCACTCGCCGATGTCGAACGCGGTCCGCCGGAAGTGGTCGGGAGTCGGATCCCGGTAGGGGACGACCATCTCCGCGAACGAGAGCCGGTGCGCGACCGGCCGCAGCCGCCCGGAGTCGCGGAACCCGACCGTGTGCAGGACTAGGCCCTCCCGGTAGTTGAAGCCGAGCCGCATCTCCCAGTTCTGCCAGCGCAGCAGGTGGCCGTCCAGCTGGAACGAGACGCCTTCTGGCTGGCTGATCTCCAGCGCCGCCACCTCGCGCAGCGGCATCGGGATCAGTTTCGGCAGGTACTCGCCCATCACCGGGGGCAGCCCGGCGGAGTCCGCGTGGTCCTCGATCTCCAGCAGGGTCATCCGGTTGAGATCCACGATCGGATGCAGCCCGCTGAGGTGGTGCGCGTACGGATTACCCTGCTCACTGCCGCGGTACCAGACGTCTGCCCAGCCCAGCCGGAGGCCACGGTAGCGTGGCGGCACCAGGTCCGCGCCAAAGGCCCAGAGATCGGTGAGGATGCGAGAATGATCAGTGATGCCGCGCCGGGCGATCGCCGCGGCCAGCGCCGGGTCGCTGCGCAGCATCTCGTCGCACTCGTGCCATTCGTCCAGGGTGATGTTCGGCTGCTGGCCGGGAAGCGGCTCCCAGGCGGTCACCGCGTCCCCGTCCAGCGACACCACCGCGCGGTAGGCATGGCCGTCGTCCCGGTTCCAGCACACGGCCAGCGCCTCGCGGGGCGGCGCCTGCCCGGACGGCGCCTGGTCGCCCGGCGCCTGGCCGGCCGGCGAGCTCAGGGCGTCCTTGGGCGGCTCGCGCAGTTCGATCGAGGCGATGCGCCACCGCTCCCTGACCTCCCGGTCGCGCCGCAGCACCAAAGCCACCTGCCGGAACTCATCCGCGCTCAGCGGGTCAAGTGGGTGCCGTGCCTGCACAGGCTGCTCCAGGGTGCTCACCAATCGCCTCCACGTGTGCGCTCAGCCAGTCTGGCCCGGCCCCGTAACCTGACTACCCCCGGGGTTGCCACTTGATCCAGTCTGCGGAGACCTCCCTGGCCCGGAAGCCGGGCGGCCCGGTCGGCTTCGACCTGGACCTGACCCTGATCGACTCCCAGCCGGCGATCCTGGCCGCCTGGACGGAAGTCGCCCGGGAGACCGGCCGTCCCGTCGATCTGGACTCCGTCACCCAGCGGATGGGCATCAAGCTCGAGGACGAGGCAGCTTTCTGGTTCCCGGCGGGGGAACGCGACGCTGCCGCAGCTACCTACCGGCGGCACTACGTCCGGCTGGCCTCGCAACTGACCGCGCCGCTGCCTGGCGCAGCCCAGGCCCTCGTGGCGGTCCGGCAGGCCGGTGAGCTGGCCATCATCATCACCGCCAAGCATCCCATCTCGGTCGGGCCCAGCCTGATCGCCGCGGGACTGGAGGCCGACGACCTCTACACGCATGTGTACGGGCCGGAGAAGGCTGCCGTGCTCACCCAGGTCGGGGCGGCGGTGTACGTCGGGGACGCCCCGGCCGACATGGGCGCCGCGGCTGCAGCGGGCGCGCACGCGGTCGGGGTGACCACGGGATCGTTCAGCGCCGCGGACCTGCGCGCGGCCGGCGCGGAGGTGGTCCTGGACTCGCTGCGCGAGTTCCCGCCCTGGTACGCCGCCTTCCGCGCTACCCGGGACTGACGCCGCCCTCCGCGCCACCGGCCGGGACTGACGCGGCCCTCCGCGCCACCGCGGGGGACTGACGCGGCCCTCCGGGCCGTCCTCCGGGGACCAAGGGCCCTGTGAGCCCGGCACGCGTCGAGTCAGGCTGGCCTTACCGTAACGGCAGAACCCAGAGAGGCGGCGCGGCGATGACGGTCCCCGCTCAGTTGAGGCACCCTGCACCCGCGCGGCCCGCGCCCCCGCGGCCTGCGGTGGACTTCAGCCAGCGCCCGATGCTGGTCTTCTGGGAAACCACCGGGGCCTGCCTGCTGGCCTGTCGGCACTGCCGGGCCAGTGCCACCACCCAGCCCCCGCCCGGCGAGCTCAGCCATGCGGAGGGCCGGGCCGTGATCGACCAGGTGGCCGGCTTCGGGCGGCCCTACCCGATCCTCGTGTTCACCGGCGGTGACTGCCTGCTCCGGCCCGACCTGTTCGACCTTGTGGCGTACGCGACCTCGCGGGGCGTGCCGGTCTGCTTGTCCCCATCGGTCACGCCGTTGCTCACCCCGGCCATGATCGAGCGGATAGCGGGGTCCGGCACCCGGGCCGTGTCGGTCAGCCTGGACGGGGCCTGCGCGGCCACCCACGACGGGATCCGCGGCATTCCCGGCCACTTCGTCCAGACCGTCCAGGCCATCCGGGACCTCGTGGCGGCCGGTCTGACCGTCCAGGTCAACACCACCGTGATGAACCGCAACGTGGTTGAGCTGCCCCGGATCGCGGCCTTGCTGGCCGAGGCGGGCGTGCACATGTGGGAAGTCTTCTTCCTGGTCCAGGTGGGCCGCGGGGTCAGTACCGCCGCCCTCCCCGCGGCCGGGCACGAGGATGTCTGCCACTTCCTCTACGACGCGTCCCGCTACGGGTTCGTGGTACGCACCGTGGAGGCCCCGTTCTTCCGCCGCGTGGTCGCGGTCCGCCGGGCTGGCCAGCCGGCGCCGCGCAGCACGCTGTACACCCGGCTGTCCGGTGAACTGGGGGACCTGCTCGGGCCGCCTGGCCGGCCGCCGAGCGCGCACACCGCACCCACCCGGGACGGCAAGGGCATCCTGTTCATCTCCCACGACGGCGAGGTGTACCCGGCCGGGTTCCTGCCACTCAGCCTGGGCAGCGTCCGCGACCGCCCGCTCCGCGACATCTACACCGGGGACCCGGTACTGCGGTCGATCCGGGCCGCCCAGTTCACCGGGCGCTGCGGCCGGTGCGAGTACGCGGACCTGTGCGGTGGATCACGCGCGCGCGCCTACGCCGCGACCGGTGACCCGCTCGGTGAGGACCCGGCCTGCCCCTACCAGCCCGCCGCCTGCTGATGGGCCGGGAACGGGCTCTTCCGGGAGACTGGCCGGTGCTCATCCAGGGCGGGATGGGCGTGGCCGTTTCGGGCTGGCGGCTGGCCCGCGCAGTGGCCGCGACCGGGCAACTCGGCGTGGTGTCGGGAGTGGCGCTCGACGCGGTGCTGGCCCGTCGGCTGCAGCTCGGCGACCCTGACGGGCATGTCCGGCGCGCGCTGGCCGAGCTTCCGCTGCCCGGAGTGGCCGACCGCATCCTGCGGCGTTACTTCGTGCCGGGCGGGATCCCGGCGGGCCAGCCGTTCCGGCCCGTCCCCCGGCTGGGGCTGCGCCCGAACCCGGCAGGCACCGAGCTCGCGGTCGCAGGCAACTTTGTCGAGGTGCACCTGGCCAAGCAGGGTCACCGTGGCCCGGTCGGCGTGAACTACCTGGAGAAGGTCCAGCTGGCCACCCCCGCGGCGGCCTACGGCGCGATGCTGGCGGGGGTCGACTACGTGCTGATGGGCGCGGGTATCCCGGCCGAGATCCCTAGCCTGCTCAACGCGCTCGCTGCGGGCGCCCCGGGCGAGGTGAGTGTGACCGTCGCGGGCGCGGACTCCGGCGCCCGGTACGTGGCGCGCCTGGATCCGGCCGTCCTGCATGGGTTCAGCCAGCCGTGTGCCGCCCCGCCGCCCCTGACCCGGCCGGTATTCCTGGCTATCGTCTCCTCGTCGGTGCTGGCCCAGTACCTGGCCCGGCACCCCGCCACGGCCCCGGACGGCTTCGTGCTGGAGGGCCCAGGCGCGGGCGGGCACAGCGCCCCGCCCCGCGGACGGCTTCAGCTCGACGCCTCCGGCCAGCCCGTCTACGGCCCACGGGACGAGATCGACCTGGCCAAGGTGGCCGCGCTCGGCCTTCCTTTCTGGCTGGCGGGCGGCCAGGCTGCTGACGGGCGGCTGGCCGCGGCCCGGGCGGCGGGGGCGCAGGGCATCCAGGTCGGCACCGCGTTCGCGCTGTGCCGCGAGTCCGGCCTCGAGCCCCGGCTCCGCGGCCAGCTCATCGAGCAGGCGCTAGCCGGCACGCTGACGGTGCGCAACGAGCCGGCCGTCTCCCCGGCAGGGTTCCCGTTCAAGGTGGCCGGGCTGCCTGGCACGCTGGGGGACGGCGAGGCCTACGCGGCCCGGCCCCGGCTGTGTGACCTCGGCTATCTGCGGGTGCCCTACCAGCGGGCGGGCGGCCGCGTCGGCTACCGCTGCCCGGCCGAGCCGGTCGGCGTCTACCTGCGTAAGGGCGGCACGGCCGGGGAAGCGTCCGGCCGCCGGTGCCTGTGCAACGGGCTGCTGGCCGCGATCGGCCTTGCCCAGCGGACCGCTGCGGGAACCGCCGAGCCCCCGCTGCTCACGCTGGGCCAGGATCTCGGATTCCTGCCCGCGTTGGTGGCCGCGGCCGGTCCCGGCTTCGGCGCCGCGGACGTGGTCGCCTTGCTGCTCCGGGGCGCCCCTGCCCCTCACTCCGGCTGACCCGCCACCCTCGGCTGACCCGCGCGGCGGGCCCCACTCCGGCTGGCCCGCGCGGCGGCGGCCCGGCGGCCGGGCCTGGCCAGGCTCACCCCGGTAGCCTGTCCGGCGTGCTGGAACAGGTGAGCGTCACCCGGTACGTAACCCCGCTGCGCGAGGGCGGATCGCTGCCTGCCCTGGTCGAGGCGGATAACCTCGGCACCTACGTGCTGAAGTTCCGCGGCGCCGGCCAGGGCCCGAAGGCGCTGGTCGCGGAGATCGCCGGCGGCGAGCTGGCCCGGCGGCTCGGTCTGCGCACCCCCGAGCTGGTGCTCGCCTGCCTGGATCCGCGGATCGCCGCCACCGAGCCTGACCCGGAGATCCAGGACCTGCTCCGGGCCAGTGAAGGGCTGAACGTCGGGGTGGACTTCCTACCCGGGTCGGCCGGTTTCGATCCCGCGGGGTGGGAGGTGGACGCGGAGTTCGCCAGCAGCGTGCTGTGGTTCGACGCGCTGATCCAGAACGTGGACCGGACCTGGCGCAATCCCAACCTGCTCGTCTGGCACGGGGACGTCTGGCTGATCGACCACGGATCAGCACTGTACTTCCAGCACAACTGGCCCGCCGCCCGCCCGCTGGCGCCGTTCGACGCCCGGGAGCACGTGCTGCGCCGCGCGGCGACGCAGCTTCCCGGCGCGCACCGGGCCCTGGCCCCGCGGATTACCGCCGCGCTG
This sequence comes from Streptosporangiaceae bacterium, assembly GCA_036509255.1. GTDB lineage: Bacteria > Actinomycetota > Actinomycetes > Streptosporangiales > Streptosporangiaceae > RYN-230. Next base: position 44,189 of record DATCFY010000084.1, read on the forward strand.
CTGGACGAGGTGCTGGCCCTGGTGCCGGACGACTGGTTCGGCGACGGGCGGCCCGAGGACTACGCCGCGCACCTGCTGGAACGTGCTCCCCGGGTGCTGGAGGTGATCCGCTGATGGTCACGGGCACCGAAGCCTTCGAGTACGCACTGATCCGGGTCGTGCCGAGGATCGAGCGCGGTGAGGCGATGAATGCCGGGGTGATCCTGTACTGCCAGCAGCACCGTTACCTCGGCTGCCGGATTCTCCTCAACGAAGACCGTCTCCGGGCGCTCGACCCGACCACGGACATGGCCTCGGTGACCGCTGCCCTCGCCGCCTTGGAGGAGGGCTGCCGTCGCGGCCCCGAGGTGGGGCAGCCGCCGGGGGTGCGGTTCCGCTGGCTGACCGCCACGCGCAGCACGATCGTGCAGCCCGGCCCGGTGCACAGCGGCCTGACCGCCGATCCCGCGGCCGATCTGGACCGGCTCTTCAACGACCTGGTCCGCTAACCTCTCGACTCCTGACCCCTCAGTCCCTCCAGCCCCACCAGCCGCCACTCCCGCGTCCCGCCCGCCTCGTGATCATGACATTGGTGTCGTTCCAGCGACACCAATGTCATGATCACGAACCGGGACATCGCCAGCAGGTGGGTAGCCGCGGCTGGCGCGGGCAGCGGCACTCAGGCCGATCACGCCGGTTCGGCTGGCTGAAGCTGCCCGGCCTTGGCTTTCCCCCGGCCCCTGGGACGCAGGCCGCGCGAAATCGGGCGGCTCAGAGGGATTACGCCAGCACCTCACGATGTTAGTTTTGATTAAGCAACTATTTCACCGGACATGCGATTGCCCGGGACCAGACTGCCCGGCCGCAGGACACGCGCCGGGGGAACCACCGTCAGGGAAGGGTAGGCATGCGGGCCTCCTCAGCTGAACCAGCCAACTCCGCACAGCTCAACGGCCACCAAGCGCCGAACGGCCACCAGGCGCCGAACGGCCACGCGCAGGACGCTCACGGTAGCCATGGGCACCTGAGCCACCACGGACATCACGAAGCGCCCAGCCGCGGGATCCTCCAGCGCGGCGCCGGCCGGACGGCCCAGCCACCCGGCCCGCGCTACAAGTGGATCACACTGTCGAACACGACGCTCGGCGTGCTGATGGCCACCATCAACGCCTCGATCATGCTGATCGCGCTGCCGGACATCTTCCGCGGCATCGGGGTCAACCCGCTCCAGCCGGGCAACACCAGCCTGCTGCTGTGGATGATCATGGGTTACCTGGTGGTCACCGCCGTGCTGGTCGTCAGCTTCGGCCGGCTCGGTGACATGGTCGGCCGGGTCCGCATCTACAACCTGGGCTTCGCCGTGTTCAGCGTGTTCTCGGTGCTGCTGGCGGTGACCTGGCTGCACGGGACGCCTGCTGCATTGTGGATCATCATCATGCGCGTCCTTCAAGGCGTCGGCGGGGCCATGCTGATGGCCAACTCCAGCGCGCTGCTCACCGACGCCTTCCCGACCAACCAGCGCGGCCTGGCTCTCGGGCTGAACCAGGTGGCCGCGATCGCGGGCTCCTTCATCGGGCTCATCCTCGGCGGGCTGCTCGGCCCGGTGGACTGGCGGCTGGTCTTCCTGGTCTCAGTCCCGTTCGGCGTGTTCGGCACGTTCTGGGCCTACCTGAAGCTCCGCGAGATGAGCGAACGCCGGCCGGCCCGGATCGACTGGTGGGGCAACGTCACGTTCGGCATCGGCCTGATCGCGGTGCTGGTGGGGATCACCTACGGCATCCAGCCTTACGGTGGCCACACCATGGGCTGGACCAGCCCGTTCGTGCTCACGGCTATCATCGGCGGGATCGTCATGCTGGCGGCCTTCTGCTTCATCGAGACCAGGGTCCAGCAGCCGATGTTCCGGCTGCCGCTGTTCAAGATCCGGGCGTTCACCGCCGGGAACGTGGCCAGCCTGCTCTCCGGCCTCGGCCGGGGCGGCCTGATGTTCGTGCTGATCATCTGGCTGCAGGGCATCTACCTGCCGCGGCACGGCTACAGCTTCAGCCAGACCCCGCTGTGGGCCGGGATCTTCATGCTCCCGCTCACCATCGGCTTCCTGATCGCGGGACCGGTGTCCGGCTATCTGTCCGACCGCTTCGGGGCCCGCCCCTTCGCCACGGGCGGCATGGTGGTGGCCGCGGCCTCGTTCCTGCTCCTGGAGCTGCTGCCGATCAACTTCACCTACTGGCAGTTCGCCCTGATCCTGCTGCTCAACGGCCTCGGCATGGGGCTGTTCGCCTCGCCGAACCGGGCCGGGATCATGAATAGCCTGCCGCGGGAGAGCCGCGGCGTGGGCGCAGGGATGAGCGCCACGTTCCAGAACTCGGCCATGGTGCTGTCGATCGGCATCTTCTTCACGCTGATCATCCTGGGCCTGGCCGGGTCGCTGCCTGCCGCCCTCAACCACGGCCTGGTCGCCCAGGGTGTGCCGCGGGCCGACGCGGCCCGGGTGGCGGCCCTGCCGCCGGTCTCGGTCATGTTCGCGGCGCTGCTCGGGTACAACCCGGTGCAGACCCTGCTCGGCTCGGCCATTTCCAAGCTGCCGGCCAGCCACGCCGCCTACCTCACCGGCCGCAGCTTCTTCCCGGCCGTGATCTCACCATCGTTCTCCAACGGTCTGTCCGTCGCCTTCGACTTCGCCATCGCAGCCTGCCTGATCGCGGCGGTCGCCTCGCTGCTGCGCGGCCGCCGGTACGTGCATGAGGAGCACGGGCCTGGTGCGGACGGGCAGCCGGAGGCCGCCGCCGACCACGAGCAGGAGATGGCCGCGGACCACGAGCCGGAGGTCGGCGCGCTGCCCACTGGACGGTCTGCCTCCCTGGCCGCCGCGCCGGAAGCGTCCCGCACGGCGGATCTCCGGCGGTAACGCCCCGCCTGGCCACACAACAACGTCCCGTCCGGGGATCTGAACGCAGAGATCCCCGGACGAGACGTCTCGCCGGGCGCCTAGCCCGGCCGCCGCCGGCGGGCGGGCGGCCGAAGGTGGCTACCGGCGGCGCCCGGTGTCAGCAGCGAGCCTGTTCAGGGCCGCGACTAGCAGGTCAACCTCCCCACGGGTGTTGTACATGGCCAGGGACGCCCGGACCGTCGACTCCAGCCCATAGCGGCGGAGGATCGGCTGGGCGCAGTGGTGCCCAGCCCGGACCGCGATGCCGTCCTTATCCAGCGCCGAGCCGACATCCTCGGGACGGCATCCGTCCAGCACGAAGGACAGCACGCTGGCCTTCTCGGGAGCCGTCACGATCAGGCGAAGACCAGGGACGGCCTGGAGTTCGCTGGTGGCGTAGCCGAGCAGGTCGTGCTCGTAGCTAGCGATGGCGGGCTGGCCGACCTGGCGGACGAAATCCAGCGCGGCCCCGAGCGCGACAGCGTCGCCGATGCTGCCCGTGCCCGCTTCGAACCGGGCGGGCGGACCCTGGTAAGTGGTCCGCGCGAACGTGACGTCCCGGATCATGTTCCCGCCGCCCTGCCACGGGGGCATCGTCTCGAGGAGTTCAGGCTTGCCGTAGAGCACCCCAATGCCGGTGGGCGCGAACACTTTGTGCCCGGAGAACACGTAGAAATCGGCGTCCAGGCCGCGGACATCGGTCGGCAGGTGCGCGACGGACTGCGCGCCGTCGATGAGGACCCGGGCACCGGCCCGGTGAGCCGCCGCGATCACCTCGCTGACCGGCACGATGGTGCCCAGGGTGTTGGACACGTGCGAGACCGCGACGAGGCGGGTGCGGTCGCTCAGCAGATCGGTGTAGGCGTCGAGGAGCAGTTGGCCCTCGTCGTCCACGGGGATGACCCTCAGCGTGGCACCGGCCTGCTCGGCGAGCTGCTGCCAGGGCACGATGTTGGCGTGATGCTCGAGGTGGGAGATCAGGATCTCGTCACCGTCCCGGATGTGCTGGCGCCCCCACGTCTGGGCCACCAGGTTGATCGCCTCGGTGGCGCCCCGGGTGTAGACGATGGTCTCGCTCGACGGTGCGCCGATGAAGTCCGCGATCGTGGCCCGGGCGGCCTCGTACGCGTCGGTCGCCCGCGCGGCGAGGGTATGGGCTGCCCGGTGGATGTTGGAATTCTCGTGAGCGTAGAAGTAGCTGAGCCGGTCGATCACCGCCTGCGGTTTCTGGGTCGTGGCCGCGTTGTCCAGCCAGACCAGCTGCTGGCCGTTGATCCGTTCGCTGAGGATCGGGAACTGGCGGCGGACCGTCTCGACGTCGAACGGCAGCATGTCCGGGCTGGCCGGATACGCGGCGGCTGGCCCGGGAGCGGCCAGCCGCTCATTGATGAAGTAGAAGGACGGCTCGGCCGCGCCGCCCCCTGGCCGCGCGAAAGCCGGCCCAGGCCACTGCGGCGGGGTGGCGAGCAGTTCCCTCGGCCTGGTGACCAGTTCTGGCGGAGCGACGGGCAATGGGGGCGCAAAGCCGGCCGTCGCTGGCTGCCGGGGTGGCAGGACGGCGGGCCCCGGTTCCCCCGGGAGGACGGCGGGTTCCCCTGAGAGGACGGCGGGCGGGTGCTGGCCGGGGAGTTCGCGGAAGAACTCGTTGGCCAGCCGGGTCAGGGTCGCTTCGTCGGGCAGCCCCAGGGGCAGCGCGCCCGCGCCGTCACCGGTAGGTGTGGTCGTATTCATGGAACTTGCCCACTTCGACGTCGTCCAGCACCGCGACCGCGTCCGGGGTGAGCACGGCGAGGGAGCAGTACAGCGAGATCAGGTAGGAAGAGATCGCGTTGCGGTTGATGCCCATGAACCGGACCGAGAGTCCCGGGCCCCGTTCTCCGGGGAGGCCTGGCTGGAAGAGGCCGACGACGCCCTGCCGTTCCTGGCCCACCCGCAGCAGCAGGACCTTGGTCTTACCCTCGTCCAGCGGCACCTTGTCCGACGGGATGACCGGCACGCCACGCCAGGTAATGAACTGTGACCCGTACAGGCTGACGGTAGCCGGAGGCACGCCGCGCCGGGTGCACTCCCGGCCGAAGGCGGCGATGGCGGCCGGATGGGTCAGGAAGAACGCCGGTTCCTTCCACACCTTCGTGATCAGCTCATCGAAGTCGTCCGGGGTGGGCGGCCCAGTCACCGGGGTGACGTGCTGCAGGTCAGCGGTGTTGGCCAGCAGGCCGTAATCGGCGTTGTTGATCAGTTCGCTTTCCTGCCGCTCCTTGATGGTCTCGATGGTGAGCCGGATCTGCTCCTCGATCTGGTCGTAAGGGCTGCTGTAGAGGTCTGAGACCCTGGTGTGGATGTCGACCACGGTTGATACTGAGCTGAGGAAATACTCTCGCGGTGTCTCCTCGTACTCGACGTAGGTCTGCGGAAGTTCAGACTCGTCGCGGGGAGGACAGGAGACCTCGACGGTCTCCGGGTCCTTGACCCGGTTCAGCCGGTAGATACCCGCTTCGACCGGCACCCACTGAAGCAGCCTGGTCAGCCACCGCGGGGTGATGATGTCCAGCTGGGCGGTGGTCTTGGTGGCGTTAGCCAGCTGGCGGGCGGCGGCGTCGCTGAGCGCCAGGTTGACAGGTTCCTCGGATGACATTTTATATCCTTTCCCGAAGCTCCAATGCTGGAATAGCCAGCCTCGTAGAGCCGCCATTCAGCGTGCGTCGAGGAGACTTTCTCTCAACAGGGCCGAACGTCCCGGCAAACGTAGACTTCCGAGTTCTCGTACGGGACCTTGGGTCCTGACCCCCAGTAGGAGCTGCAAGAAAGTCTTATGGTAGAATCAAGAACCATTCTGGAGCAGAAGTACTTTCTGTCTGTGACAGAAATAAAGCTGATATTTCAGATGGAGATAATCGGCTGGTAACTGCTAAATCACGGGAAGGAAGGGCAATGAGAATTGCCGACGACGTCACTCAGCTGATCGGGAACACGCCGCTGGTCCGGTTGCGGCGCGTTACCGACGGGGCCGGGGCGCAGGTGGTGGCGAAGCTGGAGTTCTTCAACCCGGCCAACAGCGTCAAGGACCGCATCGGTGTGGCCATGATCGATGCGGCCGAACGTGACGGGCTGATCGGGCCGGACACCATTGTGCTGGAGCCGACCAGTGGCAACACTGGCATCGCGCTGGCCATGGTCTGTGCCGCGCGTGGTTACCGCTGCATGCTCACCATGCCGGAGACGATGAGCCGGGAGAGGCGCCAACTGCTCCGCGCGCTCGGGGCTGACCTGCTGCTCACCCCGGGCCCGGACGGCATGCCCGGCGCCATTGCCAAGGCCGAGGAACTGGCCAAGAGTGACCAGCGGTACTTCATGCCGCAGCAGTTCGAGAACCCGGCCAACCCGGCGATCCACCGGGCCACCACCGCTGAGGAGGTCTGGCGGGACACCGACGGGGCGGTGGACATCTTCGTGGCGGGAGTCGGCACCGGAGGCACCATCACCGGAGTGGGTGAGGTGCTGAAGGAGCGCAAGCCGTCGGTCCGGATGGTTGCGGTCGAGCCGGCCGCCTCACCGGTGCTGTCCGGCGGCCCGAAGGGGCCGCACCCGATCCAGGGCATCGGCGCCGGGTTTGTCCCCGCCGTCCTCGACACCGCCGTGGTCGACGAGATCCTTCCCGTCGGCAACGACGATGCGATCAGCATGGCCCGCCGGATGGCCCGGGAAGAGGGGCTGCTGGTTGGCATCTCGTCCGGGGCGGCAGTCTCGGCCGCGGTCCAGGTCGCGCACCGGCCGGAGAACGCCGGGCAGCTGATCGTGGTCGTGGTTCCAGACTTCGGGGAGCGCTACCTGAGCACTCCGCTCTTCGCGAACCTGGAGGACTAGCGGTGCTCGCTGCGCTGCGCGCGGACCTGCGGGCGGCCAGGGAGCGCGATCCGGCCGCGCGCAGCACCGCGGAAATCGTGCTGTGCTATCCGGGGGTGCACGCCATCTGGGGGCACCGGGCCAGCAACTGGCTGTGGCGGCACGGCCGCACGCTGCTGGCCCGGGTCTGCTCTTCAGTGACTTTGCGCCTCACGGGGGTGGACATCCACCCGGCTGCGCTCCTGGGCGCCGGGCTGTTCATCGATCACGCCACCGGAGTAGTGATCGGGGAAACCGCCGAGGTTGGCGCGGACGTGACCATTTACCACGGGGTCACTCTCGGCGGCACCAGCCTGGAGCACGGCAAACGGCACCCCACGGTCGGGGACCGGGTGACCATCGGGGCAGGCGCCAAAGTACTCGGCCCGATCACCATCGGCCATGACAGCCGGATCGGCGCGAACGCCGTTGTGGTCAAGCCGGTCCCCCCGGATTCCGTCGTGGTCGGCGTCCCTGGCCGTGTGATCATGCGCGCGCACGCGCGGGCGTCGACCGAGCCTGTGGATCTCGATAACGCGGTGCTGCCCGACGTGGTGGGCGTCAGCCTGCGTGCCCTGCACGACAGGATCGAGGCACTGGAATCAGCGCTCGATGGGCACGCGGCGCCGCGGCCCGCCAGCTCACGCCCGGCGAGCCCACGCTCAGCCAACCCGGAGGTCTGGTACGAGCAGGACTTCTCCATCTGACCGCCCGCTGACCGGTCCAGGAAAGTCATCAGCGTCAGCACAAGGAGTCCCGTTCGCCAGTGCTGTCACTGCGGTGGTGACCTGGGGCTGGTGTGGTGCTAGCCGCGAAATATCGGCAAGTGCTTCCGGGGGTCATCGGGCAGCCGCTCATAATCGCCGAACCCTGCCTTCACCCAGTCGACGAACGCAGCCCACAACGCGGCAGACATATGCATGATCTGTTCATCATCGGCAGGATGGTGCATATCTACCGACCCAGGGTGCAGCCGGCATTTCACGACGCTCAGCCCGGCCCGGGGAACGTTCCTGTCGGCGTGCTCGAAGCCGTCCCCCGTCATGCCACATCCCCCCTCGTCTCCGGCGCGGCGGATGAGTACACCCGCCGGGCGAGCTGGTCATCCCGTTCCAGGAGCGTCTCCAGCATGGCCGGGCTCTCGGCGTTGATGTAGTGCCCGTGGTCCGCGTGGAGCTGCGCGCACCACACTCCCGCGCCGATAGCGGTGGGCACTAGCCATGTCTCCCAAAACTCCCCGTACGCCACGCGGAGCTGATCCAGAGCATGATCCGCGTACGTGTCCATCGCCGCCACCTCGACTGACCCGAGTCGACTGCCTCCGAGCCATCTTCCATAGTCATAGGCAGTAAAGGAGGGTTCTACCTGGTCAAGTAGGTTCCCGTCTTGTGAGCATCAACCGGGAGATCGCGGAGCCACCGTGGCGGCAGTTGTATGCGATCCTTCGTGCCCAGATTGAGAGCGGGGAGCTAACCGGGCGCGTGCCGGGGGAGAAGCACCTCATGCAGGAATACGGTCTTGCCCTGGCCACCGTGCGCAAAGCGACCAAGCTTCTCCGGGATGAGGGCTGGATCGTGACGGTGGCGGGGTGGGGGAGCTACGTGTCCGAGGACAACCCTCGGACCAAGCCGAGCTAGTACGAGCAGGACTTCTCGATCTGATCGCCGGTGACTGGTGCGATGGCGGCCTGCCCTAGCGTTGGGGGCCTCAGCAGGCACCTTCTTGGGGACGTGATGGCAGACGACAGCGGCGTGGATCTGGACGGCACCCGAGCCCTGGTCACCGGCGGGACGAGCGGCATCGGCCTGGCCATGGCCGGCGCGCTGGCCCGGGCCGGCGCCAGGGTTGTGATCACCAGCAGGTCAGCAGAGCGGGCGGCGGAGGCCGCCGCGCGATTGCCCGGCGTCCTGGGCTTCGCCGCAGATGCCCGCGATGAGGTGTCAGTCGCACGCGCGGCCGACCAGGCCTGGTCGCACCTCGGGGGCATCGACCTGCTGGTCAACAACGCAGGCCTCGGGATGCGGACGGTCAATCCACGGTTCATGGTGGAGCCCAAAGGGTTCTGGGAAATCCCGCCCGAAGGGTTCCGCGCGGTCATCGACGTGAACCTCACCGGCTACTTCCTGATGGCCAGGGAACTCACCCCGAGGATGCTGGACGCCAGGTCCGGGCGGATCGTCAACATCTCGATGAACCACACCACGATGAACCGGCGCGGCTTCGTGCCGTACGGGCCGTCCCGGGCGGGTGCGGAAGCACTGTCCCGCATCATGGCGGCCGACCTGGCCGACACCCCGGTCCGGGTGAATACGCTGCTGCCAGGCGGCGCCACCGAGACCGGCATGCTGCCCCCCGGCGGGCGTCCCGCCGGGCTCACCCTGATCGACCCGGCGGTGATGGGTCCCCCGATCGTCTGGCTGGCCTCGGCGCAAGCCCGTGACGTGCACGACGAGCGCGTCGTTGCCATCGACTTCGAGGGGTGGCTGGCGAGCCGAAGAGCCGCTTTGCTTGGCAGGCCGTCTGCCCAGCCGGACACCTGATCATCTGGGAAGTCTGCTGCGACCGGCGGAGGGTCAGCCACCGGCTCCGCCCGGCGGCCTCGCCGACCGGAGCACCTCCGCCCTGCAGGACTAGTGTTGGCGGGCGTCGTCCCGGGGATGATCGCGATCGTGCGTTTCCTCTCCCGCATGTAAGAAGTTCTTATTTCGTATCGACCCGAAGGAGCCTCGAATGACTTCAAAATCGGCTTTCTCGCCCGAGGAGTGGAAGGTGGTGCTCGAGGGCCCGCCTAGCGCCGGGATGATCGTGGTCACTGCGGCGCGCGGAGGAATGATCCGTGAGTCAATCGCGATGTCGAAGGCCTATGTCGAAGCGCGCGCCGAGCACGGCGAGAGCGAACTTCTCGACGAGATCGTCGCGGCGAAGCCTGAGACGGACCACACGAGGTATCACTCCGCCGCGGAACTCAGGGACAACGGGCTGAAGCACCTCCGCGACGCGGTGGCACTGCTCGAGAGCAAGGCAACAACCGGGGAGCTCGACGAATACCGGCGCTTCGTCCTCGCCCTCGCGGGCAAGGTCGCGGCGGCGCACAAGGAGGAAGGGCAGAGCGTGAGCCCCGCCGAGACGGAGGCGATCCAGGAGATCACAGCGGCGCTCGGGAGCACCAGTTCCTGAACAAGCCGGAGCCACATGCCGGACATGAGCTGGGCGGACACCATAGGCTTTCGCGCGGTGCCGCCGACATGCAGCGCTCAAGCTGCCTCTGATAACTGTCTAAGCTGGCCGGCCAGGCGAGGCACCCGTCCTTCTCCGCGTGCGGGCCCCGCGGTTGCGGGGTTAGCGTAAGCGTGTGACGATCGACCTCTTCGCAGGGCTTCCGGTGAGCGACTACCAGGGCGCGCTCACGTGGTATGAGCGGCTCCTGGGCTCCGAACCCACGTTCTTCCCAAATGCGACAGAAGCGGTGTGGGAGCTGGCCGAGCACCGCTACCTCTACATCGAGCAGCTGCCCGAGCGCGCCGGCCATGCATTGCACACGGTATTCGTCGACGATCTCGATGAGCGGATCGAGCGCATCAGAGCCCGGGGAATCGAGCCCGCCTTGCAGGAGACCTACGGGAATGGTGTGCGCAAAGTGATCTACCGCGACCCCGACGGCAATGAGATTGGCTTCGGCGGCGCCCCGCTCGAGTAACCGGCACCGTTCACGGAACGGACGCGCTGGCCATTGTTGGGTTGCCTCCTCCCGGTGGCGGTAAGTTCGCCCGCCGGGATGTCGAGACGGTCGTGACGGCTCCGACTCTATGGTGGGATCGTTTTTGGACAACACCTCCGAAGGAGTTCCGATGTCCGATACAACCACCGGGTCCGCTCGCGTGGTCAACGTCGCCGCTGGGGTTGAGAACACCGACCGGGCAGCGCCAGTCCGCGACAGCCGCCACCAGGCGCTCGCGGTCCTCATCGGCAAGTGGATCAACGAAGGCCATACGGCCGGGACCGCGGAGATCCCGCCGGTTCCGATCCTCACCAGCGATGTCTACGAGTGGGCGCCGGGCGGTTTCTTCGTCGTGCACTGGGCCTTCGGGAAAATCGGCGATACGGCCGTCGGTGGCGTCGAGATCATCGGCGTTGACGGCGAGGCGTACCTCTCCACGTTCTACGACAGTTTCGGCAACGTCCACCGCTCACGACTGGAGATCGAGGGCAACGTGCTCAGGTGGACCGGAGACCGGACGCGTTGCACCGCAACGATCACCGGCGACGGCATGACCCAGGTCGCGCACCACGAGTCCAGCGCCGACGGCATGAGCTGGACCGCATCGATGGACGTGACGCTGCGCAAGGTCGCCTGAAGGCGAGCCTTCGCGCAGGCGCCCGAAGCGCGCATGCGGTCCTCATGCCTGCAACGGATATGCACGATGATCGCCCGAAAGGTGAAGCGTGTCCGGCTCGCACGCTCCGGCGATGGCTGATCTCTCGTAGGGGCGATCACTCGCGTACGTGACCAACGTGGCTGGCCGCCCGCTTAAGACCAGAAGTCGATGCTTGCCTGCGGGTAGGCTGTCGCGTCCCAGAACTCGGTCACTTTGCCATCGCGCAGATGGCTGACATTAGCGACCGGAACCTCGACCGATTTCCCCCCGCGAGAGGCCGATAGCGTGCACAGCGCAACGGCATGCTCATCGTTGGCGAGCACATCATGCACATCCAGCCGGAACGTGCCACCCGTCTCTTCGGCCAGCCTGGCGAAGAAACCGAAGACCTCATCCCGGCCGTGGTAGTCGCCGCTGAGCGGCCCGGCACCAGTCACGTGCCAGGTCACCTCGTCGGCGATCAACTCCGAGAGCGCAGCCAGGTCTCCCTTGGCGAACGCTTCGTAGCCTCGGCGTGTTAGCGCGACATTCGGGTGCTCACTCATGACTGCCCTCCCCTGCAGGCCCTTCGGATCCAGAGCCGTCTTTGCACCATAACCCCGCCGCCTGGGCCGAGCCGAGATCGGCGGCAGCAGATATGGCCGGCGGCTGCGCGGAATGCGGCAGATCCGCGCCCAGGCGTACCGGACTGAACCAGCAGCATCTGCAGGCCATACTGAACCGATGACGCAACCGTCGGCTGGGATCCGCTGCGCAGTCGCCGATGACCTGGACGGCATTCTGCGCGCCGATCACCTAGCGGCTCGGGGCGACCTCGAGCGGGCTGAGTTCCTGCGGAGCAGCCTGATGTCCGGACAGTGCGAGGTCCTCGTCGCCGACGGAGCCGTGACCGGCTTCGTCATCGTCAAGCCAGCTCACTTCTTCGGCCGGGACTTCATCGAGCTTCTCATCGTTGATCCCGCACTCCGCAGATCCGGCATCGGCCGGGCCCTCCTCCGGCACGCGCTCGCCACTGCGGGCACCACCCAGGTATTCACCTCCACGAACACCTCGAACCACCCCATGCGCTCATTGCTGGAAGCCGAGGACTGGTCACTCAGCGGCGGACTCGACGGACTTGACGACGACCCGGAACTGGTGTTTTACAAGGCCCGCCCAGCGAAACCAGCGCACATCGGCCACTGAACGCTGAGACGCGGACTCAAGGGCGTGAGAGAGGCTAGTACTCCCGTCCCGCTCGGCACCGCGCTCGTCCTGCACAGCGCGCCACCCCCCGGCTGTCGGTCACCGGTGCGATCATGGGCGCATGACGGCATGGCGTGACGTCGAACAGGCAGAGCCGGAATTCGCGCAGCGGGTGCGGGCGCTGTTCGACGCTCACAGGCACAAGACGATTGCCACCTTGCGAGCCGACGGGTCGCCACGGATTTCCGGGATCGAGGCGGCCTTCGAGGACGGCGAACTGGGTTTTGGGTCGATGCCAGACGCGCGCAAGGGCTGGGATCTCCGTCGGGATCCGCGGTTCGCCATGCACAGCGCCACGGTCGACCCGGTCGAGGGCTCCGAGGCGCAGTGGCCGGGCGAGGCGAAGATCTCCGGCCGGGTGATAGCCGCCGGATCGATCACCGAAGGGCCGGACGGCGACCGCTTCCACGCCGACATCGCTGAGGTCGTGCATACCCACCTCAACGAGAAGGCCACGATGCTCGTTGTCGAGTGGTGGACGCCCGCGCACGGGCTGCGAAGGATCGAGCGTGAGTGACCTTCAATCGCCCGCCCGGCTTGGCCTTCGGTCAACTGGCAAGGATGCTGCCAGGCGGCGTGGGCAAACGTGCGCGGACGGCAGCAGCGACCTCTAGGACGTCGACCGGGATAGCTGTATCCACTGTGGACCAGTTTCCCGATTCCGACGGGCTGATCGTATTCTGCGCGCACGTCCGGCGGGGACGCTGGCCTGCACATGAATGGGGTGGCACGTCCTAGCGCGGTCGTTATAACGCCGTGCGGCAAGCTCCGGGTCGCACTGGCAGTACACCTCGACCGGCTGCTCCGCCAGAGCGGAGAGTTTCCGCCGCTGGTAAGGCTTATAAGGCCGGAAGTTAGCCTCTATGACCACTGATGGGGCGTCAGCAGCCAGTGCCCAGAGCAGTACCATCGCGGCCGCGCCGAGCTTCCGGGACCAGGCCAGATCCGGCGCTGGCGAGCCAAGGGCATCATGCAGCGTTTCCTTGAACTTGTCCTTGCAGACGAGGGCGAATCCCAGTTCAGCAGCCAGCGGGACAGCCAGGCTGGTCTTGCCTGCCCCGGGCGCCCCGGAAACGAACACCATCTGACGTGAACGCTGCATGCTCCCCGCCTTCGCAGCCACAGGTTCCGGGTCAGTCGGCGGCCAGGTCACGCTCGTACCAGGTGCCCGGCCGGCCGCCGGGCCGGGCCGGGCCAGCCGGGACGAACCCAGCTTTGGCCAGCACTTTCTGGGACGCGACGTTGTCGTTCGTAGTCGCTGCTCTGAGCATGCGCAGACCGTACCGCGCGGCCGCGAGCCAGCACAGTTCTCGCACGGCCGCGGTCGCCACGCCGCGACCTGCGGCTTGCTGCGCGACCCGGTAGCCGAGTTCGGCGGTGCCGTCCGCAAGATCGACTAGGTTGAACCGGCCGAGCAGCGTGCCATCCTCGGCGACGAGCACGTGGAAGACGCAAATACCAGCCTCCTGCTCAGCCAGTAGGGCGGTGTACCGCTCGGTGAACTGGTCGAAGAACGCATCGCCGCGGTCGGAGACAAACGTCGCGAAGTAGGCGCGGTTCGCCAGTTCGAAGGCCAGGACCGCCGGGGCGTGGTCGGCGCGCAGGCGCTGCAGTTCGGGCACGGGTCAACCGTACTGAGATGGTGTACTGCGGCCGCCTGAGTGTCCGGAAAGCTGGTGGTCACGATGCCTGCCAGGGCAGCGACGATTTGGCTGGTCCGGCAAGAACTAATCGGTCCCTGCTTTCCGTGCTGGCGGCGAAGCAGCATTCTGCCTGTCGTGAAACGCCCCAGCCAGAATGGCTGCGCTCGTGCGCTTATCCCAGGTCAGAGACTCTACTGGGTCGTTGAACCAGTGGCCACGAGGGCAGCGGATTCTGGCGCTTTCCAGGGGCCCGCCGGATGACCGGACGGCATATCTGTGCTCCACCTCAGCGGGAAGCCCGCATCTCACCGCGCCATGCTCATCTATATACGCCGGGCAGTCCATGAAGATCGTGTCGGTATCCATTAAAGTCCCCCGTTCAGCTAATGCCCTCTGCGCTGCGCGGGAGGGGTACCTGCCAGCAAGCACGCCCCGGCAGCTAGCCGAGCAGCGGCAGCCCATGCCCCGGATCGCAAAGGTCCTTTGCAGGGGAGTGCACGCATCGGCGCATCTGATACACCCGCGTTACAGCCGCCTGGCTGCCCGGCACCAGCGCCGAGCCACACTGCCAGCAGGATCCGCATCATGGGGTAGGGAGCGGAACGCTATACGCAGCAGGTGAGGGCGATATTTGCTGGCCTTCGCGAGGCTCGCCTGAAGCGCAGGCCTGGCGCCTGGCTCACCTGGCCGGGTACCGGGCGTCGCGCTCGTGGATGATCCCGGCAGCTGACCTCGTCGTGGGCACAGGATGCCGGACCCCCTCGGCGGCCGCCCACCAGATCGCCACCGCGCTGCCCGGACTCTGAGGACTAGTCTGAGTTCCGCGTGGCCAATGATGAATTAGGTGCTTCGTCCGGGCTAGCGCGAGACATAAGCTGAATTGGCGATTTTCGGATCCGGTTGATATCTGGGCTGCGGGCACGGCGCTAATACCGGCCACAGAACCCGTGATTCAGGCGGCCGATTCCTGCCCGGGCTAGGTAGCGTGGGAGCATGCTCCTCGCTGAGGACCTGCTGCTCTTGGTCACCGATGACACCAGCGGCCGGTTGTCTGCCCCCGGGGCACAGGTGGATGCGGGGCTGGGTGGCGCGAACCTGATCGAGCTCGCCTTGATGGGAAGAGTGGACTTCTCAGGTGAGGAGGGTGGGGGCAAGCCGGGCCGCCTCATCGTCCGTGACTCCTCCCCGGCCGGTGATGAGGTCCTGGACGCGGCCCTGGGAATCGTGATGGCGCGTCAGGGCAAGAAGCCATCCACGCTGATCAGGCCACTGGGCAAGAACCTGCGGCGGGAGCTGTATGAGCGGCTGGCCGCAAGCGGGGTGATCCGCGCTGAGCAGGGCAGGGCCCTCATGGTGTTCCCGCTCCGCAGGTGGCCGGCCCAGGACGTCAGCCACGAGGCAGAGGTGTGCCGGCTGGTGACCCAGGCGCTGGTGCAGCAGACAGCACCGGATGCGCGAAGCGCCGCGCTCATCGTCCTCGTGCACGCGCCCAGGTGCGAGCACAAGATCGTCGATCCGCGGCTGTCGGGCCTGTCCAAGCGGCAACTCAGGACTCGGGCTGAGGAGATCGCCAAAGGCAACTGGGCGCCAGAATCCGTCCGCAAGGTGATCGATGCGATGACCGCCGCGGTCAAGGCAGCCGCGGCCGCGTCTTCTGGCGCGGGTTAGCATCGCGGCTGTAGTGATCCCCGCCGGCGTCCGCCAACCTTCGCGGACAGCCCGGTCGCCGCACAGGCAGCAGTTGCGGATGCGCCTTGAGTTGCCGCGCTTTTTGGGTGGCGCCGCGTGATTCGCCCGGCTACAACTGGTTCATGCGTCTGCCTGGGCCGGTCGCCGGTTCCACTGTGCTGCCCGTCGGGTTTGGGCATCCGCATGCCTCGAGTGCGGTCCAGCGCCTGCACCTGGGACTTCTCATCCACGCTGACCACCACCGCGTTGTCCGGGGGTGCCAGGTAAAGGCCTACGACGTCGCGGATTTTGGCTTCCAGTTCCGGGTCGGTGCTGAACTTGAACGTCTCGATCCGGTGCGGCTGGATCTTCCATTTCCGCCAGATCCGGGCCACGGACGCGAACGAGATCCCCAGCTCCGCGGCCAGGAACCGGGCCGACCAGTGCGTGATCCCCAGCCGCTCCGGTGGCCGGCCGTCATCAGCCAGCGTCGCTATGACGACGTCGGCCTCGCTGATTTCCGGGGGCCGGCCAGACCGCGGCTCATCTTCCAGCGCAGCGACCCCGCCCTGCTGGTAGCGGTCCCGCCAGCCGATCACTGTCGGCCGCGATACCCCGGCCGTCCGGGCGATCTGCGCGTTCGGCATCCCCTCGGCGGCCAGCAGCACCATCCGGGCCCGTTTCGCCAGCCCCGACGGCACACTCGGCAGCCGGGCCAGCTCAGCCAGCCGCTCACGGTCACCCTGGCGCAGGACAAGAGCAGGAGCACGAGACATGCTCCATTGTCCCGCTCAACCTACCGTAAAACAACTTTCAACACGCGACACTAGCTAGAAGCTCCCCGCAAGACGCCTCTCGTCGGCCCCCGCGCGCCCTCATCCCGGCTATGAGCGGACGTTGGTCGGTCGACTTTCACTGCATGCGGCTATTAGGGATTTGGTCGTTAGATCGGGCTCGTTCACTGTCCTGCCAGCTTCATGCTTGACCTTGATAGGTCTGTTCGGGAATCGGCCGACGTGAAGACCTAGAAGGTGCACCGGCCTTACGCTGTGGGCC
>DATCFY010000085.1:0-20692 GCA_036509255.1 Streptosporangiaceae bacterium
CTGAACCTGTTCGCCAACCCGGCGCTGTTCATGGGCGGGACGGTGCTGATCATGCAGAGCTTCGAGGCTGAGGTGGCGCTCGGCTTGCTCACCCGGGCGCAGGAGCCGGTCACGCACTTCTGCGGAGTCCCCGCGCACTACGAGTTCCGGGATCAGCGAGGCCGGGTCGACGGTCACCATGACCCCGGTCACCATGACCCCGGCCGGCCCCGCGACCGGGGAACCGGGCGACGTGGGCGTGCCGATGTGGCACCTGCAATGCCGGGTGGTAGCGGGTGACAGGTTGTGCGCGCCGGGTGAGCCGGGTGAGCTCCAGATCAGCGGGGCCAGCGTCACCCCGGGCTACTGGCGGCGGCCCGCCGAGACGGCACAGGCCATCGTGGACGGCTGTCTCCGCACTGGTGACGTGGCCACCATCGGGCCCGACGGCCATGTCCGCATCGTGGACCGGATCAAGGACATGTACATCAGCGGCGGCGAGAACGTCTATCCCGCCGAGGTCGAGGAGGTGCTCTACCAGCACCCGGCCGTGTCCCAGGTCGCCGTGGTAGGCGCGCCCGACCAGCGCTGGGGCGAGTCGGGGGTGGCCTGGCTGGTCCTGGGGCCCGGCGCGGCGGCCCGGCCGGAGGACATCCGCCGCTGGGCCCGTACCCGGCTGGCCGCCTTCAAGGTGCCGCGCGACGTGCGGCTGGTCGACGAACTGCCCCGCAATGCCACCGGCAAGGTCCTCAAGGCCGAGTTGCGCCGCCGCATGGCCTTGGACGGGACCGCCTCATGAATGCGCCGCCGGCGGACTACACCCTCAAGCACGCCGAAGGGATCGACTGATGGAGAAAGACGCCCCGGCCCTGTCCGGGCCAGGTTCGGCCATGATCACCCGGGCGCTCGGCCGCGCGTGGTCGCTGCCGCCCCGCCGTAACCGGGTGGCCGTCACCCGGAACCTGAGCGTCCCGATGTCGGACGGCACGACGCTGCAGGCCGACCACTACTTCCCGGTCACCGACCGGCAGGCGGCCACAGTGCTGGTCCGGACCCCGTACGGAAGGGGAATGCCCTTCAGCCTCGACGTCCGCTTCCTCGCCGAGCGCGGGTTCCACGTCCTCGTGCAGAGCTGCCGCGGCACGTTCGGCTCCGGGGGCGAGTTCGACCCCATGCGGCACGAGGCCGCCGACGGTCAGGACACTGTGGCCTGGCTGCGCCGCCAGCACTGGTTCGACGGGCGGCTGGCCACCTACGGCGCCAGCTACCTGGGCTTCGTCCAGTGGGCGCTGGCCACCGACCCGCCGCCGGAGCTGCGGGCCGCGGTGGTCCTGGTCGGCCCGCACGACTTCAGCCAGGCCGCCTACCACCACGGTGCGTTCGACCTGCAGAACTTCCTGGGCTGGAGTGAGATGGTGGCCCACCAGGAAACCACCCGGACGCTCACCAGCCTGTGGCGGATGGCCACCACGGAGCGGCGGCTGCGGCCCGCGCTGAACGGGATGCCGGTCACGGCCAGCGCCCGTGACCTGCTCGGCACCGGTGCCCCGTGGTTTGAGGGCTGGCTGGAACACCCCGATGTGACGGACCCGTTCTGGGCCCCGCTGCAGTGCGGAGCCGCGCTGGAGCGCACCACGGTGCCGACCCTGCTGGTCGGCGGCTGGCAGGACCTGTTCCTGGCCCAGACCCTGGAGCAGTACCGCATCCTGTCCGGCCGGGGCGTGCCCACCCGGCTCGTGGTCGGGCCCTGGACCCACCTGGACGTGGGGATGAGAGGTGGCGAGGCCATCGCGGAAAGCCTCGCCTGGCTGGACCGCTACCTCGGGCCCCGGGCGACGGCAGAGGCGGCGGACGACGGCAGCCACAGCGGCCCGCCGGAGAACTCGGTGCGCGTGTGGGTGGGCGGCACGCAGGCGCCGGGCTGGCGCGAGGTCTCCGGCTGGCCCCCCGCCGGCCCCCGCGAACAGCGCTGGTCCCTGGGCCCGCAGGGCAGCCTGAGCCCGCAGCCCGCCGGCAGCCCCGGGAGTGCCCAGTTCCGCTACGACCCCGCCGACCCCACGCCTTCGGTGGGCGGGGCCGTCATGACCCTGACCGCGGGGGTCCGCGACAACCAGGCCGTCGAGCAGCGCGCCGACGTGCTGGTGTTCACCAGCGAACCGCTGGTGGAGCCGGTGGAGATCCTCGGCGAGGTGGCCGCCGAGCTGTCGGTGACCCGGGACAACCCGCACGCCGACCTGTTCGTGCGGCTGTGCGACGTCGACGCCAAGGGCCGGTCCCGTAACGTCTGCGACGGGATCGTCCGGCTCACCGCGAAGGACCCGGACGACGGCCTGGTCCGGGTGTCACTCATCGGCGTGGCGCACTGGTTCGCACCCGGGCACCGGCTCCGCCTCCAGGTCGCCGGCGGTGCCCACCCCCGCTTCGCCCGCAACCCGGGCAACGGCCAGGTGGAGGCGGCCGCCCGGGATCTCGTGCCCACGGTGTACCGGATCGACCTGCCCTCGTCGGCGCTGCTGCTGCCGGTCACCGGATGAGCTGCCAGAAATATGCTACGGATGATTGACGTATTCGCCATCGAACGTAGAACATAGAAGGACTGCGGCCCAGCGGAAGGATGATCATGACCGGCGAGGCCAGAGTGGACTTCCGCACGCACCCCGGGCAGTACCGGCACTGGCGGCTGGAGTGTAACGGCCCGGTCGCCACGCTGACCATGGACGTGGACGAGCAGGGCGGCCTGGTGCCCGGCTATGAACTCAAGCTCAACTCCTACGACCTGGGCGTGGACATCGAGCTGTACGACGCGGTCCAGCGCCTGCGGTTTGAGCACCCCGAGGTCCGCGCGGTGGTGGTGACCAGCGGCAAGGAAAAGATCTTCTGCGCGGGCGCCAACATCCGCATGCTGGCGGCTTCGCCGCATCCCTGGAAGGTCAACTTCTGCAAGTTCACTAACGAAACCCGCAACGGTATCGAGGACGCCAGTGCGAACTCGGGCCAGACGTACCTGGCCGCCCTGAACGGGACCGCCTCGGGCGGGGGCTACGAGCTGGCGCTGGCGTGCGAGCACATCATGCTCATCGATGACCGCTCGTCAGCGGTGTCGCTGCCGGAACTACCGCTGCTCGGGGTGCTGCCGGGCACCGGCGGGCTGACCCGGGTGACAGACAAGCGGCACGTGCGCCGCGACCGTGCGGACTACTTCTCCACCAGGTCCGAGGGCCTCAGCGGCAAGAAGGCGGTCGCCTGGCGGCTGGTGGATGAGGCCGTGCCCCGGGCCCAGTGGGACCAGGTGGTCCGGCAGCGGGCGGAGGAACTGGCCGGGCGCTCCGGCCGTCCCGCCGGCTCGGCCGGCATCGAGCTGACCCCGCTGGCCAAGACCGCCACCGGCGAGGAGATCTCCTACCGCCACGTGACCGCCCGGCTGGACGGCGCGCGGGGGGTAGCCGAGATCACCGTGACCGGGCCGGACACTGCGCCCCCGGCCAGCCTGGAAGAGCTACACGAGCAGGGGGCCAGATTCTGGGCCCTGGCCGTCACCCGGGAACTGGACGACCTGATCCTGGACCTGCGGACCAACGAGCTGGAGCTCGGCACCTGGGTGCTGCGCACCCAGGGTGACCCGGCCGGCGTGCTGGCCTACGACCAGTTCCTGCTGGACCACCACGACGACTGGCTGGCCGCCGAGATCGTGCTCTACCTGAAGCGCACCCTCAAGCGGCTGGATGTGACCAGCCGCAGCCTGCTCGCGCTGATCGAGCCGGGCAGCTGCTTCGCGGGCTCGCTGCTCGATCTGGCGCTGGCCGCGGACCGCTCGTACATGCTGTCCGGGGTGTTCGAGGAGATCGACCCGGGCGCCGATCCGGCCACCGTCACGGTTGGCCCGGCCAACCTCGGGCCGCTGCCCATGAGCAACGGCCTGACCCGGCTGCAGACCCGGTTCTTCGGCGATCCGGACGCGCTGGCCGGGGCGGAGAAGCGGTCCGGGGAGCCGCTGGAAGCCGAGGACGCTGATGGGCTGGGCCTGGTCACCTTCGCACCCGACGACATCGACTGGGACGAGGAAGTCCGCATCGCGGTCGAGGAGCGGTCCAGCTTCAGCCCGGACGCGCTGACCGGGCTGGAGGCGAACTACCGCTTCCCCGGTCCTGAGACCCTGGAAACCAAGATCTTCGGCCGGCTGACCGCCTGGCAGAACTGGATCTTCTACCGCCCGAACGCCTCGGGCCCCGACGGCGCGCTGCGCAAATACGGCACCGGGCAGCGTGCTGACTTCGACCGAAAGCGAGTCTGATCCCGTGACCTCGGCACCTGATTACACCGAGAAGATTCCGAACAACGTCGACCTGCGCGATGACCGGCGGCTGCAGCGGGCGCTGGAGTCCTGGCAGCCGAACTTCCTGAACTGGTGGGAGTCCATGGGCCCGACCCTGCCCACCCAGGACGTCTACCTGCGCACCGCGGTCAACGTGGGCCGCGAGGGCTGGGCCCACTTCGGGCATGTGCCGATGAAGGACTACCGGTGGGGCATCTTCCTGGCCGAGCGGAACGCGGAACGCCAGATTGCGTTTGGCCAGCACAAAGGCGAGCCTGCCTGGCAGAAGGTGCCCGGGGAGTACCGGGCGGACCTGCAGCGGCTGATCGTCATCCAGGGCGACACCGAGCCGGCCTCCGTGGAGCAGCAGCGCAACCTGGGGGCCACCGCCCCCAGCCTGTATGACCTGCGCAACCTGTTCCAGGTCAACGTGGAGGAGGGCCGGCACTTGTGGGCCATGGTCTACCTGCTCCATGCGTACTTCGGCCGCGAGGGGCGGGAAGAGGCGGAGGAGCTGCTGCACCGGAACTCCGGCAGCGAGGAGTCGCCCCGGATCCTCGGCGCGTTCAACGAGGAGACCCCGGACTGGCTGTCGTTTTTCATGTTCACCTACTTCACCGACCGGGACGGCAAGTACCAGCTGGGCACGCTGAAGGAGTCGGCGTTCGACCCGCTATCGCGGACGTGTGAGTTCATGCTCAAAGAAGAGGCGCACCACATGATGGTCGGCACTACCGGGATCGACCGGGTGGTGGAGCGGACCGCGCAGCTGATGGTGGAGAACGAGACCGACGACGCCGGGCCACTGGGCGGGGTCCCGCTGGCCGTCATCCAGAAGTACCTGAACTTCCACTACAGCGTGTCGCTCGACCTGTTCGGCGGAGAGACCTCCACGAACGTGGCCAACTACTACACCGCCGGCCTGAAGGGCCGCTGGCTGGAGGAGCGGCGCAAGGACGACCACCGGCTGACCGACGACGCGTACATGGTGGACGCGCTGGTCGAGGGGGAGATAGGGCAGACCGAGGTGGCCGCGCTGGTCGGCCTCAACACCGACTTGCGCCGTGAGTACATCTCTGACTGCCAGAGCGGTGTTACCCGGTGGAACCGCATCCTCGACGGCGCGGGCCTGCCGCACCGCCTCAAGCTGCCGCATGTGGCGTTCAACCGCCGGGTCGGCGCGTTCGCTAGCGTGGAGGTGAGCCCGGACGGCGAGCTGCTGACCGCGGACGAGTGGGCGGCGCAGAAAGGGCGGTGGCTGCCCACCGACGTGGACAAGACCCACGTCCGGTCGCTGATGCAGCCGGTCCACGAGCGCGGCAAGATTGCCGCGTGGATCGCCCCGCCGCGCAACGGGATCAACGGCCAGCCGTTCGATTACGACTACGTGCACCTCGCCTGAACCGATCGCCTCAACCACCGGGAGGCAGCAGCGATGCCGCAGCTGTTCAACGCCTGTGAGTACCTGCTGGATCGCCGGCTGGCCGCAGGGGACGGGCCGCGCACCGCGCTGACCGGCGCGGCCGGGGACGTGAGCTATACCGCCCTGCACGACCAGGTATGCCGGACCGCGACGTCGTTGCGGAAAATCGGGCTGCAGCCCGAGCAGCGTCTGCTCATGCTGATGGCCGACTCGCCGCAATTCGTCGTCATGTACCTGGCCGCGATGCGGATGGGCGCGATTCCGGTGCCGGTGTCCACGATGAGCCGCGCCGACGGGGTGGCCGAGCTGCTTCAGGATTCACGGGCCCGGTTCCTGGCCGTGACCCGGGAGTTCGCGGCCACCGCGGTCGAGGCCGCGGCGCAGGCGCCCGAGCTGGCCGCGATGCTGGCCGATGAGGCACAACCCACCAGCCCCGTACCGGTCCACTTGCTGAGCGAGCTGGCCGCCGGTCCGCCAGACGACACGGTGTACCCGACCACCGCCGATTCGCCCGCGTTCTGGCTCTACACCTCGGGCACCACAGGACGGCCCAAGGCGGCCATGCACCGGCACGCCGCTATCCGGGTGGTCTGCGAGACCTACGGCCTCCGGGTGCTCGGGATCCGCCGCGACGACCGGTGCCTCTCCGCGGCCAAGGCGTTCTTCGCCTACGGTCTCGGCAACTCGCTGCTGTTCCCGCTGTCGGTCGGCGCGTCCGCCGTGCTGGAGCCTGCCCCGTCCCGCCCGGATCTCATCGCCGACGCGGCCCAGAAATACGGCGCGACGCTGTTCTTCGCCGGCCCGACGTTCTTCGCGAACATGCTCCGGTCCGGTCTGCCCGCCGACGCGCTGGCCGGGGTGCGGCTGGCCGCCTCGGCCGGTGAGGCCCTCCCCGCCTCGCTCTACGCGCGGTGGACCTCGCACTTCGGCATAGACATCCTGGACGGCATCGGGATGACCGAGGTGCTGCACATCTTCCTGTCCAACCGCCCGGGCCAGGTCCGGGGAGGCACCACCGGGGTGGCCGTGCCGGGCTACGACCTGCGCGTGCTGGACGAGGCCGGGAACGAGGTGCCGCCCGGAACTCCTGGCACGCTGTTCGTCCGGGGCGACTCCACCGCCACCGGGTACTGGTCCCGGTATGACGCGTCGCGCCAGGTCTTCCAGGGTGCGTGGCTGCGCACCGGCGACACCTACGTACGCGACGCCGACGGCTACTACACCTGTCTCGGGCGCACCGGCGACATGCTGAAGGCCAGCGGGATCTGGGTGTCGCCGGTCGAGGTTGAGGCCCGGCTGCTGGCCCACCCGGCAGTGGCCCAGGCCGTCGTAGTCGCGGCGCTGGACCCCGAGGGGCTGGAAAAGCCGGTGGCCTACGTGATCCTGGAGGCCGGCCACACGGCCACCGAGGACGAGCTGGTCGAGTTCTGCCGCCAGGCGCTGCCGTCGTTCAAGCGGCCGCGCAAGGTGGTGTTCGTGGGCGGTTACCCGACCACGGCCACCGGGAAGATCCGCCGGGTTGAGCTGCGCCGGATGGCTTCCACGGTGCTGGTCCCGGCTCCGCTGCCGGTTGAGCCCGTGCTGCCGGGGGAGAGCGGCTGATGCTCGACGGACGGCCGCTCGTCGATGTGCACCTGCATCCGCCCCGGCTGCCCACCCTCAAGCCCTCGTGGCGGGAGTGGGCGCACGACTTCGGCGACCGCACGGTACTGGACCGGGTCTACGACGCTGAGGGAACCATCGTGCCGGCCGAGTTCGCCGCGCACCTGGCCGAGCAGGGCGTGGACATCGCGCTGATGCTGTGCGAGTACAGCCCCAAGGCCACCGGCATCCAGCCGATCGAGGACCTGCTCCCGGTGAGCGCGTACAGCCCGGACCGGCTCAAGATCATCGCTAACCTCAACCCCCACCTGCACTATCCGGTGGACGAGGAGCTCGAACGCCAGTTGGTCCTGGGCGCGGTAGCGCTGAAGATCCACCCGGTGCACGCGGGGGCCGCGGTCAACGACCGGGCGCTGTACCCGGCCTACGAGATCTGCCAGGCCGCCGGGATCCCGGTCGTGGTGCACTGCGGCACCAGCTCGTTCCCCGGGTCGTCCAACGCGCTGGCCGACCCGGTGCTGCTGGATGACGTGCTACGGGACTTCCGCCGCCTCGATGTCGTGCTCGCCCACGGCGGGCGGGGCTGGTGGTACGACGCGGCCGCGTTCCTGACGCTGTCCAACGAGCATGTCTGGATCGAGCTGTCCGGGCTGCCGCCGTCCCGGCTGCCGCAGTACTACGCCCAGCACAACTGGAACCGGCTCACCAGGAAGATGATCTTCGGCACGGACTGGCCGGGGGTGCCCGGGATCGCGAAGAACGCCCGCGCGGTCGCCGCGCTGTGCCCCGACGAGGAGACCGCCAGCCTGGTGCTGGCCGGCAACGCCCTGCGCGTCTACAACCTGAAGCTGCCCGCCTGACCGACGGAGGTCCTGATGACACATGCCCTGCAGAGCTACTCCGAAGGGCGCTGGCAGGACGGGACGGGTGAGCAGCGCCCGTTGCTGGACGCCGCCACGGGCGAGGTGGTGGCGCGATGACGCTGCACTGGGCCAAGGAAGACGACCCGCGCTGGGACGCCGCCAAACAGCGGCTGTTCGGGCCGGGCGAGCTGGCCGCCGTGGACCTCGACCCGCCCGCGCCCGGCGCGCCGGTCGCGGACGAGTGGTGGCAGGTCACCGGCGACGACGGGCAGATCGCCGGCTACGGCTGGCTGGACTCCGAATGGGGCGACGCCCAGATCACGTTCTGGGTGGACCCGGACCGGCGGGGCGAGGGCCTCGGCGACTTCATCCTGGACCACCTCGAGCAAGAGGCCGCGGCCCGCGGGCTGAACTACATCTACAACGTCGTCCCGGCCAGCCACCCGGACCCGGACTGGATCACCGGGTGGCTGACCCGCCGCGGGTTCGCCCCGGGCACCGGCGACCTGCGCCGCCAGGTCCGCAGCGCCCATCCGGCATCCGGCTAACCGCGAGGCCTCTACCGGCCGGGCCGCGGCGCTCCTGAACGAACCACGGCGGCCGGGCACGCGGCCGCGATTACTGGCCCAGCAGCCAGCGGCCGGGGGCGATGAACTCGCGGGCCTCGGCCGGCCCCCACGACCCCGGCACGTAGGGAACGACCTTGGGCGGGTTGGCCAGCAGCGGCGCGGCCGCCTCCCACACCGCGGCCAGGCCGTCCGGCCGGGTGAACAGCGACCGGTCGCCCAGCAGCACATCGTGGATCAGCCGGACGTAGGGCGGCAGCGGATCCGCGCCCTGCAGGTGAGACAGCGGGATCGAGGCGCGCGTGCTCTCGACCTGGAGCGACGGGCCGGGCTTCTTGGCCATCAGGGACAAGTCGATCTCGCCGCTGCCCGCCAGCGAGAACGACAGCACGTTGCTGTCCGGCGGCAGCTGGCCGGCCAGCGGCCCCGGCGGCTCCCGCAGGATCAGGCTGACCTGCTGCTCCGTAGCCGCCAGCCGCTTGCCGGTGCGCAGGTAGAACGGGACGCCGCGCCAGCGGTCGTTGTCGATCCACAGCCGCGCGGCCACGTACGTGTCCCGGCCGGAGTCGGCCGCCACGCCCGGCACGTCGCGGTACCCGTCGAACTGGCCCAATACCACCTCAGCCGGGTCGATTGGGCGGAAGCAGCTGATGACTTTCTCCCGGGCGGCCTGCAGGTCGAGCGGGCCCAGGCTGGCCGGCGGTTCCATGGCCACCTCGGCGGCCACCTGGAACAGGTGGGTGACCAGCATGTCCAGCACCGCGCCGGTGGCATCGTAAAATCCGGCCCGGTCGGTGATGCCCAGCTTCTCGGGCACGTCGATCTGCACGGACTCCACATACTCACGGCACCACATCGCGTCGAACAGACCGTTAGCGAATCGCAGGACGTGCAGGTCCTGGGTGGCCTCTTTGCCGAGGAAATGGTCGATCCGGTAGATCTGCTGCTCGTCGAGCACCGAGTGAACGACCCGGTCCAGCTCCCGGAAGCTCTGCTGCGAGGTGCCGAACGGCTTCTCGTAGACCGCGCGTGCGCCCTGGGCCAGCCGGTGCTCGCCGAGGGCCTTGGTCAGCTCCGTGAAGGCGACCGGGGGCACGGCCATGTAGTGGACCAGTTGCGGGTCGCCGCCGAGTGACGTGCGGGCCTTCCCTAGCATGTCCAGCAAGGTGCCGGGATCATCGGAGTTGAAGCCGCCGCCCGCGAACCATACCCGCTCGGCGAACGAGGCCCACTCGGCCCCCTCCGGCTTCGGGCCGAACTCGGTCAGCACGTCGTGGATGTGGCGGCGGAAGTCTTCGTGTGCGACGTTTCCGCGGCCGTTCCCGACCAGCAGCCACTGCTTGGGCAGCAGTCCCTCGGTGGCCAGGCGGTAGAACGCGGGCAGGACCAGGCGCTTGGCCAGGTCGCCGGTGGCGCCGAAGAGCACGAACACCGTCGGCCCCGGGTGGAGGCTGGCCGTACGGGGGCTGTTCTGGGGAGCAGGCTTCGCAGTGGGCATGCCCCTAATTTACGTGTCCGCGATGGCCAGCGGTGGCTGGCCGGCCGGCTCAGGAGTGCCCGCCGATCAGGCTGCCGATGCCGAACGTCACAGCGATCGCCAGGCCGCCCAGCAGCAACTGGCGCAGGCCGGAGCGCAGCGCCGGCCGGCCGGTCAGCCGGCCTACGACCATCCCGCCGGCGACCAGGGCCACCGCGGTAATCACCAGAGTCGCGGCCAGTTTGGGCAGGCCGAGCAGGTACGGCAGCAACGGCACCAGCGCGCCCAGGGAGAACGACAGGAGGGAGGCGGCGCCGGCCAGGATAGGAGAGGGCAGTTCGCCGGGATCGACGCCCAGTTCCTCGCGGGTGTGCACGCGCAGGGCCGTGCCCGGGTCCCGGGAGACCGCGGCGGCCATCCGGGCCGCGGTGTCCGCATCCGCCCCGTACTCGCGGAAGTAGCCGGCCAGCTCTTCCTGCTCGGCCAGGGGAAACAGGGCCAGCATCTTCTTTTCCAGGGCTACCTCGGCGTGCACCAGCTCGTTCTGGTTGGTGACCGAGATGTACTCCCCGGTGCCCATCGAGAACGCCCCGGCCACCAGCGCGGCCACGCCGGTCAGCACGATGGTGTGCGCGGACGCCCGCCCCCCGCCCAGCCCGGCGATCAGTGAGGCGTTGGTGACCAGCCCGTCCACCGCGCCGAACACGGTCGGCCGCAGCCAGCCGCCGGACACGTCGCGGTGCCCGTGCGACCATCCCGCGCTCAGCGCCGCCGTCCCGGTCGCCGAGGACGGCTTGTGAGTCTCCTCGTCAGCCACCGGTGCTGATCACCCCCGAGTGTCCGTCCGGTGCATGTCACGGTACTGCCGCGGCCTGGCCCTCCCGGGGGGGACGGGCGGATTACCGGACTCCGTATACTTCTGTTCCAGAAGTTATTGGCTCGCTGGCGGGCTGCCCCCCACCCCGCAGGAGCGTTCTCCCGATGGCCAGCGACTCTGCTGCCCCGGTCAGTTCCGCGGCCCAGGCCAGGCCGCCGTCCCGTTTGTCACGCACCAGGCGCCCCCGGTCCATCCCGTCCACCCGGCCGCCCGGGACCGGCCGGGTCCGCGTCCCGCCCCCGCTGATCAGCTACCGGCTCCCCTCCGGCCGCGGTGCCACCGAGCAGCCCAACGCCACCGGCGACGGTGAGGCCGCGCTTACCCCGCGGTTCTGGGCCATGGTCGTCCTGACCGGTGTGGCCGCCGGGCTGTTCGGGGATCTGATGATGCTGATCCTGTTCACCGTCCAGCACCTGGCGTTCGGGTACCACCGCGGAAGCCTGGAATCGGGGGCGGAGCACACGTCCGACCCCCGCCGCCTCGTGGTGCTGCTCATCGCCGGGGCGTTCGGCGGGATCTCCTGGTTCCTGCTGCGCCGGTACACCCGGGGCGAGAAGTCCGAACTCGACGATGTGGTGTGGGGCGACGGGTCCCGGCTGTCCTTCCGCCGGTCACTCGGCACATCGGTCATCTCCGAGATCGTCATCGGGATGGGCGCGTCGATCGGCCGGGAGGCCGCGCCCAAGCTCATGGGCGGGGCCTCCGCGGGCATCCTGGCCGGGTGGGCCCGGCTGACCCTGGCCCAGCGGCGGCTGCTGATGGCCTGCGGCGGGGGAGCGGGGCTGGCCGCCGTGTACAACGTGCCGCTGGGCGGCGCGCTGTTCACCGCCGAGGTCCTGATGGGCAGCATCAGCCTGCCGGTCGTCCTCCCGGCGCTGGCCTGCTCCGGGATCGCCACGGTGACCGCGTGGCTCTACCTGCCCAGTCGTGCGACCTACCTGGACGTGCCGGGCTACCACGTCACGCTCCCCCTGCTGACCTGGGCGCTGCTCGCCGGGCCAATGATCGGGCTGGTCGCGTCCGGTTATATCCGGCTGATCGGCTGGGTCTCCCATCACCAGGCCAGCGGCCGGCTGGCGCTGATCGCTCCCGTGGCGGCTTTCGGGATTCTCGCGCTCATCGGGTTCGCCTACCCGCAGTTGTTCGGCAACGGGAAGGACATGGCGCACGACGCATTCCTGGGGTCGGACAGCCTGGTCCTGCTGCTTGCCCTGTTCGCGCTGAAGCCTCTGGTCACGGCGCTGTGCCTGGGCAGCGGCGCCTCCGGGGGCCTGTTCACGCCGACCCTGAGTACCGGGGCGGTGCTGGGCGGAGCGGCCGGGATCGCGTGGAGCCTGGCCTGGCCCGGCTCCCCGGCGGGGGCGTACGCGCTGGTCGGCGCGGCGGCCATGCTGGGCGCGGCCATGCAGGCGCCCCTGGCGGGCCTGGCGCTGATCATGGAGCTCACCCACGGAGGCTTCGCGATCATGATCCCGTTGATCCTGGCCACGGTCACCGCCACCGTGGTCGCCCGGCACATCGACGGGTACTCGATCTACTCCGCACGGCTGCGAGCCCGCCCGCTGCCGTGATCCGCGGCGGGCGGGAGCAGGCCGGTCAGGATGCGGGTCATGGCCCGGTCAAACAGCGGTTCCTGCGGGGCCTCGTCTGCCGGTACCCCGGCCTGGCCGTCCCGAGGGAGAGGCTGGTCCGCCAGCGCGGCCGCCAGATGCGGATGCTGGCCGGCCGCGGCGATCCGCAGCAGGTACCCGGCCAGCGAGCCCTGCCATTGGGCGGTGTCCTGCCCGGCCTGCTGCTGGGCGAGCTCGGTCTGCGCGAACAGCCGCACGGCACCGGAGAACAGGCCGATGGTCTCCAGCTTGGCTGGCCCGGTCAGGTCCACGCTGGCCAGCGCGGCCAGCACGTGCTCGATGAAGGCGACCGCGTTCGGCCCGGGCAGGTTCCCGGTGCCCGGCACGTCGAGCAGCCAGGGATGCCGCTGGTAGAGGGCCCGGCCCTGCTGGGCGAGCCGGAGCAGGTCGGTGACCGCCTGCCTGGTTGGTGGCGCGTAGGAGAATTCCCCGTAGACCTGATCAGCCATGAGTTCCACAAGCTCATCCCGGGTGGCCACGTAGCGGTAGAGCGAGGCGGGCGCGGTCCCCACGACCGCCGCGGCCGAGCGCATGGTCACCGCGCCGAGACCGTTGGCGTCGGCCAGCCTGATGCCCGCGGCCGCGATCTCCGCGCGGCTGTGCACCGGCGACGGCCCGCGGGCCGAGCGCTCCGGGCGGATCCAGATGCTCGGAGCACGGCCGCCGGTCTTCGGGTCCTCGCTCATTGCGAACACTGTATTCAGTAAGTTAGGCTCCTTGCTATAGCGAACATTGATCGCAGTTCTCCGGCCGTGACCGGGCCGGGCAGTGATCGAAGCGCGACGGTGATCGACGAGCAGAGTGACCGACGAGCAGATCGACCGAGGAGCGGGATGGCCGGGGAGCAGGACGCAGAGATGGCAGGAGCAGCCGGACCTGGCCAGTGGGCCAGCGCGTGGACGCCGACGCAGTACGCCCGCAACGGCGAGGTCACGATCGCCTACGACCAGCTGGCCGGCTCGCAAGGTGAGCCACTGCTGCTCGTCATGGGGCTTGCCGTGTCCCGCTTCTGGTGGCCGGCCGGGCTGGCCCAGGCGTTCGCCGATCAGGGATT
Source organism: Streptosporangiaceae bacterium (assembly GCA_036509255.1). Taxonomy (GTDB): domain Bacteria; phylum Actinomycetota; class Actinomycetes; order Streptosporangiales; family Streptosporangiaceae; genus RYN-230. The sequence goes on from DATCFY010000085.1 coordinate 13,785, forward strand.
CGCGGTGGCCCGCTACGACCAGCGGGATGCGGGGCAGTCGACCCGGATGCCCGATACCGGCGGCAACAACCCGTTCGCGGCGGTGACCCGCAAGCGCGGCGCCTACTCGTCCGAGGACATGACCGACGACGCGATCGCCGTGCTGGACGCGCTCGGCTGGGAGCGGGCGCATATCTTCGGCGCCTCGCTCGGCGGGATCATCGCCCAGCGCATCGCGCTCCGCCATCCCGGCCGCGTGCTCAGCGTCACCTCGGCCATGGGCATGCCCAGCGACGCGGTCGGCATCAAGGGCGGACGGTACGTGCGCTTCGGGCTGCTGGCCAAGCTGTCCCGGGCCAAGTTCCCCGAGGGCCGGGAGGGCGACATCGCACTCTCGCTCATGCTCGCCCGCGAGGTAGCCTCCCCGGCCTACCCTTTCGACGAGAACGCCGCCCGGGAGTGGATAGAACGGGAGGTCGACAGCGGCCCCCGCGACACCAAGGCGCAGAGCAGGCAGGTCGGCGCCCCCTGGCACGGCCCGAAGCTCCGCGAGCTGCACAAGCCCGTCCTGGTCCTGCACGGCGACCAGGACCCGATCCTGCGCGTCAGCGCCGGCCGGGCCACCGCGAAGGCTATTGACGGCGCCCGCCTGGTGATCCTGCCGGGAGTCGGCCACGACCTCCCCGCGCCGCTCTGGCCTGACATCGCCCGTGAGGTCCGCCAGCTCGCCGACCAGGCGCACGCCCCCTCAGCCTGAACGTCTCCCCTAACGGTCTGACCGGCACCAGGTGGCGGCCTGGGAACCTGTGCCTGGTGGCCGGCGTGGCACGCTGCCGGTGGTCCGGCCGTTGCGACCGGCCCTGGCCAGTCGGCTGACTGGTGCCGGTGCCGACGTCAGGAGCTCGTGAGGATGACCAGTTGCTGGGTCGCACGGGTCATCGCGACGTAGCGGTCGACCGCTCCTTCGATACCCCTGCCGAACGCCTCTGGGTCGATGAGGATGACCAGGTCGAACTCGAGCCCCTTCGACAGCTCCGGGGTCAGCGACCGGACGCGGGACGTCGCCCGGAACGTGGGATCGCCGATGACGCAGGCGATCCCGTCAGCATGCGCGGCGAGCCAGGTGCCGAGGATCGAGTCCAGATCCGAAGCGGATCCGTGTACGACGGGGACGCCGTTGCTGCGGATGGAAGTCGGCACGTTGGCGTCCGGGAGCACGGCCCGGATGACCGGCTCGGCTTCCGCCATCACTTCTTGCGGCGTCCGGTAGTTGATGCTGAGGGTGGCCAGGCTGATCCGGTCGAACCCGATCCGCTCGAGCCGTTCCTGCCACGACTCCGTGAACCCGTGCCGGGCCTGGGCACGGTCCCCGACGATGGTGAAGCTCCGGGACGGGCAGCGCAGCAGCAGCATCTGCCACTCCGCGTCGGTCAGTTCCTGCGCCTCGTCCACGACGACGTGCGCGAATGGGCCGGCCAGCAGGTCCGGGTCGGTGCCGGGCAGTGCGGCCTCATTGACCAGGACGTCGTGGAAGTCCTCGCCGCGCAGCATCGTCACCAGGCCTACGCCGTATTCGTCGTCGGCGGCCTCAATCAGGTTGTCGACGACCCGGGTCATCTGCTCGCGTTCGGCGGCGACAGTGGCCTCATGCCGGCGCTTACGCCGGGACGCCTCTGGGTCGCCGAGCCGCTGCCGCGCCGCGTCCAGGAGCGGCAGGTCGGACACCGTCCAGGCCTGGGCGTCCCCGCGCTGCAGCTTCGCAGTGTCATCGGGGCTGAGCCAGGGAGCACACAGCCGCAGGTAGGCGGGTACCGACCACAGGTCTCCGACGAGGTCAGTCGCTTCGATCAGCGGCCACGCGCGGTTGAGGGCCGTGCGCAGCTCCCTGTTCTGCAGCAGCGACCTGCGGAGCAGGTCAGCCGGGGCGTCCCCGTCGTGGGAGTCCACGAGGATCGTGAGCAGCGCCTCCCAGATCTCCTCGCGCGCCTCGTTGTGCGGAGTACCGGGGGCCGGTGCGCCGAACGCCTCGGCCCAGTCGCCGGTGCTCAGTCTGATGTCGGACCAGTGGGTCTGGACCGTCATCGGTTTGGTGGGCGGGTTCTCGTAGAACCGGACGGCCGGCTCGATCGCCTTCACCAGGTCCGCGGATGACTTCAGGCGGGCCACCTCCGGGTCAGTCTCGATCGCTGCTGCGGCTCCCTCGGGGACGAGGTCCCGCAGGGTGGCTGTCTGCACGCCCTCCTCACCGAGGCTGGGCAGAACGTCGGAGACGTAGGCCAGGTAGGGCTGGTGCGGACCGACAAACAGCACGCCGCCCCGGCGGTGGCCGAGGCGCGGATCGGAGTAGAGGAGGTAGGCGGAGCGGTGCAGGGCGACGACGGTCTTCCCCGTACCCGGACCGCCGTCGACGACGAGAGCGCCGCGGGATCCCGCGCGGATGATGGCGTCCTGGTCGGCCTGGATGGTGCCGAGCACATCCCGCATCCGGGCCGACCGGCTGCTGCCCAGGCTGGCGATGAAGGCGGACTGGTCGTCGAGCGCGGCGTGCCCTTCAAGCCCGTCCGCGGTGAACACCTCGTCCCAGTAGTCGCTGATCCGGCCGCGGGTCCAGCGATACCTGCGGCGGCTGGCCAGACCCATCGGGTTGGCGTGGGTCGCTCCGAAGAACGGCTCCGCCGCGGGGGAGCGCCAGTCGAGCAGCAGCCGGCGGCCCGCACTGTTGGTGAGGCCAAGGCGTCCGACGTACACGGGCTCGGGGTTGTCCGCGCCGACGATGCGTCCAAGGCACAGGTCCAGACCGAAGCGGCGCAGGACGCGCAGGCGGGCGCTCAGCCGGTGGATCTCCATGTCCCGGTCCATCGCCCCCTGGCCTATGCCCCCGGGTGCTTTGAGCTCGGCGTCGAGGCGGTCGGACAGGTCGGTGATCGACTGCGTGAGGCTCTCCGCGATGGCCGCGAAGTGCTGCTCGTCGCCGGCGATCAGCGTCGGGTCGGCCTTGGCGGACAGGCGGTCGGGAAGGTCAAACGCGCTGGAAGTCAGGTTCACGTCATCAGCCCCGGTGACCTGAACCGACAACGGTCACGGGGTCCACGTCAGGCGGCGCGCACACCCGTACCTCCGCGCCGAGTGCTGGCAGTTGCACCGCCAAGCCCACCATCGGCTCGACGTTCCCCCGCGACCCATACGTCGCCAACAGCACACGCACTTCGCGTTCCCCATTTCTGCATGTTCTGGTCTCGGCCAGCGATTATGCGGCACGACCCGGGTCTTGCCGCAAGCCCCCCGGTGCGCTATACATTAAAAATGGAGGGGAGTGGGTATTCCCCTTTTCCCCTGATCGCGCGCTGTGGACGGGCAACCTCGTCGAGGGCGCCGCCATTCTGATGGAGTCCGCCGCCGCCCCGCACGAGCGCTGGGCGGACCTCGCCAACGCAGGCACGACACCGAGCACGTCGGCGACGACACCACTATGGTCTCTAACCTGTGCCCATACGGATGGGCGATCCGGGAGGGACCTCATGGCCGACGCCGATGACGTCCGCCGCCTCGCGCTGGCCCTGCCCGGCGTCGTGGAGATCGAGAGCGACGGCTTCGACTTCCGGGTGGGCGGCCACGGGTTCATCTGGTCGTACCCGGAGCGCCGCCCGGGCCACTCACGGATCATCCGGACCGACATCGCGGTGCTGTTCGTCGGCGACGAGGCCGAGAAGCAGGCCCTTCTCCTTGGTGAGCCCGGCGTCTTCTTCACCACTCCGGGCTACGACGGCCGGCCGCTGGTGATGCTGCGCCTAGCCGAGGTGGACGATGGTCGCCTGGAAGAGCTCGTGACCGACGCCTGGCAGATGCGGTCGCCGAACGTCCTGGACTGAGCGCCCCACACCCGCCCCCGCCCCGCCCCCGCCCCCGGTCATGATCGTGGTTCATTTTGCCCCGCCCGCGGGGCAAAATGAACCACCGTAATGCGAGCCGGGAAGGGGACGTGGCCAGAGGGTCCGGTGGGACGCGGTGCCTTCAGTACGACTGGGGGGCTTCAGGGCTCAGCAGGCCAGGGACTGAGCGGGTAGCGTCCGGGCACCCCAGCGCGAGACTGCCACGACTAGCAGCATCGGCATCGTGAACCCCGGCCGGCGGCTCCCGCTGCTGCTGCCGTTGACCTGGGCGCGGGTGGAGGCCGCCGTAAGCTGACCGGGTGACGCGCCGGTTCGATGTGATCCGCACGGAACGCCTGATCATGCGGCGCTGGAGCGCGGCGGACCGGGAGCCGTTCGCGGCGATGAACGCCGACCCCGAGGTGATGCGCTACTTCCCGGCTCCCCTCGACCGGGCGGCGAGCGACGCCCTGGTCGACCGCATCGAGGATCTTTTCCAGCGGCAGGGGTTCGGGCTGTGGGCCCTCGAGGTGGCCAGCACAGAGGCCGCCGGGCCAGAACCCGCCCGCACGGGCGGGCCAGAACCCGCCAGCACGGGGGAGTTCATCGGCTTCACCGGCCTGAACCCGATGCCGGACGGCGTCCCCGGTGCGGGCGGCATGGAGGTCGGCTGGCGGCTGGCCCGGCACGCCTGGCACGCCTGGCACCAGGGCTACGCCAGCGAGGCCGCCGCAGCCTCGGCCGGCGTGGCCTTCCAGGGAGCTGGGCTGGCCGAACTGTGGTCGATCACGGCGGTCCTGAACGAGCCATCGCAGGCGGTGATGCGGCGGCTGGGGATGACCCCGGACGCCTGTTTCGACCACCCGAGGGTGGAGGCTGGTCATCCGCTCCGCCCGCATGTCGCCTACCGCCTCCCGCGGACCCACCCAGTCTGACGATGCGCTTCCGCGCGACGGGTTGCCCCGCTGATCCCGGGTAGGGACCTCAGTGCCGTCCCGGCATATACCGTCAGGAAGACCAGGAGACATCGCGATGACCAGCGGTTTCTACGGGCCTGAGGACTTCGGGTCCAGTCCGTTCGATGACTTCCTCGCTCGCATCTACGGCGCTGGCGGCCGGCGCCAGCCGGCGCACCGGGTCGACATCACCCGGCTGATGAGCGCGCCTGCCCGTGAGCTCCTCGGCGCGGCCGCGGCCCATGTGGCCGAACGGGGCGGCGCGAACCTGGACACCGAGCAGCTGCTTTGGTCGGCCGCGCGCCTTGAGCCGACCCGGGAGCTGCTGGCCCGGGCCGGCGCGACTCCCGACGAACTCATCCGCGAGATCGAGAACCAGGAAGCGCAGGCCGGGCAGGCCGGTGAGCCACCGCAGCTGACGCCGGGGGCCAAGCGTGCGCTGCTGGAAGCGCACCAGATTTCCCGCGCGGTCGGTTCCACCTACATCGGGCCGGAGCACATCCTGTTCGCCCTGGCCGCCAACCCGGAGTCGGGTGCGGGCCGGTTGCTGGCCGCGGCCGGGGTCACCCCTGAGACGCTGCAACGGGTCCTGGCCGGCCAGAGCGGCCCCCCGGGCGGGAGGGGCTCGGGCAGCCGGTCGGCCACGCCGACGCTGGACGAGTTCGGCCGCGACCTCACCTCGATGGCCCGCGAGGGCCGGATCGACCCGGTCATCGGGCGCGACGACGAGATTGAGCAGACCATCGAGGTGCTGTCCCGCCGGGGCAAGAACAACCCGGTCCTGATCGGCGAGGCCGGGGTAGGCAAGACCGCGATCGTGGAAGGCCTCGCGCAGCGCATCGTGGACGACGACGTACCGCAGACGCTGGGCGGCAAGCGGGTCGTGCAGCTGGAGCTGTCCGGCGTGGTGGCCGGCACCCGCTACCGCGGCGACTTCGAGGAGCGGGTGAAGCGGATCATCGACGAGATCCGCGAGCACCGCGACGATCTGATCATCTTCATCGACGAGCTGCACACCCTGGTCGGCGCGGGCGGCAGCAGCGAAGGCGGGATGGACGCCGGCAACATGCTCAAGCCGGCGCTGGCCCGCGGCGAGCTGCACATCGTCGGGGCGACCACGCTGGATGAGTACCGCAAGAACATCGAGAAGGACGCGGCGCTGGCCCGGCGGTTCCAGCCGGTGCTGGTGCCCGAGCCGACCGCGGACGACACGATCACGATCCTGCGCGGCCTGCGCGACCGCTACGAAGCGCATCACCAGGTGCGCTACACCGACGAGGCGCTGGTGGCCGCGGTCGAGCTGTCCGACCGCTACATCACCGACCGGTTCCTGCCGGACAAGGCCATCGACCTGATCGACCAGGCCGGCGCCCGGGTCCGGCTGCGGATCACGACGCCCCGCCGGGACGTGCGCGAGCTGGAGCACCGGGCCGAGGAACTGCAGCGGGACAAGGACCAGGCCATCGCGAACGAGCAGTACGAGCACGCCTCCCAGCTGCGGGACCAGATCAGCCAGGTCCGGCAGCAGATCCAGGAGCTGGGCGGCGATCCGTCGACGGTGCCCGAGGTGACCGCGGCCGACATCGCGGAGGTGGTCTCGCGGGCCACCGGCATCCCGGTGCGCCAGCTCACCGAGGAGGAGAAGGACCGGCTGCTGCGCCTGGAGCAGCACCTGCACGACCGGGTCATCGGCCAGGACGAGGCGGTCGAGGCGGTGGCCGAGGCGGTCCGCCGGTCGCGGGCCGGACTCGGTGACCCCAACCGGCCGGTGGGCAGCTTCCTGTTCCTCGGCCCGACCGGGGTAGGCAAGACAGAGCTGGCCCGTGCGCTGACTGAGGCCCTGTTCGGCGAGGACAGCCGGATGATCCGGCTGGACATGAGCGAGTTCCAGGAGCGTCACACGGTGAGTCGGCTGGTCGGCGCGCCCCCCGGGTACGTGGGCTACGACGAAGCCGGGCAGCTGACCGAGGCGGTCCGGCGCCGGCCGTACTCCGTGATCCTGCTCGACGAGATCGAGAAGGCGCACCCGGACGTGTTCAACATCCTGCTCCAGGTGCTCGACGACGGCCGGCTCACCGACGGCCAGGGCCGGACCGTGGACTTC
>DATCFY010000086.1:0-9770 GCA_036509255.1 Streptosporangiaceae bacterium
AGCTCGCCCTCGCCTTCGGGCAGGTCGAACGGCAGCCGGTTGGTCTCGCCGACCATGGTGATCACGTAGATCACGAAGGACGGGAACAGCAGCACCGCGTACCAGGACGGCCAGTGCAGGATCGCGCCGAACAGGTGGAACGAGGTGTTGGCCCCCGACTGCTTGGCCACGATGGCCGTGGTGGACAGCGAGCCTGAGTACAGGAAGACCGCGACGAAAGACAGGCCCATCGCGATCTCGTAGCTGATCACCTGGGCCGACGCGCGCAGCCCGCCGAGCAGCGGGTACGGGGAGCCGGACGCCCAGCCCGCCAGCACGATCCCGTAGACCGCCATCGAGCTCATGGCCAGCACGAGCAGGACGGCCACGGGCAGGTCGGCGAGCTGCAGCGGGGTCTGCACGCCGAAGATCGAGACCTCGGGGCCGAACGGGATGATCGCGAAGCTGACGAACGCGGGGATCACGGAGATCGCGGGGGCCAGCCAGAACAGCAGCTTGTCCACGTGAGTCGGGACGATGTCTTCCTTCAGCGGCAGCTTGATGCCGTCGAGCAGCGACTGGAGCAGGCCGAACGGCCCGGCCCGGTTCGGTCCCGGCCGCTGCTGCATCCGGCCGATGACGCGGCGCTCCGCCCAGATCGCGAACAGCGTCATGACCATCAGGAACATGAAGACGAACAGGACCTTGATGATCACCAGCCACCAGGGCTGGTGGTAGAAGCTGGCCAGGGTCGGATCGGCTGCCGCGAGCACGCGGGCATGACCGGCCGCCCCCGCCAGGCCCGGGGCCGACATGCTGGCCAGGCCGCTCATTCCGCACTCCTCAGGGTCACCAGGCTGCCGTGTCCGGCCGCGAGCTCGCGCCGTATCTCGGATCCCGCCGACCGGGTCGGCAGCCAAACCACCCGGTCCGGCATGACGGCCACCTCGACCGGGAGGGTCAGCGAACCCCGCACGGTGGCCACAGTGACCTTACCGCCGTCGGAGGTCCCGGCCTGCGCCGCGGTCGCCGCGGACATGCGGGCCACCACCGGCCGGGCCGTCCCGGCGAGGAACGGCTCCCCGTCCTGCATCCGTCCCGCGTCCAGCAGCTGGTGCCAGGTCACGAGGAGGGCCTCCCCCTCGCCGGGCTCGGGCGGCCCGGTGTCGGGGGCCGACGGAAGTGACGCGCCACGCGCGGTTTCCGCCGCGTTGACCACGGTGCCCGTCGAAGAACCACCCACCACGCCCAGTCCCGCCAGCTCCCGGCGGGCCGCGGCGGCGTCGGGCAGGCCCAGGTGCACGTCCATCTCGTCGGCGATCCGACGCAGCACATGCAGGTCGGACTCGACGCCCGGGACATCGAGCACCGCCTTGAACGTGCCAGGCCGCCCTTCCCAGTTCACGAATGTGCCCGGCTTCTCCGCGACCGCCGCCACCGGGAGCACCACGTCGGCGCGGTCGGTGACCGCACTCGGCCGCAGTTCCAGGCTGACGACGAACGGCGTGGCCTCCAGCGCCGCGCGGGCTGCCTCCGGGTCAGGCAGGTCATCCAGGTCCACGCCGGCGATTACCAGCGCGTCGATGTCACCCTCGGCCGCGGCGGCCAGGATCTGCCCGGTGTCCCGGCCGGGCAGCGGGGGCAGGGACGCCACGCCCCAGGCCCGGGCCATCTCCACCCGCGCCTGCGAGCTGGCGGCCAGGCGCCCGCCCGGCAGCAGGTTCGGCAGGGCGCCCACCTCGATGGCGCCCCGCTCACCCGCCCGCCGGGGGATCCAGGCCAGCCGGGCCCCGGTCGCCCGGGCCAGCCGGTCCGCGGCGCTGAGCGCCCCGGGCACTTCCGCGAGCCTTTCCCCGACCAGGATGATGGCGCCCTCGGCGGCCAGCGCATCCTTGGCCCGGCGGCCCGCGTCATCCAGCCCGGTGCCGCTGATAAGGCTGCCCAGGGCGGCGGCCTCACCTCCCGGGACAGTGGGCAGCAGGACCCCGGACATCCGGGTCAGCCCGCGGCTGGCCAGCGGGGCGATGGAGTACACGGCCACGGTGCCCGCCCGGGCCGCCTTGCGCAGCCTCAGGAAGACAATGGGGGACTCGTCGTCGGGCTCGAACCCGGCCAGCAGCACCGCGGGAGCCCGTTCCAGGTCGGCGTAGCTGACACCGATGTCCCGGCCGGCCACGTTCGCCGCGAGGAACTCCGTTTCCTCGGCCGAGTGCGGGCGGGCCCGCATGTCGATGTCGTTGGTGCCCAGCGCGACCCGGGCGAACTTGGCGTAGGCGTAGGCATCCTCGGCGGTCAGCCGGCCGCCGGTCAGCACGCCGGCCCGGCCGTGCGCCGCCGCCAGCCCGCGGGCCGCGGCCGCGAAGGCGTCGGGCCAGGACGCCGGGGCCAGGACGCCGTCGGCGCCCCGCACCAGGGGGCCGGTGAGCCGGTCCGGCTGGGTGGCGTAGGTGAACGCCCAGCGGCCCTTGTCGCAGTTCCATTCCTCGTTGACCTGCGGGTCGCTCCCGGCCAGCCGCCGGGTGATCGTGCCGCGCCGGTAGTCGGTGCGCTGGCGGCAGCCCGCCGCACAGTGCTCGCACACGCTCGGCTCTGACACGAGGTCGAACGGCCGGGCGCGGAACCGGTACGCCGCACCGGTCAGCGCGCCGACCGGGCAGATCTGCACGGTGTTGCCCGAGAAGTAGGAGTCGAACGGCGCGCCCTCGGCCACGCCCACCTGCTCCTGCGGCCCCCGCTCGAGCAGTTCGATCAGCGGGTCGCCGGCGATCTGGTCGGCGAACCTGGTGCACCGGGCGCACTGGATGCACCGCTCCCGGTCGAGCAGCACCTCCGTGGACAGCGCGATCGGCTTGGGGAAGGTCCGCTTCACGCCGTCGAACCGGGTCTCCCCCTGGCCGGTGGACATAGCCTGGTTCTGCAGCGGGCACTCGCCGCCCTTGTCGCACATGGGGCAGTCGAGCGGGTGGTTGACCAGCAGCAGCTCCATCATGCCGCGCTGCGCCTTCTCGGCCACGGGCGACGTGAGCTGGGTGTGCACCACCATGCCATCGGTGCAGGTCGTGGTGCAGGAGGCCGGCGGCTTGGGCTGGCCCTCGATGTGCACCAGGCACTGCCGGCAGGCGCCGACCGGGTCAAGCAGCGGGTGGTCACAGAACCGGGGGATCTGGATGCCGAGCTGCTCCGCGGCGCGGATCACCAGGGTTCCCTTGGGCACGGTGATCTCGAACCCGTCGATGATGACGGTGATCCCGTCCGCCGGCTTGGCCACGGTGGCCGGGGCGGCGCTGGCCGGGGAGGGGCCCGCCGGCTCGGCGGGCTGGTTCGGCTGCACGGGCATCAGGCGGACTCCATGGCAAATAGCGTTGACGCGGCCGGGTCGAACGGGCAGCCGCCGTGCCGCTGGTGCTCGAGGTACTCGTCCTTGAAGTAACGGATGGACGACTTCACCGGCGACTCGATCGAGTCGCCCAGCGCGCAGAACGCGCGGCCGGTGATGTTGCTGCAGATATCAAGGAGCTTGTCCAGGTCAGCCTCGCTGCCCTCGCCCCGCTCCAGCTGCTCGAGCAGCTGGACCACCCACCAGCTGCCCTCCCGGCATGGCGTGCACTTACCGCAGGACTCGTGCTCGTAGAACTTGATCCAGCGCAGCACGACCCGGACCACGCAGGTCGTCTCGTCGAAGAGCTGGATCGAGCGAGTGCCGAGCATGGACCCGGCCGCGGCGACCGACTCGTAGTCCAGCGGCACGTCCAGGTGCTCGTCGGTGAACAGCGGGGTGGACGAGCCGCCCGGGGTCCAGAACTTCAGCCGGTGCCCGGACCGGATGCCGCCGGCCAGGTCCAGCAGCGTGCGCAGCGTGATGCCGAGCGGCGCCTCGTACTGTCCGGGCCGGGCGACGTGCCCGGACAGCGAGAAGATGCCGAAGCCCTTGGACTTCTCGGTGCCGTAGGACGCGAAGTCCTCGGCCCCGTGGCCGAGGATGTAGGGCACGGTCGCGATGGACTCGACGTTGTTGACCACCGTGGGGCAGGCGTACAGCCCGGCCACCGCCGGGAACGGCGGCTTCAGCCTGGGCTGCCCGCGGTAGCCCTCCAGCGAGTCGAGCAGCGCGGTCTCCTCGCCGCAGATGTAGGCACCCGCACCGGCGTGCACCACCACCTCGAGGTCGAACCCGGAACCGAGGATGTCGGTACCGAGGTAACCGGCCTCGTAGGCCTCGGCCACCGCGTCGTGCAGCCGGCGGATGACGTGCAGCACCTCGCCGCGCACGTAGATGAAGGCCCGGTGCGCGTCGATCGCGTAGCAGGCGATCACCATGCCCTCGATCAGCGCCTGCGGGTTGTTCAGCAGGGTCGGCATGTCCTTGCAGGCGCCGGGCTCGGACTCGTCGGCGTTCACCACCAGGTAGTGCGGCTTGTCGCCGCCCTTGGGGATGAACCCCCACTTCAGGCCGGTGGGGAAACCCGCCCCGCCGCGGCCGCGGAGCACGGAGTCCTTCATGGTCTGCACGACCTCGTCGGGCTGCATAGCCAGGGCCGCCGACAGCGCGCGGTACCCGCCGTGGCGCTTATACGCCGCGAGGGTGAACGAGTCGGGCTCGTCCCAGAACGCGGTGAGCTCCGGGGTCAGCACAGTAGTCACGTGGTCTTCCCGTTCCCGCTTGCGGGCCGCGCCGGCGCGGCGCGGCCTGCGGTCCTTCCGGACCCTGATGGCCCGGAACTTCCCGCGCCGGCCGCGCCGTCGCCGGGTGTCCAGCCTTGCTCTTTGGCGATCTTCAGCCCGGTCAGGGAGGGCTCGCCGGCCGTGTTCCCCTCGGTGGCCTGGTCGTCGGGGAATCCGGCCAGGATCCGGGACGCCTGCTTCCAGGTGCACAGCCGGGGCGCGCCGCGGGTGGGTGAGATGCCCTCCGCGCCGGAGCGCAGGCCGTCGACCAGGTTCCGCGCCGACCGGGGGGTCTGGTTGTCGAAGAACTCCCAGTTGACCATCACCACCGGCGCGTAGTCGCAGGCGGCGTTGCATTCCAGGTGCTCCAGGCTGACCTTGCCGTCAGGTGTCGTCTCGTCGTCCCCGATGCCCAGGTGGTCCTCCAGGTCGGCCAGGATGGCGTCGCCGCCCATGACCCCGCACAGGGAGTTGGTGCAGACCCCGACGTGGTAGTCGCCCACGGGATGGTGCTTGTACATGGTGTAGAAGGAGGCCACCGCGGTGACCTCCGCCTTGGTCAGCCCCAGTTGCTCGGCACAGAACTCGATGCCGTCCTCGGTGAGGTAACCCTCCTCGGCCTGCATCAGGTGCAGCAGCGGCAGCAGCGCCGACCGCGACACCGGGTAACGGCCGATGATCAGTGCGGCGTCCGGCTCCAGCCGGGCGCGCGCCTCCTGCGACAGCGCCATTACCGGTCTACGCCTCCCATAACTGGATCAATGCTGGCCACGGCCGGGATCACGTCGGCGATCATGCCGCCCTCGGCCATGGCCGAGACCGCCTGCAGGTTGGTGAACGACGGGTCGCGGAAGTGCGCCCGGTACGGCCGGGTTCCGCCGTCGCTGACCGCATGGCAGCCCAGCTCGCCGCGGGGCGACTCCACAGCCGTGTACACCTGGCCCACGGGCACCCGGAATCCCTCGGTGACCAGCTTGAAGTGGTGGATCAGCGCTTCCATCGACTGGCCCATGATGTGCGCGATGTGATCCGGCGAGTTGCCGAGGCCGTCCCCCCCCAGGGCCAGCTTGGCCGGCCAGCCGATCTTCGGGTCGCTGATCATCACCGGGTCGTGCTCCGGCCTCGGCCCGGCCAGCCGGTCGCTCGCCTGCTCGATGATTTTCAGCGACTCGTCGCACTCGTTGATGCGGACCAGGTACCGGCCGTAGGCATCGCAGGTGTCCTGGGTGGGCACCTCGAAGTCGTACGTCTCGTAGCCGCAGTACGGCTGGCTCTTCCGCAGGTCCCAGGGCAGCCCGGTGCCGCGCAGCAGGGGGCCGGTCACGCCCAGCGACATGCAGCCCGCCAGGTCCAGATAGGCGACGTTCTTCGTCCGGGCCAGGTAGAGCGGGTTGGCGTCCAACAGCGAGCGCAGCTCAGCCAGCTGGTGCGGCATCCGGCCGAGGAACTCGCGGATCGCGTCGAGGGCACCTCGCGGCAGGTCCTGCGACACTCCGCCCGGGCGCACGTAAGCGTGGTTCATCCGCAGCCCGGTGATCAGCTCGAACAGGTCGAGGATCCGCTCGCGCTCGCGCACCGCATACAGGAACACGGTGGTGGCCCCGAGTTCCAGGCCGAACGTGCCGATCGCCGTCATGTGCGAGGCGATGCGGTTTAGCTCCATCATCATGACCCGCAGGATGCTGGCCCGCTCAGGCACCTCGGCCTTCACCCCGAGCAGCTTCTCGACCGCGAGGCAGTACACCGTTTCGTTGAAGATCGGTGAGAGGTAGTCCGCGCGGGTGCAGAACGTGACGCCCTGCGTCCAGGTGCGGAACTCCATGCTCTTCTCGATGCCTGTGTGCAGATACCCGATGACCGGCCGGAGCTCGGTGACGGTTTCCCCGTCCAGCGTCAGCACCAGGCGCAGCACGCCGTGCGTGGACGGGTGCTGCGGGCCCATGTTGACCACGAGGTGCTCAGTGTCCTCCTGGTCGGCGCCGTCCTGCAGAGCCTGGACGACCTCGTCCCAGTCCCCGCCGGCCACGTTGTAAACGCGGCCCTCGGTGCCTTCGGCGGTGCCGTCCGCGGCTGGACCTCCCGTCCCGCTTGCCTGGGTGGTCACGTGTACGACCTCCGCTCATCGGGCGGCGGCACGGTGGCGCCGCGGTACTCGACCGGGATCCCGCCCAGCGGGTAGTCCTTCCGCTGCGGGTGGCCCTTCCAGTCGTCCGGCATCTCGATCCTGGTCAGCGCGGGATGCCCGTCGAAGACGATGCCGAAGAAGTCCCAGGTCTCGCGCTCGTGCCAGTTGCAGGTCGGGTAGACGCTCACCACGGAGGGCACGTGCGGGTCGGCGTCGGGGACGCTCACCTCGAGCCGCAGCCGGCGGTTGTGCGTAATCGACACCAGGTGGTACACCGCATGAAGCTCGCGGCCCACGTCGCCGAGGTAGTGCACCCCGGACACGCCACCGCACAGCTCGAACGCGAGCGACGGCTCGTCGCGCAGCAGCCGCGCCACCGCGACCAGGTGCTCCCGGCGGACGTGCAGGGTGAGCTCGCCCCGGTCGACGATCACCCGTTCCACGGCCTCCTCGAAGCCGCCGCCATCCGCCTCCAGGCGGGTACTCAGCGCGTCGGCGACCTCGTCGAAGTACGAGCCGTAGGGCCGCGGGGTGGAAGCCGGCGGGGCCCTACGGACCTGCAGCCCGCCGTAGCCGGAGGTGTCCCCGGTGGTCTGGGTGCCGAACATGCCGGTCCGGACCACCTGCTCGCTCAGGCGCTCCTGGCCCGCCAGCGCCGCCTCGTCCGGCTCGGCCCCGTTGGGCGGGGTGTTCTCACTCACCGGCCGCTCCCGTCCCGGCCGCCGGTGCGGGCGAACCAGCTGCCGGCGTGCCCAGCATGGTGGGGCCGCCCGCGGGATTGTGCGACTGGCCGGCCGCGAGGCTGGCGGTCAGGGGAAGCCGGCGCAGCCGGGCCTGTTCCAGCTCGGTCACTTCCCGCTCACGGTTCGCGCCCAGCTTCATGTTCTGGATCTTGTCGTGCAGCTTGACGATCGCGTCCAGCAGCATCTCCGGGCGCGGCGGGCAGCCAGGCAGGTAGATGTCCACCGGCACGACGTGGTCCACGCCCTGCACGATCGCGTAGTTGTTGAACATGCCGCCGCTGGAGGCGCACACGCCCATCGAGATGACCCACTTGGGGTCGGCCATCTGGTCGTAGATCTGCCGGAGCACGGGCGCCATCTTCTGGCTGACCCGGCCGGCCACGATCATCAGGTCAGCCTGGCGCGGCGTGTTGGAGGCCCGCTCCATGCCGAACCGGGCCAGGTCATGCCGCGGGCCGCCGGTCTGCATCAGCTCGATCGCGCAGCAGGCCAGGCCGAAGGTGGCCGGCCAGACAGAACTCTTGCGCGCGTACCCGGCCAGCTTCTCGACCGTGGTGAGCAGGATCCCGCTCGGCAGCTTTTCTTCGACACCCATTAGCTAGTCCCACTCCAGACCGCCGCGCCGCCACACGTAGGCGTACGCGACCAGAACGGTGACGATGAACAGCACCATCTCGACGAGCCCGAAGGCGCCGAGGTTGTCGTACGCCACGGCCCACGGGTAGAGGAACACGATCTCGATGTCGAAGAGAATGAACAGCATCGCCGTCAGGTAGTACTTCACCGGGAACCGGCTGCCGCCCGGCTGCTCGGTTGGCTCGATCCCGCACTCGTAGGCTTCGAGTTTCGCCCGGTTCCAGCGCTTCGGGCCGCTGAAGGCGCCCAGACCGAGCGAGAAGATCGCGAAGATGGCGGCCAGCCCGGCGAGCACCAGGATCGGAACATACAAGCTCAGCATGACGCGCCTCCTTTCCCCTTCTCCTATATCGGCTACGAAGCAGAAATGCCTACGCCGCCGGCGTCATCTTAGACAGTGCGTGAATCACCCGGTCCGTCGCATGGCCGCCGCACGGCTCGGTGAGGTTGGCCAGCAGCTTCAGGGTGATCCTCATCAGCGCCGGGCGCGGCATCCCGTGCTTGGTCGCGAACTGCATGACCTTCGGGTTGCCGATTGCCTGAACGAACCTGCGCCCGAGAGTGTAGTAGCCGCCGTAGGCGGCCTTGAGCGCCTGCGGGTAGGCCGCCAGCACCCGCTCCGCCCCGGCCGCGTCGGGCCGGGCCAGCGCCTGGACGATAAATTCGGCGGCGAGCTCCCCGGACTCCAGGGCGTAGGGGATGCCCTCGCCGTTGAAGGGGTTCACCATGCCCCCCGCGTCACCTGCGAGCAGCAGCCCCCGGGTGTAGTGCGGGGTACGGTTGAAGCCCATCGGCAGGGCCGCCCCCCGGATGGGCTGGGTGCGGTTCTCCTCGATGTAGCCCCATTCGGCCGGCATCCCGGCCAGCCAGCGGCGCAGCAGGTTCCGGTAGTCGACGTGGCCGAACGAGTCCGACGTGTTGAGCATGCCGAGCCCCACGTTGCTGGTGCCGTCGCCCATGCCGAAGATCCAGCCGTAGCCCGGCAGCTGCCGCGGCCCGTCCCACAGGTCCAGCCACGACTCGAGGTAATCGTCGTCGTGCCGGGGACTGGTGTAGTACGTGCGGACCGCCACACCCATCGGCCGGTCGTCGCGCTTGCTCAGTCCCATGGCCAGGGACAGCCGGGATGAGTTCCCGTCCGCCGCCACGACCACCCGGGCCCGGTAGCTGCGTTCCGGCTGGCCGGCCTCCGCGGTGGACCGGGCGGTCACGCCGGTGATGCGCCCGGTGTCGTCGAGCACCGGGCCCGTCACGCTGACGCCCTCGAGGAGCCGTGCGCCGGCCTTCTGCGCCGTGTGGGCGAGGATCTCGTCGAAGTCGAGCCGGGTCCGGACCAGCCCGTAGCCGGGGTAGCTGGACAATTCGGGCCAGGCGAGTTCGAGCCGGACCCCGCCGCCGACGATCCGCAGGCCCTTGTTCCGGACCCAGCCATCCTGCTCGCCGACGGGGACACCCATGTCGATCAGGGCCTTGACCGCCCGGGGGGTGAGGCCGTCGCCGCACACCTTTTCCCGCGGGAACTGGGCCTTCTCCAGCAGGAGCACGTCCACCCCGGCCCGGGCCAGGTAACACGCGGTCGCCGAGCCGGCGGGCCCGGCACCTACCACGATGACGTCGGCTTCCTC
>DATCFY010000087.1:0-55140 GCA_036509255.1 Streptosporangiaceae bacterium
GCGAGGTGCTGCGCCGCGAGCTGAAGTTCATGGACGCGACCGCGGTGAGCTTGTGCATGGACAACGGCCTGCCCATCGTCGTGTTTGACCTGATGGAAGAGGGCAACATCGCGCGGGCGGTGCGCGGTGACAAGATCGGCACGCTGATATGCCGGTCAGGGGACTACTGATCCGTCAGCCGCGGAAGCGTGAAGGCACAGGAACGCACAGGAGCCGCCGTGATAGACGACACTCTCTTCGAAGCTGAGGAGAAAATGGAAAAGGCCGTGGTGGTCGCCAAGGAGGAGTTTGGCACCATCCGGACCGGACGCGCTCACCCGTCCATGTTCGGCAAGATCACCGCCGAGTACTACGGAACCCAGACGCCCGTCAATCAGCTGGCCTCGTTTCACATTCCCGAACCCCGGATGGTGATCGTCCAGCCGTTCGACAAGTCGTCACTGCCCGCCATCGAGAAGGCGATCCGCAACAGTGACCTCGGGGTCAACCCGAGCAATGACGGCAGCATCATCCGGGTGGTGTTCCCCGAGCTGTCCGAGGAACGGCGCAAGGACTTCATCAAGGTGGCCCGGCACAAGGCCGAGGACAGCCGGGTCTCCATCCGCAACATCCGGCGGCACGCCAAGGACACCCTGGACAAGATGGTCAAGGCCGGTGAGGCGGGCGAGGACGAGGTGCACCGGGCGGAACGGGAACTCGAGGACCTCACGCACACTTATGTGGGGCAGGTGGACGAACTGCTGCGGCACAAGGAAGCCGAGCTTCTCGAGGTCTGAGATTGGGTGCCGACGAACTGCGCCAGCCGGGTCTCCCCCCGGAGCCAGGCGGCGGGCCCAGATTCCCTAACGGTTCGACCGGGGCCGGTCACTCCGGCCAGGCCAGCCAGCGTGCAGCGGGCAGCGGCCCGGAGCGGGACCCGGCCGACCCGGAGCCACCAGACCTCGGCCCCGCGAGCGCGGCGCCACCAGACGCCGGTCCCGCGAGCGCCGACCCACCAGGCGCGGAAACCCCGCCCACGGAGATCCTCAAGCCGACCCGGGCTGGCCGTAACCTCCGCGCCGCGATCGCGGTCGGCGTGGTCATGGGCGGCCTGGCCCTGCTCACCCTGTTCACCGTCAAGGTCATCTTTCTGGTCTACATGGCCGCCGTCATAGCGCTGGGGCTCTGGGAACTGACCCGTGCCCTGGAGGTGCGGGGAATCCGGCTGCCGCTGGTCCCGGTGGCCGCGGGCGGCGCGGTCATGCTGGGGCTGGCCTATGACAGCGGCGAGCGCCCGCTGGTCGCCGCCCTGGCGGTCACGGTGATCGGCGTGATGGCCTGGCGGATGACCGGCGGCAGCGCAGGCTACGTGCGTGATGTCACCGCCGGCGTCTTCACTCTCGTGTACCTGCCGCTGATGGCCTCGTTCGTCGCGCTGATGCTGGCCGCGCCGGACGGCTCCCGGCGGGTCCTGGCCTGGCTCGTGGTCACGGTCTGCAGTGACATCGGCGGCTATCTGGTCGGCAGCCTGCTGGGACGGCACCCGATGGCCGCCGCGATCAGCCCGCACAAGACCTGGGAAGGCTTCGCCGGGTCGGCGCTGGCCTGTGTCGTGGCCGGCGTCCTGCTCCTGACCCTGCTGCTGCACGGGACCTGGTGGCAGGGCGTGGTCCTGGGTGTGGCCGCAGTTGCCGCGGCGACCCTCGGTGACCTGGCCGAATCCATGATCAAACGCGACCTCCAGATCAAGGACATGGGCACGGTCCTGCCCGGCCACGGGGGAATCCTCGACCGTGCCGATTCCCTCCTGCTCACCGCGCCCGTGGTGTGGCTGCTGCTTGTGATCTTCCTCTCGCACTGATCCGCCTAGTGGCGTTTGGCCACATCCGCGTTGGGGACTTGGCGGACGACTCGTACATATCAGTCGGGGGAGATGCGGAGCATAGCGGGATGTTCAGACGTATCGGTCTGGTTGGCTTGATCTATATCATCATCGGGATCGTGGTGGCGTGGGAGAAGCACTACATCACGGTCGGCCTGCTTAAGGGTGTCTTGTCCGCGCTGCTGGCCATCCTCTTGTGGTGGCTGCCGCTGCTCGGAGTCAACCTGCACATTCACTGACCGCCCCGGGACCCGGGGACATCATTCTTGCCATGGAGCGCGGCCGCGGGCCGCGCTCTATGGCGTTACCACCCAGTTCCGGCGCTGCGCCGCCATCTGGGTGACCAGACTGGCTGATCCGCGGTCCTTGGCGAACAGCCGCTCCCGCTCGCTGATAGGCAGGACCCACAGCCAGCGCACCGGGTCGCCGCCGAAGGAGAACCCGGACAGGTCCGGCACCTCCGGCCCGGGTAGCTGGGCCGGGTCATCGAGCAGCAGGACGGCGGTGTTCCCGCCGCCCAGCGGGAAGGTAGCGGGCTCGTGATACCACCTGATCGTGTGCCCGGGACCGAACCAGGTCACCGCGCGCCACGGGTAGTGCGCCAGCCACAGGAATATGCGCGCGGCCTCGGGGCTGGGCAGCGTGGTGGCCAGGGCCAGCTCGACCCGCCCGGAGGCCCCCAGGTCCTCGGCGAACTGCTCGACGACCGGCATCCGCTGGCAGCTCATGCCGAGCGTGGACAGCACGGTGAACGGCCGGCTGCGGGTCGGCGGCCGTTCGGACACCCCGGCCGGCGGCTGCCGGCCGCCGCTGACGTCCCAGTACCGGGCGCCCGGGCCGAGCCGGCCTAGCAGGTGCCCGAGGGCCGCCTTCTGGAAGCCGGCCCACGAGCCCTCACTGGCCCGCCAGCGCCAGAAGGCCGTGGCCCGGTCCGACCGCGGGCCCAGCCCTTCCATGGCGTCGTCCAGGGACCATGCGAACGGGGTCTGGCCGATGCATTCCCGGCTGTAGCCGGGCATCCCGCGGGACATGTCGGACCAGCCGGGTATCACCGCCAGCAGCCTGCCACCCTCCACCACGGCCACCCCGTCGCCCTCCTCGAACCACAGCGGGCGCAGGATGCGCGGGTCCAGCGGCGGGCGGCCGCCAGGATGCCTGGTGTGGTCGGCCGGCATCACCGGCGCCTGGCCGGCCTCGACCAGCGCCGGGTCAGCGGCGGCCGGGGCCGGCTGGTGATTGGCGAGCCAGACCGCGGCGGTCACGCCCGTCTGGTCGTACACGTACGCTGCGGTAGTGAAGCCGTCGTACTCGACGACCAGCTGGCGGCTGCCGTAGGGGCTCTCGCTGGTGAGCAGGATCTCGGGCCGGCCCGGCTGGGCGGCGAGATTGCCTTCTGTTCCGCCCCTGCGCAAAGTCGGCATAACCGAAATCTACTGATCTGCCCCAGGTCACCGCGGCCGCACCCGGGATATTGTTAAGCGTTCGAAACGGCCTTTCCCAACGGAGCACAGGTGCCTGGCAGAGTGACCCCCACCCGACCGCCCCGGCATCTGGCTGACCTGGATCCGGCGGAGCGCCGCGCGGCCGCCGCTGAGCTGGGCGGCCCGGCATTCCGCGCCGATCAGCTGGCCCGGCACTACTTCGCCCGGCTCACCGATGACCCGGCGGACATGACCGATCTGCCGGCCGGGTCGCGTGACGAGCTGGCTGGCCGCCTGCTGCCCCAGCTGCTCACTCCGCAGCAGGAGCTGACCTGTGACGAGGGGATGACCCGCAAGACGCTGTGGCGGGCCTTCGACGGCGCGCTCATCGAGTCCGTGCTGATGCGCTATCCGCAGCGGGCCACCATGTGCGTGTCCTCCCAGGCAGGCTGCGGGATGGCCTGCCCGTTCTGCGCGACCGGCCAGGCCGGGCTGACCAGGAACCTGTCCGCCGCCGAGATCGTCGCCCAGGTGGTCGCGGGTGCCCGGGCGCTGGCCCGTGGCGAGGTGCCGGGGGGTCCGGGACGCGTCTCCAACATCGTGTTCATGGGCATGGGTGAACCGCTCGCCAACTACGCCAGCGTGCTGCGGGCCGTGCGCCGCATCACCGACCCGGTCCCCGACGGCCTGGGCATCTCGCAGCGGTCGGTGACCATCTCCACGGTCGGGCTCGTTCCCGCCATCCGCCGGCTCACCGCGGAGGGGCTGCAGGTCCGGTTGGCGGTCTCGTTGCATGCTCCCGACGACAAGCTGCGCGACGAGCTGGTTCCGGTCAACCGCCGCTGGAAGGTGGCTGAGGTGCTCGGGGCCGCGTGGGACTACGCGGCCGCCACCGGCCGGCGGGTTTCCGTTGAGTACGCGCTGATCAAGGACGTTAACGACCAGGCCTGGCGGGCCGACGCGCTGGCCGGGCTGCTGGCCGGCCGGCTTGTGCACGTGAACCTGATCCCGCTCAACCCCACCCCCGGCTCACGGTGGACGGCGTCCGAGCCGGGCTCCATGCGCGAGTTCGAGGCCCGCCTGGCGGACCGCGGGATTCCCGTCACCGTTCGCGACACCCGGGGCAGCCAGATCGACGGGGCCTGCGGCCAGCTCGCCGCCCCGCCCCGGGCGCCTGACACGCTGCAGATCAGCGCCCGGGTACCGTAGTCGTTCATGCCGGGCAAGGAGGCTCTCGCCAGCGGATACCGCAAGCTGGCGTGGCGCGTGGTGCACCGGGCGTGGCAGGCGGCGCAGCAGGCGGGCGCGATCACCCCAGCCACCCCGGCCGGCCGCCGGTTTGCGGCGTTCGGCCCGGGCTCCATCATGTCGTTCCCGACCGGGGCGCTGTATGGCGAGGCGTGGATCGAGGTCGGCAGCGGCACCCTGATCGGGGCCCAGGTCAGCCTGACTGCGGGCATGGTTCCCGGCCACCAGCTGGGCGACACGCCGGTGCTGCGTGTCGGGGACCGCTGCGTGATCGGCCGGGGCAGCCACATCATCGCGCACCATTCGATCGTGATCGGTGCTGACGTGTTCACCGGCCCGTATGTGTACATCACCGACCAGAACCACGGATACGGCGATCCGGACGTGCCGATCGGGCGTCAGTGGCCCAGCAACACCGCGGTCTCTATCGGCCCGGGGACATGGCTAGGAGCTGGTGTGATCGTGCTGCCTGGCGCGCAGATCGGCCGTAATGTGGTGGTGGCCGCGGGCTCGGTAGTCCGTGGCCGGGTGCCTGACCGCTGCGTGATCGCTGGTGTCCCCGCGAAGGTGGTGCGGGAGTACGTAGCCGGCGATGGGTGGTCACGGCCGGCGCCTATCGTGAGCGACCTTACTTGATCGTCTGGAATCCAAGAGGGCACGTGAAGGGACGCAAGGACCTCGTCGCGAGCGCGGCGTACCTGCCTGAGCCTGCGGCCGTCGCGGCGGCCCGCAAGTTCGTGCGCGACACGCTGTGTTCCTGGCTAGAAGGCCGGCCTGGCGCGGCTGCGCACGCCGCAGCCGACGGCGGGCTGGTTGATGACGCGGTCCTGCTCACCAGCGAGCTGGTGACTAACGCTGTCGTGCACGCCGGCACCCAGGTCCAGGTCACCTGCAAGCTCGCCGCGGGCGTGGTGGAAGTCGTGGTCCGCGACAGTCATCCGGCCCGGATGGTGCCCGGTCCCGCGCCTGACGACACGGTTCCCGCCGAGCGCACCGGCGGACGCGGCCTGCTGCTGCCCTCCGCCCTGGCGGCTGCCTGGGGGGTCAGCTACGGGACCGACGCCAAGGCGGTCTGGTTCCGGATGGGCCTTCCCGGCGGTGCGGCCGGGGTGCCCGGGGACGGGACCGGCCCGGAAGCCCTCGACGCCGTGGTGCCGGCCGGGCCATGGAGTGTCGGCCCCGGGCCGGCCAGTAGTGAGCCCGCCGGCACCGGATCCCCCCCCGCGGACCTCGCGGGTACGGTCCCCGGGAGCAGCGTCCCGGACGAGTTCGGGTACGACGTGCTGCTGGGCCAGTGCGTGGCGTCGGCCCGGCTGATCGTGTCCGCCGACAGTGCTTACGTCCTGGTCGCGGACGAGGATGGGGATCTGGGGCTGCGCGCCGCCAGCGGGCTCAGCCCAGACGCGTGGCTGCGCACGGCGCCATCCGTCTCAACCGTGCCGTTCATGGTGGACGGCCGGGTGACCGGGGTGCTGGCGGTCGCGGCCGCCCGGGCCGGCCGGTTCGCGGACGGCGACGTCCAGCGGCTGCAGCAGCTGGCGGACCGGATGGCGCCGGTGCTGGAACGCGCCCGGCTGGCGGACCTGGAGACGGCCCGCCGCGCCCGGGCCGGGGTGCTGGCCGAGGCCAGCGTGCTGCTGGCCGGGCCGCTGGACCAGGACCGGATCCTCGGCGTGGCCGGTCAGGTCGCCGTGCCCCGGCTCGCGGCGTGGAGTGCGGTGCTGCTCGCCGGTCCGGGCAGTGACCTGCGGCTCACCGTGGCCCGCCACGCGGACGAGTCGCAGGCGGGCGCGCTGACCTGGCTGCTGAACCTGGGCTGTGACCGGGCGCCGCCGAGCATCGCCGCGGGCGGTGAGCCCGGGTCCCGAGCGGGAACCGCCCGCTCCTGGCCACTGGCCGCGCTGGTGCCGGCGGACGCCCCGGCTGGCGTGGCTGACCTGGCCGCGCGGGGGGCCTGGTGCTTCCCGCTGACCACCCAGGGCGGCCAGCTGGGGCTGCTCATCCTGGGCGGCCCGCACGGCGGGCGGCCGTCCCGGGAGGTGCAGGGGCTGGCGGAAGACCTGGCCGCCCGGATCGCGCTGGCCCTGGAAAACTCCCGGCTCACCGCGGCGCACCGGCAGGCTAGCGAGGCACTCCGGGCCACTCTGGTGCCGCCCGAGCTGCCGCGGGTCCCCGGCATCGAGCTGGCCTTCGCGCACGACCTGCCCGGGGCTGATCTCTCCAGCCCCCAGGCGGGCGGCGGTGACTTCTGTGACGTGTTCCCGGCGGCCGAGGGACGCTGGCGATTCGCCATCGGCGAGGTATGCGGGACCGGTCCCGCCACCCTGGCGGTGACCTCGCTGGCCCGTAACGCCCTGCGCATCCTGGGTGCGGCCGGGCTGGGCATCCCCGCGGTGCTGGACCGGCTGAATCAGCTCATCCTGGACGAGCGATCGCCGGGAACGTTCCTGACCCTCGTGCACGGCGAGATCGTGGCGGGTTCCCCGGCCCGGATCTCGCTCGCCTGCGCAGGGCAGCCGCTTCCGCTGGCGCTGCGGGGCCAGGGACGGCCCGAGAGCGTTGCGGTCCCCCAGCCGGTGCTGGGGGTGATCGAGGGGCAGGGCTTCACTGCTCAGCAAGTCACGTTCGGCCCCGGAGACCTGCTCCTCTGTGTCACTGACGGGGTGACCAGGCGGCGCGACGGCGACCGGCTGCTCGACGACGACGATGGCCTGGCCCGGTTGCTGGCCGCCTGCACCGGGCTGACCGCGGACGTGGTGGCGGACAAGGTCCACGAGGAAGTCCGGACCTTCGGAGGTCACCCGGCGGTGGATGGCATGGCCGTGCTCGTCATCCGTGCCGCCCCTGAATCCGCTGGCTGACGCGGCGCGGCTCACTCTGCGGGGGCTTACTCGGCACGGAGCCGCGGGCTGAACACCTCACCACGCAGGGCCCGCCCGACCAGATCGACGGCCCGCGCGGTGTCCACGAGCCTGCGGCCCTCGCTGCGGTAGGCAGCCAGCACCGCGTCGACCCCGTGCGCGGGCAGATCCCCGCCTAGTTCCGTCCGGACGTTGCGGTATCCCTCGCGGGCCCCTTGGACGCAGGCTGCGACGTGATAGCGGGCCATGGTGGCCAGCGCGATCGGATGGCGCCGCAGCACCCCGTACAGCCGGTAGTCGGGCGGCACCACGTCGAGCAGCCAGGCCACGGCGGTGGCCTCGAAGTCGGTACTGCCTGGCGGGTGTACCCCGGTCGGCCAGCCCGGCGGAACGTACGCTGCCATGGCACGACAATAGCAAATAATCGAACACGCGTTCCATGCAGGCTCCGGTGGCCGCATCTCCCGCCGGTGACGCCTGAGAGCCGCACCTGCCGTGTCAGCAGCAACTGACAGGAACCCCGGTGCGGTTCCCCGGACCCGCGCCGGGCCTTTCCCAGGCCCGCGCGGGCCCTCTCCGCGCCTTTCCCGGGCCCGCACCGGGTCCTCCCCGGGCTCCCTGAGGGGGACGGGGAGGGCCCGGGCCCCCGCTACACGTGCCCGGAACTGGGCTGTGGCTAGTCGGTGCACGGGGTGGGTGCTGGGCCGCGCCGGGCGGCGCTGGACGAGGCCGCCGCGCCTGCCTGCCGCCGCTGGCGGCGGCTCGGCCGGGCCCGGCGGGCCTCACGGATCCTGCTGTCTTCGGCGGCGTGGTCGAGCATGTCCTTGACGTGCTGGGCGGCCACGGCCGACTGGATCACTGGATGCACGACATCCTCCTTGGTCAGCGGCCACGGTCATGACCGCACACCATTGAGGTTCGTCGTAAGGCCCCCCGCTCCACATCGGGAAAATGCCTTAAATCAGCCCGCCCTGGCGGTACCTAGATGATCTATTCCACGGGATAACCCGGCCGGTCCCTGGCGGGCCGGCGCGGATCACTCGGCCCGCAGCGCGGCGGCCGGGGCGGTACGGGCCGCGACGGTCGCGGGGGCCAGGGTCAGCACGTTCCCCGCAAGGAGCAGGACGGCTGCTCCGAGCACCAGGACAGCCAGCGGGATAGCCGTGACCGGGACCACGCCCAGCGACCCGGCGAAAGCGTGCCAGGCCCAGCGGCCCCCGGCGATACCGAGCGGCACGCCGATCACCACTGCCACCACGAGCGTCAGCGTGGTCTGCCAGGCGACGATCTCCCGGAGCTGCCGCCGGGTCATGCCCAGCGCCTTGAGCAGGGCCAGTTCCCAGCGCCGCCGCCGGACCGAGGAGAGCACGGTCAGCGCCAGGGACAGCACGGCGGCCGCGGTGAGGCCCAGGGCCAGGAAGGGGGCGCGCTGGGAGCGCACGCCCGTGGTGGTGCGCATGTTCGACCCGCAGCTGGCCCGCTCCGTCCGGCATAATTTCGGGTTCCGCAACGTTAGATCAACTGCGGCGCTGGCAGCGCCCTGGTTCGTCGGGGCGGCACTCGGGCTTGACGTGCTGAACACGTTCTACGTGGGCGATGAGCCGCTCCTGGTGGCCCGGCTGAAGGTGACCCGCGGCGGCGGCCTGGATGGCCTGGCCATGCGGGACTTGGGCGCGGCGACCCGCATCCTGGCCATCAGCCGCACGCTCGACCAGGGCTACCTGGAGCACCCGCCGCGCCGCGGCACCCGGCTGCGGGCCGGGGACGAGGCCTACCTGATCGGCCCCTACGAGGAGCTGCTCGCGGTGCTCCGCCGGGACCGCCCGACCCCCGGGCTCAGCCCGCCACGTTCACCGGATAGCTCGGTGATCAGCAGCGAATAGAATAGAGCTGGTGCGAGTATGCGCCAGCTCCCACTTCCGAGGTAAATGAGATTCCCGTATGCCCGCTCGCCAGACCCAGCTTGCCACCCGTGATGAACTGCGCAACGTAGCGATCGTCGCGCACGTCGACCACGGCAAGACGACGCTGGTCGACGCCATGCTCTGGCAGTCCGGCGCTTTCCGGGCCGGCTCCCAGGTCGCCGACCGCGTCCTCGACTCCGGGGACCTGGAGCGGGAAAAGGGCATCACCATCCTGGCCAAGAACACCGCGGTGGCGCACGGCGGCCTGACCATCAACATCGTGGACACCCCCGGCCACGCCGACTTCGGCGGTGAGGTCGAGCGCGGCCTGTCCATGGTGGACGGGGTGCTGCTCCTGGTGGACGCCAGCGAGGGCCCGCTGCCGCAGACCCGCTTCGTGCTCCGCAAGACGCTGGAGGCGAAGCTGCCGGTCATCCTGGTGATCAACAAGGTGGACCGGCCCGACGCGCGGATCGCCGAGGTCGTCGACGCCTGCTACGAGCTGTTCCTGGACCTGGACGCCAGCGAGGAGCAGATCGAGTTCCCGATCGTGTATGCGTCGGCCCGGGCCGGCCGCGCGTCGCTGAACCGCCCGGCCGATAGCACCCTGCCGGACTCGCCGGACCTGGAGCCGCTGTTCGCAGTCCTGCGCGACACCGTGCCCGCGCCCACCTACGACCCGGCCGAACCGCTCCGGGCTCACGTCACCAACCTTGACGCGTCCGCGTACCTGGGCCGGATCGCGCTGTGCCGGGTGGAGTCAGGCGAGATCACCCGGGGCCAGCAGGCGGCCTGGTGCCGCCGGGACGGCTCCATCGAGCGGGTGAAGATCACCGAGCTGTTCCGGACCGAGGCGCTGGACCGGGTGCCCGCCCAGAGTGCCGGGCCCGGGGACATCATCGCCGTGGCCGGCATTCCGGAGATCATGATCGGCGAGACGCTGGCCGATCCCGACGACCCGCGCCCGCTGCCGCTGATCACCGTGGACGAGCCCGCCATCTCGATGACCATCGGGGTGAACACCTCGCCGCTGGTCGGGCGCGAGAAGGGGTCGAAGGTCACCGCGCGGATGGTGCGCGACCGGCTGGACCGCGAACTGGTCGGCAACGTGTCGCTCCGGGTGCTGCCCACCGACCGGCCGGACACCTGGGAAGTGCAGGGCCGCGGCGAGCTGGCCCTGGCCGTCCTGGTGGAGACGATGCGCCGGGAAGGGTACGAGCTCACCGTCGGCCGTCCCACCGTGGTCACCCGCGACGTGGACGGCAAGCTGCATGAGCCGGTGGAGCGGCTGACCGTGGACGTGCCCGAGGAGTACCTGGGCGCGGTCACCACGCTGCTGGCCCTGCGCAAGGGCCGGATGGAGCACATGACCAACCACGGCACCGGCTGGGTGCGGCTCGACTTCATCGTCCCCTCCCGCGGCCTGATCGGCTTCCGGACCCAGTTCCTCACCGACACCCGCGGCACCGGCATCGCGCACCACGTGTTCGAGGGTTACGAGCCGTGGTCAGGACCGCTGCGGATGCGCCCGACCGGGGCGCTGGTGGCCGACCGGACCGGCGTGGCCAGCGCTTACGCGATGTTCTCCCTCCAGGAACGCGGCACGCTGTTCGTCGCGCCTGGGACCGAGGTCTACGAGGGCATGCTCGTCGGCGAGAACTCGCGGGCCGACGACATGGACGTCAACATCACCAGGGAGCGGAAGCTCACCAACGTGCGTCAGTCCACTGGTGAGGAACTGGAGCGCCTGGTGCCGCCTCGCGCCCTCAGCCTGGAGCAGGCCCTCGAGTTCTGCTCCGAGGACGAATGTGCCGAGGTCACGCCCGCCACGGTCCGGCTGCGCAAGATCGTGCTGGACGCCAAGGACCGCTTCCGCGTCCGGGCCCGCCGCTCCCGCGGGGAGTAAAGCCCAGCGCTCAACGGCCCGATGCAGGCCCTCAGATGAGGGGCCAGCATCGGGCCGTTAGTGCGTGCGGCCCCATGGTCGGCGTCCCCACGGTGCCGTCAAGCCACCGGCAGCGAGGTCTGGGCAGCTTGAGGCTAATCAGGGTACTCTTTTCAGAGTACTTCGCTTAAGGCACCCTTGGGGAGACGCGGATGAACGCCGGTGACGTCCTGGGCTTCAGCAACCTGTTCTTTGCCGGCCTGCTGGCAGGTGAGGAATTCGTGATCCGTTACGGCGTGCGCGCACCGCTGGCCAGCCTCGACGACCCATCGCACATCCGGATGCGGCAGGCGCTCATCCGGCCGCTGCGCCTCCTGGTCCCGGCGATCTATCTGCTGACCCTGCTGACCGCCCTGGCCGCCACGGTCCTCGACGGCGCCGGCGCCGGCCTTGTTCCCCGCTGCGCAGCGGTCCTCGCCCTGCTCGCCTGGATCGCGGTCACGCTGGGCGGCACGGTGCCGATCAACGCCGCGGCCCTGGACTGGAACCCGGCCGCGCCGCCACGCGACTGGCGGGCGCAGGTCGACCGCTGGGAACGGCTGAATTCCGTCCGGGCGTGGCTCGCCGTCGGGGCCTTCGCGCTAATGCTGGCGGCCACGGCGCTGCACGCTACCGCGCTGCACGCTACCGCTCTGCATGCCACCGGGGTCTGAGCCCGGAGACGGCTACTCTGGAAAGAGTAGGCTGGCGCATATGCCGGCGCGCAACCGCAGCAATCCCCTGGCCCTCGCGGTCCTGGTCTGCCTGGCCGAGCGGCCGATGCATCCCTACGAGGCGGCCACCACGCTGCGCCAGCGGCAGAAGCACGAGAGTGTCCGGCTCAACTACGGCTCCCTGTACGCCGTGGTCGCGGCCCTGGAGAAGCGGAAGCTCATCGAGCCCCAGGAGACCGAGCGCAAAGGCCGGCTCCCGGAGCGCACCGTCTACCGGCTCACTCACGCCGGCCGGATCGAGCTGCACGACTGGCTCACCGAGATGCTGTCCACGCCAGTTAAGGACTACACCAGCTTCGAGGCGGCCCTGTCCTTCCTGCCCACCCTGCCGCCGGACGACGTGGCCGGCCTGCTGCGGGAGCGTGCGGAGCAGCTGGAGCGGGAAATCGCCCAGGCGCACGCGTCGCGTGAGCTGGCCGAGAAGCAGCACGTGCCCCGCCTGGCCTGGGTGGAAGAGGAATACCGCACCGTCCTGCGCGAGGCCGAGCTGGGTTACGTCCGCACGCTGGCCGAGCAGATCGCCGGCGGCACTCTCGAAGGGATCGGCTGGTGGAAGTCGATCCACGGCCCCGAGGGACACGGCCCCGAGGGACACGGCCCCGAGAGTCAGGCCGGATCCTCCGGCTAGCCGGTGGCCAGTTCGCCGGTTACTTGATGACGCCCAGGTACACGACGCAGAGCAGGCCGAACACGAAGCAGTAGATCGCGAACGGGGTCAGCGTGCGGGTCTGGAAGTAGCGCATGAGGAACCGGACCGAGACGTACGCACCCACCCCGGACAGGATGCTGCCGAGCAGGATCTGGCCGTGGATGCCGTGGCCTTCCGGGCCGGTGAGCTTAGGCAGCTCGAGCACGCCCGCGGCCAGGATGACCGGGGTGGCGAGCAGGAACGCGAACCGGGCCGCGTCCTCCCGGGACAGGCCGCGCGACATGCCGGTCACCATCGTGACCCCGTCCCGGCTGATCCCGGCCAGCAGCGCCAGGATCTGTGACGCACCGATGATCAGGGCCCGCAGGTAGCCCATCCGGGCCAGCCGCTCGTCGGCCTGGATGGCCAGCACCAGTTCTTCCTGCCGGGCGGCCTGCTGGCCGGACGCGTGCCGGGCCTGCCGGGCCATCCCCGGGGCGGCGGGCCCCGCCTGCCGCCGGGCGCCAGCGGGCACGGGCGTGAGTGCCTCCTGCCGCTGCGCCGCGACCTCCTGGTCGGCCCGCACCGAGGACCGCGGGCGGAACCGCTCGCCGCAGTACAGGATCACGCCGTTGATGATCAGGAACACCGCGGCCACGATGGGCTTGCCGAAGACTTCCCGGAAAGGCTTGTCGGCGACCACGCCGACCAGGCCGACCGGGATGGTGGCCAGGATGATCATCCAGGCGAGCCGCTGGTCGCGGGTCTGCACCTGGCGGTGGCGGATCGAGCTGAAGAAACCGCCGATGATCCGGATCCAGTCCCGCCAGAAGTAGATCAGCAGCGCGATCGCGGTCGCGACGTGCATGCCCACGATGAAGGCCAGGTACGGCGAGTTCGCCTTGGCCACATTCAGGTCGCTGGCCCAGCTGCCGCCGATCAGCGCGGGAATCAGGACGTTGTGCCCCAGGCTGGACACCGGGAAAAGCTCGGACACCCCCTGGACGAGGCCGACGACGGCAGCCTCGAGGTAGGTCAGATGGGTCATGGAAGCCTTTCAGTCTGCGGGGTGCCAGGGTGCGGGCGCCCTGCGGGCAGAACCCATCGTACGGAAAAGCAAAGGCCGGAAAGCGCTACTTGATCACGCCGAGATAGATCACGCTGAGCAGCCCGAACACGAAGCAGTAGATCGCGAACGGGTAGAGCGTACGGGTCTGGAAGTAGCGGACCAGGAACCGGACCGAGACGTACGCGCCGAGGCCGGACAGGATGCTGCCGAGCAGAACCTGGCCGTGGATGCCGTTACCGAGCGAGCCCGTCAGGTCGGGCACCTTGAGCACTCCGGCGGCCAGGATGACCGGGGTGGCGAGCAGGAACGCGAATCGGGCCGCGTCCTCCCGGGACAGGCCCCGGGCCATGCCGGTCACCATGGTGACGCCGTCCCGGCTGATCCCCGCGAGCAGGGCCAGGATCTGCGACGCGCCGATGATGAGTGCCTCCCCGGAGCCCATCCGGGCCAGCCGCTCGTCGGAGGCCAGGGCGTGCGAGATCTCGTCTTCCCGCACCGCCTGATGGCCGGCTGCGTGCCGGGCCGGCACCGCCTCTGGCCCCGGCCGGCGCCCCGCCTGGCCCGGCACCGGCTGGCCCGGCACCGGCTGGCCAGATACAGGCTCGCCCGGCACAGGCTCGCCAGGATCAGCCGCCGCGAGCGTCCCGTCCCCCGGGCCGGGACCTCCCGCCGCGAGCGCCCCGCCCCGCTGGGCGGCGACCGCCTGGTCGGCCCGGAGCGAGGCACGCGAGCGGAACTTCTCCCCGCAGTACAAGATCAGGCCGTTCACGATCAGGAACACCGCGGCCAGGATCGGCTTGCCGAACAGGACCCGGAAGGTGTGCTCGGCGACCAGGCCCACCAGGCCGACCGGGATGGTGGCCAGGATGATCATCCAGGCCAGCTTCTCGTCGCGGGTGGCCACCCGCGGATGCCAAGCCTGCCAGTGCCTCAGTGAGGTGAAGAAGCCCCCGATGATCCGGATCCAGTCCCGCCAGAAGTAGATCAGCAGCGCGATCGCGGTGGCCACGTGCATGCCCACGATGAAGGCCAGATACGGCGACTCGGGCTTGGCCACGTTCAGGTCGCTGGCCCAGCTGCCGCCGATCAGCGCGGGGATCAGCACGTTGTGCCCCAGGCTGGACACCGGGAAAAGCTCAGTCACTCCCTGGATCAGGCCGACCACGCCAGCCTCCAGGTACGTCAGATGTGACATGCCGACCTTTCCACCCGCGGGATCCAGAAGCCCGTCCGAGACTATTAGACCTGGTGAAGGCGCCCGGGCCGGGCTGGTCAAAGTTTCAGTTAAGAAACCGGCCCGCCGGCTGGCCGGCGGCTCCATCACTCCGCTACCGGCGGGTACAGGTGGTGCCCATGGGGCCGGCCAGAAATTCACGCCCAGTTCGCCGTGCCTCCGGCGAACAGCCCAGCTGGCCGCCATGATCTTCTCTCACCAGTCAGCTTTCTTAACAGAAAGCACCCAGGGGGCGGGAACAGGGGACCATCTTGCCTGCTCGCTCACGACCGCGTCTCGCTGGTTGACCTGGCGCGCGGCGCTGCCCGCCGCAGCCGCGGCGCTCACCCTCACGGCCGGGCTCATCCCGGCCCAGGCGGCCAGCACGCCAGCCTGGAGCATCAGTGAGGTACTCGGCGCGCCGTCTTATGCGCAGCCCCAGGCCCTCTCGGTGTCCGGCCCGGACAACGCCTGGGTCTCCGGGACGTCCTACCAGTCGCTGCTCGCCGAGCACTGGGATGGCACCCAGTGGACATCGGTCACCCCGCCGCCGTCCGTGGACAACCTCACCGGCGAGACCGTCAACGACGCCATCGTGGGCAGTTCGTCGCCGACCAACATGTGGTCCTTCCCGCAGGTCAGCGGCTCTACCACGACCAAGACGCTCGGGTTGGTCTGGAACGGCTCGACGTGGAGCACAGCCCAGGTGCCCGCCACGGACTCACTGCTGGGCGTGAACGTCATCGTGGCTAGCGGGGCTAGCGTGGTCTCGGCCAGCGACATGTGGGCAGCCGGTCCCACCACGGCGACCGCGGGCAAAGCCGGGTCTAAGCAGGTCTACATCGCCATGCACTGGAACGGGAAGACGTGGTCTGCTGTCCGCCTCCCGAAGCTCGCCCCGGTGAGCGGCGCCGCCTGGGAGCCGCGGGGCATCGCGGCGCTGGGCGGCGGGGACGTGTGGATCGCCGAGGTGCCGCAGGGCAGCCTAGGCGGCGAGCCCGGGCCGCAGGACACCATGCTGCTGCACTGGAACGGCCACACCTGGAAGACCGTGGCGGAGGACCGGGGAACCGCCCTGTACGACGGGATAACCGGTGACGGGCACGGCGGCCTCTGGCTGGCCGGCAGTAACGCGACCACCCCGGCCGGGTACCTCGTGCACTACTCCGGCGGGACCTTCACCTCGCAGGCCGCGCCGTCCCAGTCCGGATACTACGGCCAGGCCGGCAGCCTGACGCAGGTTCCTGGCAGCCCCGCGATCGCGCGATTACCACCGGAAACATTTTCTGCCGCGAAGATGAGTCATCCCGGGCCGGGGGACCGGCCCGGGATGGTTTTCGTTGCGGAGAATTTAAGGGGTTTCAGGCCTTCTTGGCCGGCACGGCCGGGGTGTCGTGGTGGGGCCGGCGCCCGATCTTGCTGCCGAGCCAGGTCAGCGGGTCGTACTTGCGCCCGACCACGCGCTCCTTCAGCGGGATCAGCGCGTTGTCGGTGATCTTGATGTTCTCCGGGCACACCTCGGTGCAGCACTTGGTGATGTTGCACAGGCCGAGACCGAAGTCATCCTGGGCGATCTCGCGGCGGTCCGCCTCATCAGCCGGGTGCATCTCCAGCTCGGCGATGCGCATGAGGAACCGCGGGCCCGCGAACTCGCGCTCGTTCTCCGGGTGGTCACGGATCACGTGGCAGGTGTTCTGGCACAGGTAGCACTCGATGCACTTGCGGAACTCCTGCGACCGCTGCACGTCGACCTGCTGCATCCGGAACTCGCCCAGCCCGATCGACGGGTCGGGGGTGAACGACGGGATCTGCCGGGCCTTGGCGTAGTTGAACGACACGTCGGTGACCAGGTCCCGGATCACCGGGAACGTGCGCAGCGGCGTGATCGTGATGGTCTCGTCCTGGGTGAAGGTCGACATCCGGGTCATGCAGGCCAGCCCGGGGCGTCCGTTGATCTCCATGGAACAGGAGCCGCACTTGCCGGCCTTGCAGTTCCACCGGATAGCCAGGTCGCCGGCCTGGGTGGCCTGCAGCCGGTGCAGCACGTCGAGGATGACCTCGCCGTCGTTCACCTCGACCGTGTAGTCGGCCAGGTCGCCCTGCCCGTCGTCGCCGCGCCACACGCGCAGCGCTGCCTTGTAGGTCATCAGCGCGTCTCCTCCGGCGCGGCGGCCGAGCCGGCGGATACGCCGGTCAGCTCACCCTCGGTCAGATACTTCTTCAATTCGCTTACCTCAAACAGACCGAGCAAGTCCTCGCGCATCGGGATCATCGGCTGCCGGGCCAGGGCCGCCTGGTCGTCGCCGCGGAGCGTGCAGACCAGGTTGACCTGCCGCCACGTCGGTGACATCTGCGGGTAGTCCTCGCGGGTGTGCCCGCCGCGCGACTCCTGGCGCTCCAGCGCGGACTGGGCCACGCAGTCCGAGACCAGCATCATGTTGCGCAGGTCCTGGGCCAGGTGCCAGCCCGGGTTGTAGGGCCGGCCGCCTTCCACGCTGACCTGTGCCGCGCGGGCCCGGAGCTTCTCCAGCTCAGCCAGGGCGCTCTGCAGCTCACCCTCGTTCCTGATCAGCCCGACCTGCTCGGTCATGAGCTGCTGCAGGACCGCGTGCACCTCGTACGGGTTCTCGCCGCCGGCCCGCTCCAGCGGGGCGAGCGCCTCGGCCACCGCCGCGTCCACCGCGGCCTGGCTGACTTCCGGCCGGGCTCCGCTGACCGCGTCCACGTGGTCCGCGGCGGACTGGCCGGCCCGGCGGCCGAACACCAGCAGGTCCGAGAGGGAGTTGCCGCCCAGCCGGTTGGAGCCGTGCATGCCGCCGGACACCTCGCCCGCCGCGTACAGGCCGGGCACGCTGGCCGCCTGGGTGTCGGGGTCGACCTCGACGCCGCCCATCACGTAGTGGCAGGTGGGCCCGATCTCCATCGGTTCCTTGGTGATGTCCACGTCGGCCAGTTCCTTGAACTGGTGGTACATGGACGGCAGCCGCTGCAGGATGTAGTCGGCCGGGCGGCGGGAGGCGATGTCCAGGAACACCCCGCCGTGCTCGGTGCCGCGGCCCGCCTTGACCTCGGAGTTGATCGAGCGGGCTACCTCGTCGCGGGGCAGCAGCTCGGGCGGACGCCGGTTGTGCTCCGGGTCGGCGTACCAGCGGTCGGCCTCTTCCTCGGTCTCCGCGTACTGGGCCCGGAACACGTCCGGCACGTAGTTGAACATGAACCGCTTGCCCTCGCTGTTGCGGAGGACGCCGCCGTCACCGCGGACCGACTCGGTGACCAGGATGCCCTTGACTGAGGGCGGCCAGACCATGCCGGTCGGGTGCAGCTGCACGAACTCCATGTTCAGCAG
Source organism: Streptosporangiaceae bacterium (assembly GCA_036509255.1). Classification (GTDB taxonomy): domain Bacteria; phylum Actinomycetota; class Actinomycetes; order Streptosporangiales; family Streptosporangiaceae; genus RYN-230. Next base: position 18,210 of record DATCFY010000087.1, read on the forward strand.
GCTGGCCCCGGCCAGCAGGGCGAGCGCGTGCCCGTCGCCGGTGTACTCCCAGGAATTCGAGGTCACCTTGTAGGACTTGCCGATGCCGCCGGTGGCCAGCACCACGGCGGGCGTCTCGAACAGCAGGAACTGGCCGGTGCCCCGGACGTAGCCGAAGGCTCCCGCGATCCGCCCCGCGTCGGTGATCAGCCGGGTGATCGTGGTCTCGGCGAACACCTTGATCATGGCCTCGGGGTCGCCGTGCTCGACCGCGTCCTGCTGCTGCAGCGCGACCACCCGCTGCTGCAGGGTGCGGATCAGCTCCAGCCCGGTGCGGTCACCGACGTGCGCCAGCCGTGGGTACTCGTGCCCGCCGAAGTTCCGCTGGCTGATCTTGCCGTCCTTGGTCCGGTCGAACAGCGCGCCCCAGGCCTCGAGCTCCCAGATCCGTTCCGGCGCCTCTTTGGCGTGCAGTTCGGCCATCCGCCAGTTGTTCAGGAACTTGCCGCCGCGCATGGTGTCGCGGAAGTGCACCTGCCAGCTGTCTTTCGAGTTGACGTTGCCCATGGCGGCGGCGGCGCCGCCCTCGGCCATGACCGTGTGCGCCTTGCCGAACAGCGACTTGGAGATGATCGCTGTCCGCTTGCCCGCCTGCCGCGCCTCAATCGCCGCCCGGAGGCCCGACCCGCCGGCCCCGATCACCACGACGTCGTAGGGGAGCCGCTCGATGTCCGTCATTGCCATGCCCGCCTCAGTTGAAGATCCGCGGATCGCTGAACACACCGGCGGCCAGCAGCCAGATGTAGAGGTCGGTCAGCATCAGCGTGCCCAGCGTGATCCAGGCCAGCTGCATGTGCCGGGCATTCAGCTTCGAGATCTGGGTCCAGGCCCAGTACCTGGCCGGGTGCTTGGAGAAGTTCTTCAGCCTGCCGCCGGTGATGTGCCGGCACGAATGGCAGGACAGCGAGTACGCCCACAGGAAGACCACGTTGACCAGCATGATGATGGTGCCCAGGCCGACGCCGAAGTCGCCGTTCGGCCCGCGGAACGCCTGCGTCAGGTCGTAGGTGTTCAGGATCGAGATGAGCAGCACCATGAAGAAGAAGTAGCGGTGCAGGTTCTGCATGATGAGCGGGAACCGCGTCTCGCCGCTGTAGGTGGCGTGCGGCTCGCGGACGGCGCAGGCGGCGGGGGCCTGCCAGAAGGCCCGGTAGTAGGCGCGCCGGTAGTAGTAGCAGGTGAGCCGGAACCCGAGCACGAACGGCAGCGACACGAACGCGTAGGGAATGATCGGCGGCACGGCCGGGATCCAGGTGCCCAGGGTGGACGAGCCGGGCACGCACTCGCCGCTGACGCAGGGCGAGTAGAACGGGGTCAGGTAGTGATACTGCGGCACGAAGTACCACTTGCCGAGGAAGACGTGCACGGTCGCGTACGTGACCCAGATGGTCAGCAGCGTCGCTGTGATGATCGGCGCCCGCCGCCAATTGTCCTTGCGCAGTGTGCGGTCCGGTATCTGCGCCCTCATTCTGGCCGGCGCCTGGCTTACCTGCGTCATCGGTGACGTCTCCGCCCTTGAGCTAAATGGGGTGCTTCCGCGTCTGCCGGCTGCCCCCACACCCGCCCGCGCCCTGCACTGAAAACTTTATTCAAATGCATACCACTACTAGGCCAGGTGGCGTCGCTCGCTGCGTGTGACTCTCGCTACACCCCACCTCACGTGGTGCTCGTGCTGCGCATGCCCAGGGCTTCACGCAGGAAGTCCACCTGGAGAAGCAGCAGGTTCTCGGCCACTTCTTCTTGCGGGGTCATGTGCGTCACCCCCGACAGCGGCAGCACGCGGTGCGGGCGGCCGGCGGCCAGCAGTGCGGACGACATCCGCAGCGTGTGCGCGACCACCACGTTGTCGTCCGCGAGGCCGTGGATGAACAGCAGCGGGCGGGTCAGTAGGGGCGCGTCGGCTAGCAGCGACGACTGCTCGTAGACCTGCGGCTGCTCGTCTGGCAGGCCGAGATACCGCTCGGTGTAGTGGGTGTCGTACAGCCGCCAGTCGGTCACCGGGGCGCCCGCCACCGCCGCGTGGAACACGTCCGGGCGGCGCAGCACGGCCAGCGCGGACAGGTAGCCGCCGAACGACCAGCCACGGATCGCGACCCGGCTGGTGTCCAGGTCCGGGTAGCGTGCGGCGGCCGCCTGCAGCGCCTCGACCTGGTCCTCGAGCACCGGCGTGGCCAGGTCGTGCCAGACCGCCCGCTCCCACTCCGGGCCCCGGCCCGGCGTGCCCCGGCCGTCCGCGACCAGCACCGCGAAGCCCTGCTCGGCCAGCCACTGCGAGGTGAGGAACGCGCCCTGCGCGGCGAGCACCCGCTGCGCGTGCGGGCCGCCGTACGGGTCCAGCAGCACCGGCAGCGGGCCCGAGCCCGGCTCGTGCCAGGACGGGAGCAGCAGCGCGGCGCGGATCTCCCGGGCCCCGGCCGCGAACTGGTCCGGGTGCGGGGCCGGCACGTTCGGCAGTTCGGCCAGCGAGGCGATCTGGGCGGCTTCCGCCGCGGCGGGGTGGGCCGGCGTGTCGGTGAGTACCCGGACGGATGGTCCGGGCTGGGTCATCGTCCGGCTGGTCAGTACCGTGGTCCCACCGGAACGGGTCCCCGCGTGCACGCCGCCGGGCGGGCTGATCCCGGTCAGTCCTTCCGGCCGGTACAGCCACAGGCCGATCGCGGTCGGGTCATCCGCCGACGCGGTGAACAGCACCGCGTCGCCGTCCACGCTGAGGATCTCGCGGACCTGCAGGGCAGGCGGGGTGACCGCGGCTCCCGCGCCCGCGCCCCCGGCTCCCGCGCCTGCGGCCAGCTCGGCCGGCGTGCCGACCAGCAGCCGCTTCGCCCCGTCCGCGTCCGCGGCCCAGACGATCCGGCCGCCGCCGGCCCGGGCGGGCACCCCGGGCACGATGTCCACCCACCTGGGGTCGGTGTCCTCACGCAGCACGGTCGTCGCGCCGGTCGCCGGGTCCGCGGTGAGCAGCCGCATCACCCGCTGGTCGCGGCCCTGCACCACGATCAGCGGGTCACCGCCGGCCTCCCAGGCCACCGTGACCAGGTAGGGGAACGCGGCGCGGCCGGTGTCCACCTCCACCCGGCGCCCGTCCAGCCCGGCCAGCAGCAGCGAGACCTCGGCGTTGGGGGTGCCGGCCGAGGGATAGGCCACGGGTGCGGGCGGCCGGCCCGGGTTCGCCGGGTCGGCGATATGCCAGCGCTGGACCGGGTTCTCGTCCACCCGGGCGACCAGGAGGCTGGTCCCGTCCGGCGCCCACCAGTAACCGCGCAGCCGGCCCATCTCCTCGGCTGCGATGAATTCGGCCAGTCCGTAAGAGATGGCCTCGGCGCCCGCCGGGTCGGCCAGCACGGTGTCCCCGTCACCCGCGCCGCCAGCCCCAGAGGCGCCACGGTCGATCGGGGTCACATGGAGCGCGCCGTGGTGGACGTACGCGACCCGCGTGCCGGTGGGGTCGGGCCGCGGATCCAGCGCGGGCGAACGAGCGCTAAGCAGGCGGGGACCTTTCTCCCGGCCCCCGGTCTCCTGGCCAGCGGGGGAGTCCAGGCCGGTCACGTACACCCGGCCGGCCAGGGTGAACGCGGCCACGGTCAGCGCCCGGTCCGTGGCGAACCCGACGATGCCCCCGGCCTGCTCCCGGGTCCGCTCGCGGCGGGCCTTCTCCTGCGGGGAGAGGTCCTCGCCGGCGGGCTCGAGCGCAGCCGGGTCCGCCACCAGTTCCTCGTGCCCGGTGCGCACGTGCAGCTGCCACAGGCAGGTCACCGGGTCTGCGCCGCCCTGGCTGCGCAGGAAGACGACCCGGCTGCCGTCCGGCGATACCTTGAACGAGCGTGGGACACCGAGAGAGAACCGCCTGGTCCTGGCCTGCTGCCGCGGGAAGCTTTCCGTCATGGCCCCGATCCTGCCACTGGGCCGGCCGGGGCAGGCCACCAGTGGGGGCCAGCTACTCTCGCTGCGTGTGAGCACACCCGAGAGCGGGGGCGGGCTGCTGGTGGTGCATGCCCACCCCGATGACGAATCGATCGAGACCGGCGCGACCATGGCCAGGTATGCGGCCGCCGGTGTCCCGGTGACGCTGGTCACCTGCACCCTGGGTGAGCTGGGCGAGATCATTCCGGCTGACCTGGCCTACCTGGCCGCGGGGCGTGGTGACCTCCTCGGCAAGTACCGGATCGGCGAGCTCGAGGCCGCCTGCGCCGCGCTCGGCGTGCCGGATCACCGGTTTCTCGGCGGTCCTGGCCGCTGGCGTGACTCCGGGATGATGGGCCTGCCCAGCAACGACGACCCCGGGTGCTTCTGGCGGGCGGACACCGACGAGGCGGTGCTGGACCTGGTGGCCATCATCCGTGAGGTGCGCCCCCGGGTCATGGTGAGCTACGACGACCGCGGGTTCTACGGGCACCCGGACCACATCCAGGCGCACCGGGTGGCCTGGCGTGCTTTCCAGCTGGCCGGTGATCCCGGCCTCTCCCTGCCCGGCCAGGGCGCTCGCGGGACCGGCGCCGGGGAGCCCGCGGGTCCGTGGCCGGTGGCCAAGTTCTACGTCACGGCCATGCCGCGGTCGGTGCTGGCCGCGGCGACCGACCTGTCCGGCCGGGACGGGGTGGCCGCGCCTGCCGGGTTCATCGCCGAGCCCGCCGCCGACACCGTGCCCTTCGGTGCCGCCGACGATGAGGTGAGCACGGAGATCGACGGGTCCGCCTACCTGGGTGCCAAGACGGCCGCGATGCGGGCCCACGCCACCCAGATCACGGTGCACGAACCCTTCTTCGCGCTGTCCGACTGGGTCGGCCAGCGCATCCTGGGCCGGGAGTACTACACGCTGGTGGCCGGCCCGCGCGGCCCGGCCGGCCCGGACGGCCGCGAAACCGACCTCTTCGCCGGCCTCGACTAGGAGGTCCGGTCCACGAGCGGCGCAGTGCCGTGAGGCGGTCACGAGCCTGCTCCCCTGCCGCGCTCGGGCCACGGCGGGAGGCGTTTCGAAGCCGCAACGACAGGTGCGGGGCACTCAGCGGCGGTCCGGGCTACCCAACTGCCACTCAAAGTCCTGCCGCGTGGATGTGACAACGGGGCTGTTCTGGGCGCGTGGATGTGGCAACGGCGTCGTTAGGGTGCACCGGCGGTAGGGTGCGGAACGCCCGGCACGCCGCGGGGCAGGCGCGAGCGGGGGCACGGGCCGGCGTATAGCCTGCAATCCGTGGACAGCTTGCCCAATCCGCCCGCGCCGCGGGACGACCAGGCGTTCGTCACCGGCGGCGCCTACGCCTTGTTGTTCCTCCTCGGGGCCCTGGAGGGGCTGGTTGGCTGCTTCCAGTTCTCCCGCTCAGCAGGTTCCTTCCCGCTGGCCGCCGTGGTGCTGGCCGCCGTGCTGCTGGTCACCTGCCTGCTTGGCGCGGCCGGGATGCGGTCCACGGCCGGGGCGCTGATCCCGGCGCTGGGCTGGTTCGTCGTGTCCGTGGTGCTGAGCCTGCCCACGTCCGGTGGCAGCGTGATCATCACCAACTCGTCGGCCGGCGAGGTGTACCTCTACGGCGGATCGGCGTGCGCGGCCGTGGCCGTGGTGCTGGCGTTCGTGCGCCGGTCCCGGTCGAGCGTGCCCCGGAGCCGCCCGTCCAGGAGTTCCCTGCCCCGGCGCCCGAGCATCAGTTCATGACGGAGGTCGACGGCGCCGACTTCCGGCGGGTCGCCGGCCAGTTCGCCAGCGGCATCATGGTCGTGTCCACCCACGTCGACGGCGTGGACCACGCGATGACCGTGACCGCCTTCGCCTCGGTATCCCTCGACCCGCAGCGGGTGCTGTTCTGCGCCGAGAAGATCGCGCGCTTCCACGACGCGGTCCTCGCCGCGGGGATCTGGGCCGTGTCCGTGCTGGACGAGGACTCGGAGAAGCTCGCCCGCTGGCTCGCGACCCGGGGCCGGCCGCTGGACGGCCAGCTGACCGGGATCGCGCACCATCCGGGCCCGCAGACCGGAGCGCCGCTGCTGGACAACGCGCTCGGCGTGATCGAGTGCCGCACCACGGCCGTGCACGACGGCGGGGACCACACCATCGTGGTCGGTGAGGTCATCGGGGTCAGCGAGCCCCGGCCGGATGGCCGGCCGCTGATCCACCACAGCGGCCGGTACCGCACGCTGCAAGGCGACTGACCCGGGGCGGGCGCCCCGGGTCCGTGCCAGCTGACCCGCTTACTCGCGGATTGCGGCCTCGAGCTGGTCCAGCCCCCAGTCCAGGTCCGGCTCGCTGATCACCAGGGGCGGTGCGAGCCGGATCGCGGTCCCGTGCGTGTCCTTGGCCAGGACGCCGTGTGCCGCGAGCCGCTCGCAGGCGACACGGCCCGGCAGCGAGGTGAACTCGATCCCGGCCCACAGGCCGCGGCCGCGCACCTGCCGGACCACGTCCCGGGGCAGCGCCGACAGCCGGTCGTGCAGGTGCGCACCCAGCTTCGCGGACCGGTTCTGGTAGTCGCCGGTGGCCAGCAAGGCGATGACCTCGCGGCCCACCGCGCAGGCCAGCGGGTTGCCGCCGAAGGTCGAGCCGTGCTGCCCGGGCTGGAAGACGCCGAGGACCTCCCGGGAGGACACGACCGCGGAGACGGGCACGATCCCGCCGCCGAGCGCCTTGCCGAGCAGGTACACGTCGGGGCGTACCCCTTCGTGCTCGCAGGCGAAGGTGGCACCAGTCCGGCCCAGCCCGGACTGGATCTCGTCGGCGATCATCAGGGCGCCGTGCTCCGTGCACAGGTCCCGGACGGCGGCCAGGTAGCCCGCCGGCGGCACGACCACGCCGGCCTCACCCTGGATCGGCTCGATCAGGACGCCCACGACGTTCTGGTCCATCGCCGCGGCCAGCGCCGCAGCGTCCCCGTAGGGCACGATCCGGAACCCGGGGGCATAGGGCCCGAACGAGGCCCGGGCGTCGGGGTCGGTGGAGAAACTGATGATCGTCGTGGTCCGGCCGTGGAAGTTGCCGTCGAACGCGATGATGACCGCCTCGTCGGCGGGCACGCCCTTGACCTCGTAGCCCCACTTGCGGGCGGTCTTGATGCCCGTCTCGACCGCCTCCGCGCCGGTGTTCATCGGCAGGACCATCTCCATGCCCGCGAGCTCCGCGAGCTCGGCACAGAACAGGCCGAACTGGTCATGGTCGAAGGCCCGGCTGACCAGGGTGACCCGGTCCAGCTGCCGCTGCGCGGCCGCGATCAGGGCCGGGTGGCGGTGGCCGAAGTTCAGCGCGGAGTACGCCGCGAGCATGTCGAGGTAGCGGCGGCCGTCCGCGTCGGTGACCCAGGCGCCCTCCGCCTCGGCGATCACGATGGGCAGTGGGTGATAGTTGTGGGCGCTGTGCGCCTCGGACAGCGCTCGCAGGTCTTCCGTTCCCACGGTCATGGTGTTTCCCCCTCTCATGGCCGGAGTTCCAGTGTGCAGCATTTAGGGCCACCCCCGGCTTTGCGGAATTCGGACATGTCCACCGGCACCGGCTCGAACCCGCGAGCCGCGAGCTGGGCCGCCAGGGCCAGCGCCTGGGCCGGCAAGACGACGTGATGCCCGTCGCTGACCGCGTTGAGGCCGAGTACCGCGGCGTCCTCGTCGGTGGCCTCGACGAGCTCGGCGAAGCACGCGGCCAGCGCGGTCCGCCCGGCGTCGTCGAACGCGGCGGGGTAGTAGGCGGCTGTGTCGGCGTCGAGCACGCACAGGGCCGTGTCCAGGTGGTAGAACCTGGGGTCCACCAGGCGGAGGCTGATCACCGGCAGCCCGAACAGCTCCTCAAGGTCGTGCCGGACGTCAGGCTCGCTGCGGAAACCGTGCCCGGCCAGGATCACCCGGCCCGCATGCACGATGTCCCCCTCACCCTCGTTGATGCGCCGCGGCTCGTGCAGCGACGTGAAACCGCGGGCGCGGAACCAGTCCAGGTAGGCAGGGCCTTCGGCGGCCCGTTCGGGGTGCCGGAACCGGGCGCCCAGCACGGCGCCGCCGATCACCGTCGCGCCGTTGGCTGCGAAGACCATGTCCGGCAGGCCCGGGCGGGCGTCGATGAGCTGGACCGAGTGGCCGAGCGAGCGGTAGGTATCCCGCAGCAGCTGCCACTGGAGCATGGCCTGCGCGCGGTCGACGGGCTCCCCGCTGGCCATCCAGGGGTTGATGGCGTACTGCACGGTGAAGTGGTCCGGCGGGCACATCAGGTAGGCCCGGGACTCAGGCAGCCTGGAGGGCAGAGTTCTCGCGGGCATGGCTGCGGTCGCGGCAGGGGTGAAGGTATCGGTCATCGAGCCTCCTCTCGGTGCCGTGGGTCGGCTAATTCAGCGTATGGTCTGCGTGGTGGCGCAGAAGTGCGCAGGACCCGCGGGTACGCGGAGATTCGTTGTGAAGTTCTGGAAAAAGCCGTGGAATCGTTGCGTGTTAATACGAATGGGCGCTCGGAAACACTGCTGTAACATTCGCATAGCCCGGGCCGCCACCAGCACACCGGCATCGGCCACCGGGATCCTCACGGCGGACCGGCGCAGCTGATCCCAGTCGAGCCGCCCATAGTGGGGCTCGATGCCAGGTCAGCAGCTCAGGGGGAGCGGACGGCCCAGGTCTGGCCGTCAGGGGTGTCGGTGACCGTGACGCCGAGGGCGGCGAGCTGGTCGCGGAGCCGGTCGGCGGTAGCCCAGTCGGCCGCGGCCCGGGCGGCTGCCCGTGCCTCGAGCAGTTCCGCCCCCTCGTCCGGCAGCGGCCTGGGCGCGGGTTCCCGGCCGATATCCCGGGCCAGGTCCAGGCCGAGCAGCCGGTCGGCGTGGGCGAACGTCTCGAACTTGGCGCCCGGCGGGATCTCGCTGTCTTTCTCCAGGCTGCGCAGGACCCGCAGCGCCGCCGGGGTGTCCAGGTCGTCGTCGAAGGCCGCGTTGAAGTCGCTGACGTACTGCGCGCACATCGCCTGGCTCGGCGAGCGGGCCCACTCGGCCACCCGCTCCCGCCAGCGCCGCACGGTCCGGTCCGCGGTGGCCAGCACTTCCCAGGTCAGGTTGAGCTGCTGGCGGTAGCGGTGGTCCAGGAACGAGAACCGGAGCGCGAGCGGGTCGAGCCCGCGCGCCGGAAGGTCGGCCAGCAGCACCACATTGCCGGTGGACTTGGCCATCTTCCGGCCTTCGAACAGCAGGTGCTCGCCGTGCACCCAGTGCTGGACCACCTCATGCCCGGTCACCGAGTTGGACTGGGCGCGCTCGTCCTCGTGGTGCGGGAAGCGCAGGTCGATGCCGCCGGTGTGCACGTCGATGGTCTCGCCCAGATAGTGCAGTGACATCGCGGAGCACTCGGTATGCCAGCCCGGGAAGCCGGTGCCCCAGGGCGCGGCGTAGGTGAGTTCCCGGGACGGGGGGGCGGCCTTCCAGAGGGCCCAGTCCGCGTGGAAACGCTTGTCCGGGTCTATGCTCTGCTGGCCAGCACGGGCCTGGCTGCGGTGCCCGGGCCGCAGGTCGGCGAGCCGGTTGCCAGACAGCTCGCCGTAGCTGGGGAAAGACCTGACATCGAAGTACACCGAGCCGCTGGGCACCGGGTACGCGTGGCCGGTGTCGATCAGCCGGGCGATCAGGTCGATCATCAGGCCGATGCAGTCCGAGGCCCGCGGGAACGTGTCGGCCGGATGGATGTTGAGCGCGGCGCAGTCGTTGTGGAACGCCTCCTCGTAGTACCGGGCGATCTCGAGGGCGCTCTTTCCCTCGGCCCGGGCCTGGGCCAGGACCTTGTCCTCGCCCTCCGGGTCGATCTCGGTATCGTCCGCCAGGTGCCCGACATCGGTGATGTTCTGGCAGCTGGTGACCAGCAGCCGGTGCCGCTCGGCGGTGCGCCGGATCAGGTCGGCCAGCAGATAGGAGCGCAGGTTCCCGACGTGGGCCTGCCGGTACACGGTCGGCCCGCAGCTGTACATACTCAGGCGGCCGCGGCGGACCGGCCCGATCGGCTCGAGCTGCCTGGTCCGGGTGTCATAGAGACGGAACACACCCGACAGCCTACGAGCCGTCCCGCGCCCGTCCGGTGGTGCCGTCCGGTGGGGCCGCCTGTCCGGGTGGGGCCGTGCCTAGGGGCGCAGGCCGCGGACCAGGTCGGCCGGCACCACCCGGACTCCGAACGGCCGCGTGGCGGTCCACGGCTCGTCGCCCGCCACGCAGGCGAGTTCCCGGTAGCTGCCGCCGGCTAGCTCGAACACGGTCAGCGAGGGCTTGTCCCGGGCCGGATCGACCAGCCAGAACGAGGATGCCCCGAGCCGGGCATACACCGCCTTCTTCAGGTGGGCGTCGCGGAGCCGGCTCGTGGGCGAGATCACCTCGACGGCCAGCAGCGGAGCCCGGGGCAGGTCGTCTTCGGTGAGATCCGCGTACCGGGCCACGAGGACGTCCGGCTGCACCTCGTTGAACTTGTCCGGGCGCACCGCGAAGGGCGCGGCCAGGACACGGAGGTCCGACGGGCACGCCTGACGCAGCAGTATGGAAAGCGTGAGTACCGCCTCCTGATGCGCCCAGCCTGGAGCCGGGCTCACCAGGAGCTCCCCGTCGATAAGTTCGTACCGGCGACCGTCATCCGGCATCCCCTCCAGGTCGGCGACCGTGAAGGGGTGGGCGACATCGCTTGGACTGGTCACAGCAGTCATGGTCCCCTCCTTTCCCGGTACCGGCAACCATGCCAGGCGGGTCTGACAGAGCCGGGGAGGCGGACAGACCCGCGGGCCGTCTCGGTTAGGAGAGGGAGGCGAGGCGGCGGACCGCGGCGGCGACCCGCTCGTCGGTGGCGGTGAGGGCCACCCGGATGTGCTGCGCCCCGGCCGGGCCGTAGAACTCGCCGGGGGCGACCAGGATGCCCGCCTCGGCGAGCAGCTGCACCGACGACCAGCAGTCGAGCCCCGGGCGCGACGCCCACAAGTACAGGCCCGCCTCGGAGTGGGTGATCGTCCAGCCGGCTTTCTCCAGGGCGAGCCGCAACTGGTCACGGCGGGCCGCGTACACCTCGCGCTGCCACTCCGCGTGCGTGTCGTCGGACAGGGCCGCCGTCATCGCCGCCTGGACCGGGGCGGGCATCATCATCCCGGCGTGCTTGCGGATCTCGAGCAGCTGCGCGACCAGGGCGGGGTCGCCGGTCACGAAGCCCGCCCGGTAGCCGGCCAGGTTGGACCGCTTGGACACCGAGTGCACGGCGAGCAGGCCCTCGAACGACCCGCCGCACGCCTCGGGGTGCAGCACCGACACCGGCTCCGCCGTCCAGCCCAGGCCGATATAGCACTCGTCTGAAGCCAGCACCGCGCCGCGGTCCCGGGCCGCCTGCGCCGCCGCGGCGAGCTCCCCGGCGCCGAGCACCCGGCCCGTGGGGTTGCTGGGTGAGTTCACCCAGACCAGGCGGACGGGGCCAGTGTCGGCGGGGGTGGTGGTTTTCGTTGCGGAGGCTTGGGAGGCGAGGGCCGGGCGGGCGGCCGGGAGCGCATCCGCGGCCACCGCATCGGCGCCCGCCAGCCGTGCGCCGATGTCGTAGGTCGGGTAGGCCAGTTCCGGGTAGATGACCACGTCCCCGGGCCCGCAGCCGAGCAGGGCCGGCAGCGAGGCGACGAACTCCTTGGTGCCGATCAGCGGCAGCACCGCGTCCGGCTCGACCGTCACCCCGTGGCGGCGGGCCAGCCACCCGGCCGCTGCCTCGCGCAGCGCGCGGGTGCCATGGGTGGCCGGGTAGCCGGGGGTGTTGGCCGCGGCCCGGAGGGCGTCCTGCACCAGCCCCGGGACAGGATCCACCGGGGTGCCCACGGACAGGTTCACGATCCCGTCCGGATGGGCCCTGGCTTTCAGGCCGTAGGGGGCGAGCAGATCCCAGGGAAACCGGGGCAGCCGTGCCGCGAGGGTCAGCTCGCTTCTCCCTGCGGGGGCAGCGCGGTCACGATGGGGTGGTCCTTGTTGATCTTCCCGACCTTGGACGCGCCGCCGGGTGAGCCGAGGTCGCCGAAGAACTCCACGTTCGCCTTGTAGAAGTCCTTCCACTGGTCGGGCACGTCATCTTCGTAGAAGATCGCCTCGACCGGGCAGACCGGCTCGCATGCGCCGCAGTCCACGCACTCGTCAGGGTGTATGTAGAGCATGCGCTCACCCTCGTAGATGCAGTCGACGGGGCACTCCTCGATGCATGACTTGTCGAGGACGTCGACACAGGGCTGCGCAATGATGTACGTCACGTCGGAACTCCTCTTCCGGCATCATCCCGGTAGGTCTGGGGCCTCCCAGTATCCCGGTCTGGGCAAGTATGTCGCGCACGCGGCCGGAGCCACGCCCCGGGGGCCGCCAGTTTCACCGGTCGGCCGCAGGCTATCAGCTCAGCTGGATGGTGCCCGCTGGCGGTGCACCCGCGTCACGGACCCAGCCCTTGGTGCCGGCGGCGGCGCGCCACTGGTACCCGCCGAACCGGACCTCGCGGACGCCATATCTGCTGGCGTGGGTCACGAGCCAGGACGCCACCTCCCAGCCGAGCTTCGGGCGGCCGATCCGTACCTGCATGGTGTGGCGCGGGCCGGACCGGGCCTGGTCCGCGGTGCTTTGGCCGAAGGTGCTGGCCAGCCCCTCGGTGATGGCGGCCATGTCGGGATGGCGCGGGCCCGCCGCGGCCGACCAGCAGTACACGGCGTGCCCATGCTGGCCGGTGAACGCGCTCGTCATCTCGGCCGCCATCCGCTCGTACTGGATGTAGGCGGACCCGTCCGCGCTGCGCTGTACGGCCTGCGCCGCCTGGTACACGGGCATCTTCTGGTAGCCGCGGATGTCCTTCAGGGCGCCGAAGAACTTGGTCGTCGCGTAGATCGGGTTCTCCAGCTTCCGGGCCGGCCCCCAGCCTTGCGAGGGCCGCTGCTGGAACACGCCGACAGAGTCCATATCCCCGTAGGTCAGGTCGTGCAGCTTGGATTCCTGCATCGCCGTCGCGTAGGCGATCGTGACCGCGGCCCGGGGCATCGACTCCTGGTGCGCCACGCCGGCGATGGTCGCGGCGATGCTGCCCTGCTGTGTGTCGAGCAGCACCGACTGGCGCCCGGAAGCCGCCGAGCAGCCTGACCCCGTCAGCACCGGCTCGATCATCGGCACGAGGGCGCGCACCGCCAGGAAGATTCCAGCCGCGAGCACCAGGGCCAGGCTGGCCGCGATGACCGTGCGGCGCCTGGCTTTCCTGCGCTGCGGGGGTGGCTGGCGCGGCCGGCTGTTGGGCACATCCAGAAGCTACCGGCGCGCTCTGACGGGAGTGACCCAGACCGCCGCATGTGCCCGGGCGCACACGAACCCTTGACCCTGACGATGCCGGCGGGTGACGGGGCAGCGACGCCGGGCACACGGGGCGATGTCACGGCGGTGCCGCGATCATGACCGGGAGGTGACGGGCCAGCCGTCCGGCGGCGCGGCGGCCGCGTAACCGAGGCGGATCCGCTGACCAGGTCATCCCCCGTGGCAGGATCGAAGGGTGCCAGCCGAATCACGTCGCCGGATCCGCCGCCAGGGGCCCGCCCTGCTGCGCGGCGATTTCATCCCGAAGACCACCACCGACCAGCGGTTGCTGGACAAACGCGGGCCCAGCGACTGGGTGCACACCGACCCGTGGCGGGTGATGCGGATCCAGGCCGAGTTCGTGGAGGGCTTCGGCCTGCTCGCCGAGCTCGGCCCGGCGGTCTCGGTCTTCGGCTCGGCCCGGGCCCGGCCCGGCAGCCGCGAGTACGGGCTGGCCGAGCGCATCGGGGCCGGGCTGGCCGAGGCCGGGTACGCGGTGATCACGGGCGGCGGCCCGGGGGTCATGGAGGCGGCCAACAAGGGGGCCAACAGCGTAGGCGGGGTCTCCGTGGGGCTGGGCATCGAACTGCCGATGGAGATGGGCCTGAACGACTACGTCGAGATCGGGCTGGAGTTCCGTTACTTCTTTGTCCGCAAGACGGTATTCATCAAATATTCGCAGGGCCTGGTGGTGCTGCCTGGCGGCTTCGGCACGCTGGATGAGCTGTTCGAAGCGCTCACCCTGGTACAAACCGGGAAAATAACGAAATTCCCCATTGTGCTGGTCGGCAGCGACTACTGGTCTGGGCTGCTGGCCTGGATCCAGGACACGGTGCAGGCCAGGGGGTATGTCTCGGCCGGGGACGAGGAGCTGATCACGGTCGAGGACGATCCGGCCGAGGTGGTGCGCATCATCCAGCAGGCCCACGCGCAGCACAATGGGACCGACGCCGGGCTGGACCGGGCGGGTGACCCAGAGGCCGGGCCCATGACCGGGGACTGAAAACCGCGCCGGCCGGCTATTCCTGGATGTCGGCGGGCGCCAGGCGTGGGACGATTCTTATTGTGCCGATTCTGTTGCTACTTGCCGGGGCGGTCATTCTCGTCGGCGTGGTGGTCGTGGCCATGGGCCGCGGTGGCGAGATGGCGGAGTTCGCGATGGACTATGTCCCGCCGGACGTGATGACCGCTGCGGACGTGGCGATGCTCCGGCCGCCGTCCGCGGCCTGGGGCTACAACGCGCAGGTCACCGACGAGGCGCTGAGCCAGATCGCCCAGCTCATCAGCGAGCGCGACGTGGAGATCGCGGTACTCCGCCAGCAGCTCGCCGAGCTCCGGTCCGCCACCGGCGGCAATCCGGTCATCACGGCCACCTTGCTGGCCCGCTCGAAAGCGGCCGGGGCCCGTGCGCTGAGCCCGCGCCTGGACGGGCCGCCGCGCCGGGCCGCGGACACCGTGGCCCCGGATCCCACTTCAGGCGCCGGTCCGGCCGCTGGTCCGGCCGCTGGTCCGGAGGAAGCGGCCGCCAGCCGCGATGAGTGATCCGGGCCTGCCGGCGCCCGGCCCGGACGGCCAACTGCGCTGCCCCTGGGCGATGTCCGCGCCGGAATACCTGGCCTACCACGACGGCGAGTGGGGGCGCCCGGTCCGTGATGACCGGGGAATCTTCGAGCGGCTGAGCCTGGAAGCGTTCCAGGCCGGGCTGTCGTGGCTCACGATCTTGCGCAAGCGGGAGAACTTCCGCGCCGCCTTCGCTGGCTTCGATCCCGCCGTCGTGGCCGAATTCGGCCCAGCCGACGTGACCAGGCTGCTCGGTGACGCCGGCATCATCAGGAACCGGGCCAAGATCACGGCGGTCATCGGGAACGCCAGGGCCGCGCTGGCCGTGCCAGGCGGCCTGGCCGCGCTGGTCTGGAGCTACGCCGCGGATCCGGCGGACGCGAGCTCCGCCGGGCCGGCCACGATGGCGGAGATCCCCGCCTGGACGCCCGCGTCCAAGGCCCTGGCCCGGGAACTGCGCGGTTACGGATTCTCCTTCACCGGCCCGGTCACGGCCTACGCCACGTTCCAGGCCTGCGGGGTCATCGACGATCATCTGCGCGATTGCGTCCGGCGCGGGGCTTCGCGGGCCCGGGCGGCTTCCCGGGGTCCCGGCGTCTGAACATCTCGGTTCATGCTCGCACGGAGCGTGTCACACTGTGACCGGACAGTACGGGAGGTGTCATGACCAGGGGGCGTGATCGGTGGCGGCCAGCCACCACGAACAGCGATGATCCGCCGCCTGTCCCGCCCGGCGTGGACCCCACGGTGCCCAGCCCGGCCCGGCTGTATGACTACTACCTGGGCGGCAGGATCAACTTCCCCGCGGATCAGGAGGCGGCCGAGCGGATCCGGGAGGACCTGCCCGAGATCTCCGACATGGCCTGGGCCAACCGCGGATTTCACCAGCGGGCCGCGAAATGGCTGGCGGCGGACCGCGGGATCAGCCAGTTCGTCGACATCGGCTCCGGCCTGCCGACCCAGGGCAACACCCACCAGGTCGTCCGGGAGGTCGCCCCCGACGCGCGGGTGGTGTACGTGGACTACGACCCGATGGTCCGTGCCTACGCCGGGGAGCTGCTGACCGACAGCCGCCTCACCACCTTCGTCTTCGCGGACCTGCGGGAGCCCGGCCGGGTGCTGGGCAGCCGGCAGCTGCAGGCGCTGATCGACTTCACTGAGCCGGTCGCGCTGCTGATGACCGCGGTCCTGCATTTCGTGGCCGACAGCGACGACCCGTGGGGCTTGGTGGCCCAGTACACGCAGGCCCTGGCGCCGGGCAGCTACCTCGCGCTGTCCCACGTCACCGCCGATAACGTGCCTGAGCGAGGTTTGCGGACCGGGCTGTCGGTCTACCAGCAGGCCACCGAGAACATCCACCTGCGCCCCCGGGCCCAGGTCGAGCGCTTCTTCGGCGGGCTGGAACTCGTTCCGGCCTGGCCGGGAGGGGCGCCGCGGCTGGTCTACATGGGGGAGTGGGGAGCGGAGGATCCCACGCTCGCGGACAGCGATGGCTCGCGCTGGGGGTACGCCGGGGTGGCCCGGCGACCATGACCTGAGGAGGGGCGTTATGGCCAGGAAGCCCAGCGTGGAGGATCTGGGTATCGAGGTGGATGCCCAGCAGTGGCGGCGTTCCGGGGAGGGCGAGGGCTCGATCGAGATCGCTTTCGTGCCCGGTGACGGCGGCGCGGACGAGTGGGTTCTGATGCGCGTGACGGGTGACCCGCAGGGCCGGATCCTCGTCTACGACCGGCACGAGTGGGAGTGCTTCCTCGATGGCGCCCGGGGCGGGGAGTTCGACGACGGGGCGAGCTGACCACGGGACCCCGGCCGGGTGGCCTTTGTGGCCGTCCGCTGCCTGCGGTCCGCTGTCTGGGGTCGCTAGGGAGCGTGAGCGTGGTCTGCGCGGGGCCCGGAGTGGTCCACGCGGGCTCTGGCATGGTCCGCGCTTTTCCGGGCTGGGCATTCTCGACGTAACCTGGGAGTCTCATGGGAGTATCCGATAATCTGCGATTCACAAGTTAGGTAGCGTTATGCTGCAAGCATCATCTTGTCCAGGAGGAGCTCCCGATGGCTGACGATGCCTACGGCGCGACCGTAGCCAAGCGTCGGCTGTCCCGCCGCCTGGCCGAACTCCGGACCGGGAGCGGCCATACGGCAAACCACGTCTGTGACATCCTCAACTGGGGTCGGGGCAAGGTGGGCCGGTTCGAGGCCAACCAATGGAAGCGCCCTGAGATGAGTGACATCAGGGATCTGCTCCGGATCTATGGCGTGGACAGTGCGACCGCCGAGGAGCTGGAGGACCTGGCCATCCGCTCGCGGGCCCGGCCGTGGTGGCGTGATTACACCGAAATCTTCGAGAACGAGTTCCCTGGGTTCGAGAACGACGCGGAGCGGATCCGGATCTGCATGCCGCTCGTCGTGCCGGGACTGCTGCAGACCCCGGACTACGCGGAGGCCTTTATGCGGGCCGGCCCGCGCCCGCCCGCCTGGCGCCGCAAGGCGATGGAGACCCGGCTGCGCCGGCAGGAGATCCTGGACCGCACGAATGGGACGGCTCCCCGCCTGGTCGCGGTGGTGACTGAGGCATCGCTCATGTATCACTGGGGCAGCAGGCAGGAGCGGCGCGAGCAGATCGAGCATCTGATCGAGATGAGCCGCCGGCCCAACGTCGAACTGCGCATTCAGCGCTTCGCAGATGGCCCCAGCCCGGGAGTGTCGTCGTCAATCAACATCTTTGACCTGCCCGGGGACGAGCCCCTCGTCTTCACGGAAACAGACACGGCCATCCAGGAGGTAAGCAGGCCAGAAGAGGTGAGCTTGTACATCCAGGCCTTCAGCCGGATCCGTGATTCGGCTCAGGAGTCTGGCGATACCGTGCTTTACCTGGAACACCTCGCACAACAACTGGAGTAAACAATGACTGACCTGTCTCGAGCACAGTGGCGCAAGGCGCGTCTCAGCAGTACCTCTAACGGAGGTTGCGTGGAAGTCGCCGCCAACTTCCTGGATGTCGTGGCGGTGCGGGACAGCACCCGCCCCGGCGACGGCGCTCATGTGATCAGCCGGGCGGCGTTCGCGGAGTTCCTGTCGGACACCAAGGCGGGCCGGTACGACCTCGACCGCTGACCCCGTCGGCTGGGCTGGCTGGCCGGCGAAGCCAGCCAGCGCCGACTAGTTCGGTCAGGGAAGTTCGGCCTGGAAGTGAAGAATCCCCCGGGTGGCGCCCCGGGGGATTCTTTCTGTACAGGGCCTGTCTCGAGGCCAGGCGGCTCCCCGTTCGGGCGGCCGCCGCGGCTCGACTTTACTGCCACGATCGCCGGCCCGGCAGTACCAGGCCCCCTGCTCGTTACCTCATAGTTACAGCACTATCACCTTACGTAGCGTTACCATTGGGTGGCCGTCAGGCCCGGCAGTTGGGTAAAGACTCGGTCAAGGCGAGCCGGCAAGCGCCGATGTCGTTGCGCACCGGAGGCATGACTCGTAATCTGTGAAACACAGATTGCGGGCCGGAAAGGCTGAGGATCATGTTAGGGTCGCTTGCTGCAGACACGCCGCAGGTTGTAGCCGCGGTATCTGCGCCGGCCGTGACCGTGTCAGCGGGCGGCTGCTCCGCTTCCCCGCTTCCGCTGGATGCGACCTGCGCCGCCGCGGCCCGCCGTCTCTTCCGGGCGACGGCGGCCGGGGTCGGACTGCCGGACGAATCGGTCTATGACGGGGTCATCATGGCCAGCGAACTCGCGGCCAACAGCATGCACGCACAGACCGGAATCCAGTTCGACGTGCGCGGCTGCGCCGTGGCAGGCGCCCCGGAAATGTGGCTCTACCTGCGGCGGGTCGGCGGGGAGCAGGAGCTGGTCTGCAAGGTCTTCGACGCCCTGCCGCGCTGGAAGGACGACACGCGGCCGGATCCGGCCGTGGCCGTCCCGGTGGACGCGGTGAGTGGGCGCGGCCTGCACGTGATCGAGGGCCTGTCTCACGGCCGCTGGGGGCATCACCTGACCCGGGCCCGGCTCGGCGGCTGGAAGGTCCCCGGCAAGGCGGTCTGGTTTGCCGTGCCGGTCCCGGCCAGCAGTGCCTTGGACCGGTTCCGCCGTCCCCAGCCCGGTTCCGTGGAGGCCGCCGGCATCCTCGAGCGGATGCTGTCCGAGCGCGGGATCGGGCACATCGTCCGGGCCGATGCCCCGGTCTCGGGCATGTCGGTGCTGTCGATCCGGCGCGGGCTGACCGTCTGGTGCCGTAGCCGGGTGGTGTCCTGGACCGGCCGTTCCGGTCACCGAGAGTGGCGGGCCTTCTCCGATCTGGTCGATGCCGCTGAGCAGATCATCGGCGCCCACGAGGAACTGGCCAGCGCAGACACGGCCGCTGGCGGCCAGGGCCGGTAGGCCGGCCGGGCCGGTAGGCAGGGCGGTCAGTAGCAGGGCGGGCCGGTAGGCAGGACGCCCGTCTCGTTACCGGCCTAGGAAGCGTGGCTCCTGCTTGCGCGTGAACGCGAGCGTGGCGGCCTGGTGATCGGCGGTGCGGCCCAGGAGGCTCTGGACCTCGGCCTCCTTGTCCAGCGCCTCGGCGAGGCTGTGTCCCGCCGCGAAATTGAGCTGTTCCTTGATGCCCGCGTAGGCGGCGGTCGGTCCGGCGGCCAGCCGGGCTCCCAGTGCACGGGCGGTAACCGGCAGGTCCGCGTCCTCCACCACCTGACTGACCAGGCCGAGTTCGAGCGCGCGCGGCGCCCGGATGGGCTCCGCGAGCATCAGCAACTCGGCCGCCAGGCCTGCCCCGGCCAGCCGGGGCAGCGTCCACGACACGCCGGTGTCAGCGGCCAGCCCGACCCGCGCGAAGGCCATCAGGAAGCTGGCACCCTGGGCCGCGATACGGATGTCGCAGGCGAAAGCCAGCCCCGCCCCGGCCCCGGCGGCCACTCCGTTCACGGCGGCGATGACCGGCTTGGGCATGGACCTTATGGTCAGGACAAGCGGGTTGTAGTGCTCGCGGACCGTGTCCAGTGGCGCCGGCGTGTCGGCCGGCGGCGGCCCTACCGCGGACGCGGCCCCGGCGGGCACGTGCGCGGCCGGTGCCCCAGGCGGTGGTGCCCCAGCGGCCGGATTGGCGTCCCGCGGCGCCGCGTCTGCGGTGGCGGCCTCGAGCAGTTCCGCGTGCTCACGCAGGTCCTGGCCGGCGCAGAAGGCCTGCCCTGCGCCGGTGATCAGGACCGCCCGGACCTGCTGGCTGGAGGCCGCCTGGCGCAGCGCCGCGAGTAGTTCGTTCTTCAGTTCCGCGGTCAGCGCGTTCCGGGCCTGCGGCCGGTTCAGCGTGATCGTGGCTACCGCTCCATCGAGGTCCCAGCGAACACTGTCCGTCACCGAACTCCTCCTCAGGACGGGCCGCGAGCGGTGCCTCAGTGACTCCTGAGACCCTAGTTACCGACGGCGGCGGGCGGAAGGGAGTGCTGATCGTTACCACTGTAGGCCGGAACTCTGGATAATAGAGGTACTGATCAACACGGCTGTGGGTGGCCGGACCCGCCGCAGGCGCCGGGATCCCGGCGCGGGGCAGGCCTCCGCGAGGTCTCATACGGCCCCGAGCAGGAAGGGGATGCGGAATGGCGGCGATGAAGCCGCGGACGGGTGACGGTCCGCTCGAGGTCACCAAGGAGGGCCGCGGCATTGTGATGCGCGTTCCCCTCGAGGGAGGCGGGCGGCTGGTGGTCGAATTGTCCGCGGATGAGGCTGCCCGGCTCTCGGACGCGCTCAAGTCTGTCACCGGCTGAGCCTTGCCGGTCAAGGCGAGGGTTACGGTCGCGCCAGCGTCTGGCCTGGAACCGCTGGCTGACTACCTGGCCGAGGCAGGCCGCGGTACGGCCGCACCGCCGGCGCTGATCGCCGTTCCCGTACGTACCCCGGAGGGCGAGTCGGCGGGCCCGGTGCCGGGCGCCGGCGCTTCCAGCCTGGACGGGTACCTGGGGATCAGTGCGGCCCAGATCATCGCCAGCGCGGAACTGACCGGCCGGCCGGGTGATACCACCCAGACGGTGATCCGGCTCGGTACAGAGCCGTGCACGGTCCTGTTCCTCGGCGTGGGTGATGCCTCACCGGCAGCCCTGCGCCGGGCCGGAGCAGCGCTAGCGCGCCGCCTCCCGGCCGGGCGGACCGCGCTGACGACCGCCGTCCTCGATGAATCTGACGGCGGTGTGCAGGCCTTCACAGAGGGGATCCTGCTCGGCTCCTACCAGTTCACGATGAAGTCCGCGCCGGCCGGGGATCCCGGGGAGGTTCGCGTGCTGCTGGCCGGCCCGGACGGCCGGGCGGCGCTGGTGGAGCGCGGGGCCATCGTGGCCGGGGCGGTGGCCCTGGCCCGTGATCTCACTAATACGCCCTCGATGATCAAGACGCCGGAGTGGCTCGCGGCCGAAGCGGGCGAGGTCGCCGCGGCGCATGGCCTGTCCTCCCGAGTCTGGGAGGAAGCCGAGCTGGCCGGCGGCGGTTTCGGCGGGCTGCTGGGCGTGGGGTCAGGATCGGCTCACCCGCCTCGGCTGATCGAGCTCAGCTACCAGCCCGAGCAGGCTGACCGGCACGTGGTACTCATCGGCAAGGGCATTACGTTCGACAGCGGCGGCTTGTCGCTGAAGCCCAACGACGGCATGAAGCTGATGAAGACCGACATGGCGGGCGGCGCCGCGGTAATCGGCGTGATGTCCGCGCTCGCCCGGCTCGGGGTGCGGTCCCGGGTGACTGGCCTGGTGGCGGCGGCGGAGAACATGCCGTCCGGGACGGCGCTGCGGGTCGGCGACGTCATCACCCACTACGGCGGCCGGACGGTCGAGGTGCTCAACACGGACGCGGAGGGCCGGCTGGTCCTCGCCGACGCGCTGGCCTACGCGGACGACGTGCTGGACCCGGACCTCGTGGTCGACCTGGCCACGCTGACCGGAGCCGTGCGGGTGGCGCTGGGCAGCTCCATCGCCGCCCTGTTCGCGACCGACGACGAACTGGCCGCGGCGTTGCTGGACTCGGGAACGGCTAGCGGGGAGCGGCTGTGGCGGATGCCGCTCGTAGACGACTACCGCGACGGCCTCGATTCCCCCGTGGCGGACCTCTCCAACGTGTCCCGGGCGGGCGGCCGGGCCGGGTCCATCGACGCCGCCCTGTTCCTGCGTGAGTTCACCGGCGGGCGGCCCTGGGCCCATCTCGATATCGCTGGCGCGGCCCGGGCCGCCGCCGACGATGGGGAGAACACCAAGGGCGCCACGGGCTTCGGGACCCGCCTGCTGCTGCAGTGGCTAGCGGGTTCGCCGGTCAGACCGTAATCGGGGAAGAAGACGCTCGGCCTGTGACACCGGGCTGGCGGGCTACCCGCGTTTGACCGCGGCCAGCAGCCCGTCGCCGACCGGGAGCAGCACGGGGGCCAGCCGCTCGTCCTGCCGTACCTGCTCGGCCAGGTCCCGGATCGCGGTCGTGCGTGGGTCATCCCGGCTGGGATCGGCGAGCCGGCCGCCGGCCAGCGCATTGTCGAACGCCACCACCCCGCCGGGGCGCAGCAGCCGCAGCGCGGCCACCAGGTAGTCCGGGTACTCGTGCTTATCCGCGTCGCAGAACACCAGGTCGTAGGCGCCGTCGGTGAGACGGGGCAGCACGTCCAGGGCCTTACCGCTGATCAGGCGGTACCGGTTCGACGGGAATCCCGCCTCGGTGAACGCCTTGCGGGCCAGCCGCTGGTGCTCGGGCTCGGCGTCGACACTGGTCAGGACCGCGTCCGGGCGCATGCCACGGAGCAGCCAGATACCCGAGGTGCCGCAGCCGGTGCCTATCTCCACGACAGATCTGGCGTTGATGGCCGCCGCGATGAAACGCAGCGCCGCTCCACCGCCCGGCCCGATCGGTGTCGCCCCGCCGATCTCGGCAGCCTCGCGGCGCGCGTTCTGCAGCGGCTCGTCCTCGGTAACGTAGCCCTCGACGAAGGCAAGGTTGGCCTCTGCGCTCACAATGTGTGCCTTCCGGTGCATGCTTATCCCAGTCCGGCAGCCTATCGTTACGGGCCGTGACCCGGGAACCAGCGAGGCCTGTTCGGGCGTTACATAGTGACGCGAGCAATAACCCGCGCACCACCGCTGAACAAGCGCGCCGGCTCATCCGGCAGGGTGCCAGCCGCGGTGCACAGCAGAATCCGAGCAGTTGTGGTGCGGGAAGGGGATACCCGGGCAGCATGGTGATAGACGCGGACAGCACACGGCGGGACGGCGACATCGTGGGCATGCCCGGCGCCACGCCGGACGCAGCATCCGGCTGGACGCCTCCGACCTGGGAAGAGATCGTGCGCGAGCACTCCGCCCGGGTCTACCGGCTTGCCTACCGGCTGACCGGCAACACCCATGACGCCGAGGATCTCACCCAGGAAGTGTTCGTCCGCGTCTTCCGCTCGCTGTCCAGCTACACGCCCGGCACGTTCGAGGGCTGGCTGCACCGAATCACCACCAACCTGTTCCTGGACATGGCGCGGCGCCGGCAGCGCATCAGGTTCGAGGGGCTGGGTGACGACACCGCGCAGCGGCTGCGCGGGGACGAGCCCACGCCTGCCCAGGCTTTTGACGAGCGGCATCTGGACGGGGACATCCAGGCCGCGCTCAAGGCACTGGCCCCCGAGTACCGGGCCGCGGTCGTGTTGTGCGACATCGAGGGCCTGTCCTACGAGGAGATCGCGGACACCCTGGGCGTCAAGCTAGGCACCGTGCGCAGCCGCATCCACCGGGGCCGCGCCCAGCTCCGGACCGCGCTGGACCACCGCCGCCCGCGCCGCCCGGCGACCGTTTCCAAGGCCGTACCGCCTGCAGCCGCCCCGGCCCTCGTTGTCCCTGGCGTCCCTGCCGGTTCTGGCCTGCCGGCCGGTTCCGGCTTGCCGGCCGGTTCCGGCGTAGCTGAGGTTCCCGGCGTGGAGAAGACCGCTACCGTGCCGCTGGCCGGTGACCTATGAGTCATCTCGGGCAGCGCATCTCCGCCCTGATCGACGGCGAGCTCAGTGACGCTGAGCGGGACCGGGTCCTAGCCCACATCGCGGGTTGTGACCCATGCCGCCAGGAGGCGGTGGCCCTGCGCGCCCTGAAGCAGCGGATGCATTCCCTGGGCGAGGCCATGGTGGACGCGGCGCTGACTGGCCGGCTGATGGCCATGGCGATGCCGCCGGACGGCCGGCCGTGGACCGCCCGGCCATCCTGGCGGCCGCGGAGTGGGTTCCCGGCCGCCCGGCTGCTGACGGCCGGCGTCATCGCGTCGGCCGTGGCCGGCCTCGGCGCGGCGGCCTTCTTCGCCGGCGCTGAGCCGCAGGCTCCTGGCCCGAGGGTCACCCCGGCGGTCGACACGTTCCTCGTCCAGCACGCGATCGTCACCGGTGACCTGCCGGTGACGCCGGCCAGCGGGACGGCCGGCATCTCCAGCAGCGCCGCTCCGGTCACCGGGGTCAGCCGCGTGCCAGCCGGCGTGGCGGCCACCGGCGTAGCCGCAGCCGCCGCCGTGGGCTCCCGGTCCCGCGGGATCCGGCCCGCCGTCCGCCATGAGTCGGCCAGTGGTCAGTCGGCCAGTGGTCAGTCGGCCAGGGGCCGGTCGGCCAGCGGCCAGGCTGCGGGGACGGTCCGCTTCGGCCAGCAGCAGCCGGCTCCCGGGGCCACCACCCCGGTGCCTGCTGCCACCGTGAAGGCCACCGTATCTGCGGCCGCGAGCCCCGGGCCGTGAGCTGACGGATGTTCTCGCGCACTACGCCCCGGTATGACGGTGCCGGTCCGGAGCACGACCCGCTGCCCCTTCGTCTCGCCACTGCCGTGGTGGTCCTCGGCCTGATCGCCACCGGTGTCACGGTCATCTGGCGGGACATGGCGAGCCACAGCGGGGAGCTGATGCCCCTGGCGGCCAGCCACGGCGGGCTGCGCCAGCCCGCGGCAGCGCGCGCCCCCGGGGCCTCCGGCCCAGACCAGCCGTCCGTGGGCCGCCTGGCCGCGGGCGGGGCTGCGGCGGGCGCTCTGCAGCTGCTCAGCGAGGCGGCTAGCGCCTGCCGCCGGGTGTCCTATCAGGGTGTCCAGCTCACGGCCTGGCGGGGCCCCGACGGCAGCTGGACGTCCGTGGTGAACGTGTGGCACCAGCGTGATCACCAGACCTTGATCCAGACAGCCAGCCTGCCCTCCGCGGCCCAGCCGCGTTACCAGGCGCACACCGCCGACCCGGACGGGGACGACGACGCCGGCCAGCGCGATCCTGAGGGCATCATGACCATGACCTCGCAGATGGTCGCGCTGCTGGCCGAGAACTACCGGGTGTCGCGGGCCGGCCGCGGCCAGGTGGCCGGCCGTCCCACGCAGGAACTCGTGCTGCGGCACCGGAACGGCCAGCTGGCCGCCCGGTTCTGGCTGGACACCGCGACCAAGCTGCCGCTGCGCCGTGAGACGTTCGACGGCAGCGCCCGGATGGTCAGTGAAGACGTGTTCGTGAGCCTCAAGCTCGGCTCGCCGGCCGCTGCGGCCGCTCCGCGCACCGCGTCAGTAGCCGGGGGCAAGCTACTGGCCAGCGTGCAGCTGGCCCGGATGCGGGCCGCGGGCTGGCCGCTTCCCGCGCAGCTGCCGGGCCAGCTCAGCCTGGTCCGGGCGAGTGAGACCGGCGGAACGGCCGGCGCGATCGTTGACCTGGCCTACTCCGACGGCCTGTCGGTGATCTCACTGTTCGTACAGCGCGGCCATCTGCCCGCCCAGCTGAACGGGTGGTCGGAGGTGGCCCTGCGTGGCGACCGCGTCTACGCGGCCGGGCCCGACCAGCGCAGCGTGGCCTGGTCTGCCCGCGGTTTCGTCTACACACTGATCGCTGACGCGCCGGACCAGACCCTGGACCAGGTGGTGGGCGTACTGCCGCACAACGCCGGGCCGGGATTCCTCGGCCGGATGAGCCGCGGGCTGAAGCGCCTAGTCTCGTGGCTTAACCCGTTCCGGTGAGGCCGCGGCGGGCTGGGGCTGGCATCCGGGACTCGGTCCCGTGCTCCGGAGGGAGCGTTACGGCAGATGACGGTCTACAGTGGTGGAAGAGTGCGTGCCGCTGCGGTCGCGCCCCGGCAGGAGAGCTGACGTGTTTTTCGACCTGTCCATCTGGAAGATTCTGGTCCTCGGGGTAATCGCGCTCGTGATCTTCGGGCCGGACCAACTGCCGAAGATGGCCGCCCAAGCGGGCCGCGCCCTGCGCGAGCTGCGCCAGATGGCGGACGGGGCGACCCGGGACATCCGTGAGGGCCTGGGACCCGAGTTCTCCGACTTCGACATGCGGGATCTGCACCCCGCTAACTTCGTCCGCAAGCACCTGTTCGACGACCTGGACGGCGACTATAACGCCGCCGCCGCCGGGATGGCGGAATCCGACGGCGAGTACCTGGCCGACCGGAGGGCCACCGCCACGCTGGCCCGTGAGGAAACCCCGCCCTTCGACCCCGAGGCCACCTGACCCGTCAGCCCCGCGCCCTGGGGCCCGTCCGCACGACTGTTTCAGCCAGCCAGGGCTTTTGAGTTTCAGGTGGCAGTTCCGCGGCCCGGACCGGTTGAGGTGCACGGCATCCTGTCAGTACGGGCATGCCTCCAGCGTGCCCGCCTGCCGCCGGTCCTATGAGTCACACTGGCCTCTTCGGCCCACGTTTACCGCAGATGGTGCGCCGAATCCGACAAAACACCCCGGAAAAGGGCACCCTCTGCGGTAAATGTCGGCGCGGCTCATGATCAATATGACCCGTGGTGCTGGTGGTACGGGTCCGGGGCTCGAAAAGGAGCGGCCGGTGGTGCTCGCCTCGCTCAGGCGGGGGTCAGGCCCAGGCGCCGGCCAGCCAGCCCGCGTGCGCGGTTGGCCATGCCGTTAGCGATCCCGGTCAGCTGCTGGGCCGCGGCTGATTCCGGGTCGGCCAGCACCAGCGGAACACCCCGGTCGCCGCCTTCGCGCAGCCGGACGTCGATGGGCACCTGGCCAAGGAGCGGGACGGGGGCTCCCGTCACCCGGGTCAGCGCGTCCGCTACTGCCTGGCCGCCGCCGGAGCCAAAGACCGGGACCGGCTCGCCGCAGTGCGGACAGGCCAGCGACGACATGTTCTCGATCACGCCGGTGATCCGCTGGTGCGTCTGCACCGAGATCGCCCCGGCCCGCTCCGCTACCTCCGAGGAGGCCAGCTGGGGGGTGGTGACCACGATGAGTTCCGCGCCCGGGACGAGCTGGGCCACGGAGATGGCCACGTCGCCGGTGCCCGGCGGCAGGTCCATCAGCAGCACGTCGAGGTCGCCCCAGTACACGTCGGCGAGGAACTGCTGCACGGCACGGTGCAGCATCGGGCCGCGCCAGACCACTGGGGCATTGCCGGTGGTGAACATGCCGATGGAGATCACCTTGATGTCGTACGCCGTCGGCGGCATGATCATCTGCTCGACCTGGGTGGGCAGGCCGGTGACGCCCAGCATCCGGGGCACGGAGTGCCCGTAGATGTCGGCGTCGAGTACGCCCACCTTCTGCCCGGCCTTGGCCAGCGCCGCGGCCAGGTTGACCGTGACCGAGGACTTGCCGACCCCGCCCTTCCCGCTGGCGATGGCGAATACCCTCGTCAGCGACGTGGGCTGGGCGAAGGGGATCTCCTTCTCCGGCCGCCCGCCGCGCAGCTTGCTCTGCAGCTCGCGGCGCTGCTCCTCGCTCATCACGTCCAGGTCGACCCGGACCTCGGCCACGCCCGGCAGCTTGCTGACCGCCGCGGTCACGTCCCTGGTGATGGTGTCGCGCAACGGGCAGCCGGACACGGTGAGATAGATATCCACCCGCACCACCCCGCGGTCGTCTACCGCGACGTTCTTGACCATCCCGAGCTCGGTGATCGGCCGGTGGATCTCGGGATCGTTAACCCCCGCGAGGGCCTGGGTGACCTGCTCGGCGGTGGGGGGTGAGGAAACAGCGGGAGGCATGACCATGCCTTCATGCTACGGAGCGTCGCACCCAGCGTCGAACGGGGTCGCCGCTGACCGGGGCCCGGGATGTCGGTCAGCGCCGGGGCTCGCCTGTGTCCGGGTTGAGGATGAGCGGAGTGAATCGCGGCACGGTCCAGTCGAACAGCCCGCTCAGTGATCCCGCCAGCGTGTCGAACGATCCGTGCCCGATGCGCTCGCCGCCCAGCCAGTTGTCCTCGATGAAGCGGAGGACGGAGGTCTGGTCGGTGAGGGATCCGTCCACGGCGTTGCGCCGGGCGTACGGGGAGATGAGCAGGAGCGGGAGCCGCGGCCCGTACCCGCAGCGATCCTGGTGGCCGACGAGGGGCGTGCCGTGCCCGCAGATCCCGGTTCCGTTCAGGGCATCCGTGGCCGGGTCAGCCGACGGGTTGACGATCGGCGGCATGGCCTGGTCGTACCAGCCGTCGGAGTCGTCGTAGGTGAGCATGATGGCGGTGCTCCGCCAGTACCGGGACCGCTCGATCGCGTTGATCGTGTCCACCAGGTAGTGCTGCTCGTCGAGCGGATCGGAATAGCCCGCGTGCCCGTCCGCGTAGCCGGGGGCCCGAAATAATGGTCGAAGCTTACGTTTTCCTGGAAGAGCACGACCAGGTGCCGGATCGGGGTGGCAGTGCGCGGGGTGCTGACGTTGGCTTTCTGGGCTGGTGAAACCGTGGCGGCCATCGTGGCAGGGAGCAAGGCCGCGGCGGCGGCAGTAGCCAGGAAGTTCCGGGCAGACGTGCGCATAAGATCCCCCGAAGGCAAAAGATGAATTGTCGCGGATTACCGGAGTAATCAGCAGGGGCTAAGCGCTGGCCGCGCCCATGTCTGTATTCTCATCGGGGGTGAGGCGGTAAACATTTCCCGTCTGCGCCCAGCGCTCCGCGGGAGCGGCCGCCCCGACGCTGGCCGGCTCATTCAGCCGCCCGGCCAGCAGCGCGCCGATGATCCCCGGCCACTCCGCGGAACCGGGTTCGACCCGGCTCACCCGGGCCGTCCAGTGCACCAGCAGGCCTCCCGTGTCCTTGCTAGCCACCGTGACGGTGACCTGGGCGGCGTCGGCGAGCCCGGGAACGTCCTGCTCGCCCGGTCCGGTGAGCACGTACGCGGCGTCCCGCCAGACGTGCCATACCGGCCGTGGCCGGTCCTGCCCGGCCCGGCCCTGGCCAGGGACCGTGATCCAGATCAGGCCGGCCCGCTTGGTAGCCTCCGCGATGAGGGCGAGCGGGCGGGTGTCCGGCTGGGCCTGCCCGGCCTCCGGCTGGGTGTCGCTCACGCAGCCAGCGTGCCATGGACATCAGGAGGCTGTGACCGAATGGCGCCGTCGTACCGCCCCCGGCGGACCTGCCTGGCCGTGCCGGGCAGCAGTTCCCGCTTCCTGGAGAAGGCCCGCGGCCTGCCGGTGGATGAGGTCTTCCTCGACCTGGAGGATGCGGTCGCGCCGGGCGCGAAGCCCGCGGCCCGGGGGGCCGTGGTCGCGGCGCTGAACGGCGGCGGCTGGGAAGGCAAGATCCGTGCGGTCCGGATCAACGACGCCACCACCCCCTGGGCTTACCGTGACGTGATCGAAGTGGTGGAGGGGGCCGGGCCGAACCTGGATGTGATTATCCTGCCCAAGGCCAGCGAGCCGGCCCAGGTCAGCTGGCTGGACCTGCTGCTGTCCCAGCTGGAGCAGGCCACCGGGCTGGAGCGGGGCCGGATCGGCATTGAAGCCCAGATCGAGGACGCCCGCGGCCTGGCCGACGTGGCGGCCATCGCCGCCGCCTCGGACCGGCTAGAGGCCCTGGTGTTCGGCCCGGCGGACTTCATGGCCAGCATCGGCATGCGGTCTCTCCAGGTCGGGGCCCAGCCAGCCGGGTACACCCGCGGTGACGCGTATCACTACCCCCGGATGCGGATCCTGGTCGCCGCACGCAGCCGCGGGATTGCCGCCATCGACGGTCCGTACCTGGCCATCCGCGACCTCGACGGGCTGCACAAGGATGCGGCCAGCGCCGCAGCCCTGGGCTACGACGGCAAGTGGGTACTGCATCCCGGGCAGGTGGAACCGGTGAACCAGGTCTTCGCCCCGGACCAGGAGGCCTACGACCGGGCCGAACTGATCCTGGACGCGTACGCGCACGCCACCGATGTCCGCCAGACGGGCGCGGTGATGCTCGGCGACGAGATGATCGACGAGGCGTCCCGCAAGCTGGCCCTGGTCACCGCGGCCAAGGGACGCGCGGCCGGGCTGGCCCGCACCCAGGCCTTCGATCCCGGTGCCGCCGGGGCCTCAGCTGAGCACTCCCCAGGCGGTGAGGGTCTCGGCCAGGCCACTGGTCAGGGGTAGGGCCGCCAGGTCGGCCGGGCTCACCCAGCGCGCGTCGGCGGCGTCATCGCCCGCCGTGAGCGTGCCCCCGGTTACCGTGACCGCGTAGTCCCGGATGTCCACCACCGCGCCGCGGCGGCCCGGCCGTTCCACCGACCCGACGAGCGCACCGCACGTCACCCGGAGCCCGGTTTCCTCCAGAGTCTCCCGGACGACCGCCTGCTCGTCGCTTTCCCCCGGCTCGATCCGCCCGCCGGGCAGCGACCACCGGCCGGCCTCGGGTTCGTGGCCCCGCTGGATCAGCAGAAGTCGTCCGGCCTCGTCCTTGATGATCGCTCCTACGCAGGGAACCCTCGGCGCTGGCACGCGGCCAGTATCGCGGCCGGGGCGGGAGGACTCAACTAGTGCCGGCGGACCACGGTTGGCGCCGGCGAAAGGCCAGGTGATTGGGGTCGTCAGGTGCTTGACGTGAGCGCGGCTGAACATCAACGTCATTAGTCATGATGAAGGTTCCGATCTGCCCGCGCTGCCAGGGTGAGCTCAGCGAGCCGAGCGCCTGGCACAGCTCATGGCAGTGCGCCCGGCACGGTGCCGTGCAACCGCTCCGGCCCGCACACGTCCCCTCCGCGGAGGGGCTGCAGGCCCTGCTGAAGGTGGCCGCGGTGCCGGTCTGGCTGCCGTGGCCGATCCCGCTGGGCTGGCTGGTGACGGGGTTCACCGGCGCGGGTGATGAGCGCAGCGGAACCCGTGGCTGCGTGGTCGCCCTGTCCGGGCCGAACCCGGTGGGTGGCCTGGGGGAGATGCTGATCGTCTCCGAGGAGCCGGGGCTGGGCCTGGGGGCGGGCCTGGCGGGCCTGGCTGGCCCGGACCCCGGTGATGGCTTCGCGGCTGGCCCGCCGCACGCCCTGGTCCAGTTCGGCCACCACGAGTTCCCGCTATGGAGCGTGGAATCGCCGGGGACGGCGGTTTTCGCCGGGGAGGTGCTGGCCAACTGGCTGTGGATCATCCTGTGGCCAGACACGGCTGGCACTCTCCTGCTGGAGACCTTGTCCCTGCGGGATCTGCGCGGCCCCGGGCAGGACTGGGGCGTCCCGTTCGGTGCGCTCTCACCGCGGCTGCCCGGCTGACCGGCCCAGCCCGACGCTCCAGAGCAGAGCCAGCCCGGCGGCCGTCGCCGCCCCGTACGATGAGCCGTCTTGCGCATCGACCTTCACTCCCACTCCACCGCGTCGGACGGCACCGACCCGCCCACCGAGGTGATGCGCCGCGCCCGGGCCGCGGGCCTCGACGTGATCGCCCTGACCGACCACGACACCCTGGCCGGGCAGGACGAGGCCCGCCAGGCTCTCCCGGAGGGCCTGGCCCTGGTCACCGGCATGGAGCTGTCGGCCCGGCTCGATTCCCATAGCGTGCACCTGCTCAGCTATCTCCCGGCCGGGGCCAGCCCGGAGCTGGCGGCCGAGTGCCAGGCGATCCGCGACGACCGGGTCCGCCGCGGCCAGGCCATGGTGGAGCGGCTCCGGGACCTCGGGGTCGACGTCACCTGGGAGCAGGTGGCGGCGCTCGCGGCCGGCGGGAGCGTGGGCCGCCCGCACATCGCCCGGGCCATGGTCGAGGCCGGCGTGATCGGCACGCCACGCGAGGCCTTCGGCCCGGACTGGATCGGCGCGGGCGGGCGGGCTTACGTGAGCCGGTACGCGCTGGATCCGGCCCGGGCGGTCGCGCTCGTCCGGGCGAGCGGCGGGGCGGTGGTGCTGGCCCACCCGGGGGCGATCTCCCGTGGCTGGCGGATCCCCGACGAGGCCATCGCCGCCCTGGCCGGAGCCGGCCTGGCCGGCCTGGAAGTCGACCATCCCGATCACGACGAGGCGGAACGGGCCCGGCTCCGGGTTCTCGCGGCCAGCCTGGGCCTGCTGACGACCGGAGGCAGTGATGATCACGGCGACCTCACCGGGCACCGGCTCGGCGCCGAGACGACCAGCCTCGCCGCGTTCGAGCAGCTGATGGCGCTGGCCGCCGGGGCCAGCGAGACCGGCGGGGCCAGCGGGAGCGGCCCCTAAGAGCCTGGTCGGGTGCGGCCCAGACTGCCTGCTTACGCGGCGCCGTCCTCCCGGTCGGCACGTCGCTGGCGGAGAAGGTCTCGAAGGTGGCCGACCTCGTCCCTTACTCGATGGAGCCCCTCAGCCAGGGTTGAAAGGTCCAGATGGGCCGCGGCCCACTCCGCCTGGCGGGAGGCCTTCTCGGCGGCCAATTGCCTTTCCCTGTCCCGCAGCTCGGCGTCTCTTTCGTAGTCCTCGGCGCCGGCCGCGGATTCCTTGTCCCGGCGCACCCGCGCGATCTGCTGGTTGAGGTCGGCCACCTCTGGCCCGGCACCTACGCGCTGCTCGACCGCCGACAGCCGCGAGGCGATCGATTCGACCCCGAAGAATCCGAGTCCTGGCCAGCAGCCGAGCGGTTCCAGTGACCGGCCGGCCCGAGCATCGGGAACCTGGACCGCGTCGCCCGCCGGCCAGACCCCAGAAACCGTCAAGCATCACCGAAGCCAAAACGGGGCGGCCGCGCGCGCTCGAGCAGCTGATGACGCTGGCCGCCACCGCCGGACCCGGCGGCCGTGGCAGCGGATAAGCAGTCGCGGGCAGGAAGTTCTTCTGGGAAGGGGTGGCCGGCTGCAGGTGGTGTTCGGGACCGGCCAGGTCGGCACGGCGCTGGCCGCGCATCATCTTCACGCGACCTCCACAGCGGATGCGCTCGCCGTCCATGTGCCGGTTCTCAGATAGACGCGGGGGGATAGGGACTTCCGGCCTGGTGATCCGTCCCCGCCCGCGCATCGCGTGCCCGGGTCATGGATGTGGCATCAGCAGGCACCGACGAGGAGGAAACCATGGACCAGAACTATCCCGTGCAGGTGCGGGCTCACCTCGACGAGCCGCTGAGCCGCTGGCTGTGGCTGGTCAAGTGGCTGCTGGCGATCCCGCACTACATCGTGCTGTTCTTCCTGTGGATCGCGTTCGCCGTCGTCACCGTCATCGCATTCTTCGCAATCTTGTTCACCGGACGCTACCCCCGCCCGCTGTTCAGCTTCAATCTCGGGGTGCTGCGCTGGTCGTGGCGGGTCGCCTACTACACCTACAGTGCCCTGGGGACCGACCGCTACCCGCCGTTCAGCCTGGATGAGGAGCCGGACTACCCCGCGACGCTGGACGTCGCCTACCCCGAGCGGCTCTCCCGCGGCCTGGTCCTGGTCAAGTGGTGGCTGCTGGCGATCCCGCAGTACGCCATCGTCTCGGTGTTCGCCGGCGGCGCTGCCTACACCGCGACCGGGGCCTCGGGGGAAACGTGGCAGGCCGACGCCCTCTCCGGCGGCCTGATCGGGCTGCTGGTGTTCTTCGCGGCGATCACGCTGCTGTTCGCGGGCCGCTACCCGCGAGGGCTGTACGACTTCATCGTGGGCATGAACCGCTGGGTGCTGCGGGTCATCGCGTACGCCGCTCTGATGACCGACGCCTACCCGCCGTTCCGTCTGGACCAGGGCGGGGCCGGCGTGCCCGCACCCGCACCCGATGACCTCGCACCAGCCGCCGCGGCAGCGAGGGTCAGCTGAAGGACCCACCTGCAGCCGCTCAGGGACGTGTGGCGTAGCCCATGACCGGTCGCCTCGCCAGGCGGCGCAGGAGGGTGCGCGGGTCAGGCAGCTCACGGAAAATGATGCTCGGCTCGTCAGGGTGCGGGTCGTGGACCCAGACCCACCGGCCGTGCACGTTGGCGGTGAAGTACCCCTGCCGGTCCACGATGCGGTTGACGAGGGCGTCGCCCGGCTGGAGCCCTCCTTCGGCAGGCACGTCCTACCTGGGCGTTGAGCTGCCGGCCCTGCAAGGAGCCGGTGGCCTGCTGCTCCTGCTCGTGGCCCTCGAGCTGCTGACCGGTAAATCGGAGGAGCCCACCGAGGCGGAGTGCGAGCGGATCAACGTGGCGTTCGTCCCGCTGGGCACCCCGTTGCTGGCCGGCCCGGGTGCGATCGTTGCGAGCATGCTGTTCGTCCAGCGGATCCATAATGGGTCACAGGTGGCCGCTTTCGGGCTCGCCCTGTGCGCCGTGATCGTGGTGCTCTGGCTCGCCATGCGGTTCTGCGGGGTGGTCAAGCGCGTCCTCCGGGACAGCGGCGTGGAGCTGCTCACCCGGATCTCGGGCCTGCTGCTGTCCGCGATCGCGGTCCAGCTGGTGGCGGAGGCCGTCAGGGCGTTCGTGAAACAAGGATGAGGAAGGAAGGCCGGCCATGGAGGCGCGGATAGAGCGGGTGGCGTCCCCGGGGGACGCGGACGCCCCCGAGGCCAACGCCTGGATCGTGGGCGACGATGAGGAGGTCATCGTGGTCGACCCGGGCCGCGACGACAAGGCGGTGCTGGCCGCCGTCGGCGACCGGGAGATCCTCGCCGTCATCTGCACCCACGGCCATGCCAGCCACGTCGCGGCGGCCCCTGAGGTGGCGGCGCGTGATGAGGCCCCGGTGGCGCTGCATCCACGGGACCGGCTGGTGTGGCGGGAGGCGCACCGGGAGGGCGACCCGGATATCGAGATGGAGGACGGGGGGATCTTCGAGGTTGCCGACGTCTCGCTGGAAGTGATCCACGCCCCGGGGCACAGCCCGGGCTCGGTGTGCTTCTACAGCGAGGAACTCGAGGCGGTGTTCGCGGGCGACGTCCTGATGGCCAGCGGCCCGGTTCCGCACCATCACGAGTACCCCGACTTCCCCGCGCAGCTCAGCGCCATCGGGGAGCACCTGCTGACCCTGCCCGGTCCGACCCGGCTCCTGCCGGGGCACGGCGAGGAGACCACCGTGTCGGCGGCGCAGAAGCACTTCGACTCGTGGGTGACCGCAGGCCCGGTCCACTTGCCCGCGGACCCGGACTGAGCAGATGCGCCGCGAGGAGCAACTGGGGCTGGACGGGATGCCCAGCCGCCTGTACGCGTGCACCCCGACCCGGCTGAGTACCTGGCTGAGCTGCCGGCGGCTGTACCGGATGAGCTACCTGGACCGGCCGGCCCCGCGTAAGGGCCCGCCCTGGGCGCACAACAGCCTCGGCGCCAGCGTGCACAACGCGCTGGCCGGATGGTGGCGGCTGCCGCAGGCGCAGCGGACCGTGCCCGCCGCCGCCGGGTTACTGGACCGGGGCTGGATCAACGAGGGTTTCGCCAGCGACGCGCAGTCCGCCGCCGCGCGGGACCGGGCCCGCGGCCTGGTCGAGAACTACGTCGCGGGACTGGACCCGGCCGACGAGCCGGCCGGGGTGGAACGGACGGTGGGCGCCCGGACCGACCGGATCACGTTCTCCGGCCGGATCGACCGGCTGGACGACCGCCGGTCCGCAGACGGCGGCCGGGAGCTGGTGGTGGTGGACTACAAGACCGGCCGCCGCCCGCTGAGCACCGACGACGCCCGGTCCTCGCTGCCGCTGGCGCTGTACGCGGTCGCCGCGGCGCGGGTGCTGCGGCGGCCCTGCCACCGGGTGGAGCTGCATCACCTGCCCACCGCGACGGTGCACGCCTGGGAGCACGCCCCGGCCGCGCTGGACCGGCACGTGGGCCGGGCCGAGGACATCGCGGCCGAGTGCGCGGACGCGGACCAGCGGTACCGAGACGGGCTGCCGCCCGGCGGCCTGGACGAGGTGTTCCCGCCCAGCCCGGGCCCGGGCTGCGGCTGGTGCGACTTCCGCGCGGTGTGCCCGGAAGGGTCCGCGGCCACCTCCGCCCGGCGTCCCTGGGACGGCCTGGAGGAACTTTCCGGGAACTGACCCGGGTCAGGCCGACCGGGACGGGCGGGCCTGGCGGCACTCGGTGGCGTTCCAGAAGCTGGTCAGGGTGCTCGCCGTGGTCTCCGGGGCTTCTACCGCAGGGGAGTGCGCGGCGGCCGGGATGCAGATCCGCTGGGCGCGCAGCCGGGCGGCCATGTCCTCCTGGGCGGCAGGGTCCCACGCGTCGTCGTTCTCGCCGTAGAGGACCATCAGCGGGACCGCGTCCAGCTGGGCCAGGGCCGGGGTCCGGTCCGGGCAGGTGAGCAGGGTCTCGGCCATCGCGCGCAGCCCGGTGGGCGAGCTGCTCAGCAGCCGGGTGCCGAGGAAGTCGATGATAGGCGCGGGCACGCCGCCGGCCACGGCTTCGGGCTGCAGCCGGGTCCGCCAGATGCGCTCGACCTCCGCGGCCAGCCGATCGGGGTCCCGCCGATCAGTAACCTCCGCAACAGTGCCCTGCGTAACAGTGCCCTGCGCATCAGCGCCGAGCCCATCAGGGCCGGGGCTGTCCAGTTCGGCCAGCAGTTCCTGCAGGACCTGGGCCCGCGGGCCGGACAGCGCCCCCGGGCCGGAACTCATCAGGGTGAGCGAACTGATCCGCGCGGCCTGGGCCAGCAGCACCTCCCGGGTCACCAGCCCGCCGAGGGAGTGGCCGAGCAGGTGCACTCCCCGGCCGCCACCCCTGCCATCCCCGCCGGCCGCGCTGTCGTGCCCCTCGCTGAGCCAGTCGGCGACCATGGCCATGTCGGCGGCCAGCTCGCCCAGCTGGTAGGCGGCGGCGTCGTCCGCGCCGGGGGTCTCGAACTGCCCGCGCATGTCGATCGCGACCACCTGGCGGCCTGCGGCCGCGAGGGCCTGCAGGATGAGCAAGAAGTCCTCCTTGCTCCCGGTGTATCCCGGTACGAGGAGGGCGGGCTGTCGCTCGCGTACGCCGCTGGGTGGGAGCGCTTCGAGCGCCGCGAACTTGCCGCGGCTGGTTTCGATGGTCAGCCGCCGCACCCCGGAGGGCAATTGCAGGGCTTTTGGTGTGCTCACAGGC
>DATCFY010000088.1:0-28108 GCA_036509255.1 Streptosporangiaceae bacterium
TCGATGTTGCCGCGGATCACCCGGGCGGCCCGCGCATCCGCCTCCACGAACAGCGCCCGCCGCGCGCCGCGCGACAGCGCCTCCAGGCCGACCGCGCCCGACCCCGCGTACAGGTCCAGCACGCACGCCCCGTCCAGCGGCCCGTGCAGCGCCACGAGCGTGCCGAACAGCCCTTCGCGGGCCCGGTCACTGGTGGGCCGGGTCAGCCGGCCCGCCGGGACGGCCAGCCGGCGGCCCCCCGCCGCGCCGGCGATGACCCGGGTCACCGCGGCGTCTTCGTCGAGCGGCCCGCCCGGCCGACCCGGCCCGCCCGGTCCACGCAGCGCGCCCGGTCCACGCGGCGCGCCCGGTCCACGCGGCGCGGCCGGTCCACGCAGCGCGCCCGGTTCACGTGGCGCGCCCCGCTCACGCCTTCTCCAGGAACTCGGCCTGTTCCTCGTCCAGCAGCGTCCGGATCGCGCTGACCAGCGCGGGGTGGCCGGCCAGCCGGGGGTCGGCGTCCACCACCGCCTGCGCCTCCGCCCGGGCCTGCACGATCAGTTCCTCGTCGCGCAGCAGGGTCAGCATCTTCAGCCCGGACTTGCGGCCCGCCTGCGCGGCGCCCAGCACGTTCCCCTCGCGGCGCTGCTCGAGGTCGAGCCGGGACAGCGCGAACCCGTCCACCGTGGCGGCGACCGCATCCAGCCGCTCACGGGCCGGGCTGCCGGGCGGCGAGTCCGTGACCAGCAGGCACAGCCCGGGCTTGCCGCCCCGGCCGACCCGGCCGCGCAACTGGTGCAGCTGGGACACGCCGAACCGGTCCGCATCCATGATCACCATGATCGTCGCGTTCGGGACGTCCACGCCGACCTCCACGACCGTGGTCGCCACCAGCACGTCCACCGACCCATCGGCGAAGGCGCGCATCGCCGCGTCCTTGTCGTCGGCGGGCATCCGCCCGTGCAGGATGCCCATCCGCAGTCCGGCGAGCGGCCCCCCGGCCAGCTCGGCCGCCACGTCCAGGACCGCGCGCGTCGGACGTCCGGCGTCCTCCTCGGGCGCCTCGTAGTCACCGTCGGTGTCGTCGTCGCGGCCGGCCTCGCCCGTCCCCGCGCCCCCGTCCGGGCCGCTGCCGTCCGGCCCGCTCCCGTCCGCGCCGCTGGCGCCTTCCGCAGCGCCGATCCGCGGGCAGACCACGTAGGCCTGTCCGCCGCCCGCCACCTCCTCGCGCAGCCGTTCCCAGGTCCGGGCCAGGTAGCGGGGCTTGTCGGCGGCGGGCATCACGTGCGTGGTGATGGGGGCCCGGCCGGCCGGCAGCTCGCTCAGCGTGCACACGTCCAGGTCGCCGTAGACCGTCATGGCCACCGTGCGCGGGATCGGGGTGGCCGTCATGACCAGCACGTGCGGGCGGGTGTCCCGGGCCCTCTCGCGCAGGGCGTCGCGCTGCTGGACGCCGAACCGGTGCTGCTCATCGATCACCGCCAGGCCCAGATCAGCAAAAACGATCTGATCGTCGAGCCGTATCCGGTGATACAGGAGGGTGTGCGTGCCGATCACGATCCCGGCCGCCCCCGAGGCCACCTCATCCAGCGCGGCCCGGCGGGCCTTGGCTCCCTGCGACCCGGTAAGCAGGGCCACGCGGGTGGCATGGTCCGCGGCGTCCAGTTCGCCGGCCCGGCCGAGCGGGCCGAGCAGCTGCGTTATGGATCGGTAGTGCTGCTGAGCGAGGACCTCGGTGGGTGCGAGCAGGGCCGCCTGCCCGCCGTCGTCGATGACCTGGAGCATCGCCCGGACCGCGACCACGGTCTTGCCGGAGCCCACCTCACCCTGCAGCAGGGTGTGCATCGGATGCTCCCGGCACAGCGCCAGGGTGATCTCCTCGCCCGCATCGCGCTGGCCCTGGGTCAGCGAGAACGGCAGCCGGGCGTCGAACGCCTCGAGCAGCCCGCCGCGCCGCGGGATGCGCGGCGTGGCCGGCAGCGCGTCCTCGGCCCGCCGCCGCTGGGCCAGCACGGTCTGGAGCACGAACGCCTCGTCCCACTTCAGCCGGAGCCGGGCCGGCTCGATCTCCGCGTACTCCACCGGGCGGTGGATGCCGTGCCAGGCGGCCAGCTGGCTCTGCAGCCCGTAGCGGGTGCGGACCTCAGCGGGCAGCGGGTCGTCGGCGGTATCGAGCGTGTCCAGCACGGTCCCGATGGCCTTGGCGATCTTCCAGGACGCCATCTCCCGGGTGGCCGGGTACACCGGGATGATCTCGGCCGCGTGCTCGGCGGCCATCTCCGTGCCCGGGTCCGCCGTCCCCAGCAATTCGCAGTCCGGGTGGATGAGCTGGCGCTTGCGGCCGTAGGAGGACACCTGGCCGGCGAACAGGCCGTGCAGGCCGGGCTTCATCTCCTTCTCCCGCCAGGGCTGCCCGAAGAAGGCGAGGGTCAGCGTGCCGTGGCCGTCGGTGACGGTGACCTCGGTCAGCTTCCCCCGCCGGTTCTTCATCATGCGGGTGGTGACCGCGGATATCTGGGCCAGCACCGTGACGTGCTCGCCATCGCGCAGCGAGGCCAGGTCGGTCAGCTCACCCCGCTGCTCGTAGCGGCGCGGGTAGTACCGCAGCAGCTCGCCCACGGTGTGCACGTCCAGCGCGCGGGCCAGGACTTTGGCCGTCTTCGGGTCGAACTCCCGGTCGAGCCGGTCATCAAGCCTCGCCATGGCCTCACAGGATAGGCTGCGGTTACGACGAGAGCGCCCGGCCACGCGGGGCAGGCATCAGTGCCAGCGTTGATTCGCGTTCCGGGGCGCTGGTCGGTTATCCTGGGCGCTGCCTCAGGGCCAGGCTGCGGGCGGAGCATCTCCGCCCGGAGGGCCCGGGCACATCGGCCATCATCGCGTTCATGCAAGGGAGAATCCCGTGTCTTCTGTCTGCGAGATCTGCGGCAAGGGGCCGGGATTCGGCAACAACGTCTCCCACTCCCACCGCCGGACCCCCCGCCGCTGGAACCCGAACATCCAGATCGTGCGGACCCGCGCCGGCGGGACCAGCAAGCGCGTGCGCGCCTGCACGTCCTGCATCAAGGCCGGGAAAGTTACCCGCTAAACCCCGCCCCGGGCTCGCGCCCGGCTGCCCGGTCAGGGGCCGGCGAAGGTACAGGGTTCGCCGTCGAAGGTGCAGCCGGACGGCGGACCGGGCTCGCCGTTCACGATCACCATGAGCCGGACCCGGGCCGTGCCGCTGTTTTCCTGGCCCCAGCCTGGCCACGCGATGCCCCGGGCCACCACCCCCGTATCCGTGCTGCCCGGCTCCCAGCGCGCGCCCTGGACGCCGGCGATGCGGGCCCCGGGGTAGCTGAAGCCCAGGCTCCAGTCGGGCGGCCTTGTCCCGCTGAGCCCGCTGATCGTGATCTGGTCCGTGAAGCCGCCTGGCCACTCATCGAGCTGCTGGTAGGTGATGCTGAGCGGCGGCTGGCGGTCGGCGCTGGCTTGCGAGCCGTCGCTGCCCCCGGCCGCGGACCCGGTACTCCCGGGCTCGGGTGCGGCCGCCGGGCCGGACGCGGCCGGGGCCTTGGGCGTGATGTGGACGCCGGGACGGGCCGACGCCAGCGTGCCGCCGTGTGGTTCCTTGGCGTGGCAGCCCCCGGCTGTGCACTGGTTGCTCGGCAAGGGGGCGCTGAAGTGCAGGACGGTCCGGGACATGTTGGCGGCCAGGAAGGCCGCCACGACCACGCCGAGACCCGCGGCGAACGTGGGCGTGACCACCAGCCTGCGCAGCGCCGGGCTGAGCCGCCGCCGGCCCAGCCGCCTGACCTTCTCTGGCCGGCGCCCTTCCGGCAGGCCCGCCCCTTGCTCCTCCGCCGGGCCCAGCCGGTGCTCCCCCGCCAGGCTCGGCCGGTGCTCCCCCGCCGCCACGCGGTCACCGCCCGGCGTGACGCCATCACCGCCCGGCGCCACGCTGTCCGCGGCGCCCAGCACGCGGGCCGCCGCCACCCGCGCACGGGCGGCCACGGATGGCGCCCGGTGCCGGGGCGCTGCTCTCCTGCCCGGTGATCGCATTGGGGGGTTTATACCTACGAAAAGGGCGGGCTAACTATAGTGACATGCTTGTAATTTGACGGATACAGGAAGCGATGGCTGTTCGGGCATCAAAAATGATTCCATCCGGACAACCTCTCAGATCGCTGCGAATCCACCCACACCCCCTGACCCTCACGAACCTGCCCGATCACCAACCAGCGCCCGGTCAGCGCGGTCCCCGGCGGGAAAGTCGCGACCAGGCCGTGGTCTTCACCGCCGGCCAGGACCCAGTCCAGGGGATCCGGGTCCCCTAGAGCATCTGCGGCAGCACGCAGAGTGTTACGTACGGGCAGCTGGGCGGAGGCCACGTCGATCCGGACCCCGCTCTGCTCGGACAGGTGACCGAGATCCTGCAGCAGGCCGTCGCTGACGTCGATCATCGATGTGGCGCCCCGCCGCGCCGCGTCCGGCCCGGCGGCATAGTCCGGGCGCGGCCAGCGATGCGCAGCGAGCAGCTCCGCGGGCTCGGTCAGCCCGGCCCTCAGCAGGGCCAGGCCGGCCGCGGAATGGCCGAGCACGCCGGACACGGCCACCAGGTCCCCCGGACGGGCCCCGGAGCGGGTGACGGGGGCCAGGCCCGCCAGGTCACCCAGGGCGGTGATGGCCAGCATGATCAAGGGGGCGCCCGAGAGATCCCCGCCGGCCACGGTGGCGCCAACCCGGGAGCATTCCTCGGCGAGCCCGGCCGCCATGTCCTCAGCCCAGGCCACCGGCAGGTCCCCGGGTGCCGCGAGGCCCACCAGGAGGGCGGTCGGCACCGCGCCCATCGCCGCGATGTCCGCGAGATTCTGGGCCGCCGCCTTGCCGCCGATCTCACGGGCGGACGACCAGTCCAGGCGGAAGTGCCGGTTCTCGACCAGTATGTCGGTGCTGGCCACCACGCGCCCGTCGGGAGCGGCCAGCACCGCCGCGTCGTCCCCGATGCCTACCAGCGCGCCGGGGGCCTGCGGCAGACGGGCCGCCAGGGCTGCGATAAGCCCGAATTCGCCCAGGTCCGAGACGGTGATGGGGCCCTCCCGGCTGCGGTCTTTCGATTTAGGGTAGCGTGGCCCTTCCGGCCTAAGGCAATGAGGCCCCGGGGAGGACGCATGGTCCAGGCTTACATCCTCGTGCAGACCGAGGTGGGCAAGGCCGCCGAGGTCGCTCGCCGCATCGGCGATATCAAGGGGGTGACCCTGGCCGAGGACGTCACCGGGCCCTACGACGTGATCGTCCGGGCCGAGGCGGGCAACGTGGATGATCTCGGGAAGCTCGTGGTCGCCCAGATTCAGTGCGTACCCGGCATCACCAGGACCCTGACCTGCCCCATCGTCCATATTTAGCCGCTCCCTCCGGCCG
Source organism: Streptosporangiaceae bacterium (assembly GCA_036509255.1). GTDB lineage: Bacteria > Actinomycetota > Actinomycetes > Streptosporangiales > Streptosporangiaceae > RYN-230. The sequence continues at coordinate 5,380 of DATCFY010000088.1, forward strand.
CGCTCTCCCCGAGAACTCCCGGGCTTCCCGGACGACCCCGCAATCCCGGCGATCTACCTGGATGAGCGAAAGAACGCTGGGTACAAGGGGGGCAGCAAGCACAGGAGGATCATGATGCTCGAGGCTGCGGATATCCGGGAGTGGCGCGGTCACAATGTGGTGGACGACGAAGGCCACAAAATCGGGACGCTCGAGTCCGTGTACGTGGACACCAGCACCGACGAGCCCTCCTTTGCCACCGTGACGGTGGGGCTGCCGACCCGGCACCGGCTGGTCTTCGTGCCCCTTGACGCGGCCACCGTGGGGCCGGGCTACCTCAAGGTCGACCATTCGCGCAGCCAGGTGAAGGGCGCGCCGTCCATCGACACCGACGGGGAACTGCCGGCCGAGGACGAGGAATCGGTCTTCAAGCACTACAACCTCGAATACCAGCCCGGAGCAGGCGGCGAGCGCCGCCTCGCCCGCCGCTGACCGGCGAGATCGGAGTTATCTGATGGTGCTGTTCTTGCTGCTGGTCATCGCGGCCATCGCGCTGGGGATCGTCGGCGTGGTCGTGAAGGGCCTGTTCTACCTGCTGATCATCGGCATCGTGGTCGTCCTCGTGGACCTCATCCTGGTCGGGGTAAGGCTGGGCCGCAGGCGCCGCGTGAACCGGTAACGGCCTCAGCGGATCTGCGCGGCCAGTTCCGCGGTGCGCGGGCCCACCCCCAGGCTGATCGCATTCTGCAGGTCCGCTGGGGTGTCCACGTCGCAGCGGAGGCTGGGCACATCGGCCAGCACGACCTCGGTGGCGCCGCCCTCCCGGTAGTGTGCCGCCGAATCCAGGCCGAAACGCGGCCGGAACTCGGCCCCGGGCCGGGCTGCGTACAGCGTGGTGCCGGTGCCCTGCGCGTCGGCGACGAACGCCTCCGGCCACTGCGCGGCCGCCTGGAGCCCCCGCTCGAGTTCCGCGGGCCGGAGCGCGGGCAGGTCCGCGGCCAGCGCCGCCGTGCCGCAGTCCGGCCGGGCCGCGGCGGCCACGGCCGCACCGTGCGCCACCGCCGGGTTGAGCCCGGCGTCCGGTTCGTCATCGACCACCCAGGCGCCCAGCGCGCCCAGGGTGCGCGCCGCCGCCACATCGTCCGTCACCACCACGACAGCAGCCACCGCGGGACAGGCCGCGGCCGCGCGGACGGTGTCCGCCGCCAGGGCCAGGGCCAGCTCGGGCCGGGTGGGCCCGGCCAGGCCGGCCAGCCGCGATTTGGCCCGGGCAAGTACCTTGACGGGGATCACCACCGACCAGGTGAGCGGCATCTCGGTCACATCGGCGACCATACTGTGCTAACCCCGGTGCGTGATCAGGCGTATGGGCAGGGCTGTCCCGGGCAGGGCGGACCGGGCAAGTGCGGACCGGGCGTGTGGCCCAGGCACACTGTCCCGGTCGCGCTGTCCCGGCAGCGTTCGCCTCGACAGGGCGCCCGGCGGAACGGAAGACTGGCTGCGATGACGAGCAGCCTGAGGAGAGCGGGAGATTCCCGATGAGCAGGTGGCGGCAATGAGCGCGCGGCAGGGCCGGCGGTACTCCCAGGCATGGCGGAACGGCACCAAGGTGGTGCTGCCCCCGCTGATCAAATCGGTGATGAAACGGGACTGGGAGGGCTACCAGCATTTCCCGCGGGAAGGCGGCATGCTGGTCGCGTCCAACCACCTGTCCTACGCGGACTGGCCGGCGATGTCGCTGTTCGTGCACGAAGCCGGGCGCTACCCGGCCTTCATGATCAAGTCTTCGGCGTTCGACGTAAAGCTCGTCGGGCCGTTCCTCCGGGTCCTTGGCCAGCTGCCGGTCCGCCGGGGAGAAGCCGATGCGGCGAACGTGCTGAAGGTCGCCGAGCAGGCCCTGACCGACGGCGAGTGCGTGATCATCTACCCGGAGGGCACCGCTACCCGCGATCCGGACCAGTGGCCGATGGTGGCCAAGACCGGGGTGGCCCGGCTGGCCCTGTCCACCGGGGTCCCGGTGATCCCGGTGGCCCAGTGGGGGGCGCAGGCCATCCTCCCGTACGGCGAAGTCAAACCGCATGCGGTGCCGCGCAAGCTGGTCCGGATGCTGGCCGGGCCGCGCGTGGACCTGAGTGACTACGAGGGGAAGCCGCTGACCCGGGACGTCCTGCGCGAGGCCACGAACGCCATCATGGACGACATCGCGGTCCTGCTGGCCGAGCTGCGGGGCGGGCAGCCGCCGGCCACCCCCTACCACCCGGCCGTGGCCCGCCGCGCCGCGCGGGAGGCGGCCCGGGATCAGGCCCCGTCCGCGGAACAGGACCCAGCGACCCAGCCGGCAGCGGGCGAAGCCACCCAGCCGGCAGCGGACGATGACCCCCGCGAGGCGTCGCCGACGTGAGGGCCGCCGTCATGGGGGCCGGCATGTGGGGCACCACGTTCGCCCAGGTGCTCTGCGACGCGGGTACCCCGGTCACGCTCTGGGGCCGCCGGCCGGACCTGGTCGCGTCGATCAACTCGCGGCACGAGAACCCGGACTACCTCCCGGGTATCACGTTGCCGGCCCAGCTGACCGCCAGCGCCGAGGCGGCCCGGGTGCTGGACGGGGCGGACCTGGTCGTGCTGGCCGTGCCTGCCCAGACGCTGCGGCACCATCTCAGCACCTGGCGCGATCTGCTGCCCCGCGATGCGGCCTTCGTCAGCCTGATGAAGGGGATCGAGCTCGGCACCCACGAGCGGATGAGCCAGGTGATCGCGGGGGTCACCGGGGCCGGCCCGGACCGGATCGCGGTGATCATGGGGCCGAACCTGGCCCGCGAGATCGCCGAACGCCAGCACGCGGCCACCGTCGTCGGCTGCGCGGACGACACGCTGGCCAAGCGGCTCCAGCAGGACTGCCACACGCCGTACTTCCGGCCGTACACCAACCCCGACGTGATCGGCTGCGAGCTGGGCGGCGCGGTCAAGAACGTGATCGCGCTCGGGGTCGGGATCGCGGTCGGCATGGGCTGCGGCGACAACACCCGGGCCACCCTGATCACCCGCGGGCTGGCGGAGATCACCCGGCTCGGCGCGGCGCTCGGCGCGGACCAGCACACGTTCGCGGGCCTGGCCGGGCTCGGTGACCTGGTTGCCACCTGCAGTTCCCCGCTGTCGAGGAACCGGACGTTCGGCGAGATGCTGGGCCGGGGCATGGCGGTGGCCGACGTGGCGGCGGTCACCACCCAGGTCGCCGAGGGCGCCAAGTCGGCGGAGCCGATCCTGGAACTGGCCCGGGACCACCAGGTTGAGATGCCCATCACCGAGGTGGTGGTGGGCGTGATGCACGGCCGGGTCTCACTGAGCCAGGCCGCGATGCTGCTCACGTCCCGCTCGGCGAAACCAGAGCGCTATGGCGTCTGACCAACCCCAGCCACTACCCACTGGCCCGCAAGGCAAGCCCCAGCCACTACCCACCGGCCCGCAAGGCAAGCCCCAGCCACTACCCACTGGCCCGCAAGGCGAGAACACCCGCGCGGTGCACCTGCCGCCAGCTCCGGTCCCGGCGCAGCAGCCGCTCGGCACGCCGATCTACCGGACCGCGGCCTTCGCCTTCTCCTCCAGCGCCGAGTACGCGGCGCTGCTGAACGGGGAGATGGCGGGCTACAGCTACAGCCGGATCGACAACCCCACGGCGGACGCGTTCGCCATCGCAGTCGCCGCACTGGAGGGCCAGCGCCTGGCCGGGCCGACCGCGGCCCAGGCCTTCGCGTCCGGGATGGCCGCGATCAGCGCCGTGTTCTGGACCTTCACCGGGGCGGGCGCGCACGTGGTCGCCCCGGCCGCGGTGTACGGGGGCACCTACGGGTTCCTGCGCCACGTGGCGGCCCGGTTCGGGGTGCAGGCCGATTTCGTGGACGTGACCGACCTGGACCAGGTGCAGGCGGCGCTGCGGCCGGAGACCAGGATCGTCTACGCGGAGACGGTGGCCAATCCGACGACGGCCGTGGCCGACCTGCCCGCCCTGGCCGAGATCGCGCACCGCCAGGGAGCGCTGCTGGTGGTGGACTCCACCATGGCGCCCCCGGTGGTCTGCCGGCCCCTGGAGCACGGCGCCGACCTGGTGCTGCATTCAGCGACCAAATACCTGGGCGGCCACTCGGACACGACCGGCGGGGTGGTGTCCGGGGCACCCGGCCTGATCGGCCAGGTTCGCGCGGTGCGCATCGACACCGGCGGTGCCCTGGCTCCCGACGAGGCGTTCCTGCTCCGCCGCGGGCTGGAGACGCTGCCGCTGCGGGTGCGCCGCCAGTGCTCCACCGCGATGCTGTTCGCCGCCGCAGTCGCCAGGCACCCGGCGGTGCGCAGCGTGGATTACCCCGGGCTGCCCGGGCATCCGGGGCATCAGACCGCGATCCGGCTGTTCGACGCGGGGCCGGAGGGCACCCGGTTCGGCGCAATCGTCACCGTGACCCCGCATGGCGGCCGGCAGGCCGGCTACGAACTCGCGGACCGGCTGCGGGTGGGCCAGGTGGCCACTTCGCTGGGGGGCACGCACACCGTGGTCAGCCACGTGGCGTCCACGACCCACCGGCAATTCGACGACGCCGCGCTCGCCGCCGCCGGGATGGATCCCGGGGCGGTACGGTTCTCCATCGGCCTGGAGGACGGCGAGGACCTGATCGCGGACGTGCACCAGGCCCTGGACGCACTGGGCAGAGCTGGCCCGGGGGGACGCCCCCTCGCTGTACCGTCCCGGGAGAACGGTTTGGGCGGGACCAGGGGGTTGGGCAGCAGAGAGGAGCAGGCGTGAACCAGGAACGCAAGACCCGCGTCGCGGTCGTGTTCGGTGGCCGGGGCCCGGAGCATGCGATCTCGTGCGCGAGCGGCGGTACGGTGCTGGCCTGCATCGACCGGGATCGCTACGACGTGATCCCGATCGGCATCCTGCCCGACGGCCGGTGGGTGCTGACCGCGGACGAGCCCGAGCGGCTGGCCATCACCGGCGGCCAGCTGCCGTCGGTCGAGGCGGTCGCTGAGCCGGGCGGCCAGGTCCTGCCGTGGACCGCGGCCGGCCGCGGTCCTCAGGAACCCGGCGCGCTGACCGCCACCCAGCCCGGGGCCATCCCCAGCGAGCTGGGTGAAGTGGACGTGGTCCTGCCCATGCTGCACGGCCCCTTCGGTGAGGACGGCACCATGCAGGGCCTGCTGGAGATGGCGGGCGTCCGCTACGTCGGGGCGGGCGTGCTGGCCAGCGCGGTCAGCATGGACAAGGAGTACATGAAGCTGATCTTCAGGGCGAAAGGGCTGCCGGTGGGCCCGTTCGTCGTGGTCCGTGACCGGGACTGGCCCGAGGCGGACCACAACGGGCAGGCCGGGGTGGCCGTCCGCTCAGGAGACGCACCGGCCGCCGAGACCGAGCGCAAGCGCGTCCTGGACGCGATCGGCGAGCTGGGCTGGCCGGTGTTCGTCAAGCCGGCCCGCGGCGGCTCCAGCATCGGCACGTCCCGGGCGGATGACCTGGCCGGGCTGTACGAGGCGATCGAGACCGCCCGCCGCTACGACCGCAAGATCCTGGTGGAGCGGGCCATCCCCGGAGGGGAGATTGAGTGCGCGGTGCTGGAGGGCCTGGACGGCGCGCCCCCGGACACCAGCATGCCCGGGCAGCTGATGGTGGACGGCGGCGAGGCGTTCTTCGACTTCGAGGCCAAGTACCTGGACGACGCGAACGGGATGGCGATCCCGGCCCCGATTCCCGCCGATCACCTCGAGGAGGTGCGGCGCCTGGCAGCCGCCGCGTTCGAGGCGGTGTCCTGCGAGGGACTGGCCCGGGTGGACTTCTTCTACACGCCGGACGGCGAGATCGTGCTCAACGAGATCAACACGATGCCCGGGATGACCGCAGCCTCCTACTTTCCCAAAATGTGGGCGGCCAGCGGGTTTTCGTTGCGGGATCTTATTGATCGTCTGATCACCACGGCCTTGCGCAAGCCGCCCGGCCTCCGGTAGCGGGCACGGCTCCCGCGCCGGGAGTTCCCGGGACGCGGACCGGGCCCCCGTCGCCAGAGAACCCCGGACATGATCATGGGATTGGTGCCGGCAGAGCGGTACCAATCCCATGATCATGAACCCACGGGCGAATTAGCGCTTCTTCGCGGGCGCAACCTTCTTCTCGCCGTTCACGACCGCCTTGAAGTCCGCTCCCGCGCGGAACTTGGGCACGGACGACTTGGCCACCTTGATGGTGGCACCGGTGGCGGGGTTACGGGCGGTGCGAGCCGGGCGGACAGCCTTTTCAAAGACGCCGAACCCGGTGATCGCGACCTTGTCACCCTTGGCGACGGTGCTCTGAATGGTGTCCAGCACCGCGTTAACCGCCTCAGTCGCGGTCTTCTTATCCCCCAGCCGGCCGGAGATCGCATCGATCAAGTCACGCTTGTTCATGAATCACTCCTGCGGTTCCCCCACGGGAGGTCGCGCGGACAGGGAGCCGTAGCCGCGACCTCTGACCTGCTTGAAATTAGGCGATCCAGCGCTGAGGCACAATCACCCCAGCGTAAAATCACGGCGTGTCGGCCTCTGACCGCCCGAATTTCCTGTCCAGCGGGGGCTTTCAGGACACTGCGTCCGCCGTGGGCAGCCAGTGCGGCCGGCGCTCCTCGAAACTGGTGATCTCATCTGCATAACGCAGGGTGAGTGAGATGTCGTCCAGTCCTTCCATCAGACGCCACCGGGTGTAATCGTCGATATCGAATGGCGCACTGAGTTCCACCGGACCGCCGGGACCGGACACGCGAACTTCACGGTCGGCCAGATCCACGGTGACCTCGGTGTCCGGATTTACCTCCAGCGCGTCCTGCAATGACTCGGCGAATTCCGGCGAAACCCGGACCGGGAGCAGGCCAGCTTTTGTCGCGTTATTGCGGAAAATATCACCGAAGCGGGCGGAGATGACGGCCCGGAAGCCGTAATCGCTGAGCGCCCAGACCGCGTGCTCGCGGGAGGATCCGATCCCGAAATCGGGTCCGGCCACGAGTATCGTCGCGCCGTCCGCGACGGGCTGGTTGAGGATGAATCCGGGATCCGCCCGCCAGGCCGCGAACAGGCCGTCGGCGAATCCGATGCGGCTGACCCGCTTGAGGTATTCCGCGGGGATGATCTGGTCGGTGTCGACATTGCTCCGGCGCAGCGGGATCGCGCGGCCGGTGTGGGTGGTGAAAGGCTCCATGGTCGGTGTTCCCTCCCGGTTAGAGGTCAGCGGGGGCGGTGAGGCGGCCGGTGATGGCGGTGGCTGCGGCCACCTGCGGAGACACCAGGTGAGTCCGCGAGCCCTTGCCCTGGCGGCCTTCGAAGTTGCGGTTAGAGGTGGACGCGCTGCGCTCACCCGGCGCCATCGTGTCCGGGTTCATGCCCAGGCACATGGAGCAGCCCGCGGAGCGCCACTGCGCGCCCGCGGCGGTGAAGACCTCGTCCAGGCCTTCCTGCTCGGCCGCCGCCTTGACGTCCATCGAGCCGGGCACCACCAGCATCCGGACCCCGTCGGCGACCTTCTTGCCGCGCAGCACATCGGCCGCGGCCCGCAGGTCCTCCAGGCGCCCGTTGGTGCACGAGCCGACGAACACCGTGTTCACCTGGATGTCGGTGAGCGGCGTGCCCGCAGTCAGCCCCATGTAGGCCAGCGCGCGCAGCGCCGTCGCCCGGTCCCCCGCATCGTCCATGGCGTCCGGGTCGGGCACCGACGAGGTGAGGGGGGCCGCTTGGCCGGGGTTGGTGCCCCAGGTCACGAACGGCGTCAGGGCGGCCGCGTCCAGCGTGACCTCCTTGTCGAACGTGGCGTCGGTGTCGGTCGGCAGCGACCGCCAGTAGTCCAGGGCGCTCTCCCAGTCGGCGCCGCGCGGCGCGTGCTCCCGGCCTTCCAGGTAGCTGAATGTGGTGTCGTCGGGGGCGATGAGCCCGGCCCGGGCGCCTGCCTCGATCGACATGTTGCAGACGGTCAGCCGCCCCGCCATGGACAGGTTCCGCAGGGCCTCGCCGCGGTACTCGATGACGTGGCCGACTCCGCCGCCGGTGCCGATCTGGGCGATCACGGCCAGGATCAGGTCCTTGGCGGTCACCCCGTAGGGCAGGTCGCCGGTCACGTTCACGGCCATCTGCGCGGGGGGCTGCTGCGGCAGGGTCTGGGTGGCCAGCACGTGCTCGACCTCGCTGGTGCCGATGCCGAACGCGAGCGCGCCGAGGGCGCCGTGCGTGCTGGTGTGCGAGTCACCGCAGACGATCGTCATGCCGGGCTGGGTCAGCCCCTGCTGCGGGCTGATCACGTGCACGATGCCCTGGCCGGCGTCGCCCATCGGGAAGAGCCGGATGCCGAACTCGGCGCAGTTCTTGCGGAGCGTCTCGACCTGGACCCGGGAGATCGGGTCGGTGACCGGGCTGCCCGGGCCGACCAGGGGCAGCCCCGGGCCGGACACGCCCAGCGTGGGGACGTTGTGGTCCTCGGTGGCGACGGTCAGGTCGGGCCGGCGCACGCCGCGCCCGGCCAGCCGGAGGCCGTCGAAGGCCTGCGGGCTGGTCACCTCGTGGATCAGGTGAAGATCGATGTACAGCAGATCGGGCTCACCGTCGGCGCGGTGCACGATGTGCGAATCCCAGATCTTCTGCGCGAGCGTACGTCCCATGCGTGAACCCCTTTCAGCGGGCGCTTCGTCGCGGTCCGTGCAGCTGGGGCCCCTGGTACTCCGTACTCCGAGTGTCACTCCGAGGAGCCCGCTCTCCGATTTGCGTCTCGCATTCCGAGACGGCAATATCGGACCATGGACAACTCTAGCGGAGTCGGCGTGCTGGATAAGACAGCGGCCGTGCTCGGCGCCCTCGAATCGGGCCCGGCCTCGCTCGCCCAGCTGGTCCAGATCACCGGCCTGGCCCGGCCGACCGCCCACCGGATCGCGGTGGCCCTGGAACGGCACCGGCTGCTGGCCCGGGACGCCCAGGGCCGGTTCATCCTGGGCCCCCGGATCGCCGAGCTGGCCACCGCCGCGGGCGAGGACCGGCTGCTCGCCGTGGCCCAGCCAATCCTGGTCGCGCTCCGCGACCTCACCGGGGAGAGCGCGCAGCTCTACCGGCGCCAGGCGGACACCCGGATCTGCGTGGCCGCCGCCGAGCGGGCCACCGGGCTGCGCGACACGGTGCCGGTCGGCACGGCGCTGCCCATGTCCGCCGGGTCAGCCGCCCAGGTGCTGCTGGCCTGGGAGGAGCCCGAGCGGCTGCGCCGGGGGCTGCGCGGGGCCAAGTTCAGCGCGGCGTCCCTGGCCCAGGTGCGGAGGCGGGGCTGGGCGGCCAGCGTGGCCGAGCGTGAGGCCGGGGTTGCCTCGGTCTCCGCCCCGGTCCGGGGGCAGGGCGGCAAGGTCATCGCGGCGGTGTCCGTGTCGGGGCCTATCGAGCGGCTGGGCCGCTCCCCCGGCCGCCTGCACGCCAACGCCGTAGTCACCGCCGGCGACCGCATCACCGCCGCACTCCGCCGCGCCAGCTAGCCCAGGAACCGCAGCCGGCTGTGCTCGTCGTGGCCAGCTCGGCCAGCCGCGCACGCCTGAACACACCAGCATCGTTGATCACATTGATCTTGGGCAGCGCCCCACATTTCACGCGGAACGTTCGCCTTAATCGGACAAATCACCCCGCTATAACGAACGACCCGCGCGTGAAATGTGGGCAGGTGGGGTTAGCGAGGCCAGGGTGACGAACCGTCCCGGCGCTCTCCGTGAGCCGGGACCCGCCCGCACTGCCACCACCGGCCGAGCCCCACCGCGCGGCCCGACCCCCCCACCGCGCGGCCCGACCCCCCACCGCGGCGGGACCCCGCGCCGCCCCACCCCCCACGCGGGCACGAAAATCATGGCTCCCCCGCCTGGGGGAGTCCACGGGTGAGGTGCACGGGCGATACTGGAGTCGGAGGGTGATCTTGTGCGATCATGCCCGGAGGTCCCCGTGCGGCGGGACGGTGGACTCTAACCGCCGAGTCGCATGCGGACGAGGCTACTTTCCGTCCACGTCCCTGACATCGTGAGGTCGTGTCCATGAAGGTAGCTGTCATCAAGGAGTCAGCGCCCGGCGAGCGCCGGGTGGCGCTCGTCCCGGAGATGATCGCGCGGTTGCGCGCCGCCGGGCTCGAGGTGCTCGTGGAATCCGGCGCCGGGGACGGCGCATGGTTCGCGGACAGCACCTACGCGGAGGCCGGAGCGACCGTGGTCAGCCGCGAGGAACTGCTCGCCGGCGCGGACCTGATCCTGACCGTGGGCAAGCCAGACGGGCAGATCCTGGGCGGACTCCGGTCCGGCCAGGCGATCCTGGGCATGCTCAATCCGCTGGCGGACCCGGGACTGGCCGCCACCCTGGCCTCCCGCGGGATCACCGCCATCAGCCTGGACGGCCTGCCCAGGACGCTGTCCAGGGCCCAGGGCATGGACGCGCTGAGCTCGCAGGCCAACGTGGCCGGGTACAAGGCCGCCCTGGTCGGGGCCTCAGCGTTCGGCCGGTTCTTCCCCATGCTGACCACCGCCGCGGGCACCGCACGGCCGGCCAAGGTCCTCATCCTGGGTACGGGGGTGGCGGGCCTGCAGGCGATCGGCACCGCGCGGCGGCTCGGCGCCGTGGTGTCCGCCTACGACGTGCGCCCGCAGACCAGGACTGAGGTGGAATCGCTCGGCGGCACCTTCATCGAGCTCAGCTCGGTCGGCGACGCGGCCGGCGAGGGCGGCTACGCCCGGGCGCTGACCGACGAGGAACGCCAGGCCCAGCAGGCCGAGCTGACCGGGCATATTGCCCGGCACGACGTGATCATCACCACCGCCCAGGTGCCCGGACGCAAACCTCCGCTGCTGATCACCGAGGACGCGCTCAAGGCGATGACTGCAGGCTCGGTCGTGGTGGACATGGGCTCCGGCCCGCTCGGCGGCAACGTCGCGGGCTCGGTGCCGGGCGAGACGGTCGTCACCGGGAACGGGGTCACCATCATCGGCGCCGCGAACCTGGCGACCACCGTGCCCGCTGCCTCTTCCGCCTTCCTGGCCCGCAACATCAGCGCCCTGGTGCTGCACATGGTGGCCGAGGGCGCGCTGGTCATTGATCCCTCCGACGAGATCCAGGCCGGAGTGGTCATCACCCACGACGGCGCGGTCATCCACCCCGCGACGGCCGCCTTGCTCGCGAAGACCCAGCCCGGTGATGACGCACCCGGAGGTGCTACCCCGTGACCACGGTACTGCTCACTGACATAACGATCTTCGTGCTCGCCCTGCTGGTGGGCTTCGAGGTGATCAGCAAGGTGCCTGCCACCCTGCACACGCCGCTGATGTCGGCGGCCAACTCGATCCACGGCATCGTGCTGGCGGGCGCGATGCTCATCGCGGTCACGGCGCACGACGCGCTGGGATACATCCTGGCTTTCGTCGCCGCTGCCTTCGCCGCGATGAACGTGGTCGGCGGCTACGTGGTCACCGGCCGGATGCTCAAGATGTTCCGCCGGTCGCGCACCCCGGTGGCGGACGCCACGGCGCCGGCCGCCGTCAGCGGCAACGGCCAGGCCCCCGCGGCCGGGCAGCGGGGCGGGCAGTCATGAGCGCGTTCGACTGGATCACCCAGCTGCTCTACGTGGCCGCCGCGACGTGCTTCGTGCTCGGCCTGCACCTGATGAACTCCCCCGCCACGGCAAGGCGCGGCAACCAGGTATCCACCGCGGGCATGATCCTCGCCGTGGCGACCACGCTGGCCCTGGTCGCCCACGCGGGCACGGTCACCACCACCGGCTGGATCGTGATGCTCGCCGGCACGCTCGTCGGCAGCGGAGCTGGTCTGTACGCGGCCCGCACGGTCGAGATGACCGCGATGCCGCAGCTGGTCAGCATCTTCAACGCGGTGGGCGGCGGCGCGGCCGCCCTGGTCGGGATCGACGACTACGTCCGGCTCGCCTCGGGGGGCATCGCCGAGTCGACCACGGTCTTCACGATTCTTGACGTGCTCATCGGCGCGGTGACCTTCTCCGGGTCGATCATCGCCGCGGGCAAACTGCAGGGGCTGATCGACGGGTCCCCCATCACCTTCCCCGGCTCGCGCGCCGTCAACGTCGCGGCCGCGGTCATCGCGGTCGGCGGCGGGATCTACATGATCGCCACCCCGAGCGTCGTGGTACTGTTCATCATCATCCTGGCCGCGCTGCTCTTCGGCGTGACCATGGTGCTGCCGATCGGCGGCGCGGACATGCCGGTGGTCATCTCGCTGCTGAACGCGTTCACCGGCACCGCGGTGGCGATGGCGGGGTTCGTGATCGGCAACTGGGCGCTGATCATCGCCGGCGCGCTCGTCGGTGCCTCTGGTGGCATCCTCACCAAGCTGATGGCTGACGCGATGAACCGGTCGATCCGCAACATCATCGTGGGCGGGTTCGGCACCGGCGACAGCGCCCCGGCGGTCGAGGGCCCTGGCGGGGACGTGCGGTCCATCCAGGCCGATGACGCCGCCATCCAGCTCGCCTACGCCCAGAAGGTCATCATCGTGCCCGGCTACGGGCTGGCGGCCGCGCAGGCGCAGCACCAGGTGGCCGAGCTGGCCTCGGTGCTGGAGGAGCGCGGGGTGGAAGTCAGCTACGCGATCCACCCGGTCGCGGGCCGGATGCCCGGGCACATGAACGTGCTGCTCGCGGAGGCCAACGTGCCCTACCCGCAGCTCAAGGAGATGGACGAGATCAACCCGGAGTTCCCGCGGACCGACGTGGCGCTGGTCATCGGGGCCAACGACGTGACCAACCCGGCCGCGCGGCGGCCCGGGAACCCGGTCTCCGGGATGCCCATCCTGGATGTGGACCACGCCAAGAGCATCATCGTGATCAAGCGGTCCATGGGGCACGGCTACGCAGGCATCGACAACGAGCTGTACGTAAACCCGAAGACCAGCATGTTCTTCTCCGACGCGAAGAGCGCGCTGACCGAGCTGACCGCCGCGGTCAAGACCCTGGTCAGCTGAGCCGCCGAAGGAGCGCGGCGCCGACTGGACTGAGGAGCGGGAACGAGCAACCAGGCGCCCCGGAAGCGCGAGGAAACAGAGCCGGCCGAGCTGACCGCCGGGCGGGTGGCCCGGGTCGGGGACATCGAGGTCCGGCGGCTGCTGCCGCTGCGGCACCGGCGCAGCGTCGGCGCCTGGTGCTTCGTGGACCACTACGGCCCGATGTCGGTGGACGGCGTGGCCGGGATGCAGGTGCCGCCTCACCCGCACATCGGATTGCAGACCGTCACGTGGCTGCTGGACGGCAACGTGCTGCACCGGGACAGCCTGGGCAGCGAGCAGATGATCCGGCCCGGCCAGCTCAACCTGATGACCGCGGGACGGGGAATCGCCCACTCCGAGGAATCACCGCAAGAGCATGACCCGGGCCTGCACGGTGTGCAGCTCTGGCTGGCGCTGCCCGGCTCGCAGCGGCAGGTGGTCCCCGCCTTCGAACATCATCCCGAACTGCCGATGGCGGGCCTGGCCGGATTCAAGATCACCGTGTTCGCTGGCTCGCTAGCCGGTGCACAGTCCCCGGCCACCGTCTTTTCCCCGGTCGTGGGGGCTCAGTTGCACGCGGGCCGGGACACCCGCGGTCAGCTCAGCCTGGACCCGGACTATGAACACGTGATCTTCATGGTGGCCGGGACGGCCGAGGCCGACGCTACCGCGCTCGCCCCGGGGGCCCTGCTGTACCTGCCCCCGGGACGGGACCAGGTGACGCTGGCGGCCACAGCGGGCGCCGAGCTGTTCCTGCTCGGCGGGACGCCGCTGGACCAGCCGGTGGTCATGTGGTGGAACTTCGTGGGGACCAGGCCTGAGGACATCATCGATGCGGCGCGCGACTGGAGCCAGGGGACCCGGTTCGGCGAGATCCCGGGCTACCACGGCACGCGCCTCCCGGCGCCCCCACTCGATGCGGTCCGGCTTGTCCCCCGGCCGGACCCCGTCCAGCGGCCCGGCTGACCCCCACGGCCGGACCCCGTCCAGCGGCCCAGCCTGGCCCGTTCAGGCGTCAGGTTCCGCGCCGTCACCTGACTTGGCGCGGGGCAGTTCGATCACGCTCTGCGCATGCGCCACGAGCAGGTCCAGCAGGCCGCCGCCACGCAGGCCGAGCAGTTCCCAGGATCGCGCGATGCCGACCGCGAAGAACACCAGGACCAGGGTGCCCGAAGCCGACTGGGCCGACGCCGCACTGCGCGCGATGATCGCCGCGACGGTCTGCCCCACGTACACCGCGATGATGAACAGCAGCAGATACGGCCACCGCCGGCTGAGCTTCTGCTGCGCCCGGGTCCGCCACAGCCGGATCGCGAGGCCGACGGTGCTGGTCAGGCCGAGCAGGCCGAGGATGAGGTTGGCGCTGGGAAGAGCGTTGCCGGGGCGCAGCCCCACCAGCGAGATCCACAGCGCGTCGACCAGGGCGGTAAAGGCCGTGGCCGCGATGGCCTGCTGCTCGGTGGACGCCTTCGCCCCCATCAGCCGCTCCGGGGCCACGGACAGGGCCACGAACAGCAGGCCCGCCAGGGCGCCTGCCACGGTCGTGCTGCCGACGAAGAAGTTCGTGTAGGACGCCACCCTGCGATGCTGCCTCATTACGGGGGGTAGCACCAGGATGGCAGCACCCTCGGTGCGGCTGACCCGGCCGACCGCTGACAGGAATCGGGGCGGGGGGCGAGGACGGGTCAGGAACCGGTCAGGTGGTGCACCGGCGGGTGCGGGATGTCGTCCACGGCGTAGCTCAGGTAGCTCACCACGTCCACCACCCCGTCGATGGCCCGGCACATGGCCACCGCGAGCGGGATCATGCTCTTCCCCTCGACCACGCCGGCCAGCACCGCCCGGCCGCCGGTGACGTCCACCTGGACCAGGGCCGGATTCGTGCCGAGATAGCGGGTGAACACGTCGCGGATGATCTCGTACTGGATGTCCCGGTCCGGCCGGAGGAATACCCGGCCCAGGTCACCCCAGCTGACGATGCCCACCAGGTACCCGGCGGAATCGGTGACGGGCAGCCAGCTGGTGCGGCCGCGCTCCATGGACCGGGCGGCCGCCGCCACCGAGGCATCCACCGGGATCGCCTCGGCCGACGCCGTCATCACGTCCCGGGCCCGCTGCCCAGCCCCTCCGGCCTGGGTGCTCCGATGGCGACGCCAGCGGTTCCGTTGCGGAAAAGAATGGTGACCGGCGGGTCCGGGCGGTAGCACCTGGGCCGCGGTGATCAGCCCAGTCAACCGCCCGGCGGGGTCGAGCACCGGCAAGGCGCCGAACCCGGTCGCGGTGATGACCGCCGCGACGTCCCGAATCGGTGTGTCTTCGGCGACGGCCACGGCGTCGGCCGTCATGACCTCGCGGACCTTGCGACGAGACATCGGGCCTCCTTGACCAGTTCCCCAGGAGAAGCACACCAGGTGCCGGCGCCGAGCTCCCAGGGCTGGAAGGCTCTGCATTAGGGCATAAAGTCCCTTCCACGGGCGGCGTCACCCGGTTGAGGCTGCTACCAGAGGGTGAAGTTCCAGCGCGTAACCACCCAACTGCGTGAGAGTAGCCAGCAATGGGTACTTGTACCTCCGGCAGCAACACAGCGGGGACGCAATGGACGCCGGCCCTCCGACTGAATCTGCGAGGGAGGTGCGGGCGCTGAATCAGAACCTGGCGCTGCCGCGCATCGTGGTGGGCGTAGACGGCTCGTCGGCCTCACTGGCCGCACTGCGGTGGGCGGTACGCGAAGCGGGATTGCGGAGGACAGACCTGCACGTGGTGCGGGCCTGGGAGGATGCCGCGAAGCGGGTAGCACCCTACGCCTCACATGCCTGTCACCCGGGCGACGCGGAAGACCTCCTCGACGCCAGCGAAGGGCTCGAGGCCGAGGTGACCGCCGCGGTCGGCTGCACATCCCTGGGCACAGTGACCGTGGAGGTCGCGGAAGGCCTGGCGGCGCGGGTGCTGCTCGATCACGCCGACGGCGCCGAGATGCTGGTGCTGGGCAGCGCCAGGTGCGCGCCGGATGGCATCGGCCCCGTGGCCCGGGCCTGCCTGCGGAACGCACCCTGCCCGGTCGTGGTGGTCAGCGTCGCGATGACCGGGGTTCCGGTACCGGCCTGAGGGTTCCGGGCCCGTCCCGGTTTCAGTGCGCTGGGTTCAGCGCCGACCCTGGCCAGATGGAACAGGTCCTGGTCAACCTGGCGGTCAATGCCCGTGACGCCATGCCTGGCGGCGGCACGCTGACCATCTCGACGGCCAGCACGAACCTGGATGAGGAATACGCGGCCGGCCGGGCCAACCTGCAACCCGGCTGGTACGTGAGCGTGAAGGTGAGCGACACCGGTACCGGAATGCCACTCGATGTACAGGAACGCGTGTTCGAACTGTTCTTCACGACCAAGCCTAAAGGCGAGGGAACCGGCCTGGGCCTGGCCACGGTGTACGGGATCATCACCCAGGCCGGCGGAGCCGTCCGGATCTATTCCGAGCCCGGCCTGGGCACCACGGTGACCGTGCTGATGCCTCTTACCGGTCGCGACTCCCGGATCACGCCAGCGCCGCAGGCGGAGCCCGAAGGCGGTGCGGGCAAGCTGGTCCTGGTGGTGGAGGACGAGGCCGCGCTGCGAGAGGTCACGCGGAGGATGCTGGACCGCGCGGGCTACCGCGTGCTGACCGCGGCCAGCGGACTGGAAGCCCTCGACATGCGGCCGGCGAGCAAGGCCCCATCGACGTGCTGCTGACCGACGTCGTCATGCCGCACATCCTGGGACGCGAGGTTTCCGACCGGGTCAGTGCGCTCCAGCCGGGCGTCCGGGTCCTGTTCATGTCCGGATATGCCCATGGCCTGCTCAGCGCCCAGGGCGTGCTGGAACCAGGACTCAACCTCATCGAGAAGCCGTTTACCCAGGCCGCACTCCTCACCAAGCTGACCGAGGTACTCGCTGAGGCCCCTGGGTAAGGAGCGCACGCACGGACCGCTGGCCCGGTCGTCGGCGGGGCGGCCGCCAGCCCCGTCGTCAGCGGGCAGTTGCGGCCCCGGGCTACACCGGCAGCCTGATCCACGCGCGCCGTCCGTCCGGGGCAGCTTCCGCGCGCGCGGTGCCACCCAGGGGCCGGGCCACCTCCTCCAGCGCGGCCTGGACGGCGGCCGGGTCAGCGGGGGCCGCGCCGCTGTTGCCGGGGTCCGCCGCGAGGGTCAGCCCGATCTCGATGACCTGGTCACCGTCCTGGACCGCAACGTGCACCGGCCCAGGCCAGCCCTGGTCCGCCAGGACAAACAGGGCCAGTTCGGCGACGTCCGCGACGACCGGGAGAGCTGCATCCAGGGGGCCAGGGCGAGGAGCTCCCGCGGACCGCTGAACCTCGATCGTGACCGACGGCGGCAGGAACCACGCGGCCCTCCGCCGCAACGTGTCGGCCAGGCCGGATTCGGGACCCGGAAAGGGCCATTCATCGGTGATCCAGCGCAGCGCCCGGGCCGTCGCATCGAGCTGGCGCTGGACCTCGGCGAGGGACTGTTCCAGATCCGGCTGGGCAGGGCAGCTGATCATCTGCAGGCTCAGGGTCGCCGCGGTGAGATCCTGGACCGGACCATCGTGCACGAAGTCCGCGAGAGCGGTCCGCTCACCGGACCGCATCAGCCGGAGCAAGCGGAGCAGACCCTGCTCTCGGGGCGGGCCGCCGCCCGGGCGGATCGGTGCGGTGCGGGCCGGATCCGCCTCGGCGCGGGCCGGATCCGCCTCACCGAGCGCGCGCACCGCGCTGACCAGGTCGGCGGGCCGGAACGGCTTGGCGAGGAACGCGACGCCGGCTGGAAGCGACAGGGTGTCCCCTCCGGTGACCATCAGGCACCGGGAAGCCGCGGCGGGGTCGTCGGCCAGCAGCGCGTCGATCAGGTCCATCCCCCGCTCGCTGCCGATCCGGGCATCGACGAGGACCGCGTCGTATCCGCCCGGGCACATCGTGCGGGCTTGCGTCACCGAGGCTGCGAGGTCGACGTGATATCCCTCACCCATCAGGGCCCGGCGCATCAGGCTGCTGATCGCATCGTCATCGTCCACGACCAGTACCCGCTGGCTACCTGGCTGTGCTGCCACGGGCCGCCTTTCCGGCTCCCCGAGTGCCAGCACGGCCCCGGGTCCTCCTTGATCACTCAAAGTAGCGTATATTTCACTATAAGCAACTCCACCGGGGACGCCAGGGCGGGCTTCCCTGCGGACGAGGGCATGGCCAGCGCCCGGAACGGGGCACGTGATGAGCGGAGTCAAGGCTGGGGAGGCCAGCAGCGAGCACGCGGGTATCCGCGTGTTCCTGGTCGACGATCACGAGATCGTGCGGCGTGGGCTGAAGGGCCTCCTGGAGGCCGAGCCGGACATCGACGTCGTCGGAGAGGCCAGCACCGCCGAGTCGACCATGAACCGGATGCTGGTGCTGCAGCCAGAGGTGGCCCTGCTGGACGTCCGGCTCCCGGACGGGGACGGCGTGACCTTGTGCCGCGACATCCGGTCCGCGCTCCCTGGCACCGTGTGCCTGATGCTCACGGCCTACGGAGACGATGAGGCGCTGCTCGGGGCCATCATGGCGGGCGCGGCTGGTTACGTGATGAAGCAGGTGTCGGGCACCGAACTGGTCGGCGCGGTGCGCTCGGTGGCCGCGGGGCAATCGATTCTCGATGCCCACGCGGCTCAGCGCGTCATGCAGCGCCTGCGCGAGCGGGCAAGCAGCGTTGATCCCGTCTCAGCGCTGTCCGCGCAGGAGAAGCGGGTACTGGATCTCATCGGCGAGGGCCTGACCAACCGGCAGATCGCCGAGCGCATGGTGCTGTCGGAGAAGACCGCCAAGAACTACGTCTCATCGCTGCTCTCCAAGCTGGGCATGCAGCGGCGCTCCCAGGCCGCGGCGCTCGCCGCACGGCTGGGGGGCAGCCCAGACGAGCGGTGACGGCCCGCCTTCCCTGGGGTCGCCTCGAGCACCGTGGCCGGAGTCGCCGAAGAGCCCCGGCGGGCCTTCCGTGTCGCGTGCATCTGCGGGGCCACTTTCCGCCGGCCACGAGCGGAGCAGCTCAGCGGAGGCTGGTCCACCGGGGGCCGGTGGTCTGCCAATCGGCGTCCCAGGCGGCCAGGCGCCGCCGGTCGACCGCCTGGAGGCCCAGCGTCCCGGCACACACCAGGACCGCGCCCAGCGTGAACGGGGCTATCACCATGGCCAGTACCATCTGCCCGGTGACCTGATCGGGCCGGAGCGGGGGTCCGGTCTGCCAGCCGGCCCGGTCCACCCAGATGCGCACGGTGCGGCCCGCCTGGGTCCCGGCGGGGACCACCACGTAGCCGCGGCGTGCGGTCCCGTCCGGTGCAGTCCACCGGGCACGGGCTTCGGGCGGCGCCGCGACGCCGTAGCCGACGTCCATCGCGCTGGGCGCGCCGGCCACCAGGACCGCGGGGACCTGGCGCCAGCTGGCGTGCTGGGCCCTGGCCACCTGGGAGGCGGCCGCCTGGGCCCACCAGCCGGCGCCCAGCGCGGCGATCGGCGCGCCGACCAGGAACGTGACCAGGGCGGCTGCCACGATGGCCGCCGCCAGCCGGTCTGAGCTGCGCCGCAGCGGGTTGCGGTCGGGCCACAGCCCGCGCAGCCAGGCCCGGCGCCGCGGGTACGGCTCCGCAACGTGTCTCATGCCCGTCTCCCCTCCGCCTCCTTTACTGTCCGCTGGCGGAGAGCCGTGGCCTAAGGGTCATCCGCCCTATGCGACCGGGACCATCGTCGGGACGGGACGGGACGGGGGCCCGGGCGGCCCGGCTCGGGGCCGGGGCGGGCTGGGCCGGGCGTCAGCCCTTGACCGCGCCGGTGAACCCGCCCACGAGATGGCGCTGGGCGAAGATGAAGCAGCCCAGCGCGGGCAGCATGGACAGCACCGTGAACGCGAGAATGCCGCCGGCAGGTGGACCCCGGCGAGGTGGAGCTGCGGGTCGGCCGGTCGAGCGCGGACATCGAGACCCCGCTTAGGTACACTCTCACCGGCCAGCGCCGGGAGGTGGGCTTCGACCGGGTGCTGCATCCCGGCATCACGTTGCTGCCTGCTGACTGACTGACCACCGCGAGGGCGCTATGCTCCGCGATCTTCCTGCGGTAACGCCGGCGGCTGGGCTGCCGACGCCGGCCTGCGGGCGGTACCGCGCCGTCGTGGCCGGCCACCAGCTGCGGTGACCAAGGAAAGACTCATTTACCGGGCGGGCGTGGTCAGCGAACCGGGGGCGGCGTTCCGGCGGCGGTAGCGGCCAGGGCCGGATCCCAGGAGCAGGCCACGCAGGCCTGCTGGAACGCCGAACGGGCGAACTGCACCGCCGTTGCGTGCGGATCTTCGGCGGTCCGGACGTCCTCCCAGTCCAGCACGTACTCCCCCAGCGTGCCGTCCCACCGGGCGGACGGCGGGGACAGCGCCAGGCTGCCGAATCCCTCTGGCGCCGGGTGCGCGTAGGCGTAGAACGCCGCCTGGCCGTAACGCCCGTCACCTGGCCACCAGCCGACCGCGACCTCCTGCGCGTCCATCGCGTTGCGCATGATGAAGTCGGCCGAAGGCGGGCTGGCCGGCTGGCCGGAGAACAGGCTCACCGCCAGGTCGAACGAGCCCCACCAGGCGTTGACCGGCGTGGACCGACCGCGATAAGGAGCGCGGTAGTCGGCGAGGACCAGGGCCGCCTGGGTCGCGGCCGCGAAGTAGTCACGGACCTGCCCGGGATCGTAGGTCGCGTGGTCATGGTCCTCGTCGAGCGGGACGCTCCACGCCACCTCCTGCGGCGTCGGGTCGATCTCGACCGGCCCGCCCAGCCGGCGCACCGCGGCCAGCACGTCGCGGGTCACGTCCCCGACCGCGCGGTCCGGGGTCAGCGGTACCCGTTCGGCCGGGCCGCCGCTGTGCTCGATCACCGCCTCGTGCGTCCGCAGGTCCAGCGCGGCGACCAGCGACCCGGAACCGTCGGGCGCGGGCAGCGGGGCCGTCTCCCAGCCGCGTGCGGTCAGCCGCAGCGCCGCGTGCTGGAGCTGGGGCTCGGGGGGCGCGAGCCGGACCGCCAGCTTGCCGAGCACCTGGGTGTGCGCATGCAGGGTGTCGCAGGTCGCCCGCCAGCCCTCATAAGAGCAGGCCGGCCAGTTACTGGTCATAGTCCGCAGACTAGTCCCCGGCATCGGCGCGGGCCGACAGCCCGGCAGGCCCGGCAGCCCGGCGCGGGCCGATCGCCCGTTTGCCGGAACACCGGGCGGGTAGCCGCGAGCAGGATTCTGGCCGTGATTGAAGAGGGGGACGTACGTGCAGATCGGCTACAAGCTGGCTACTGAGGCCTTCGGCAGCGGCCCGCGCCGGCCGGGCCGCCGGGCCCGCATGACACGGGCTGCGCCGGGTAGGGCCGTGGGCCTGCCGCGGCACCCGTCGCGACGTCAGGCCGTCCCAGGAAAGGCAGCGATCATGGCAGCCGCCAAGCGCACCAGCACCGCCCAGTACGGCGTTCCCGGCCTCGGGAAGAAGGACGCGGGCCTGGTCATCGAGATCTTGCAGGACCGCCTCAACGCCCTCAACGATCTCGCCCTGACCCTCAAGCACATCCACTGGAACGTGGTGGGCCCGCAGTTCATCTCGGTGCACACCATGCTCGACCCGCAGGTGGACTCGGTCCGCCTGATGGTCGACGAGACCGCCGAGCGCATCGCCACCCTGGGCGGCTCGCCGTCTGGCACGCCCGGCGCGCTGGTCGCCGCCCGGTCCTGGGATGACTACTCCCTCGGCCGCGACAGCGCGCTGGCCCACCTGGGCGCACTCGACGTGGTCTACGCGGGCGTCATCGAGGCGCACCGCAAGGCGATCGCGGCGACGGAGGAAGCGGACCCGGTCACCCAGGACATGCTCATCGAGCAGGCCGGGCAGCTTGAGCAGTACCAGTGGTTCGTCCGGGCCCATCTCGAGGACCCCCGCGGCTCTCTCGCCACCTCCGGGGCCCACACCGAGCAGCAGGCCGCCGCCCGCGCACGCAAGAAGTAGCCCGGGCCGCCACGGGCCATGACGAGCCCGCCCGGCGGCGCGGGGCCGGCTGAACTGCCCCGCGGTCGTGTCCGTCTTAAGGGGTAACCCGGGTCTTCGACGCATCCAGATCCGGCCGCGCCACCCGGCGCCGCGCACGAGCGGGGGCACCACCGGGCGGCTCCCCTGTGCGGACGATGGGACACTGCCGATGTCGCTTGCTGCCCTGTTCTCCTGGATGATCACGGCCGGCGGCGGGCTGTACCTGCTGACCATCTGGCTCATCGAGTACGACCACGAATTCCAGTCCGGCGCGGCGACCCGCCTCCCGGTGCCGGTGATCAGCACGCACGCGCTGCTCGCCATCACCGGGCTCGGCCTGTGGGGCTATTACCTCTTTACCGACTCCACCCGGCTCGCCTGGGCGGCGGTGGCGATCCTCGCCGTCGTCGCGACCCTGGGGCTGATCATGGCGGCCCGCTGGATCGTCGTGTACCGGACTCAGCGGACCCCGGGGGTGGCCCTCGCCGGCATCGGCGCGCATAGTGCACCGGCCGGCTTCTTCGACCCCTCCGCAACGCAGCGGTCCGGCTCGGCCCGGGAACCGGACTCCGGAGTAGCGGGGCCACCCGAACGGCACTTCCCGCTGCCGGTCGTCATCGCGCACGGGCTCTTCGCCACGCTCACGATCGTGCTCGTGGTGCTAACCGCGCTGGACGTGGGCGGGAGCTGACTGGCGGGCCCGGGCCC
>DATCFY010000089.1:0-21772 GCA_036509255.1 Streptosporangiaceae bacterium
TGGCCTCGCAGTTCTGGGTGTACGAGACGAACCTGTCCTACGGGCAGGCCGCCCCGTTCGCCCTGGTGATGATCGCCGTGGCGGCCATCCCGAGCTGGGTGCTGGGCCGGTTCTTCGATCGCGGCGCGGCGGACCCGAGGACGATGACATGACCCAGCTGGCGATCGCCGGGCTGGACAAGCGGTTCGGTGCTCACCAGGTGCTGTGCGGGCTCAACCTGGACGTGCCCGCCGGCTCGCTGACCGCGATCCTCGGCCCGTCCGGCAGCGGCAAGACCACGCTGCTGCGGGTGCTGGCCGGGTTCGAGCACGCCGACGCGGGCACGGTGCGGATCGGGTCCGCGGTCGCCGACGGGCCGGGCGTGTTCCTGCCCGCGGAGCGGCGGCGGATCGGCTACGTGCCCCAGGAAGGCAGCTTGTTCCCGCACCTCACGGTGGCGGCCAACGTAGCGTTCGGGCTGAGCCGCCGCAAATGGGGACGGGAGCGGCGCAGCAAGCGCTGCGCGGACCTGCTCGAGGCGGTCGGGCTCGGCGGCCTGGACCGGCGGTACCCCCACCAGCTCTCCGGCGGGCAGCAGCAGCGGGTCGCCCTGGCCCGGGCGCTCGCCATCGCGCCGGAGGTCGTCCTGCTGGACGAGCCGTTCGCCTCCCTCGACGCGCACCTGCGGGCCAGTGTCCGGGCGGACGTTCAGCAGCTGCTGAAGGAGTCGGGCACCACCAGTGTCCTGGTCACCCACGACCAGGACGAGGCGCTGTCCACCGCGGACCGGGTGGCGGTGCTGCGCGACGGGGGCATCGCCCAGTGCGCCACCCCCCAGGAGCTGTACTCCTGCCCGGTGGACGCGGACATGGCCCGCTTCATCGGCGAGGCCAACGTCATCCCGGGCATCCTCAACGGTTCGTCCGTGCAGACTCTCCTCGGCCTGCTCGCCGTGACCGGCACGGACCCGGCGGAAGACAGGGCGGGTCCGGGCCGCAACGGCAGTGACGGCCCAGGGCAGCGCCCCGCCATGGTGCTGATCCGGCCAGAGCAGGTGGAGCTGGTCCCGGGCACCCCCGGCAGCGCCGGGGCCGGGCCGGCGGCTGGCGGCGACACTGGCCTGACCGGCCGGATAACGGGTTATGGCTACCACGGGCACGACGCGGTGGTCACGGTCCAGCCGGAGCGGGACCCGCACGCCCCGCCGCTGACTGTGCGGACGCTGGGCGGCGCGGCGCTGTCCACGGGCTCCCGGGTCACCCTTCGCGCGCGCGGCCCGGTGATCGCCTGGCCCCAGCGCGGCGACTGACGCAGCGCAGCGGCTGACCCCTGGGCCGGCTATTCGACGATCTTGGAGATCGGGATCTCCAGGATGTCCCGGGCCCCGGCCGCCTTCAGCGCCGGGATCAGCGTGTTCACCCCGCGCTTGGGCACCACCGTCTCGACCGCGTTCATCCCGCCGCGGGCCAGTGTGGTGACGGTCGGGGAGGACAGCGCGGGCAGCATCGCCGTCACCGCCTCCAGCTGGGCCGCGGCGACGTTGAGCTTGAGCAGGACGTGGCCGCGGGCCTGGATGGCCCCGCGGAGCAGCAGCGCGATGTCGTCCATCGCGCCCCGCTTCTCCGTGTCGGCGTACGCGTCGGTGTTCGCGATCAGCTCGGTGTAGCTGGTCAGCAACGTGTCCAGGATGCGCAGGCCGTTGCGGCGCAGCGAGGAGCCGGTCTCGGTCAGGTCGACGATCGCGTCCACGATGTCCGGCACCTTGGCCTCGGTGGCGCCGTACGACGGGATGACCATCGCCTTGACCCCGTTGGCCTCGAGGTAGCGGGCGGTCGTCGCGGGGAGCTCGGTCGAGATCCGGACCCCCTCGGGCAGGTCGGTCACGGACTGCCAGGGCGAGTTCTGCGGAACCGCGAGCACCACCCGGATCGGCTGCGACGTGGCCTTGGAGTAGTGCAGCTCGCCCAGGGACGCGACTTCCGCGCCGGTCTCGGTAATCCAGTCCCGGCCGGTGATGCCCAGGTCGAACAGGCCGCGCTCGATGTAGGAGGGGATCTCCTGCGGGCGCAGGAAGCGCACCTTGTCGATGCGGGGGTCGTCGATGGACGCGTGGTAGTCGCGGTCGGAGGACCGGCGGACGGTCAGGTCCGCGGCGTCAAACAGGTCGAGGGTGGCTCGCTCCAGCGAGCCTTTGGGCAGGACCAGGGAAAGCACAGGGAGAACCTTTCTTCCGCAACGAAAACCGGCCAGGGCTGCTCATGCTGCCCGGTCAATGTCGTTGCGGGGTCCCGCCACCAGCCGACCCTCCACGGAGGGAGCGCAGCACGAGCGCGGTCTCGAGCGCGGCCACAACCGCCTCCCATCCCTTGTCCTCGCGGCTGCCGTCCTGCCCGCTGCGTTCGCGGGCCTGCTCCAGGGTGTCACAGGTCAGCACCCCGTTGCCAACTGGTTTGCCGACGTCCAGCGCGACCCGCGCGATCCCGTAGGTGACCGCGTCGCAGACGTACTCGAAGTGCGGCGTGCCGCCCCGGATCACCGCGCCGAGACAGGCCACCGCGTCGTGGCTGCGCGCGAGCTCGGCGGCGACCACGGGCAGCTCGACCGCGCCGGGCACCCGGATCACCAGCGGGTCGTCGATGCCGCACGCCTTCGCGGCGGCCAGCGCGCGGTCGGTCAGCGCGTCGGTGATCTCCGCGTGCCACCGGGTCACCGCGATGGCCAGGGTCAGCCCGGCGGCGTCGACGGTCTCGGCGGGCGGCCGGCCGGCGCCGCTCACCGGCAGCCGGCCAGGGCCGTGCCGCTGCCGTTGGCTGTACTGGCGTTGACTGTTCCGCTGTGGGTCCCGCTGCCGTTGGCCGGGGTGCTGTTGGCCGGGGTGCTGTTGAGGGTGGCGGGCAGGCCGTCGATCAGGTGGCCGAGCCGGTCCCGCTTGACGGTCAGGTAGCGGAGGTTCTCCGGCGTGGGCGTGACCGGCAGCGCGACCCGGCCGGTCACCTCGATGCCAAACCCGGACAGCCCGCTCACCTTGGCGGGGTTGTTGGTCAGCAACCGCACTGAGCGGACGCCAAGGTCGGCGAGGATCTGGGCGCCGGTGGAGTACTCCCGCGCGTCGGCCGGCAGGCCGAGTTCCAGGTTGGCGTCGACCGTGTCGGCGCCAGCGTCCTGGAGCTGGTAGGCCCGCAGCTTGCTGAGCAGGCCGATGCCGCGGCCCTCATGGCCGCGCAGGTACAGCACGACGCCACGGCCCTCGGCCGCGATCGCGGCCATGGACGCCTCCAGCTGGTCCCCGCAGTCACACCGGCGGGAGCCGAGCACGTCCCCGGTCAGGCATTCCGAGTGCGCCCGGACCAGCACGTCCCGGCCGTCGCCCAGGTCGCCGAGGACCAGGACGGGGTGCTCAGTGTCGTCCACCAGGTTCTGGTAGCCGAAGGCGCGCCACTCGCCGTAGGCATTGGGGAGACGGGTTTCCACCACCCGGCGGATCATCCGCTCACTGTGCCGCCGGTAGTCGATCAGCTGGGCGATCGAGATCAGCGTGAGCCCATGCTCGTCGGCGAACTCCCGCAGCTGCGGGAGCCTGGCCATGGTCCCGTCGTCGTTGACCACCTCGGCCAGCACCCCGGCGGGGGCCAGCCCGGCCAGCCGGGCCAGGTCCACCGCCGCCTCGGTGTGCCCGGGCCGGCGCAGCACGCCGCCCTCGGCGTAGCGGAGCGGGAAGATGTGCCCGGGCCGGACGATCTCGTAGGGCTCGGTGGCCGAGTCGACCAGGGTGCGCACGGTCCGCGCCCGGTCCTCGGCGGAGATTCCGGTGGTCACGCCGTCCCGGGCGTCCACGCTGATGGTGAACGCGGTGCGCATCCGCTCGGAGTTGTGCGGGGTCATCAGGGGCAGCTGGAGCCGGTCCAGGTGCGCACCAGGCAGGGGGACGCAGATCACTCCGCTGGTGTACCGGATCATGAACGCCATCAGCTCCGGCGTCATCTTGCTGGCCGCGACGATGATGTCGCCCTCGTTCTCTCGGTCGGCGTCGTCCACGACCACGACGGGGCGGCCGTCCGCGATGTCCCGGACTGCCTGCGCAACCTCGTCAAGCACTGACTCGTCCAGCATGGTGTCCTCGCTGCTCATGACCTTGCTCCCGGCTGCTCGTTCCCTAGGTGGCTGGCTAGGCCCGCGGCCGCCGCCGGCGGCGCCGCCGGCGTCCCGGGCGGGCCGCTGGCCAGCAGACTCTCCACGTACTTGGCGATCACGTCGACTTCCAGATTCACCTGGCTGCCGGGCTCGAGCCGGCCGAGTGTGGTCATCTCCAGCGTGGTGGGGATGAGGCTGACCTCGAACCAGGCCACACTGAGGGCCGAGACGGTCAGGCTCACCCCGTCCACGGTGATCGAGCCCTTCAGCACGATGTACCGGGTCAGGTCCGGCGGGGTGGCGATGCGCACCACGTCCCAGTGCTCGCCCGGAGTGCGGGACAGGATCTCCCCGGTGCCGTCGGCGTGCCCCTGAACCAGGTGGCCGCCGAGCCGGCCGCCCATCTCGACCGGACGCTCCAGGTTGACCGGGGAACCCGGACTGAGCGCACCGAGACCGGTGCGCCGCAGCGTCTCGGCCATGACGTCGGCGGTGAAGGTCTTGTCTGAGGAGTCGGTCACGGTCAGGCAGACCCCGTTGACGGCGATGGAATCACCGTGCCAGGCGTCCGCGGTCACCCGCGGGCCGCGTACCGTCAGCCGGGCCGCGTCAGGCAGCCGCTCGACGGCGACGACCTCGCCGAGCTCTTCCACTATGCCGGTGAACATCCGCGGTTCCTCTCCTCGGAGCCGTTACGCCACTCGGCTCCGGGGTGCGCGGACGCGCAAACGCGACCGGGCAGCCAACGCTGCCGCCGCGCGCGTGCTGCCTCCCATCCGGACTTTAACCGTCGGTCCCGGAATTACACCGGATCAGCCGGCCACAGGCGCTGGGCGCCTGGGCCGGGTCGCGGACTGTCACCGCCGGCTCGGAATTTCACCGACCCCGGAGCACGCTTTACTGCAGCAACTAGTGTGCCACGAGAGGTATTCCTGGCCGCAACCCACCCTTTCCGTGACCCTCCGCGCATCGGCGGCCCGCCGGGGCCGTTACCGGCCAGGCTGGACCTCGGCCAGGCGGCGGCTGAGGAAGTCGCGCTCGGGCTGGTTGGCGGTGAGCTCGAGAGCGCAGCGGTAGGCCTGCGCCGCCTCCTGCGCCCGGCCGAGACGGCGCAGCAGATCCGCCTTGGCGGCGGGCAGGTACCGGTAGCCGGCCAGGCGGCCGTCATGCTCCAGGTCCGCTATCGCGGCGAGACCGGCTTCCGGCCCGTCGGCCATGGCCAGCGCGACCGCCCGGTTCAGGGCGACCACGGGCGAGGTCCACTTCCGCCCGAGCAGGTCGTAGAGACCCAGGATCTGCCGCCAGTCGGTGTCGCGGTAGGTGGGGGCCTGGGCGTGCACGGCCGCGATCGCGGCCTGCAGCGCAAACCGGCCCGGGCGGCCGCTGCGCAGCGCGTCACGCACCAGCGCGGTTCCCTCGGCGATGGCGGGCCGGTCCCATTGCGCGCGGTCCTGATCCTCCAGGAGCAGCAGCCGGCCATCCGGGGCGCACCGGGTCGCCCGCCGGGCGTCAGTCAGCAGGAGCAGGGCGAGCAGTCCGCGGACCTCGGGCTCGTCCGGCATCAGCAGGAGCAGCATCCGGGCCAGCCCGAGCGCGCGGTCGACCAGGTCGTCCCGGACCAGGCGGCCGCCACCTGGCGCGGTGTGCCCGGTGGTGTACAGCAGGTGCACCACGGTCAGCACGGCGTCCAGCCGGTCCGGCAGTTGCGCCGCCTCCGGCACCCGGTAGGCGATGCGGGCGCCGGAGATCTTCTTCTTGGCCCGGGTGACCCGGGCCGCCATGGTCGGCTCGGAGACCAGGAAGGCCTGCGCGATGTCCGCCGTGGACAGCCCGCACACCAGCCGGAGCGTGAGCGCGACCTGCGCCTCCCGGGCCAGCGCCGGGTGGCAGCAGGTGAATATCAGCCGCAGCCGGTCGTCGGGGATCACGCCGCTGCCTTCCTCCGCCCCGGCTGGGCCGTCCGCACCGGCCTGGTCGTCCGGCGGGCCGGGCTCCACGAGCAGCGGGAGTTTCCTGCGCAAGGTGGTGTCGCGGCGCAGCAGGTCGATAGCCCGGCGCCGCGCCGTGGTGGTGAGCCAGGCGCCGGGGTTGCGCGGCACCCCTTGCTGGGACCAGGCCTGCAAGGCCGCGACGTAGGCGTCCTGCACGCATTCCTCGGCCAGGTCCAGGTCCCCGGCGACGCGCGCCGTCGCGGCGAGCACGAAGGCCCACTCACGACGGTGCGCATCTGCCACGGCGTCCGCCGCCGTGGGGCGGTCCTTCCCGGCCCCCGAT
Organism: Streptosporangiaceae bacterium; assembly: GCA_036509255.1. Taxonomy (GTDB): domain Bacteria; phylum Actinomycetota; class Actinomycetes; order Streptosporangiales; family Streptosporangiaceae; genus RYN-230. The sequence continues at coordinate 6,385 of DATCFY010000089.1, forward strand.
CCGGTGCTGGTCCCGGAGTCGGCGGGAAGCCCGCCCGCGGTGGATCCGGTCACATGCCGTCGAAGACCATGATCGGCCTCACTTCGACGCCGCCGAACTGCGCCGGGCAGAGCTTGCCGATCTCGAGCGCGTGGTCCAGGTCGCGGGCCTCGACCAGGTAGAACCCGCCCAGCGCCTCCTTGGTCTCGGCGAACGGGCCGTCGGTGATCACGTCGTCGCGGATGGAGGTAGCGGTGCTGGTGGGTTGCAGGGCCCGCCCGGAGACGATCGACCCGCCGGTCTCCTCGACCTGCTTAGCGAACCGGTTGTGGGCCTCCATCACCTGCTGCAGCACATCGGGCGACGCGGTGGCGTAACTGCTCTCGTCCTCGTTGATGAGGATCAGGTACTCAGCCATGACAGCATCTCCTTCAGGTTCTCGACTCGTCCGTCACCAGTCCGACGAACGACCCCGGCGATATCGACAGCCTGCGCGCGAGCTCTTCTGCTGATTATGAGTGACCGGCCATCGACGGTCAGCAGTTATGGCCAGGCCCGGCACGCGGACAGCCCCCGATTCGCAGGCGAGGCCCGCGGGTAGCGGCGGCCAGGCCGGCCACCACCGCGACGCCGGCCAGGGCGAGCGCCCCGGCACGGACGCTCAGCAGCACCAGGACGATCGCGGCGGCGGGCAGCCCGGCAGTGTCGGCCGCCGAATAAAGCGCCGCGGCCAGCCCCATGACCCGCCCATGCGCCTGGACCGGCACCTGCTGCTGCAGCGCGGTGGTCAGGATCACGGCGAACACGGCGCCGCTGACCCCCCAGGCGAAGGCGCCGGCGTAGGCCACGGGGATCCAGGGTGTCCCGGCGAACGCGGCGGCCGACACGCCGTACCCGCAGGCGGCCACGGCCGCTGCCCGCACGCCTGTCAGGCGCCCCGGCCAGCGTGACATCAGCCGGCCCGGAAACCGGGACATGGCCAGGCTGGCGAGGACCGCTCCTGTCCCGGCCACCGCCTCGAACAGCGCGAATTGCGCGGGCGGGCGGCCGAGCACCCGGCCGGCGTAGAGGGGCTCGATGACGAGGAAGGCGCCCGAGGTAAAGGTGACCGCGGCACCGAGCCCGAGCAGTACCCGCACCACCCGCTGCTGCCTGGCCTCCGCGAGCCCGTGGCGAAGCCCGGCCAGAAGACTGACTCGCAGTCCGGCCAGCTGCCCGGCACGCGGTCCTGTGCGCTCCGGCCGTTCGGGTGGCCCGGGCCGCGGCCGGCCTGGCAGCGTCGCGACGGCCCAGGCCGCGATCAGGTAGCTGGCCGCGTCCATCAGGAACACGGCCCGGAACCCGGCGGCGGCGAGGGTGGCACTGGCGGCCAGCGGGCCGAGGATCTGGCCCGCCGGGCCGGCGGCGCCCAGGAGCGAGTTGGCGGCCAGCAGGTCCTCCCCGGCGACGATTCGCGGCGGGAGGGCCGCCGCGGCGGGACCCGTCAGAGCCCGGGTCACGCCATAACCCACCGCGGCAAGGGCGAGCGCAGCCGGCGACCCAGCGCTGGCCAGGCCCGCCGCGGCCGCCGCCGCGGCCAGGTAGCCGAGCGTCAGGGCCCGCTGCGGGCCGAGGCGGTCCACCGACATCCCCAGCAGCGGGCCGAGCACCGCGGGCGGCGCGGCCCAGCACAGCGTGAGCAGTGCCACGGGCAGCGGGCCCGCGTGGTAGCGGTACGCGGCGAACCCCCACAGTGCGATGCCGCAGGCCCAGCCACCGACCGAGTTGACCGTCTGGGCGGCCAGCAGCATGACGAAACGCGGATCACGGATGGTCGGGCGGATGACCCGCACGGAAAGTGGGCCGGCATCGGCCCGGCGTCGGTGCGGACGGGGAACGGGCATGTCGCCTCCGGGACTGGCACGGCCACGAGTGCTGGCCGCGGGCCCGGGGCGCGCGAAGACCGTCAGCAGCGGCGGGTCAGCAGGCGCCATCCGGGGGCGCGGCGGGTGGAGGCGCAGCCATCAATGCCACCAGGACACCTCCTCGCGACGGGGCCGCCCACGGCGGGCAGCTGACGGGCCCATTGGGGCACAGGCCGGGGTCGCCGGTCAAGCCGATTACAGCCGGCGGCAGCTTACGGCTGGCAGCGGCCGCGGCCGGCCGGACCTTGGATAGCTGGGGCGGCCCGGGTGGTCACGGTAACGAGCGGGGCCAGGGCCTCAGCAGTGCCAGGGGGCCCGCGCGGTGGCCTGCTCCGCCTGGGCGCGGAGGGCCTGGACGGCGGCGGCGGGATCGGCGGCGTCGTAGACCGCGGAGCCGGCCACGAAGACGTCCGCGCCCGCCTCCGCGCAGCGCTCGATGGTCTTCTCGCTCACCCCGCCGTCCACCTGGAGCCACACCGCGCCGCCGTGCCGGGTCACCAGATCGCGGGCGCGGCGCAGCTTGGGCAGCACCAGGTCCAGGAAGGGCTGGCCGCCGAATCCTGGCTCCACGGTCATCAGCAGCATCATGTCGATCTCGGGCAGGAGATCGGCGTACGGCTCGACGGGGGTAGACGGGTTGATCGCCAGGCCGGCCCGGGACCCCGCGGACCTGATCATCCGCAGGGTCCGCACCGGCGATGAGGCCGCCTCGGCGTGGATCGTGACGTTCCGAGCCCCGGCCTCCGCGTAAGCCGGCGCCCAGCGCTCGGGTTCCTCGATCATCAGATGGCAGTCGAGCGGCAGGCCTGCGTGCTTGAGCAGCGCCTCGACCACCGGCAGCCCGAGGGTGAGGTTGGGCACGAAGTGGTTGTCCATGACGTCCACGTGCAGCCAGTCAGCTACACCGGTGACGGCAGCTGCTTCGTCCGCGAGACGGGCGAAGTCAGCGGACAGGATGCTGGGTGCCATCTGGACGGCCATGGGGCTGAGTGTAGGACCCGGCGCCGCATCGGCGGGGGGCCTGCGGGGTGAGCCCGCCGTCCCCCCGTCCGGGGGCCCGGCGATCCGGGCCCGGCCGGGGGTAGGGTGCGGCAGGAACAGCGCCCCGAGGCAACCCGTTCCCAGGGAGCAGCACCCCAGGCAAAATGTCGCAACGTCCGGATATCGTCCGAATCTGCATTCGATACTGTGTTCCGGACAGGAGGCAACTTCCGTGAATCCCCAGGCACCGGGTACTGGCTCCGCCCCGCACAGCTCCGCAGGTGGCGGCCAGGCGAGCAGCGGCCCCGCGCGGGGCCCGGCACCAGGATCCGAGGCCGCCGCCGCCCTGCTCGATCGCGTGCGCAAGCTGCTCACCAAGGCGGAATCCGCCGGTGTGACCCCGGCCGAGGCGGAGGCGCTGACGGCCAAGGCGGCCGAGATGATGGCCAAGTACGGCATCGACCGAGCTCTGCTCGCCGCGCGGCGGCCGGAGACCGATCACCCCGCCGACCGGAAGATTGACATCGACAACCCGTGGGCCCGGGTGCAGGCGCACCTGCTCTGCGGCCTGGCCTCGGTCCTGCGGTGCCAGTGCGTGCTGCTGCCGCGCCAGGGCCCGGGGACCCGCATCCACATCTTCGGTTTCGCGTCCGACATCGAGCGCACCGACGTGCTGTACACGTCACTGCTGCTGCAGATGTGGCAGGGCCTCGCGGTGGCCCAGGTCCCCGACTGGAGCCGCAGTCCGCGGGCGTGGCGGCGCAGCTGGCTGCTCGGCTTCATCTCGGCCGTGGTCTCGCGGGTCCGGACCGCCGAGCAGGCGGCCACCTCGCAGGCCACCTCCCCCGCCGCTACCGACGGCGCCCGGACGACGCTGGTCCTGGCTGACCGGCGGCAGGTCATCATGCGGAACATCGAGCACGCCTACCCCACCACCCGCAAGACGCAGATGACGTACTCCGGCAGCGGATACGGGGCCGGGCACAGCGAGGGCCAGCGGGCAGACATCGGTTCCGCCCGGCTGCGCCGGAGCACCGGGCGCTCGCTCACCAGTGCCAGCTGATCCAGAGCCACCTAACCCAGTGCCCGCTGATCGGGCCGCTGGCTGATCAGCGCCCCGGCCGCCCGGCGTCTTCACGGCGGCGCAGCAGGGCCAGGAAGATCGCATCGGTGCCGTGCCGGTGCGGCCAGAACTGGGCGTACCGGCCATCAGGCTCCGGGCAGCGCAGGTCCGGGACCTCGGCCAGGACGCCGGGCGCGTCCAGCACCTCGATGTCGTCGCGGCCGCGGAGCACGTCCGCCAGCACGTCCCGCGTCTCGCCGCGGTGCGGCGAGCAGGTGACGTAGCCGACCACGCCACCCGGCCGGACCGCGTCCAGCGCGCTGCGGAGCAGACTGCGCTGCAGCCCGCCCAGGCCCAGCACGTCCTGCGCCGACCGGCGCCAGCGGGCCTCGGGGCGGCGGCGCAGCGCCCCGATCCCAGAGCACGGGACGTCCACCAGCACCCGGTCGAAGGCTGCGGGTCGCCAGGCGGGCATGGTCCCGTCGACAGCCGCGGCGGCCGCTGCGCCGGTGACCGACACGGCGTCGCGCGTCAGCCGGGCCCGGTGCGGGCGCGCGTCCGTGGCCACCAGGTGCGCCTCGCGCTGCGCCGCCAGGCCGGCCAGCAGCCGGGCCTTGCCGCCCGGCCCAGCGCACATGTCCAGCCACCAGCGGTCCTGGCCAGTCAGGCCGGCCCGGGCGACCGCGATGGCAGCCAGCTGGCTCGCCTCGTCCTGGACGGCCGCCCGCCGGGCGCTGACCGCCTCGATTGCGCCCGGGTCCCCGCCCGCCAGATAGGCGCCGAAGGGCGACCAGGTGGCGGGTTCGCCGCCGGCGGCCACCAGCTCCGCGGGGTCGGCCAGCCCGGGCACCACGCACAGGGTGACCCTGGGCCGGGTCCCGTCCGCCGCCAGGGCCGCCTCGGTACCGGCCATGCCGCTCGCGGGATCCTCCCCCAGCGCCTCGGCCACCACCTCCACCATCCACCGGGGATGGCTGTACCGGACGGCCAGGTGACCGAGCAGATCGGTGTCGCGGCGCGGCGCCGCTACCCCTATCCAGGTCTCCAGGTCTCGGGTGGCCACCTTGCGGAGCACCGCGTTGACGAAGCCGGCCGAACGCTGGCCAGCCAGGTCCTTGGCGAGCTCCACAGACGTCGCGACGGCCGCGTGCGGCTGGACCCGGGTAGCCAGCAGCTGGTGGGTGCCGAGCCGCAGCACCTCGCGCAGCGGCGGGTCTACCCGGTCGAGGCCCCGGTCGCTGCACAGGCCGAGGATCGCGTCGTAGCTGCCCCGGCCGCGCAGCGTCCCGTAAGTGAGCTCGGTGGCGAGCGCGGCGTCGCGCCCGGCCAGCCCTCGCTCGGCGAGCATCGACGGCAGCAGCAGGTTGGCGTAGGCGTCCCGCTGCTCGACGGCGATGAGCACGTCGTAGGCGACCCGGCGGACCGGGTCGGCTCGGCGTCCCCGGCCGCCGCGCGGGCCGCCGCCGGAAGCGCCCTGGCGCGGAGCGGCCCCGGAAGCGTCGCTGCGCGGGGCGCCGCCGCCGGAGGCGCCCTGGCGCGGGGCACCGCCGCGGGAAGCTCTGCCCCGGGATGCACCGCCCTGGGGAGTGGCCCGCGGCTTGCGGATGGGTGCAGTCATCTCAGCCCAGCACCACTCGGTCCTGGCGGAGTCCGCGGGCCCAGTCGGCGGCGCGCATCCGCCGTTTGCCCGGTGGCTGCACGTCACCCAGCCCGACCGGCGTGGTGGCGGTGCCGACCAGGACCCCGGAGCGCAGGATCCGCACTTCCCCGGGGGCAGGGGCGCCGGTGGACGCCGCGTCGCCGGGGCCCGCGTTGTCGGGGACCGGATCGCCGGGGGTCGCGTTATCGGGGAGCGGGCCGACCGGCCACAACTTCACCCGGGCCTCCCCCAGCATGGTCCAGGCCCCGGGGCTGGGCGTGGTCGCGCGGATCTGCCGGTCCACGGCGATGGCCGGCTGGTCCCAGCGCACCCGGGCATCCTCAGCGGTGATCTTGGGAGCGAGGCTGACTCCCTCGGCGGGCTGGGGCCGCGCCTCGAGCTGCCCGGACTCGATCCCGTCGAGGGTGGCCACGAGAAGGTCGGCGCCGGATACCGCCAGCCTCCCGAGCAGCTCTCCCGCGGTGTCATCGGGCCGGATCGACTCGGTCACCACGCCGAAGACCGGGCCCGCATCCAGCTCCTTGACCAGCCGGAACGTGGTGGCGCCGGTGATGTCGTCCCCGTGCAGGATGGCGTGCTGTACCGGGGCGGCGCCGCGCCATGCGGGCAGGAGCGAGAAATGCAGGTTGACCCAGCCCTGGGCCGGGATGTCCAGCACGGACTGCGGGATGAGCGCACCGTAAGCGGTGATCGGCACGATGTCCGGGTCGATCTGCCGCAGGCGGTCGACGAATTCCGGGTCCCGGGGCCGGGCGGGCTTGAGCACCTCGACCCCGGCCTCGGTGGCGCGCTGCGCGACCGGGCTCGGCTCCAGGTGCAGCCCCCGGCCGGCCGGGGCGTCGGGCCGGGTCACCACCGCGACCACCTCGTGCCCGGACTTCAGCAGGGCATCGAGTGCGGGCACGGCGGCCTGCGGGGTACCAGCGAACACCACTCGCATGCGGGAACCTAGCGGGCCTGTCCGCCGGTCGCGTGGGGCGAGGCCCGGATCTCCGGGATCGGCTCACCCCACCACTCCGCCTCGCGGACGGCCCGCATGGCCAGCTTGCGCTGCTGCGGGTCCAGCCGGTCGATGAACAGGACCCCGTCGAGATGGTCGGTCTCGTGCTGCACGCACCGGGCCAGCTGGCCGGTGCCCTCGACGGTGACCGGCTCGCCGTACATGTTGAAGCCCTTGGCGACCGCCCCGAACGCTCGCTGGGTCGGGAAGGCGAGGCCCGGGAACGACAGGCAGCCCTCGTCGTCGGTCTCCGTCTCGGCCGACAGGTCCAGCGAGGGGTTGATCAGGTGCCCGAGTTCGTCGTCCACGAAATAAGTGAAGACCCGCAGGCCCACGCCGATCTGGGGGGCGGCCAGGCCGAGGCCCGGTGCCTCCAGCATCGTGTCGGTGAGGTCCTTGACCAGCTTGCGCAGCTCGGCATCGAAGTCGCGGACCGGCTCGGCCGGGGTGCGCAAGACCGGGTCACCGAAGATGCGGATCGGCTTAACGCTGATGGCGCACCGTCCTTCCGTGTTGGCGCTCGCCGGGCCTGCCACCGGGAGCGTTAACCACCCAAGTCTATGAACTCCCGGGGCCTCAACTGGCCGAGACCGAGCGGGCCTTGAACGCGGCCTTCCGCGCGGCCCGCGCCACCGAAGGATCGGGGTGGTGATCACTAAGTGCGGTCAGCAGGTCCGTCACGCCGGGATGGCGGACCCGCCATAGCCCGGCCACCAGCTCCGCCTGCGCGTCCGGGGGGACGTCGGGCAGCAGCTCGGCCACGACGTCCTTCGGGTCGGCCTCCTCCAGCAGCCCAGCACCCAGGTCGACCAGCAGCCAGGCCCGGTCTTCCCGGTCCAGCTCGACGTCCTCGCCGTGCTCGTGCAGCCAGACCGCCGCGTGGGCGCGCAGCACCGGATCGGCCAGGGCTTGCCGGACCGGCACCACGGCATCCGCGCCAATCCGGTCGAGCACCGCGAACCCCGCGCCGCGCAGGCCGGGTGAGCCCTGGCTGGCCGCGCTGATCAGTTCCGCCGCGGCCTGCCGGGGAGTGCGTCCCGCGAGCCAGCTGGCGATCTCCGCTTCCCCGTCCTCCACGTCGCAGTTGGCTAGCGTGGCGAGCAGCGCGGCGGCATCGCTGCGGGCACGCCCGCCGGTGACCGGGACGTGCCATCCCTGCGCGCGCAGCCGCCGGTGCACACCCCAGACGCCGAGTGGGGCCAGGGTGACGGTGAGGGCACCCCCGTCCTCTTCCACACCGGGCTCGTCCGCCCCCAGCTCGACCACGCCGAGGTCGGCCAGCATCTCCAGCGCGACGGAGAGGGCCGCTCCCTCGTCCTGGAGCACGCCGCGGTCAGCAGCCTGCTCCCCCCCGGGTCCCGGCTCGCCGCCGCGGGCTCCCTTGCGCCGGGTGTCCGCCGCGGCCAGATAGGCGTCGAAGAGGGCGTCCATTCGGACCGGGCCGCCCACGGTGTACAGGGCGGTCGCCATCCCGTCCAGGTCCTCGGCTTCCAGCATGACCGTGAGCGCCGAGTCCCAGGCGGCCAGCACGTCGTCGGCCGTACCGGACGCGAGCACGTCGAGCCGGTCCCCGGCTTCCACGCGGGTCCCGGTCAGCACCAGCATCCGGGCGGCGACCGCGACCCGCCACGCCGCGTCGAACTCGGCCGGGATCAGCTCCAGGTGCGTGGCGGCCGTCAGGGCGTCCGCGTGACGCAGCCGCCCGGTCTTGGTGAGCGTCCGGCCCGCGCCGACCCACCGGGCCACGTCGCGCGCTGCCCGCAGCAGCGGAGCGACCCGGGCCGCGGCGGCCAGCTCCTCGCGCGGCGCGAGGCGCACGGTCGGGAGCCGGGGCGGACCGCCGGTATCCGCCCCGCCCTGCGCGTTCCCGTTCGCCGTACCGCGCGGACCCGGCGTGGTCCGCGACGGCTGGTTCCGTCGTGAGGTGGCCACCCAAGCACCCTATGGCCTCCCCGGGGGGACTCAGATCAGCTCGGCCGGGTCGAGCTGCACCCGGACGGCTCCCGCAGCCTTGCGTGCGGTCCGCCCGGCCTGAGCCCGGTGCAGCGCCCCGGCCAGCATCAACCCTTCTGACCTGGGCACACGCACCAGCATCCGGACGCTGTCCGGAGGCTCCTCGACGGGGCCGAGCTGCTGCGCACCGGGCGGCAGCTCCGCGTCCGCCAGCAACGCATCGACCGCGTCCTGAGGTCCGCTGAGGGACGCTATCCGTACCGCGGGCGGGAAATGAAGCTCGGCCCGCTCGTCGAGTTCCCGCTCGGAGTGGGTGACCGGGTCCCACCGGACCAGGGCCTGCACCGCGGGGATGGCGGAGTCAGCCACCACGACCACCCGGCCGCCCGCGGATCCGGCGCGGACCAGCGCCGCGGCGTTCATCCAGCGACGCAGCGTCTCCTCGGCGGCGCGCAGGCTGGGGCGGCCGAGCAGCATCCAGCCGTCCAGCAGCAACGCGGCGGCGTACCCGCCGCCGGCCCGTGGCTCGGCGCCCGGCGTGGCGACCACCAGGGCGGGCGAGCTGGGCACGGTGGGGATCATCGCGGCCCCGCCGGAGGTGATCAGAGGGACCCCGGGGAAGGCCCGGCTGAGTTCCTCCGCGGTGCGCCCGGCCCCGGTCACCAGGGCTCGGACGGCGGCATGCCCGCAGTGCGTGCACCGCCATCGCTCGTCGGCCACTCCACACCATCCGCAACGGGGCGCCGCGCCGACGCTGGCCAGGGCGAGCGGGCCTCCGCAGGCCGTGCACCTGGCTCTTTCCCGGCAGCGGGCGCAGCCCAGGGCAGCCACATAACCGCGGCGCGGCACCTGGACCAGGACCGGGCCGCCGCCCAGTGCCTCGCGGGCGGTGCGCAGCACCAGGCTGGGCAGCCGCGCGGTCTGCGCCGCCTCGTCCCGGGCGAGCTCCGCGTCACCGCCCGTGGCGCGGACCGCGGGGGCGTGGTCGCGGAGCACGGGACGGTCCGCCACGATGGGCCTGGCCCAGCCACTGGCCACCAGGCTGGTGGACTCGGTGGTCCGGGCGAAGCCCCCGATCAGGACGGCCGCGCCAGTGCGGTGCGCCCGCAGGGCCAGCACCTCGCGGGTGTGCGGGTACGGCGCGCGTGGCTCGGCGTGCAGGTCGTCCCCGTCATCCCAGAGGGCCACCAGCCCCAGGTCACTGACCGGCGCGAACATCGCGGCGCGGGTGCCCGCCACCACCCGCTGCGTGCCGCGCCGGACAGCCAGCCAGCGCCGGTAGCGTTCGGCGGGCCCGAGGTCGGCAGACAGCGTGACGTGCCGGCCGGGCCCAAGCTGTGCGGCGAGCGCCGTGTCCAGCAGGCCGAGATCGCGGGCGTCCGGCACCACGGCCAGGGCACCCCGCCCGGTGGCCGCGACGGTGGCCACCGCCCGGGCGATCTCTTCCGGCCAGTGCGGCCCGGGCAGCGCCGACCACACGGCGCGCGGCCCGCGCCGGCTGGCCAGCGCGTCGAGGAACGCGGGACCGTCCGGATACCGGGCCCACGGGCCGGGCCCGGGCCGCCCAGGCGTGGGTCCAGGCCCGTCCGGCCCAGGCCTGTCCGGCTCAGGCCTGTCCGGCTCAGGGAGGGGAGCGGCCGATTCGGTGCGGGCGTGCCGGGGCGGGATGGCCAGCCGCAGGACGTCGGCCAGGGTACCCGCGTAGCGGTCCGCCACCTCACGGGCCAGGGCCATGATCTCCGGGCTCAGCACGGGCTCGGGTGACACCACTCGCTCGAGGCGGGCCAGCCGCCCCTGGTGCCCGCTCTCCGCCGCCCGGTCCAGCAGGTAGCCGTCGACTAGCTGGCCCGCGAAGCGGACCCGCACCCGGCAGCCGGGTACGGCCTGATCCGACAGCCGCTCGGGAATCAGGTAGTCGAACGGCCGGTCGAGGTGGGCCAGCGGGATGTCGACGGCGATCCGGGCGACCGGCAGGACCGCGGCGGCCGGACCCGGATCGCGGGCCGCACCCCGCCGCGCCGGCCGGGTGGCCGCCTGCTGACCCGCTGCCCCTGCCACGGTCCTGTCCTACCAGAGAGGGGTGACACGCTGCGCCGGTGTGGTCTAGAGATGCACGGTGCCGCAGGCAGCGTCGGCGGCCCGGGTCTCGCGGTTCAGGGACAGCAGCAGCCCGCGCGGGACGACGCGGCCGGCCTGGACGTCCGCGCGCATGGTGCGCAGGTCCCCGGCCAGCGCGGCCAGCGGCTGGGTGGCCGCTGCGTTCCGGCTGTCCGCCGTGGCACGGCTGATCGAGGCGATGGCGGCGGACAGGTCCCGGGCCAGCCGGGCCCGGGAACGGCCCTCGCTGACGTCGTCGGCCACCCGGTTGTAGGCCGTGAGCGCGGTGTTCTTGTACGCGACGCAGCCTGGGTCGGCGGCCCGGATGAGGCGGGGTAGCAGGTACCCCGCTGCTCCCGCCCAGGCCAGCGTCAGCGCGACCGCCAGCAAGCAGCGGGCCAGGCCCCCGTTCCCCCCGCGGGCCCGGCGGAAGCCGACAGCGGCCAGCAGCAACCCGGCCGGGAGGGTGATGAGCGTCCCGCCGAGGATGCCGCACACCAGCGCGGCCGTAGCGGGCCAGTTGGCGGCGGGGCGCCGGGCGACTGGCCCCGGGGGCACGGCCTCGCATACCGGCCGCGGCGCGGACTCGCTCGCCGGCTGCGGCGCGGACGCGGGCCGCACGGACTGAGCAGGGTCCGGCGATCGCTTCGCAGGGGCGCCCGGCTCTGGCTGGGCCGGGAAGGCCGTCCGGTCTGTGGATGATGGCAAAAGCTCACCGGCTCACGCGCGGGAACGCCCTAACCAGAACACCCAGCGCGATGAGCGTAAATTCCAGGCCCGGATGATGTCCAGGGCCGGGCCCGCGGGTCCGGGGACCGGGATCCCAGCCCCCGGGGTTACCGGGCGGCGGGTTACAGGCCCGCGGCGTCCCTGAGGCTGTCGGCGCGGTCGATCCGCTCCCAGGAGAAGTCCGGCTCCTCACGGCCGAAATGCCCGTAGCTGGCGGTCTGTGAGTAGATCGGGCGGAGCAGGTCCAGATCCCTGATGATCGCGGCCGGCCGCAGGTCGAAGACCTCCAGCACCGCATCCTGGATCTGCTCGACGGGCACCCGCTCGGTGCCGAAGCACTCCACGAACAGGCCCACCGGCTTGGCCTTGCCGATCGCGTAGGCGACCTGGGTCTCGCAACGGTCCGCGAGGCCGGAGGCGACCACGTTCTTGGCCACCCAGCGCATCGCGTAGGCGGCACTGCGGTCCACCTTGGACGGATCCTTGCCGGAGAATGCGCCGCCCCCGTGCCGGGCCATCCCGCCGTACGTGTCAATGATGATCTTGCGGCCGGTCAGCCCGGCGTCGCCCATGGGACCGCCGATCTCGAACCGGCCCGTGGGGTTGACCAGGAGCCGGTACGCGGTGGTGTCGATGTCCAGGCCGTCGAGTACCGGGCTGACCACGAGGTCCTGGACGTCCGGGGTGAGCAGTTCCCTGAGGTCGATGTCCGGCGCGTGCTGCGCCGACACGACCACGGTGTCCAGCCGTACCGCCTTGTCGCCGTCATACTCGATCGTGACCTGCGTCTTGCCGTCCGGGCGCAGGTAGGGAACGTCACCGCTGCGGCGCACCTCGGACAGCCGCCTGGCCAGCTTGTGCGCGAGCATGATCGGCAGCGGCATGAGTTCGGGCGTCTCGCGGCACGCGTAGCCGAACATGAGCCCCTGGTCACCCGCTCCCTGGCGGTCCAGGTCGGTGGAACCCTCACCCTCGCGGTGCTCGAACGCGTGGAGCACGCCCTGGGCGATGTCCGGGGACTGGGCGCCGATCGACACCGACACTCCGCACGACGCGCCGTCGTATCCCTTGAGCGAGGAGTCGTAGCCGATCTCGAGGATCTTCTCGCGGATGATCCCCGGGATGTCCACGTAGGTCTCGGTGGTCACCTCCCCCGCCACGTGCACCTGGCCGGTCGTGATCAGCGTCTCCACAGCCACGTGGCTGTTCGGGTCATCCTTGATCATCGAATCGAGGATGGCATCGCTGATTTGATCCGCCATCTTGTCCGGATGACCCTCCGTCACCGACTCGGAGGTGAAAAGACGTCGGGCCACCTGACTCCCCGTCCTAGTAAGCGGCTGAAACTTCGCCGAAGTCTAGCCGTGCTCCCTGGCCTGCGGGACCAGAAACCGTGCCTGCCCAGCCACTTGACGAGGATAGACGGGCCCATGAAACCAGCTAAGTGTGCCACCTTCGCCGGCCAGCCTGGCTAACCGGGCAGCCGGGCGCCGACGAGGTCCCAGACGACGTCGGCGAGCACCTCCTTGGGACCGCGCGGCACCTTCACCTCGGTGCCGTCCGAAGCCAGGACGATCGCCTCGTTGTCGGCGGTGCCGAACGCGAGCCCGGCGCCGACCTGATTCACGACGAGCAGGTCGCAGCCCTTCGCGGCCAGCTTGGCGTGGCCGTTGCGCAGCAGGTCCCCGGTCTCGGCGGCGAAGCCGACGATGACCTGCCCCGTCCGGGCCCGGCGGGCCGACAGCCCGCGCAGGATGTCGGGGTTTTCGGCGAGGAGCAGCGGTTCAGGGACCAGCCCGGCCTTCTTGATCTTCGACTCGGCGCGGGCCGCGGGCCGGAAGTCAGCCACCGCCGCCGCCATGACGACCGCGTCCGCGTCCGCGGCGGCGGAGGTGACCGCAGCCTCCAGCTCACGGGCCGAGATCACCCGGACGACCTGCACGCCCGCCGGGTCATCGAGGTCCACGTTCGCGGACACCAGCGTGACGCGGGCACCCCGGGCGGCTGCGGTCCGCGCCAGCGCGTAGCCCTGCCGCCCGGAAGACCAGTTACCGAGGAACCGGACCGGGTCGAGTTCTTCCCGGGTGCCGCCCGCCGAGACCAGCACGTGCCGCCCGGCCAGATCTGGGCGCAGCCCGGCGATGCCGCGGGCCAGGACCCGGATGCCCGTCTCGTACAGCCCGGCTGGCTCGGGCAGCCGTCCCGGCCCGCTGTCGGCGCCGGTGAGCCGCCCGGCGGCGGGATCCAGGACGAGACAGCCCCGGCCGCGCAGCGTGGCCACATTGGCCTGGGTGGCCGGGTGCTCCCACATCTCGGTGTGCATCGCGGGCGCGAACACCACCGGGCAGCGTGCCGTCAGCAAGGTGGCGGTCAGCAGGTCGTCGGCCCGCCCGGCGGCCGCGCGGGCCAGCAGGTCGGCGGTGGCGGGTGCGACGAAGACGAGGTCGGCGCGCTGCCCGAGCCGGACATGCGGCACCTCGTGCACGTCATCCCAGACGGTCGTGGCGACGGGCTGCCCGGACAGGGCAGCCCAGGTGGCCTCCCCCACGAACCGCAGCGCGCTGCTGGTGGGGATCACCCGGACCCGGTGGCCGCCCTCGGTGAACCGCCTGAGCAGCTCGCAGACCTTGTAGGCGGCTATACCGCCGCCGACACCGAGAACGATGCTCGACGGCACGTTCTCCAGCCCCTGTTCCCGGCCGCTGACTGGACGCGCTCAGCTGGTGGGTTCGGCCGTCTCCACGCCGATGAGCAGTCCCTGGCGGATCTCACGCAGCGCGATGGACAGCGGCTTTTCCTGGACCCGGGTCTCGACCAGCGGGCCGACATACTCCAGCAGGCCCTCGCCGAGCTGGGCATAGTAGGCGTTGATCTGCCGCGCCCGCTTGGCCGCCATGATGACCAGGCGGTACTTGCTGTCGACGACACTAAGCAGATCGTCGATAGGCGGGTTGGTGATGCCCTCAGGGGAGGGATTCCCTGCCACTATGTGCCTTCCGTTCGAGAAAGAAATCAGGGGCCAACTAAGGCCATCGTCAAGGCTACCAGCTGGCGGCACACATCCCTGACCGACGTGTTGATCAGCGTCAGGTCGAACTCATCCTCCGCGGCGAGCTCCACCCGGGCGGCCTCCAGCCTGCGCTGGATTACCTCCGGGGGCTCGGTGCCGCGGCCGGTCAGCCGGCGCACCAGCTCTGCCCAGTTAGGCGGGGCGAGAAATACCAGCAGTGCATCTGGTACCGCCTGGCGTACCTGCCGGGCGCCGGCAAGATCGATTTCCAGGAGCGCGGGAACTCCGGCCGCCAGTTTCTCGGCGAGCGGCCCGCGCGGTGTCCCATACCGGTAGCCGGCGAATGCCGCCCATTCGAGCAGATCTCCCCGGGCCAGCATCTGGTCGAACTCGGCATCGCTGACAAAGTGGTACTCGCGGCCGTCAACTTCACCGGGCCTCGGGGCCCGGGTGGTCACCGATACCGAGAGCCAGATTTCCGGGCTTTCCTTCCGCAGCCCGGCCACCACCGTGCTCTTGCCGACCCCGGAAGGGCCGGAAAGAACAGTTAGCCGGGCTGGCACCCCGCCCCCCCGGACAAGCGCGGTACCGCATGTGCGATCAGCGGACGTCATGGCCGTTGGCCTGGGTCCCCCGCGCCCGCCCCTGGGGTGATCAGACAGCCTCAGATAACACCACCGAACTCGTTTTCCAGCGCGGCGCGCTGGTTCGCACCCAGGCCACGGACGCGGCGCGATTCGGCGATGCCGAGCCGCTCCATGATCTGCCGGGCGCGCACCTTGCCGATCCCCGGCACGGCCTCGAGCAGAGCCGAGACTTTCATCTTTCCAAGGATGTCATCAGTCTGGCCATCCTTGAGGACCTGGGACAAAGTCAGCTCGGCCTTCTTCAGCCGGGCCTTGACCTCAGCCCGTTCCTTGCGCGCCCTTGCAGCCTTCTCCAGTGCTGCGGCTCGCTGATCGGGAGTGAGGGGAGGAAGAGCCACTCCGGGTCACCTCGGGTTTCAGAATCG
>DATCFY010000090.1:0-3189 GCA_036509255.1 Streptosporangiaceae bacterium
GTCGAAGCCGGCCTTCTCCTTGCTCAGTCCCCGGGGCCAGATCCGGTCCACGAGGACACGGGCGCCATCTCCGCTGGCCGGCTCGTCGTAGGCCCGGCGGACCCTCACGTCACGCTTGCTCGTCATGATCTTCCCTCTCTCTCGCTGTCACCGGACTCGCTATTGCATCCTCTTACTGCCGCCGTCTTACTGTTCCGCTCTGGCCAGGCCGCCCACCTGGCGGCCAGGGATGCGCGACCAGGTCCCACACGACCTCACGCGCTTCGGCTTAGCAGCCGGCGCAGCGGGCCCCGGCCACCCCGCCGCGCCCGGCCTGGGCATTCTCACTCCGCTGGCTCCGCTGGGGCGCGCTGCCAATGACCTTCCCCGCATGCGTGCTGCGCTGATCCTGGTGAGCAACGCGGAGGCGGGCAGACCTGGCCGATGAGCCCGGGGACGGCCAGGTAGTGCGGGCGGCTCCCCATAAAGCGGAGTCATGGTCCGGCTGTCATGCCCTGATGCGGGCCGATGCGTGTTATGAGCGGCGCCTGGCCGGTGCGGCCTGGCGTTCCGGCCCGCACTCAAGCGCTCCTCCTTCGCCTGGGGCCACCATGGCGTCCGGGCGGGCAGCCGCCAGCCTGGTCCCGGGAGGCACCGGACGCCGCCGCAGGGCTGGCCGGCCCGGCCAGGACCACGCGCTCCGCACGCCGTGTCATCGCTGGCTGGTCCAGTGTGGTTCGGTTGCCAGCCAGTCGGCCTGCCATGCCGCGAGCCGTCGCCTGTCCAGCTCTTTGCGGGCAAGTCCTCCCGTGGCCAGTAGCAAGAGCGCGAAGGCAACGGCGGCGAGCACGGTTGCCTGGACCACCTCCCCGGCCACGTCGGCGTGCCGCAGTGGAGAGCCCGTCAGGCGGCCCGAGCTGTCGATCCAGACCATCACCGTGGTGCCGGCTCTGCCGTCTTCCCCGGCCGGGACTTTGCCGATGCGTTCCGACCCGTCCGGCGCGGTCCACCGGGCACGCACCTGCGGTTCGGGCGAGGCCTGGCGCATGACGGGGGCCAGCCCGGGAGTGTTCTGGAGCAGGACCGCCGGGACACGATGCCACGTTGCCTGCACCTGCTCGGCGTGACGGCCAGCGGCGGCTGCCCAATGACCGGCGCCCAGCGTCACGAGCGGGGCTCCAGCCAGGAACGCCGTGAGCAACCCGGCGATGACGGCGGTCTCGGCCCGGTCCGCGGTCCGCCGGAGCGGGTTGGCGTCCAGCCGGAATCTGCGCGCCAGCCAGGCCAGCCGTGTCAGGAGGGGTGCTTTCTGCGTTCTCATTGTTGTCACCCCTGTCTGGCGCCCTGGCCTGTCCGGCGAGGGCGGGGAACCTATGAGGCTTTCTCGTTTGGCGGGGCCATCTCCCGCCGGCCCGGCGGGAGATGGATGTAGATGTCGCTGCCGTCTACCCGGACGGCGAGGGCGGCAGCCGGCCGGGTGGGTGGAGGGGACAGAACCCAGCCGGCCGCCGGTTCAAGGCGGGAGCTGGGCGGCGAGCGCTCAATGGCGCTGTCCGCCGGCCCACCCCCGGAGAGAAGGACCGATTCGTGGCTGGACTCGTCCCGGCATGCATAGACCGTGCCGGCGGCGTGGACCAGGCAGACCGTGTACCCGGCAACGTCGACGTGGGCCGGGCGGCCAGATTCGATCTGCGCCAGGCCGCGAGCCCGAACCCAGCCGCCAGGCGCCGGCCGGCTCATCGGCTGCCCGCCAGCTGATGCACGGCGGCGGGGCGGGCTGCCAGACCAGCGCCCCGCTTTGCGCGCACAGGCAGCTGCGCCCGCTGGCGGTCCCGCGGGGCATCCTGGGGCGCCGCAACGGTGCCGGCCTGCTCGTCCCGCACCGGCCGCAACTGCGCGTGCCAGGTAAGCATCCCCGCTCCGGCGCGGCCGCTGCCCCCAGCCCGGTGGCCACATCTGACTGTCATGCGACGGCTCCCTCCGGGCGCGGGCCAGTCGCCGTGAATACCTGACAGCCGCCCTCTTACATCATTTATACTAGAGTTCTCTATAAAAACTAGAAGATGAGGCGAAGGTCACGGTCGGGGACCCGTGACCTGTTTGGCCAACGGGCGCGGCGTACGCGTTTCAGTCGCTTTCACTGGCTGACTTCGCCCCGAGCGGGACGACGGTCACTCATGAGGCGGGCCAGGGTCAGCGCGGCCAGCAAAGGGCCCGGGCCACTCAGGGAGATGGCACAGGAAGCGACGGCCGGGCAGTCCCCGGCAGCCGGGAGCCTGG
This sequence comes from Streptosporangiaceae bacterium, assembly GCA_036509255.1. Taxonomy (GTDB): domain Bacteria; phylum Actinomycetota; class Actinomycetes; order Streptosporangiales; family Streptosporangiaceae; genus RYN-230. The sequence goes on from DATCFY010000090.1 coordinate 2,260, forward strand.
ACCGGAACTCGAGCCGGCCGCCGGGCCTGCGATGATCCCGTTTAGCCCGGTACTGACTACTGCTACCTTCCAGGGGCCTCAGCGGCGGTACAGGGCTTCCGGCCGTTCCCCGCCCGAGATGCCGCCAGGCCTGGCTCACTCACAGGCTTACAGCCGGGGCGGCAGCCGGTTCCCGGCCAGCTGGACGCCGTCCAGCCACACGAGCAGGACGTGGGCCCGGTCAGGGTCGCGGGTATCGACGATATCGCCGCCCTCCTCCGGCCGGCGCTGGCACGGCAGCACCTGGCGCTTGAGCAGGCGCTCGGCCAGGTCAAGGTCCGCCTGCGCGCCGACCCGCCACGCGACCCGGCGGACGCCTGGCGCGGCGGCGTGGTGGACGGCACGCCCGCCCACCTCAAGCAGGACGAGCGTCCGGGGGGATCACCGTGGCCGTGCAACTGTGCGATCCGCCCCTCCCCCTGCCCCAGCGGCAATCCGAGCACGTCACAGTGGAAGGCAAGCGACCGGCCAAGGTCCCGCACCTGCACCGCCACCGAACAGATCCCGGTGAGCTGAAGCGTCCCGGCCATGCGGCCCTTCTCCCGGCCCCTGGCAGCTCACGGTCCCTCGCATCGCGCGCAGCGCGGCACCGCCACCGTAGCCCTCGCGGGCCGCAGGGCCCAGAGCCACCCGACGCCATTCCGGCGACCATCAGCAATGCCGGCGGCGGCCTTCACCGGGCCGGCCGCGGCCTGAGGCTGCCAGGGATATACGCCATGCCAGGATCCCATCTCCACCTGCGTCATCCCACCAAGGTGTCGTTGACACCCGCGTATTGCCCTGCCATCATCGTTTCTACCAACAACGCCTGTAGCAATCGAGATGCACGGTGCCTGCGACGCTGCTGGCGGCGGTTAGTGCCGTGGCAGCAGGCAGATGCAGCTGGGAGCC
>DATCFY010000091.1:0-7718 GCA_036509255.1 Streptosporangiaceae bacterium
GGTGATCGTGGTCAGCGGGAAGTCCTTCTCGTACACCGGGTCGAAGATGGTGTTGAACACCCGCTGCGAGGTCGAGGCCTGGCCCATCCGCTCCAGCGACACGACCAGCGCGGCCCGGGCCCGGCCGGACGCCACGTAGGAGGCGCCCGCGAACGTGGTGGACGACCCGGTCACGCCGCCCGTATTGACCCGCAGGAACGGCTTGCCGGTGCCGAAGATGGCGGTCTTCTCGACGCAGTTCTCGTCGGCCAGCGCGTCCGGCGCGACCCCGGCGATGATGACATCGACCGCGTCGATGCCCAGCCCGGCGTCGGCCAGCGCCTCCTCGGCCGCCGCCCAGATCAGGTCGGCCGCGCTGGACTCGGGATGACGCCGCTTGTACGTGGTCTGGCCCACGCCCAGCACCGCAACCGGTTCACTCACGAGACTGCCTCCAGGAGCACGACGGTCTGGGTCTGGCCCGCGACCACGGATCCGCCGGTGGCCACGGCCCGCCGGACGGACCGTTGTTGAACGGAACCCGCGGTGCCGCGGAGCTGCAGCACGCTCTCGACGATCCGGACCAGGCCCATGCTGGGCGGGGAGTAGCCGCTGGCGCCACCGCCGGACGGATTGGCGCGGGCGTCGTCGGCCAGTGCCCGCAGGCCCGCGCCGGGGGCCGCGAACCCGATGGCCTCCAGCCCGAGCGCCTCGTCGATCAGGGTCAGGCCGTCCACCTCGGCCACGTCCGCGGTGTCCGGCCCGAAGCCGGCGTCCGCCGCGGCGCGCCCAGCGGCTGTCTTCAGGCTGGTGATCGTGCGCAGGTCCCGGTCGCCGAAGCTGTACGGCTCGGACGACTGGCCCACCCCGGCCACCCGGATCGGGCCGGGCTCGGTGGACAGGACCACCGCGGCGGTCACGTCAGCCCACAGCGGGAGATCCGCGTCGTCCAGCGGGAAATGCGGGGCCGACCGGAAGCCGCCGTCGCGCAGCGCGCGGGGATTGGCGCGGGCGCTTTCAATTCTCCGCAACGAAGCCCGCTCCCGGGCCGGTCCCGTCCCATCGCCGGCGGCCAGGCACAGCTGGGCCCGCATCGCGGACAGCACGAACTCATCCAGGCCCAGCGGGCGGGACCGGAACGGCTCGAAGAGAGACCGGGAGAACTGGTCCGGGCTGTGCTCGCTCGAGCGGCCCCAGCCCGCGACGATGGACCGGCGGGCGTGGCCCGCCTCGAGCCGGGTCACCGCGGCCGCGAGGGCGCCGGCGCCGTCGTCGCCGTAGCGGATCTCGTCGCGCAGGTAGGCGCCGGCCGCGGGCGAGGTCACCATGCTGGACAGCGACCGGCCGTCCACCAGGTCGTGCGCGGCCAGCACCACCGAGTCGATCTCGTGCATCGGCTGGCCGGAGTCGTCCACCGCGGCCCGGACCGTGTCGAAGATGAGCTCCTGCAGGTTGCGGCGGCCATCGGCGAAGCTGATCTCCAGCGCCGCGCCTTCGACGTAGACAGCCGGGCGCGTCATCGCATCCTCATCCGCACTCCATCGGGCTCATCCGGTCCAGGCTTCATTGATAGCAGGAGCACCCCGCCCGGTCAACGTTAGCGTTGACTCGGGGCGACGGACCGGGCAAGCTAGCAGCGTCAGCGTGCCCTGCCCGGCCGGCCTGTGCTGTCCGGCCAGCCCGTGCTGTGCGGCCAGGCCGTTGCTGTCCACGCAAGACTGAGAAGATAAGGCAGATGATGACCCAGGCAGCGCCCGAGGCGAGCCCGATCCCGGGGCGGATGGCGATCGCCGGGATCGGCGAGACCGGCTACCTGCGCGGCACCGACCAGTCCGTGCTGCAGATGGTGCTGGCCGCGAGCATGGCCGCGATCACCGACGCCGGGCTGACCCCGGCCGATATCGACGGCATCCTGCCGCCGCCCGGCTTCGTGGCGTGGGACGAGATCGCGGCGCACCTCGGCGTGCGGAACGTCCGCTATACGACCACCCCGCAGATGGGCGGGGCCAGCCCGACCGCCGCGCTGCTCACCGCGGCCATGGCCATCTCGGCCGGGGTGGCGACGACGATCCTGGTCCCGATCGGCTGGAACGGCTACTCGGCGCTGCGGCCCAGGCCGGACGCCCGGCCGAGCAAGCGCCGGTTCACCGCGGCGTTCTTCGAGACCGTCCGCGACTTCTACGCCCCGTACGGGCTGCGCTCCGCGCCCTGGTGGTATTCGCTCTACCTGCAGCGGTACGTCGAGCTGTACGGGGTGCCGCCGGAGGCGGCCGGCGCGGTCGCGCTGGCCTGCCGCAACCACGCGCAGCTCAACGACAAGGCGCTGATGCGCGGCCGGCCGCTGACCATGGATGAGTACCTGGCCTCGCCGTTCATCACCGAGCCGCTGCGCAAGCTGGACTGCTGCGTGGAGACCGACTGCGCGGCCGCGGTCGTGGTCACCTCGACCGAGCGGGCCCGCGACCTGCCGCACGTGCCGGTGGTCTACCTGGGCGGCGCCGAGGGCCACGCGAGCCCGGCTGACGAGCTGACCAACCGGCCGGACGTGCTGCGCCTCGGGCTGCACGAGGCGGCGCCACGGGCGTACGCGATGGCCGGGGTGACCGCCGCCGACGCGGACTTCCTGCAGATCTACGACTGCTTCACGCACGTGGTGCTGCTCCAGCTCGAGGCGCTGGGGCTGGCCGGGCCGGGTGGCGCGGCCGACTTCGTCAAGGGCGGCACGATCGAGCTGGGCGGCCGCTACCCGGTCAACACGCACGGAGGCCTGATGTCGCAGGGGCATTGCTGGGGGATGAACCATGTGGTCGAGGCGGCCCGGCAGCTCCGGCACGAGGCGGGGCCGGCCCAGGTCGCGGACGCTTCCGTGGGGCTGGTCACCGGGTACGGCGACCTGGGCGACGGCAGCATCGCGATCCTGGCCCGGGGGGAGCACTGATGCCCGGCAAGGTGATCCCGCAGCCGGACGACCTGAACCTGGAATTGTTCCAGGCCATCGCCTCGACCGGCCAGATGCACGTGCAGCAGTGCGCGGACTGCGGCGCGTACGCGCACCCGCCGCGGTACTACTGCGCGCGGTGCTTCTCCCCCCACTACCGGATGACGGCGGTAAGCGGGGCGGGCATGGTGTACTCGCACACGTTGTCGCACTACACGACCGAGCCTGCGTGGAAGGACGACGTGCCGTACGCCACGGTCGTCGTGGAACTGGACGAGGGTCCGCGGATCGTCGGCGCGGCGAGGCACCCGGACCCGGCCTCGATCCGGATCGGGCAGCGGGTGCGCGTGGTGCCCGAGCGGCGGACGGACGACTTCGCGTTCCTGACCGTGGAGTTTGACGAGGCGCCCATCGTGGTCGCTGCTGACTCGGAGACGGCCAATGTCTGAGATGCCGGTGCCCGACGTCCCGGTCCTGGTGGAGATGGGCGGGGGCGTGGCCGAGATCACGCTCAACCGCCCGGCCAAGATGAACGCGCTGACCCCGGAGATGCTGGTCCGGCTGGACCAGGCGTGGGCGCAGATCAGCAAGGACCCGGAGATCCGGGTGGTCATCCTGACCGGCGCGGGCGAGCGGGCCTTCTGCGCAGGCGCCGACCTGGGGCGGCTGACCCCGCTGCTGACCCGGGCCCGCCAGGCCGAGGACGAGTGGGACGAGGCGCTGCTCGCCGACCCCTTGCTGCTGAACCGGGCGCTGCTGCGCGGCACCGAGATGATCACGCCGGTGATCGCGGCGCTGCGCGGCCAGGTGGTGGGCGGCGGGATGGAGCTCATGCTCGGCTGCGACCTGCGGGTGGCCGCCGAGGAGTGCCGGTTCGGCCTGATGGAGGTCAAGCGCGGGCTGATCCCGGCGGCCGGCGGGATCGCCCGGCTGTCCCGCCAGGTGGCGCAGGCCCAGGCGGCCGAGATCCTGCTCGTCGGTGACCGGGTTTCCGCGGCGCAGGCGCTCGGCATGGGGCTGGTCAACCGGGTCGTCCCGGCCGACGAGGTGATGGCCACCGCCCGGGCGCTGGCCGGCCGGATGGCCGAGAACGGGCCGCTGGCCCTGCGCAAGGTCAAGCAGGTGATGCTGGAGTCGTCCGGCCGTTCGCTGGCCGACGGATTCGCGGCCGAGAATGAGGCCATCAAGGCCGTGCTCCGCTCGGCCGACGCCCGCGAGGGCTCGAAGGCCTTCATGGAGAAGCGCCCGCCCCACTTCACCGGCGCCTGACCCTCAGCGTCCAGCCGTCCTCGCCGCACCACAGGAGCCAGCCCGTCCCGCACCGCCCGGCCCGGGAGGGCACTCCGGCTAGTGCGCCAGATCACCCGTTGCATTCTCTAGCAAGCACATTTTGCTTGGTATACTAGGCATGAGATTCGGATCTGATGGAGGCGTGAAATGAGGAGCATGACCAGGCAGTACAGCGCCGCAGCAAGTCGCGCGACCGAGGCGGTGGAGAAGGCCGCGGACTCCTGGACGGAGGGTGTGCGCAGGATGACGGGCCTGTTCCCCGCGGTGCCGCAGGTTGACCTGGTGCCGGCGGTGGAGCGCTACTTCGATCTGGTCCAGCGGGCCGTGGACATGAACCGCAATATCACCGTCCGGTGGGCGCAGGCGGCGGGCACGCTGACGGGCACGGTCCGGCAGCACGCGGAGTCCACCGGCCAGGCCGTGCGCGAGCGGGCCGAGTCGGCGGGAGAGGCCATGCGCGAGCGGGCCGAGTCGTTCGATCAGGCCGCCGCCGAGCAGGCGCAGAGGGCGGAACGGGCCGAGAAGGAGATGGCGCGCAAGGTGGAGCGGGCCGCCGCCGAGCAGGCCCAGAAGGCGGAACAGGCCGAGCAGGAGAGGGCTCAGGAGGCCCGCAGGCTCGAGCGCGAGCACGCCAGGCAGGCTCACGAGCGGGCCCGCAAGCGCTACGAGGGCCTGACCAAGGCCGAGCTGAGCGACCTGCTGGCCAAGCGAGGGCTGCCCAAGTCCGGCAATGTCAACGAGCTCGTCGACCGCCTGGCCGAAGCAGACGAGAAGTAGGCCGCTCCCCGGTCAGCGCGGTGCACAGTGCGCGCGCGGCGCCGCGCCCCCTCCCCGGCGCTGCGCCCCCTCCGCGTCGCGGCGCCCCGCCCGCTGCTTGGTGCGGCTGGAAGCGGGGGTTGGGGACGAGGACGATGCGCTGGCTGGTGGCGGCGGAATCGGCCCAGGCTTGCTCGACGTCGGCGAGCGGCACCGGCCGTGCGTCGATGTCGAGGGCCCCGTTGGTGATCTGCTCCGCGAGGGCGGGCAGCTCGGCGAGGATCTCGCGGGTGCTGACGGAACCCTGGCCGCTGCCGACGATCTGGAGGCGTGCCGCGCGCAGCGCGGCCGACGGGATCGCGGCGGTAGGTCCCGCGACCGAGCCGATCTCGATCCAGGTCAACGGGTTGGCCCGGTCGGTGCGGTCCATGACGATGGCGAGCATGGCGGTGGCGGTCGGTTCGCCCCAGAGGTAGTCGATGACGATGTCAACGTCGGCGGCGGCATTGCCGAGCCGGCGGGCGATGTCGTCAGGCTCGCCTTCCAGGAGCACCGTGTCGGTGGCGCCGAGGGCGGGCAGTTCGGCCAGCCGCGCTGCGCCGCGGCCGGCGCCGATGACCGTGTTCGCCCCGAGCAGTTTCGCGATCTGGATGGCCATCCGGCCCGCGCTGCCGGTCGCGGCGAGGATGAGGACGTTCTGGCCGGCCCGGAACGTCACCCGCTGGCGTAGCGCGACCCACGAGGACATGGCCGGATTCATCGCGGCGGCGACCGCGATGGGGTCGCTGGACCCGGGCAGGACGACGCTGCGCGCTGGCTCGAGTACTCGGCCGGGCTGGAACTGACCGCCACGGTGCTGCAGGACGACGAGCGCGGCCACGCGGAACTGGTGCACCGCCCGCTGGGGGTGGTGGCCCCCATCACGCCGTGGAACTACCCGCTGCTGCTGGCCGGCTGGAAGCTGGGTCCCGCGCTGCTGGCCGGCCACACGGTGGTGCTCAAGCCCTCGCCGTACACGCCGCTGTCCACCCTGGCTCTGGGCGGCATCCTGGCCGGGGTGCTGCCGCCCGGCGTGGTCAATGTGGTCAGCGGCGGCGACGAGCTCGGCGCCTGGATGACGTCCCACCCGGCGGTGGCGAAGATCAGCTTCACCGGGTCGGTGCCGACCGGCAAGGCGGTCGCCGCGGCCGCCGCCCCCGACCTCAAGCGCTTCACCCTCGAGCTGGGCGGCAACGACGCGGCGACCGTGCTCGACGACGCCGACCCGGCGACCGTCGAACGCGGCCTGTTCTGGGGCGCGTTCATCAACAACGGCCAGATCTGCGCGGGTATCAAGCGGATCTACGTGCCGGAGAAACTGCACGCCGACGTGGTGGAGGCGCTCGCCCAGCGGGCCCGCCGCGTCCGGGTGGGGCCGGGCACCGAGCTGGGCGCCCAGCTCGGCCCGATCCAGAACCAGCCGCAGTTCGACCGGGTCGCGGGGCTGGTCGCCGACGCCCTGGCCCGCGGCGGGACCGCCGCGGCGGGCGGGCACCCGCTGGACGGGGACGGGTACTTCTTCGCCCCCACCATCCTGACCGGCGTGGCGGAGGGCACCCCGATCGTGGACGAGGAGCAGTTCGGCCCGGCCGTCCCGGTGATCCCCTACCGGGATCTCGACGACGCGGTGGCCCGCGCCAACGACACCCGCTACGGCCTGTCCGGCTCGGTCTGGAGTGCCGACCCGGACCGGGCCGCGGCAGTCGCGGCCCGGCTGGAGTGCGGCACGGCGTTCGTGAACGACCACCTCACGCTGCAGCCGTACATCCCGTTCGGCGGGATGAAGTGGAGCGGCATGGGCGTGGAGAACGGGCCGTGGGGCCTGGAGGAGTTCACCGCGCTCCAGGTGCTCTACCGGTCCCGGAGCTAGCCGTCCCCGCCCGGGGTGTGACATGCCCGGGCCAGCCCGCCCGGCTATGTTGGCCCGGTGAGCGCGAATGCGGGGCCGGGCGCCGAGCAGCCGACGTCCACCCTGGACGCCGCCGTCATGCGGGCCATGGCCCACCCCGCCCGGCTGGCCCTGCTCGAGCACCTCCGCAACGGCGGGCCGGCCACCGCGACGGAGTGCGCCGGGGTCGTGGGCCTGTCGCCGAGCGCGACCAGTTACCACCTGCGCGCCCTGGCCCGGGCGGGGCTGGTGGAAGCGGCGCCCGGGCGGGGCGACGGCCGGGAACGGCTGTGGCGCATCACGGCTGGGCGCTACGAGGTCAGCGGGGTCGCCGACCTCGCCCCCGAGGGACGCGAGGCGCTGCGTGCGCTGCTGGAGTCCCTCCTGGCCTGGGACGACGTCCGGGTCCGCCGGTACCTGTCCCGGCTCGACACCGAGCCCCCGCAGTGGCAGGACGCGGCGTTCTTCATGGACTCGACGCTGCAGGTCTCCGCGGAAGAGCTGACCGAGCTGACCCAGGCCGTAGAGGCACTGATCGCCCCTTACCGCAAGGACCGCCGCCCGGACCGGCCTCGGGGGACCCGCCCGGTCTCCCTCGCCGTCCGCGCCCTCCCTAGCTAACCACCCCTTCACCACGCCTCCAGGGGCACCCCTTCACCACGCCTCCAGGGGCACCTCTTCACCACGCCTCCAGGGCGCCCCCTCACCACGCCTCCAGGGGCACCCCACCGGCCCCCTGGCCGCTGCGCCCCCGTCCCCAGCCCTCAGGGCCGCTGCGCCCCCGTCACCAGCAGCATCGATGTGGCAACGGGGCTGTCCCAACAGCAC
>DATCFY010000092.1:0-5274 GCA_036509255.1 Streptosporangiaceae bacterium
CCTGCTCATCACGATGGCGCCGTTCGCCGTGCTGGCCCCGTTCATCGGGCCGATGCTGGACCGGGTCCGGGACGGGCGCCGGTACATCATGATCGGCACCCTGCTGGCCCGCGGCCTGCTCTGCTGGGGGATGGCGGGCGCTGTCCAGCACAGCGACACGGTGACCCTCCTGCCGGCCGCGTTCGGTGTGCTCGTGCTGCAGAAGGCCTACGGGGTGACCCGCAGCTCCGTCACCCCCCGGGTGCTCCCGGCCCGGATCACCCTGGTGTCGGCCAACGCCCGGATCTCGCTCGCGGCGCTCATCGCGTCCACGGTCGGGGTGGGTGTCGCAGGCGGGATCTCGCTCCTGGCCGGCGGCGGCACCACCGGAGCGACCTGGTCGCTGCGCGTGGGCACCCTGGTCTACCTGGCCGCGATCGCGCTGGGCATCCGCCTGCCCACCACGGTGGACCAGCACCAACCGGAACAGCCCGGTCCCGGGGCCTCCGCCGGGGCCGGTGCCGGTGCCGGGGCAGGTGGGTCCACCATCCCGCAGGCCCCCATCCCCGGAGGCGCCGCTCCGGGAGCGGCCGGGTCCCCGGCCGCCGGGCCAACCGCCACCGGGCGCTCTCAGGCTGGTGCGGCACACGCCGGGCCTGCTGCCGGGCCCGCATACGCCGGGGCACGGCCCGCCGCGGCCCGCCCCCGGCGGGCCGGCTGGGCCAGCACCCTGCGCAGCGTGGGCCCGATCGTCGGCGAGGCCATGCGCGGCAATGCGGCGCTGCGCGCCTTTTCCGGCTACATGATCTTCTTTCTGGCGTTCCTGCTGCGTACCGTGCACTTTCCCGGGCTGAGCGACAAACTCGCCCTGGGCGCGATGATCGCCGCCGCCGGGGCGGGCGGGTTCATCGGGACCGGGATCGGGGCGCTGCTGAAGGCCCGCACACCGCACCTGATCTTGTTCGTGCTGCTCTGCACCTCCACCGTGATCACTGCGGCCTGCGCGGCGTTCTTCGGCCTGTGGGCAGCGCTCGTCGTGGCCCTGGTCGCGGCGTTCGGCCAGGTGCTCGCCAAGCTCGCGCTCGACTCGATCGTGCAGCGGGAGGTCCCGGAGGAGGTCCGCTCCTCGACCCTGGCCGCGTCGGAGACCATCCACCAGCTGGCCTGGGTGGCCGGCGGCCTGGCCGGGCTGGCCATGTCCATTACGGACAGCGGGGTAGCCGGGCTGGCCGTGTCCGCTGCAGGCCTGGCCGCTACTACGGCCCTGCTGCTGGCCAGCAGGCGGCGCCGGATCCTCACCGCCCGGGCCGCCGCCGCCCGCCTGCCGCACCGCACCTGATCCCTACGACCACACCTGTCCCTCAGACCACACGGGTCCCTCAGGGCACGGAAGCTCCTCAGGCCATGAACCGCAGGGCCTCAGCCGGCGGCAGCCGGGCGGCCCGCACGGCGGGGTAGACCCCGGCCGCCACGCCCACGGCGACTGCCACGGCCAGGCCACCTCCGGCCGCGTCTGGCGGGACCACCACCGCCTGGCCGGTGCTGACCGCATATCCGACGGTGGCGGCCGCGCCGAGGAGCACGCCACCCAGGCCGCCCAGCGCCGACAGCAGCACAGACTCGGTCAGGAACTGCGCCGCCACTTGCCGCCGGGTCGCACCGAGCGCGCGGCGCAGGCCGATCTCGGGCCGCCGTTCGAGGACGGAGATGACCATGATGTTGGCGATGCCGATCCCGCCGACACCCACGGCGACCCCGCCGAGGGCGAGGAACAGGCCGGTCAGTGCCGACCGGGCCTGCTGGGCCCGCAGGTAGATCTCGGTGGCGTGGCCGTCCAGGCCGAGCTGGACGTCCGCGACGGGGAAGCCGACCAGGGCGGCCTCGTCGATCTGCGGCGCGAGCGGGACCGGCCGCAGGATGCCGACCACCGAGAAGTACTGGCCGCCCAGGTCCACCAGTGTGCCTGGCGGTATCCGGGTGATGCCGAGCGTCCGGGCGGCGACCACGCCCAGCACGACCGCGGGGAAGTGGATGGTGGCGGCATTGAGGAACACGCCACCGGCTCGTCGCCAACCTCGTGGACAACGCGGTCCGGCACAACGCCGCAGGCGGGTGGATCCAGGTGGCGACCGGCATGCGCGGCGGCCAGGCGTATCTCACGGTCACCAACGGCGGGCCGGTCATCGGGGAGGACGTGACCCCGCTGCTCTTCGAGCCCTTCCGGCGGCTATGCGTCCCGGCGGGCAGCGTGCCCGGGACGGGCCTCGGCCTGTCCATCGTGCGATCGGTGGCCACCGCCCATCAAGGGACGGTCATGGCGAGCAGCCGCCCCGCGGGCGGCCTGGATGTGTCGGTTCTGCTTCCCGGCCTCCCGGCCGGGGTGCCTAGCCGAAGCGTCGAGGCGGCTACGGCCAGCTAGGCCTCACGCCTCGAGGTCGTCAGCGACGGCGCGCAGCACGCTCGCGATCTTCTTCCCGTCCCGGGCGTCCGGGTGCCTGCCCCGCCGGTAGGCGGCGGACACCCCATCCAGCAGCTTGATCAGGTCCTCGACGATCACGACCATCTCGTCCGGGCTCTTGCGGCTGACCTTGGCCACCGTCGGCGGCGGCTCGAGCAGCCGCACCTGGAGGGCCTGTACCCCCCGGCGCCCCTCCGCCACGCCGAACTCGACTCGCTGGCCGGGCCGCAGGGCAGTACTGCCCGCGGGGAGGGCCGTGGAGTGCACGAACACCTCACCCCCATCGTCGCGGGTGAGAAAGCCGAACCCTTTGTCGGCGTCATACCATTTGACCTTGCCAGTGGGCACGGACCTGACCTCACGCAGTAGAGCGGGCGGGCGAGCGCAGGGAGAAGCAACTCTAGGCTATCGGTCCCGCCGGACGCACGTCAGCGGGGACGCTGCCAGGGCGGAAGGCTGCGCAGTCGCGGGCCGCGCCGCAGCCGCCAGACGAGATAAGCCGCGCACAGCACGCAGCCTGCCCGGATGCTGAGCCCGACGTCATGGTGCGAGGCCTGGTAGAAGGCCGAGAAGAAATTATCCTGAGATGTCCCCGCGCGGATCAGCAGGACCGCGAACGTGAACAGGGGCGGCCCGGCCAGGGCCATCCACTTATCGCGCTTGTCCCAGCGCCGGGACTTGATGGCGACTATCCCCCCGATCAGCCAGAACGGGAACGGGAGGATCAGTCCGCCGACGCCCAGCAGGACGACTGAGACGGCTTCCAGCGGATGCTTGCGGGCCAGGGCCCACGTTTCCGCGGGCAGTCCGGCGACTGGTGAGCGCCGCTGGGGCAGCGGCGGTTCCTCGGCCTCGCTGGGCTCACCCATGCCGGGCACGATCGAGATGGGCTTGGTCTCGCTGGTACCGGACCCTGGACGCGCCGGGCGCATCCAGCCCGGCGGAACCCCTTCCGGCTCCGGCGCGTTCCGGTCCGGGCCGTCCTGACCCGCCTCCGGCAGGTCGGCGGTGGGCACCTCCGTGGCGGGCACCTCGTCCGTGGGTACCTCGTCCGTGGGCACCTCGGTGATGGGCACCGCAAGGAGGGGTGACTCCCCCGTGGGCAAGTCACCCGCAGGAGTCTCTACTGCAGGTGCCTCGGCCGCAGATGTCGCTATCGCGGCCGGCTCGGCCGGCGACGTTGCCGCGGCGGGCGGCGTCACCTCCGGAGAGTCCGCCGGGCGCGGGACGGACTCCGCGGGCGGGGCCGATTCCGGGCCGGTCAGCCCCCGGTGAGGCCAGGACCTGGCCCTGCGCGGCTGAGCTGGGCCTGACCGGCGGGCGGGCGGCGGAGGCGGCGGGACAGTGCCCCGCCGCGAGTCCTTGCTGGGCTTCCAGAGCGCCGGCGGGGCCGCGGCGGCTCCCCGGCGCCGGGCGCTGTACAAGCGCTCACGCTCCCGCTTGGCGAGTTCCTCTGGCTCACCCAGGGCGGTCAGCGCGCTCAGCACATCGTCGGCGTCGGCCGACGCGAGAGGGCCGACCTTGGCCTCGAGGGCGGCCCGGGTCCGGCCGACGAACAGCAGCCGGTCGCCCTTGGGCAGCACTTTCGTGGCCGCGACGGATACGCGACCGAGGTACTCACGGATCATCTGCTGAGCGGATGGCGGCGGAGCGGGGCGGCGCCTCATGCTTCGATAATCCCCCGGAACCGGGCCATTGTGGAGTCGGCACGCTATCAGCCCCAGAGCGTCACCAAAGAGCCAGGCCCACCGATGATCCGGGGGCACCGATAAGCGGGGCCACCAACGACCCCAGGCCACCCAAAGGGGCAGGTAGGCGAAAGGGCGGCCCCGGTTTGCCCGGGGCCGCCCTTCACGGCCGGTGCGGGAGGACGGCGGTTAAACCGCCCGCCCGCGAGGACTCTTGCGAGACACGGGGGCCGAGGCCCCCAGCCGCGTCAGAAGTCCATGTCGCCGCCGCCAGGGGCGGCCGGCGCCTTCTCCTTCTCCGGCTTCTCCGCCACGACTGCCTCGGTGGTGAGGAACAGCCCGGCGATGGAGGCCGCGTTCTGCAATGCGGAACGCGTCACCTTGGCCGGGTCGATGATCCCGGCCTTGAACATGTTGACGTACTCGCCGGTCGCGGCGTTGAGCCCCTCACCGACAGGCAGCGTCTTGACCTTCTCCGCCACGACGCCGCCCTCGAGGCCGGCGTTGATCGCGATCTGCTTGAGCGGCTCCTCGACGGCACGGCGCACGATGGTCGCGCCGGTCGCCTCGTCACCCGTCAGCTCGAGCTTCTTGAAGGCGTTGATCCCAGCCTGGATCAGGGCCACGCCACCGCCAGGGACAACGCCCTCTTCCACAGCGGCCTTCGCGTTGCGCACCGCGTCTTCGATGCGGTGCTTGCGCTCCTTCAGCTCGACCTCGGTGGCTGCGCCGGCCTTGATGACGGCAACGCCGCCAGCCAGCTTCGCCAGCCGCTCCTGCAGCTTCTCGCGGTCGTAGTCCGAGTCGGTGTTCTCGATCTCGGCGCGGATCTGGTTCACCCGGCCGGAGATCTGCTCGGGGTCGCCAGCACCATCCACGATGGTCGTCTCGTCCTTGGTGACGACGACCTTGCGGGCCCGGCCGAGCAGGTCGAGGTCGGCGTTCTCCAGCTTGAGACCGACTTCCTCGCTGATGACCTGCGCGCCGGTCAGGATGGCGATGTCACCCAGCATGGCCTTGCGCCGGTCACCGAAGCCGGGCGCCTTCACCGCGACGGACTTGAACAGGCCGCGGATCTTGTTGACGACCAGGGTCGCGAGGGCTTCGCCCTCGACGTCCTCGGCGATGATGGCGAGCGGCTTGCCCGAC
>DATCFY010000093.1:0-21841 GCA_036509255.1 Streptosporangiaceae bacterium
TCCACCACACGCACAGCCGGCGGGGGCGCCCCCCGGAGCCAGCGGTCGACGTCCAGGATCTTGGCCCCGAGCGCGAACGCCTGGCGGGAGATGCCTTCACCCGCCAGCCGCCGGCTGGCGGCCTGGGCAGCCGGGAAGTCACCGGCCTGCACCGCGTCGCGGACCGGGGTGATGAACAGCGACGGCCAGCGCGGGCCCAGCGCTGCCCGCGCCAGCTGGTCCGCGCGGCGCCGCCCGGTATCGGCCAGGCCGATGGGGATGTCGATCGCGACGACCCCGAGGGGCCCGTCCGCGGTCGCCTGCTCCGTGAGTTCCCGGATCGTCGGCGCGAGGTAGGCCCGCGGATCGCCGCCGGAGAGGGTGATCCCGACCCAGCCGGCCCGGCAGGCATCGACGCCGAGCACCCGTTCGCTGCTCATCCACCCATGGTCCCCACTGACGGTCACAGGGCGGCGGGAACCGGCGGCGGGATCTGCCGATTCTGTCGACGGAGCGTAATCAGGATGATACTTTCGGTTATCGAACTGCCCCGCGCCCCCACCCCCCGCTCCCCGCGATCCAGGGCTGATCCTGCCTGAGGATGTCCCGGCGTGCGGCCATGACGGGCTGAGGGCCACGCGAGCAAGGGAGGACATCGCGCATGAGCCCGCCGCCGTGGCCCGGCCCGCCTGCCCGGTCCCGTCGTCCCCGAGGCCGCGCTATCAGGGCCGCCGCGGCCGCTCTCGGCACGGTCCTCGCCCTGGCAGCCGGCCTGCTCAGCCAGGCCGGGAGCGCTCGGGCGGCCACCCCGTGGCCGGCCGGCCGCGGCGCCCAGGTGCGGGAGCAGGTCTGGCTCGCCGCGCCGCTCACCGGGACGCTGCACCCCGGGATGGCGGGAACCGCGGTCCGCACGCTGCAGCAGCGACTCGCCCAGCTGCACTACTACCCCGGCCCGGTCAACGGCCGGTTCGGGACCGACACGCTCGAGGCGGTCTGGGCGTTCAAGGAAGTCCAGGGGCTGCCGACCTCGGCCGGCGCCGACGACGTCGACCCGGCCATGCAGCAGGCCCTGGCCCGGCCCCGGCTGCCGCGGGTGCTCGTGCCCGGCGGCGACGGCACGCGCATCGAGGTCAACCTGCCGGCGGAAGTGCTGGTCCTGTACGCGCATCACCAGGTCCAGCTGATCACCCACATCTCGGCGGGCGGAGGCTACTACTACCGCTGCGCCGGCGGAGGGACCTGCGGGCCGGCCCTCACCCCGGACGGGAATTACCGGGCGCGCCTGTTCGTGGCCGGATGGCTGCGCGTCGCGCTCGGCCGGATGTACAACCCGGTGTTCTTCATCGGCACGAACTTCGCCATCCACGGCGACATCCCCATCCCGCTCAAGCCGGCCTCGCACGGCTGTGTGCGCGTGCCGGTGGACGTGGCCGACGTGCTCTACAAGCAGATCAGGATCAGCCAGGAGTACGGCACGCACATCTATATCCGGGGCCATGCGCCCGGCACGCTGACCCCGGTGCCGCGGCCCGGCCGCAGCGCCCCGGCCGGCCTGGCCCCGCGCCCCGCGGAGAGCCCCGCACTGACCGGGGCGCCGGGGGTGGCGGCGCTCGTGCTGCCGCGCTAGCCGGGGCGGCGCCCCGGCTAGGCGAACGCGTCCAGCGCTTCTTCGGGGTTCTCGACGGTGACCACGACCCGGTCGTACGGCTGGCCGACAAGTTCGAGCACCACTGCGGGCCGTCGGCCATGGCAGACCGCGAACGTGACTCCGGCTGAGTCCCGCCAGGTCCCGACCATGACCACGCCAGGGAACCCGGTCCCCGGCATCCTTATGCCGTGGATCTCCTCCATGCCGTCCTGGACCACCCGCACGTCGCGCACGGACGACCGGGGGAGCACCACGTCACCGTGCAGGGCCTCGAACTTTTCCGTCGTGGTGAGCGAGACGGTCACCGAGCCCTCGTCGATCAGCAGATTCGCCACGTGTCCAGGCCTACCGCATCCCCCGGGTTTGCGGGGGCTCGTGCGAGTATCTCGGTGGGCGCGTCCGCGCAGCGTCTCCCAGGAAGCCGGTCACATCGTGGGCAAGGTTCTGCTGATCATCCTGTGTTTCTTCCTGCCGTTCCTGGCCGTGCTCATCCACGAGGGGCTGACCCGGAGGGTGCTGTGGGCCATCCTGCTGCAGTTGCTCGGGCACATCCCCGGCGTGATCTACGGCATCTACGTGGTGACCAGCGACTGAGCTGAGGGCGGGCTCAGCTGATGGTCGAGTTGACCACCCGGGGGTGCCCGGAGCTGTGGAAGAAGATGCCGGGATACGGCCGGGTCCAGAAGACAGCGCTCGGGTTGCCGTGCAGGGTTGAGTTCTTGATGGTCAGCCAGCCGGTGTAGTTGTCGCTGACGTAGAAGATGGCGCCGCCGCCTTCGCGGGCGTGGTTATTGCGGATGATCGTGCCCTCGACCTTGAGCGAGTATTTGTTCCCGTCGGTGTAAATAGCGCCGCCGCTGCCGCCGCCCGGGGTCCCGGCGCTGGCCGGATTCGCCCCGTAGCCGATGGCCTTGTTGTTCGTCATATCGCTGTTAAGCACCACCCAGGACACGCCGATGCTGCTAAGCGCCCCGCCGTTGGAACACCGCCCGCCCGAGAACGTGTCACGCGTGATGTACACCGGACGGTTGCGGTACTGGGCCAGGGCGCGGATCGCGGCGCCCCCCAGGTCCGGCCCTGATTGGTAGCAGCGGTTGTTCAGGAACCGGGAGTTGACCACCTTGAGCTGGCCGCCCAGGTCGAACAGGGCGCCCCCGCCCCCGCCGCCGAACTGGGCGGCCTGGCTCTGCCGGACCTGGGAGTTGCCGTTCTTCAGCGTGATGTTCTGCAGGGTCAGCTGCGGCCACGGCTGGTCGTAGCAGTCCGAGGTGGTGATCTTCTGCTTCGGGTCGCAGGTGTTCAGGTACAGGATCTGGCGCCGGCCGCCGCCGCTGAGCGTGATCAGCCCGCCCCCGTCCAGCACGACCTGGTGGCTGGTGTTCGTCACCTTGGCCGTGGCGGTCATGGTGATGGTGACCGGTGCCGTGCCGCAGTCGAAGGTGATGATGCCGCCGCTGGCCACGGCCTTGACCACGGCCACGGAGGTGCAGCTGGCAGGGGTCCCGGTGCCGACGATATGGGTCGGATGGCTGGTGTTCACCGCGGCGCCCGCGCGCGGGACGCTGGCGTGACCGTCCGGATTGCCAAAGTCGGGGAGGCGGTGGGCGGCTGGGGTGCTGGTCCCCTCGGCGGCCGGGGCCGTAGCGCCCGCTGGGGCGGCGGTGCTCGCGGAGGCGGTCACGCCGGTTATGCCCAGTCCGGTGACCGCGAGGGCGGCAGCCGGAATTGCCGCCAGGAATCTGCCATATCTACCCATGGGGCGCATGGCGCCTCATGCTAGCCCTGTTGTTCAGGGTTGGACTGGGAAATCGGGTGGCGCTGGTCGTAGCGGCGGAAGCCGGGCAGCAGGCCGGCCAGTGCGGCCGCCCCGGCGATGCACGCGAGGCCGCCGGACACGATCGAGAACTCTGTCGACACCAGGGTGGCCACCGCGCCGGCCTCCACGTCGCCGAGCCGCGGGCCGCCCGAGACCACGGCGATCTGCACCGCGGAGATGCGGCTCCGGAACTCCTCCGAGGCCGAGGTCTGCAGGATCGTCGAGCGGAGCACGGCCGAGATCACGTCGGCCCAGCCGGCCACCGCGAGCAGGGCCAGCCCGGCCCACAGCACGTGCACCAGCCCGAACGCAACGATCGCGGCGCCCCACACGCCGACGGCCACGATCACGGCCCAGCCCTGCCGGTGGATCCGCGCCAGCCAGCCGGTGGTGAGCGCGCCGACCAGGGCACCGGCGGCGGGCGCGGCGTACAGGTAGCCGAGCGTGCGGGCCGCGCCGTGGAACACCGAGACAGCCAGCGCCGGGAATAGTGCCCGGGGCATGCCGAACACCATCGCGTTGACGTCGATGAGGTAGGCGCCCTGCATGGCCTGCCGCCGGCGCAGGTAGCGCAGGCCCTCCAGGACCGCGCCGAGCCCGGGGGGCCCGGCTCCGGGGGCAGGCGGGATGGCCGGCATGCAGGCCGCGGCCAGCGCGGTGAGCACATAGATGACGGCGGTGCTGGCGTAGACCCACGGCAGGTGCACGGCATCGATCAGCAGCCCGGCCAGGGCCGGCCCGATCACCTGGCCCACCTGGTACACGACCTGGGTGGACGCGTAGGCGGCGACCAGGTGCCGGGGCGCCACGAGGGCCGGAACCGCCGCGTTGCTGGCCGTGGAGGCGGCCCCGGCCAGGCCGGCGGCGGCCGCGCTGACCACGTAGAGCGCGACCAGCGACGGGTGCGCGGCTACCGCGTTGACGGCCAGGCCGCCGGTGGTCAGCGCGAGCAGCACCGACGTGATCACCAGGATGAGCCGGCGGTCGAACGCGTCGCCAAGCGAGCCGCCGATCAGCGCCCCGACGATCAGGGGGACCAGCTGGGCCAGGCTGATCAGCCCGACCTGGAGCGAGGACCGGGTCAGCGCGTACACCTGGAATGGGATCGCCACCGCGGTCAGCTGGCTGCCGAAGACCTCCACGAACTGGCCCGCGAACAGCAGGCGGAAGCCGCGGGATTCACGCAACGGGCCGAGATCGATGAGGATCCGGTTCGGCACGGGGACCATGATGCCTGGTCAGCCCGGGCCGACGCGCGACGGGCCGCGCTGAAGGTGCACCGTCCCCAGACGGCTGGCATTGTGTCTATATGCCGCTAAGCGGAGAAGGACCCCTCGGGGCCGGCGTGCTCAACACCAGCGTGCCGCACATCGCGCGCGTCTACGACTACTGGCTCGGCGGGAAGGACAATTTCGCCGCCGACCGGGACCTGGCGGAGAAGTTCATGCGGGCCGATCCGCTCGTGACGGCCGGGGTCCGCAGCAACCGGGCGTTCCTGGGCCGGGCCGTGCACTACCTGGTGGCCGACGCAGGCATCCGGCAGTTCCTGGACATCGGCACCGGCATCCCGACCGCGAACAACACGCACGAGGTGGCGCAGCGCGCTGCCCCGTCGGCGCGTGTGGTCTACGTCGATAACGATCCGATCGTGCTGACGCACGCCCGGGCGCTGCTGGCCAGCGACCCGGCGGGCGCAACCGACTACGTCGACGCCGACCTGCGCGACACCGGGGCGATACTGGCCGCGGCGGCCCGGACCCTGGACTTCACCCAGCCCATCGCGGTGATGCTGATCGGCGTGCTGCACTGCATCCCGGACGAGGATCATCCGGGCCAGGTTGTGGCCACCCTGATGGGGGCGGTGCCGCCCGGGAGCTATCTCGCGCTGTCTCACCCGGCGGCTGACATCCACGCGGAGGAGATGGCGGCGGGGGCCGCGATGATGAACCAGGCCATGGCCGGAACGATCACTTTCCGGACCCGCCCGCAGGTTGCGGCCTTCTTCGATCGCCTGGAGCTGGTCGAGCCAGGCCTGGTTTCGACCACTCAGTGGCGTCCCGGCCCGGGCGTCAGCCCCAAGCCCCTGCCCGGCTGGGTGGGGCTGGCCCGCAAGGCCTAGCAGCCCGCCAGGCGTAGCGGCCCGCCAGGCCTACCGGCCGCCAGGTCCAGCACGCGGGTCTGGCTGGTTAGCCGCCGCTCAGCAGCCGGCCCG
The DNA here is from genome assembly GCA_036509255.1 of Streptosporangiaceae bacterium. Classification (GTDB taxonomy): domain Bacteria; phylum Actinomycetota; class Actinomycetes; order Streptosporangiales; family Streptosporangiaceae; genus RYN-230. Next base: position 5,656 of record DATCFY010000093.1, read on the forward strand.
TCGCCGGGTCGGGCTGGCCGTCGAAGTACTGGCTGAGGACCTGGGCGAATAGGGTCCCCGGCGGGCCCTCCGGGTCGGCCCGGAGGAACAGAGTCATGGATGAGCGGAGCTTCTGCGCGTCCAGGCCGCCGAAGATCTGCTCCGCGCTGCGCCCCGTCGCCTCAGTGAGGATGCGGGCGCACTCGGCCAGCCGCGGGCCGAGCACCGGATGACGCAGGTAGGCCCGGGCTTCGTCGAGTGAGGAGATCGCGTACTCCTGCGCCGTAACGCTCCGCCCGAGGCCGGTGAGCTGAGGGAACACGAACCACATCCAGTGGCTCACCTTGCGTCCCGCCCGCAGTTCCGCGACCGCCCGGCCGTAGGTCCCCCCGGCGTCCTGGGCGGCGGCGAACCGCTCCAGGCCATAGGGATCCCCGCCCCGCGGACCGCCCGGCGTCCCGGCCATCAGCCCACCCCGCAATAGCTCAGGTGATGTGCTTTCACGGGAAATATTTTAACCACGATCAGCAGAGTTATTCGGAGCACTCCGATGTGCGGATTGGTGTGATCCTTCTAACGCCCCCGAATGCATTTATTAATAAGCGTTACCCAATCTGGAATCGCCCCGCAGCCGAATTACCTCGTGATGACGAAAGAAAGAGCTCAGCGCGTGCGGGGTCTCCTCGGGGCCGCCGCGATCGGTGCCCTGACCGGGCTGCTGGCCGCGGCGGCCGCGATCGGCGTGGCCCGGCTGGTGGCCGGCATCACCGGGTCCGCGGGGGAGCCGGTGATCGCGGTCGGCAGTGCGGCCATTGACCTGACCCCGGTCCCGGTCAAGGACTTCGCGATCCAGCATTTCGGCAGCCACGACAAGACCGTGCTGCTCGCCGGGATCTACGTCGTGCTCGCGCTCTTCGCCATGGTCATCGGGATCCTGGCCCGGCGCCGGCTGGCCTACGGGCTGGCCGGGCTGGCCGTGTTCGCGGCGCTGGGTATCGCGGCCGTCGAGACCAGGCCGTTCTCTGGCCCGGGTGACGCGGTGCCCACGCTCGTGGGCGTGGCTGCCGGCGCGCTCGTCCTGCTCCTGCTGGTCCGCGCCGCGGCTGCCCCGGCCGCACGGCGCGCTGAGACCTCCCCTCCCGCAACGGAACCGGCCGTGGTCCCGCCACGCCCCGGCGTTCAGCCGGACGAGGCCGGCCCTGCCCGCGGGACTCCCGCCAGCGGGGGTGGCACGGCGGGTGCCCCCGATCGCCGGGGATTCCTGCTGACCGCGGCCGGGGCCGTCGCTCTGGCGGCCGGCGGGGCCGGCGCCGGCCAGGCGCTGCTGTCCCGGTTCAACGTGTCCACGACGCGCTCCGCGATCAGGCTTCCGCGCCCGGCGGTCACGGGGCCGGCGTTTTCTGGTCGCGCCGAGCTCGCCGTCCCCGGGATCAGCCCGTTCACCACGACCAACGGGAGCTTCTACCGGGTGGACACCGCGCTCAGCCTGCCCCAGGTCCCGCCGGAGCAGTGGCGGCTCCGGGTGCACGGCATGGTCGAGCGGGAGCTGGACATCACCTTCGACCAGCTGCTGAAGCGGCCGCTCACCGAGGCGGACATCACCCTGGCCTGCGTGTCCAATCAGGTCGGCGGGCCCTACGTGGGCAACGCCCGGTGGCTGGGCGCCAGCCTCGCGGCCCTGCTGCGGGAGGCCAGGGTCAGGCGCGGCGCCGACCAGATCCTCAGCACCTCATCGGACGGCTGGACCTGCGGCACCCCGATCGAAACGGTCATGGACGGCCGGAACGCGCTGCTCGCGGTGGGCATGAACGGCCAGCCGCTGCCGGTGGCGCACGGGTTCCCGGCCCGCATGCTGGTCCCCGAGCTGTACGGCTACGTGTCCGCCACGAAGTGGGTGGTGGACCTGGAGATCACCACGTTCGCGGCGCAGAAGTCCTACTGGGTGCAGCGGGGCTACTCCACCCGCGCCCCGATCAAGACCGAGTCCCGGATCGACGTGCCCAAGCCCCTGGCGCAGGTCAAGGCGGGCCGGACGCCGGTGGCGGGGGTGGCGTGGGCGCCGCACCGCGGCATCGACGCGGTGCAGGTCCGGGCCGACAACGGCTCCTGGCACGACGCGCGGCTCGCGGCCGTCCCCGGTATCGACACGTGGCGCCAGTGGGTGTGGGAGTGGGACGCCCGGCCCGGCCTGCACACGCTGGCGGTCCGGACGACCGACGGCACGCACGCCACGCAGCCGTCCCGCCGCGTGCCCATCTTCCCCAACGGCGCCACGGGCTGGGACACGGTCACGGTGACCGTCACGTAGCCCCCAGCCCCTGACCTCACCCGCAGAAGTTCCGTCTCACCCACAATGAGGAGTCCAGAAAATGAAGTACAAGGTGCCGGCCATTGCCGTCCTGTCCGCCGGTCTCGCGTTCGGTGCCGCCGCGTGCGGCTCCAGCAGCAACTCCGCGAGCTCAGGATCACCCGCGCCGTCCTCGTCGTCGTCCTCCGCGTCGGCCATGCCTACCCAGTCCGCGCAGACCGCGTCGAAGCCGTTCGGGCCGGCCTGCTCGGCGGTCCCATCCTCCGGGGCCGGAAGCTTCTCGGGCATGTCCACCGCCCCGGTGGCCACCGCCGCGTCGAACAACCCGGTGCTGTCCACCTTGGTCACCGCAGTCAAGAAGGCCAACCTGGTGGACACGCTCAACTCGGCGAAGGGCATCACCGTGTTCGCGCCGGCGAACAGCGCGTTCGCCAAGATCCCGTCCGCCACGCTGAGCAAGGTGCTGGCGAACAAGGCCGAGCTCACCAAGATCCTCACTTACCACGTGGTGGGCTCAACGGTCACGACCGGCGACTTCTCCTCGGGGATGTCCGCGAAGACGCTCGAGGGCGGCAAGCTGACCCTGGCCAAGATGGGCTCCACCTACACCGTCAACGGCGCGAAGGTGGTCTGTGGTGGCGTGAGCACCGCCAACGCCACCGTCTACATCATCAACTCCGTGCTGATGCCGAAGTCCTGACCGGGAGGGAACCATGCGGGGCCGTGCCCGTCCGGGCACGGCCCCGCATGGCGTTCCGCCCGGCTGGCGCCCGCCCGCCCGCCGTCCAACCCCGACTTTTCCCGCGGGACGTGCGCCCATACCGAACAAATCACCCATCACGGCGCACGTCGCGCGGGAAATGTGGACTCAATCATGATCAATGTGACGGGTGGGGCGGGGGGTACCGGGTTCTGCGCCCGCAGGCGGCGGGCCGGTGCCCGCAGGGCGGCGCGGCCTACTGCTGCTGGGCGAAGTCCTTGGTGCGGATGGTCACCAGGGCGATCACGCCCGACGCCAGCGCGATGATGGCCGCGACCAGCAGGATGTGGTTCAGGCCGGTGGTGAACGCCGCCCGGGTGATGGTGCCCACCGTCTGGCGGAGCTGGGCCGGCAGTTTCGCGATCAGGTTGCCGATCTCGCCGGACTGCACGGCGGTGGCCATCTTCGGTCCCTGGTGAGACAGGTGAGGCACCGCGGCGATCCGGGCCCGGACCTCGTCGGCCACCTTGTTGGAGAACAGCGTGCCCAGCAAGGCGATGCCGGTGGCGATCCCGACCTGCCGGAACGTGGAGTTGATGCCGGAGGCCATGCCGGCCTGCTGGGGCGGGACCACGCCGACCGCGGTCGAGGCGAGCGGCGGGTTGACCAGGCCGACGCCGAGGCCGCCCACGATCATCCCGGGGATGAGGTGGGTCCAGCCCGACCCGGCGTTGAGCCCACGCATCAGCAGCAGGCCCACCCCGACGAGGATCAGACCCGGCCCGATGAGCCAGCGGATCGGCACTCTGGCGGTCAGCCGGCCGGCCACCGTCGCGCTGACCAGGATGGCCCCGGACAGGAACATGACCCGCACGCCGGTGCCCAGCGGCGAGTAGCCGAGGATGTCCTGCAGGTACAGCACGATGTAGAGCAGCATCGCGAAGATCGAGGCGCTCAGGCCGAACGCCGCGACGCTGCCGCCGGTGAACGTAGGCAGCCGGAACAGGCTCAGGTCGAACATCGGGTGGGTCATCAGCCGCTCGACGAAGACGAAAGCCACCAGCAAGACGGCCGCGGCGGCTAGGCAGCCCAGCACCAGGCTGTCGGTGAACGACCGCTGGTTGGACTCGATCAGCCCGTAGACCAGGAACGACAGTGCCGCGGTGAACAGCACGAACCCGGCCCAGTCGGGCCGGCTGGCCTTCGGCGCGCGGGACTCCGACACCTTGAGCACCGAAATGACGACGGCGATCACGCCGATCGGGGCGTTGACGAAGAAGATCCACCGCCAGGACAGGCCGGACGTCAGCAGCCCGCCGAGCAGCGGCCCGATGGCTACCGCCAGGCCGGTCACCGCGCCCCAGACCCCGAATGCCGTGCCGCGGTCCCGGCCGCGGAACGCGTCCGCGAGCAGCGCCAGCGAGACCGCGAACATGATCGCCCCGCCGATGCCCTGGAGCCCGCGGGAGAGCTGGAGCATCAGCGTGGTGGTCGCGAAGCCGCACAGCACCGAGGCGCCAGTGAACACCACCAGGCCGATCAGGTACAGCAGGCGGCGGCCGAACATGTCGGCCAGGCTGCCCGCGGTGAGCAGGAACGCGGCCAGGGTCAGCGCGTAGGCGTCCACCACCCACTGCAGGTCAGAGAAGCTGGAGTGCAGGGCGCGCTGGATGTCCGGCAGCGCGACGTTGACGATCGTGATGTCCAGCAGCAGCATGAACGTGCCGAGGCACACCGCGACCAGGGTCCACCACTTGTTGCCGCGCTGGTCCGGTTCACCGGCGCGGCCAGGCTGAATGCGCTGGCTCTGATCCTGGCCGGACAGGTCAGCGTGGGCTTCGGTCACAAACGTTCCCCCGGTATTCGGTGACACATCAAGGTGGTGACACGTCAAGACTGGCGGCATGTAAAAAGCAGGACTCTGCCCACGATACGGGCGGTGTCACATCCTGGCTTCGTAGGTCAGGACCTGACAGGTTGCTGCGTGTACCGATCCGAGGCGCACCGAGGGCAGTGCGCGTACGCGGCGTCCACCGCGCTGACCGCCTCGCTGGCCGCTAGGTCCCGCGCGGCATGTGACTGTAGTCGGGAATCCCCCGCCGCCGCCGTGCGGCGGACCTGGGCACCCGCCAGGTGTAGCCGCACTCGCTGCAGGTCCGCTCGAACTCGCGCGCCTGCCAGGGAAGCCGCATGGCCTCATTGTCCACCCCGTCCGGCGGCCGCGCGAGGCCCGCCGGGGGCGGTTTGGGGTCACGTGAGGGGATACTGGGGGTATGCCCCACCGGCAGCAAGGCAGGAGCGGGCCGGCCGTCCGGGCGGATGTCGATTCGGGCGTAGCCGAGCTCGTGGCGGACGCTGACCGGCCGCGGGCCTGGACGCTGCGGGTCGACGGCATCCCGCAGTCCCACGTGGACCTCGACGACCCGCTCTACCTGGAGTTCGAGTACATGCGGAGGCTCGGGCACCTGGCTGATCTGGCCGCACCCGCCGGCGAGGCACTGCGCGTGATGCACCTCGGCGGCGGAGGGCTGACCCTGGCCCGGTACGTGGCCGCGTCCCGCCCCGGCTCCAGTCAGCTGGCCGTCGACTCCGACGGTGCCCTGGTGAACCTGGTCCGCCGGCTGCTGCCGCTGGACCAGCCGGCCCGCACCGGCCGGGCCCGCGCAGGGCGGATCCGCATCCGGGTGGGCGATGCCCGCACCATCCTCAGTCAGGTCCCGGCCGGTTCGTTCGATCTGGTGATCGCCGACCTGTTCACCGGGGCCTGCACCCCCGCCCACGGCACCACGGTCGAGTTCGCGACGGACGCGGCCACCGCCCTCTCGCCATCCGGCATCTTCGCCGCGAATATGGGCGACGGTCCGCCGCTCACGCACACCCGGGCCCGGGTCGCGACCGTGCGCGCCGTCTTCCCGCACGCGTGCCTGATCGCGGAGCCGGCGGTGCTGCGCGGCCGCCGGTTCGGCAACCTGGTGCTGGCCGCCTCCCGGCAGCAGCTCCCGGGGGCCGGCCTGGGCCGGCGCACGGCCGGTGACCCGTTTCCGGGCCGTCTGATCGACGGCGAGGACCTCGACCGGTTCGCGGCCGGGGCCAGGCCGGTCACCGACGCGGAGGCCGTGCCCGCACCGGCCCCGCCGCTGGACCTCTTCGACTTCCGGTCCTGACTTCTACGGGACTTCCGGCCCTGACGGCTACGGCCGGGGGCCGGCCACCGTGTTGACCAGTTCGCCGATCCCGGGAACCTCGATGCTCACCTTGTCGCCGGGCTCCAGGTAGACCGGGGGATTCATGCCCAGCGCGACCCCGGACGGCGTCCCGGTCGCGATGATGTCGCCCGGTTCCAGCGTGATGCCCGCAGAGATGTGGGCGATCAGCTCGGGCACGCCGGTGATCATCTGGGCGCAGCTGGCGTCCTGGCGGACCTCGCCGTTGACCAGGGTGCGCAGGGTCATCTCCCCGACGGGCGGCGCGGCGGCCGCGTCGAGGACCACCGGGCCGAGCGGGGCGAACGTGTCCAGGGCCTTGCCCCGGATCCACTGCGGCTCGGCACCCTGGAGGTCCCGGGCCGAGACATCGTTGATGATCGTGTAGCCGCCGACGTAGTCGAGGGCCTGCCCGGCGGGGACGTTCGCCGCCCGCTGCCCGATGATCACGGCCAGCTCGCCCTCGTAGTCGAGCTGGCTGGTGATGGCGGGACGGATGATCGGGTCGCCGTGCCCCACCAGGGCGTTGGAGAACTTGGCGAACAGGACGATCCGTTCCGGGCGGTCCATCCTGCTCTCCGTGATGTGGTCGGCGTAGTTGAGCCCGACACAGATGATCTTGGTGGGACGGAGCACCGGCGGCGCGTAGCGGGCGCTCGCGGGGTCGAGGCTGGCCTGGGCGCCGGGCGCCAGCTCACGCAGCCGGCCGACGGCGGCCGGGCCGCGGGCGAACAACTCACCCACGTCGTGCAGCCCGGCGAGCTCAGCCGCACCGGCCGCGGCCGCTAGGTCATCCACGGCGGCGAACCCGTCCGCCACCGCGACGTGAAGAGAAGGAGCGTCGGCGTCGCCCCGATACAGTGCCGCCAGTTTCACCGGGTGCTCTCCGTTTCTCGCCGGCCGCCACCGGGCCGCCGGGCTAGATACTCGCTGAGACAATTAGGTATCACACCGGGCCCGAGAGCCGGCCGGCGGCCAGCGCGTCCTGGAAGCCCTTGATCGTCTCGCGCACCCCGTCGGCCAGCGGGATGTTCGGCACGTCACCGACCGCGTCACGAATCGCCGGGCCCGCGAGCACCGAGGGCACCGGGAGGGGGTTGCGGTCCCAGGTGATGAGCCGCCCCGAGCCCGGGAGGGCGTCCTCGATGAGGCCAGCCAGCGCGGGGACGCTGATCCGGTGCCCGGGCACGTTGAGGCTGATGGCCTCACCCGACCCCGCGGCCGCCCGGGCCGACGCGATGAAGGCGCGGGCGCAGTCCGGGGCGTAGGTAAGCAGCATGCTGCCGCTGAACTTGATCTGGAACGGCACGCCGGCGGCGGCGGCGAGCATGGCCTTGGTCGGGTCGGAGGTCATGCCCTGGTCCCGGCCGAGGCCGTAAACGATGAACGGGCGGAGGGCGATCGAGCCGATCCCGTGCCCGGTCGCGTAGACCGACGCGGTGCCCTCGTTGGCCACCTTGTACACGCCGTAGAAGGAGTCCGGTAGCAGCGGTGAGTTGTCCGCGACGACCCCCGCGGGATGCCGGTCCGGCTTCCCAAAGACCGCGGCGGAGCTCGCGAAGGCCAGCCCGATGTGGCCGCCCGAGGCCCGGATCGCCTCGAACACGTTGACCGTGCCCACCACGTTGACCAGGGCGCCGAGCGGCGGGTCGGCGGCGCAGAACGGAAGTTGCAGGCCGGCCAGGTGGACCACGTGGGTGATCCCGCGGTCCGCCACTATGGCCGCGACGTCGCGGCCACTGGTCACGTCGAGTTCGGCGAATTCGGGCTGTCCGGGCCGTCCCTGCGAGATGAGCTCGAAGCGGCGCAGGTCGGGGCTCAGGTCGGTGGCCACCACCGGCACGCCTTCGTCAAGCAGCAGCCGCACCGCCCACGCGCCGATGCAGCCTGCGGCGCCGGTGACCAGGAATCTCTCGGTTGAACTCGGCATGCGAACCGACCTCCGGTTGGCGGGCAGGGACGGGGAGCGACGCTAAGCGCCAGCCCGGGCACTGTCAACGGCCGGGAAGGCCAGCCCGGATCCCCGCGCGAGACCACAGGTTCGCCTCAGGTCTGCTCGCTAAAGCGAGAGATGTTGCTTTAAGTGGTGATTGCTTTAAGTTGGGTCGGTGACCGGAAGAGTGCCCTGATGATCGCCGCCTACAGCACCGAGGGATGGGGTGACCTCTTCCTCGCGGCGGCCGGGGCCACTGCCGCGCTCAGCGGCCTGATCTTCGTGGGGCTCAGCGTCAACATCAGGACCGTGCTGGCCGCCGACAAGCGCGAGGGCCAGAACTTCCTGACCGGCCGGGCCCTCGAGGCGCTCGCCGCGCTGCTGATCGTCCTGCTCATCAGCCTGGTGGGCTTGGTCCCGGCGATCCCGCGCGGGGCGCTGGCCGCGTTCATCCTGCTGGCCGGCGCCGGGAGCGCCACGTCCCCGGTCCGGGCACTCCTGGCCAGCAGGCCCGGGGTCACCCAGTCCGGGGCCGCGCTGGACGCCCCGCTGGTGCTGCGCCTGATCACCGCGGCCGGGCTGACCGTCACCCTGCTGCTGGCCGGGGTGACGTTCGCCACCGGGCACGGGGGCGGTCTGTACTGGCTGCCTGCCGCGTTCGTCCTGGCCATCATCATCGCCGCGGTCAACGCCTGGGTGCTGCTGGTGGAGGTACTGCGCTGAGCGCGGGGGCTATCGCAGGCCCGGCGGCTGATCTTCGGCGGGATCGGTGCCGGGGGGCGGTCCCAGGGGGTTGCGTCCGGCGGCCCGGATCTTGAGCTCGTCCTCGATCAGGGCGACCAGGTCTGGGTGGGCGCTCAGGCCCCACAGCACCTCCGGCGGGATCCCTAGCCGGCGGCCGGCCTCAGACACCACCGGCTGGCTCATGCCCAGCGCCTGGGCCAGCCCATCGTCCCGGGCGAACGTGGGCGGCAGGTCATCGAGCGACAGATCAGCGGGCTGGTGGAAGGAGCCGTCCGGCCCGGGGAGCCACGCTTCGCCCGCCGCGGCCACGCCGATCGATGACCGCAGCGTCTCCCGGGTGGAGTCGGCGAACTGCTCCCGCACCGATTTCTCGACTACCCCGCCGACGAGCCGCCGGTTCGGGGCCAGCAGGACGTTCCACACGTACTCGGCCCGGGCATGCCCCGGGTGCCGCAGCGCGAACTCCAGCCCGTCGATCCGGGCCTCAGGATCGAACCCGTCCAGGCCGCGCTCATGCCGGGCGAACCCGGCCACGAGCAGGACGTGCCCGAGCGGCCCCGGCGGACGGGCGTGCACGTCGGCCTGGCCGCGGACCCCCATGCCGCGGAGCTGGACGAGCCACGGCCCGTAGCTGTCGGCGGCGAACCAGGCGTCCGGGTTCCCGTCCAGGTAGATCTCCAGGTCCCGGGTCCGCTGGTACAGCGCGGGGGGCGGCATCAGCCGCTGCTCCCCGGTGGCGGCGTTCTCCCCGATGAGGAACGCAGTCTCGCGCAGCTGCTCCAGCAGCCGGGAGTGGCGGCTGGAGCCGGCCTCGTCCATGGCCCGCATGATGCAGTCGAGGTCCGCGGCGTGCTGGGCCCGGTCCAGGGCCGCCACATCGCGGGGCGGCCCGTCCCCGGGCACCCCGTCCCCGGCGTCACCGTCGGCCGCCAGCCGGGCGTACCGGGGCAGGATGATCTCCAGCACCTCGGACACGATGTCCGGCTCGGTGAACCTCAGCGCCTCCAGGAACGCCCGGGCCGGCGGGGCGTCCGCGATCGCCCGCCGCACCGTGGGGAACCCCGTTCCGGCGGGGCCCGGCTCGTAGTCCGCGGGCAGGTAGGCGGCGGGGCGGTCGCGGGAGTCGAAGGGCTCGACCTGGCGCCCGTCCTCGAGCCGGATAATCGGCCGGGTGCGCGCCGGGCCGGGCGGGTCGCCGGGGACCCGCGGTTCGCGCCAGAGGTCCGGCTCGGCATGCAGGAACCCGTAGAACCGGATGATCCACTCATCGGGCTGGGCTTCGAGGAAGCTGCCCGTGGCTCTGGTGACCAGGTCCGCGGGGGTGACCTCACCGACGCCGATCTCCTCACGCAGGTAGTGGTGCAGCAGGGGAGTGTGGTCTTCGTTGCGGAGAAGATCGGCGAAGGCCAGCGGGAGGTCCGTCTGGAACAGCGCCCCGAGCTGGCCGGGGCCCAGGAGATCGCGCAGTCCCGCAGTGCTGGCCAGCTTCAGGTTCCGCGCCGTGGCGTAGCCGCCGCCGGCGGCGGGGATGAGGTCCTCCGTGGTGAGGGCGGCGGCGATCGCGTCGAAGAGCGGGCGCAGCATCGAGCCGGGCGGGAAGCGTGCCGGGTCGAGGGGAAGCGCTTGCAGGACCTCGACGGTGAGCAGCCCGCTGGCGCGCAGGTCGCGCACCACGTCCACGAGCAGGGTGGCGGTCTCGCGGACCAGGGCCTGGTTCGCGGGGTCGTCGCCCGGGACGTTGTCGCGGGCGGGCGTGGTCCGGTACGGGCCCTGGATCAGGAAGCCGAGGAAGGTCTCCTTCTGGGTCGGGAAGAACACGACCAGCGGGGAACTGTCCCGGGCGGTGAGCCGGGGTTCGCGGTCCGCGGGGCCGGTGGGGAACGCGAGCTCGACCCGCTGCCCGGCGTGGCCGAGGTCATCCAGCGGGCGGTCCCAGACGAGCCAGTCCTCGGTGCGGCGGTGCCCGGCCCGGTCCCGGCCCGGCCCGCGGCCCTCGGCCCGGGTCAGCGTGACGCGCCGGGCCGCCAGGGCCGGAGCGGCCGGGGCGCGCGTCCGGCGTTCGATGACCGTGTCGGCCACGGCGGCCCCGTGGGCCCGCAGCCGGGTGATGTTCCGCAGGAACAGCAGGGTCGCGGGCTCGATCCGGTTCAGCGCGGCGGAGATCTCCCCGACGGCGGTGGCCGGGGGGACCGCGTCGTGGTCGAACGGGAAGACGAACAGGGTCTCCGCGGGGTTCTCGTCGCCGGAGCCCGCGGGATCCACGGCGGACGGCCGGACGTAGTGGTCGATCAGGAAGTGCTCGGCGCCGCTGTGCACGCGCGGCGTCCTGGTGTACGCGTAGACCGACTTGAAGCCGATGCCGAACTGCCCGATCTTGGTCAGGTCCCCGGACTTGCTGCTCTGCGCGACTCCCGACACGCCCCGCACGTCGGCCTCGGTGAACGGCCGGCCATCGTGCCGGACCTCCAGGCGGTCGTCGAACAGCTCGAAGGACAGGCTGGTCGCGCCCGCGTCCTCCGCGTTCTGGATCAGCTCGAAGATGAAGTGGGTGCGCTCGCTGTACAGGTGCCCGAGCAGATCCAGCACGGCCGTGTCCCAGCCGTAGCGGGCGACGTTCTCGTCACGGATCTGCTCGTAGTCCGCTGGCACCCGTGACCTCCGCCCGCCCGCCGCGTGTCAGCGGGTCGTTCCCCATGCTGCCACGGCGGCGGGACGGGCGAGGCCCACCGGATCAGCGGGTGAAGGACTCGAAGACGTGGCTGAAGTACCAGGCCGGCTGGGTGAGCCCGGAGCAGCTGCCCGCCCCCTTGGTACCGGGGCAGCCGCCGTTGTCGCGTTGCAGCGCCCAGAAGGACAGCTCGGCGAGCCCGTGGCTGCGCGCCCAGTGCTCCACGGTGACCGCGTCGGCCTGGGTGAACGTCTCGTCCGGGCCGAAGTCGTCGATGCCGGGCATCTCGGTCACGCCGACCAGGTGCCACAGCCGGGCCGGGCTGGCCCCCGGGTACAGCGACTGGAGCTGGCTGACCAGCCCCGCGGCAGCGGTCTCGGTGTCGGTCGCCATTTCCTGCGCGGTGCCGTAGTAGTAGTCGAACGTCATGATGTTGACCACGCTGACCCGGGCGCCGTCGGCGACCGCGTTCTGCAGCACCGCCAGGCCCGCGGGCGTCAGCCCGGTGGCGAAGGTAGGCAGCGTGTACGAGAACTGGATGCTGCGGTGGTGCGCCGCGGCCCAGGCCTCGGTCAGCGCGATCGCCTCGTTGCGGCGGTTGATGCCCGCGGTGTTGGTGAGCGAGTCCGCTTCCACGTCCAGGTCGATGCGGGGGACGTGGTAGGTGGTGATCAGCTGCTCGAAGACCTGGGCGATCGCGGGGACGCTGGTGCAGCTGTCGGCCAGCTCGGTGCTGGTGGTGTCCGCGGAGTAGCCGCCGAACGACGGGATGACATTGCCGCCCCGGGCCTGGATGGCGGCGATGTCCTGGCCGAACGTCGTGGCCGAGATCGGCTCGGTGGTGTCGCCGTTCCAGTACGCCGTGCAGGAGCCGGTCTGGGCGGTCTGCAGGAAGGCCAGCGTCAGGTCCCGGGCGCCGGACTGCTGGGACAGGGCGGCCAGGCCGCCGTCGGTGGTGTCGTAGGTCTCGAAGTAGGGGGCGAAGACGTGCGGCGGCAGGCTGGCGCCGGCCCAGTGATCAGCGCGGGCCATGTCCGCGGCACTGGCTCCGGTCGTGGTGAGCCCGAGCGTGGCCGCCGTGACGAGGGCCGTGGCCGCGGCGGTCAGGGCCGCCCGGAGCGGGGAGCGTCGTCTCATGCGCGGATCCTTTGGTTCGGGCCGCGAAGCGCGGCAGACCTGCACACCAATCAAATAGGAAAGTTTCCTATTTGATTGGGGAGAGTAGCCCGGGTCCGGAGGGGCGTCAAGGGTCCGCACGGGATGCGGCCGCCGGCCGGCCCCGGGAGGGGGCGGGGCCGGCCGGCGGCGCGGTGGGAGAGGGTCGTTACGGGAAACTGGTCACGGTGCTCGGTGTGGTGTTGGTGGGCGTGACCGCCCCGGTCGTGTTGATCACGTGGCTGATCGTGCCCACGTTCCCGAGGGAGACCGTGAGCAGGTCATGCCAGGCGATCCCCGAACCGGTAGGCGACTGGAACGCCATGGCCGAGTTGACGGCCGGATTGACGTTGAAGTAGCAGTAGCTGCCGAGGCCCCAGGCGCCGAACGAGGTGACGTTGCTGGCCACGGCGATCGCGGGATAACCGTTGGAGCTGCCGTTCATCCAGGCCGCCTGGTTCGGCGGGTCGTACGGCATCTCGTTCTGGAAGAAGATGATCTTTCCGTTCTGGCCGTTCCAGGCCACCTCGGTCTTCTGGTAGTGCTCGACGAACAGGCCGGTCGCCTCGACGTTGTTGCCGTTGACGGTCATGCCGTTGTCGGCGGTATTGGTCGTCCAGCCGACCGTTCCGGAGTTGCCGTGGTCGGCGCGCCAGGCCCAGACGTCGTCCACGATGGTGTCGCCTGCGTTCACGACCAGGCTGGACGTGGCCTTCCCGGCGATGTCGCCGCCGATCCGGAAGAACGTGTCCTGGACCGAGATCGGGTTGCTGGCGTGGCTCACGGTCGAGCCAGCGGTGCCGACCGTCAGCAGGGCCGCCGAGTTGGTCGTGCCGGCGTCGAACAGCAGGCCGTCTATCCGGACTCCGTCGACGTCCGCGACCTGCATGGTGTTCACGCCGTTCTGGGGAATCAGCGTCGGGAACCCGAGGCCGAGAATCGTGGTGTTGGCGTGCGTCACGTTCAGGGTCTGGTTCAGGCTGTAGACGCCCGGCGTGAAGAGCAGGTTGCAGCCCTCGGCCAGCGCGTTGTTGATGGTGGCCGCGCTCATCGACGGGTCGGCGACGAAGAACTGGCTCATCGGGACCGAGGTACCCGGCGTCGGGCCGTTGGCCCAGCTGGGACCGGACGCGTTGGTCCGCAGCGACGGCTCGAACACGTGGTAGTTACCACTCGAGTCGATGTACAGGTAGGGAACGTCCCGGGACACCGGGGTGGTGGCCAGCGTGGTCATCGGCGGGGTCGGGAAGCTCTGCCCCGGGGCGCCGTTCACGCCCGAGAACACCATGTTCCAGACCGAGCCGCTCCAGCTGCCGAAGTTGCTGTCCCGTGAGTACCACTGCTGCTGCGATACCGAGGAGACCTGGCCGGAGACCTTGGTGTCGGCGATGTAGCCGCCGCTCGCGTAGCCGTAGCTGGCCGGGTAGAGCTCCAGGCCGCCGTGGACGTCCATCCGGCGGAACGGGCCCGCCTGCGCCACAGCCCAGCGGTCCGACCCGTTGGACGGGTTGATCGCCATGTTCTCCGCCGACCGCCAGAAGTTGTCCGTGGCGTTACCAGTGCCGTCGAAGGAGTCCACGGTGACGTCGCCGTTGATCGTGACGTCGTCCGGGTTCTGGCCGAGGCCCTGGATGGAGGTGTAGTAGCCGATGTTGGCCTCGGCGCTGTAGGTGCCCGGCTTGAACAGCAGGGCGTAGCGCTGTGTCCCGAACTGATTCAGCTTCTGGGTGTTGAACACCGAATCCAGCGTGGACTGGATGGAGGCGCTGGACATGCTGGGATCGAAGATGTCGACGTTGGGGCCGAAGTTCGGGGTGTTCGACTGCGCCGGGCAGCTGGCGGTGGTGGTCACGGTCCAGGTAAACGAGACCGACCCGGACGCCCCGGTGGTGTCCTTGGCGGTGACCGAGGTGGTGGACGAGCCCGCGGTCGTGGGCGTCCCGGTGATCAGCCCGGACGAACTGATGGACAGGCCCGCGGGCAGGCCGGTCGCAGAGTAGGTCAGCGTCTGGCCGGAGGCCGAGTCGGTGGCGCTGATCTGCTGGCTGACCGCGGTGCCGACCGTGGAGGCCTGGCTGCCGGGGTTGGTGACCGTGACGGTATTACCACCGCCGCCACTGGTGGTGTAGACCCCGAACTCCCACAGGGAGTAGCCGTACTGGGTGGCGCGGGCTGTGCCGTACATCCGGACGTACCGGCCGGTGCCGTTCACGTTGAGGGTCTGGACGCCCCCCGTCCCGGTGGTGGTGGAGTAGATCGTGGTCCAGGTCGTCCCGTCCGGTGAGGTCTGGATCTGGAACGCGGTGGCGTAGGCGGTCTCCCAGTTCAGCGTGACCTGGCAGATCGTCTGGCTGGAGCCGAGGTCCACCTCGAGCCACTGGGGGTCGGAGAACGCGCTGGACCAGCGGGTGCCGGTGTTGCCGTCGAAGGCGTCCGAAGCGGGGGTGCCGGCGTTCTCCGTGGACGAGGCGGTGGCAGGCCGGTTCAGCGCCGCGTTGGTGGTGCTGCAACTGCCGCCGCCCAGGCTCCCGTAGACCTGGAACTCCCACAGCGAGTAGCCGTACTGGGTGGCCCGGGCCGTGCCGTACATCCGCACGTACCGGCCGGTGCCCGTCACGTTCAGGGTCTGGGTGCCGCCGGTGCCGGTGGTGGTGGAGTAGATCGTGGTCCAGTTCGTGCCGTCGTTAGAGGTCTGGATCTGGAACGTGGTCGCGTAGGCCGCCTCCCACTGCAGCACGACCTGGGTGATCGAGGCGCTGGCGCCCAGGTCCACCTCGAGCCACTGCGGGTCGGAGAACGCGCTGGACCAGCGGGTGCCAGTGTTGCCGTCGACCGCGTTCGAGGCGGGGAAGCTCGCGTTCTCCGTGGACGATGCGGTGGCGGGCTGCCCCTGGGAGAGCAGCGTGGACGCGGCGGCGGCCCGGCTGGCCGGGACCGCGACCAGTGCTAAGGCTGCGGTAAGTGCTAGGACCATGCCGAGGACCGAGATCCGCCGCCACGCCGACCATCGGAGCATGTACGTCGAGCTCATGCCAACCCCTGACTGTGAAAGAAGCCGTCATTGCCGGAATGGAGCGCTGCTGCCGGCGGGAGGCCGTTCCTGGGGGTGGGGGAAGCCGTTCCTGCCGGTGGGGAGCCGTTGCTGAAAAAGCCGGGTCGCGGGGTGGCGTCGATCCAGCGCAGGCCGTTGTCAGAGACTTGATATAAGACTTAATTCATCACGTAACTTAACTCCCGAGAAATGGGCGGTCAAGGGGTGGTCAAGACCCAATGCCACTTAGCTTAAGTTGATCTTGGAGCGTGTCAGGGCCGGTGGTGAGCCCGGTGGCCGTCATGATCACGTTTCATGGCACACAATGGCGTGGTGGCTGGTGGTGGTCGTCTGACGGACCAGATCTCGATCGGGGTGCTGGCTGCCTCGGTGGCGCGGGATGCGGTCGATGACGCGGTGGCGGTGACGGGCAGGCAGGCCCGGCGGCCGGACGGGAAGTTGCCG
>DATCFY010000094.1:0-12055 GCA_036509255.1 Streptosporangiaceae bacterium
CAGCTCACGGTACGCCAGGTTGGCAGTAGGCTTACCGACCGGGATCTGGCTCACACCACGGTGATGACCGTCCTGGACCGATTGGCCAAGAAAGGGTTCGCCCGGCGAGAGCGGGACGGACGGGCCTGGCTGTACCGCGCCGCAGCGAGCCGGGAAGCATATGTGACTGAGCTCATGCTTTTCGCCCTCGACCAGACCGGCGACCGGTCAGCCGCGCTCGCGAGTTTCGCCCAGCGCGTGTCGGGAAACGAGGCACGAGTGCTGCGGCGGGCCCTGGAGACAGGCGGGGATCCCGCCAGGAGCTGACCTTTCGTGCTTTCGCCCGTGCTGGTTCTGGCTTCCGTCGCAGTGGGCCTGGTGCCCGCAGCCGCGGTGCTGGCCACCGCGCGCTGGCCGCGCCGGTCACCGGCGGCGGCCATCATGCTCTGGCAGGCCATGGGTCTCGGCTGGGGAGTCGCCGGGATCGGGACCCTGGCGGCACTCGGCGCAGATCCGGACGGCCCGGGGGTGGCGGGCGGGGCGTTCACCGTGCTGGATAAGGCGGTCCGCGATGTGGCCGGGGAGGCCCGGTCGCCCGGCCTCATCTCGATGATGCGACTGCTCTGCCTGGGCGCCTCCGCGGCGCTGCTCGTCCTGCTCAGCTGGGTCCTGATCGCCTCGGCCGGAGCGGTGCTGCGGGACCGTCGGCGGCACCGGGCGCTGCTTAGCCTCCTCGCGCACGGCGACCCGAAGGTCCCCGGCGCCCTGGTCGTGGACCATCCGGCCGCCGCCGCGTACTGCGTGCCCGGGCTGCGCTCCCGCATCGTGATCAGCGCCGGCGCGCTCGCCCTGCTGGACCAGGCGGAGTTGGCCGCAGTCCTGGCCCACGAGCGGTCCCACCTCCGGGAACGGCACGACCTTGTGCTGCTCCCGTTCACCGCGCTCGCCCGGGCTTTCCCGTGGTCGGTGCTGGCGCAGCGGTCCTACGCGTCGGTAGCGCTGCTCGTCGAGATGCTCGCGGACGATCACGCGGCCCGGCAGCGGCCGGTCCGTGAACTCGTCACCGCGCTGATCCGCGTCGGCGCCGCGGGCACGCCAGGCTCGCCCGCCGGCACGCTGGCCATGGCGGACGAGGACGCTGCGATGAGCGAGTGCGGAGTGACCGCCCGCGTAGAGCGGCTCCTCCGGCCCTCGCCGGGGCTCTCGCTGCCTGCCCGGGTCCTGGTCTGCGGAGCGGCCGCCGCACTGGTCGTCGTCCCGGCCGCGCTCCTGGTGATGCCCCTCTAGCTGCGCGGCTCGCCGGTCACCTGGATGCGCACCCGGCGGAAGCCCTTCCCCTTGTTCTCGATCTTGACGACCTGAATGCCGCCCACCTGCCGGGTCGAGGCCACGTGGGTGCCGCCGTCCGCCTGCTGATCGAGGCCGACGATGTCGATGATCCGCACCTCCTCGACCTCTGGAGGAACCAGGTTCGTGGCGGTGCGGATGATGTCCGGGATGGCAAAGGCCTGGTCGCGGGGCAGTACCCGCACGTCGATCCGGCGGTCGGCGGCCAGTTCCGCGTTGCACGCGGCCTCGACGCCCTCCCGGAAACCGGGCGGGACCTCGGTCAGGTTGAAGTCCATCCGCGCGGTCAGCGGTTCCATATTCCCGCCGGTGACCAGCGCGCCGAAGTCCCGGAAGACCACGCCGCCGAGCACATGCAGCGCAGTGTGGGTGCGCATCAGCGCGGTCCGCCGTTCGTCCTCCACGGCGCCTCGGACCGGGGTGCCGGCCGGCGGCAGCGGGTCTTCCTCGGCGGGGATCAGGTAGAGGTCATCACCCTTGCGTGCGCCCACGATGCGGGTCTGCACGCCGCCCCACAGCAGCACACCGTGATCAGGAGGCTGGCCGCCGCCGCCTGGGTAGAACGCGGAGGAGTCCAGCACGATCCCGTCCGGGCCGGACGCGAGCACGACCGCGTCCCATTCCCGGAGCGACTGGTCGGCCAGTTCGAGGCGATGGGTACGCAACGGGTTATCGCTCACGGTCGCTCACCCTACCGGGCCGGGGAACCGGGAAGAATCCGCCGGTGTGAGAGGACTGCAGCCGTAGCGCCGGTCTTACCAGGGACCGTAGGGCCCCTGGCTGCTTCCGTTGCTGCCCCGGTATTCCCTGACCTTGGGTCGGACGTCGGTGAGGTAAATGGCCGAGGCCACGAACGCGGCGATCGGCAGAATGCCCACGGCACCGAAGCCACCGGACAGGACACCGAGGTAGAGCCCGATCACCGCGGCCACACCCAGGATGATCAGCCAGAGCGGCTTGTTCTGCTTGCCGGCCGCCAGGAACGCTTTCGACGGGCGGCGCAGTGCGTCCACAAAGCCCCATACCTCGCAGACAAAGGCGGCCACCGCCAGTATCTCGAGGAACCAGTAGAGCGGAGTCATCGCTCCTGTGTTCAGCAACACAGGATCAGGCTATCCGGTCCGGGCGGTGACCGGAACCAAAAGCCCCGGTCCCGCCTGGCCCCAGGCAACTGCCTGCACACCGGATGATCAGCTCTTCTTATCCCCTGGGCCCTTACCGGGCAGGGCGGTCTTCCCGTTGAGCACCCTGGCGCCGCGCGTGGCGAGCCTGTCGTACTCCTGGACCGCCTTGGTGCGGGCGGTTGTCATGTACTCGCTAGCCAGGCCCGGCAGGGCGGCCAGCGAGCCATCGCTGCGCCAGCGGGCGATCTTCGCGGGAAGCTCGCGCAGCGCCGCGGAAGCCAGCACCCCGGCTCCGGCGGCGGCGTGCACCGGCTTGCTGGCGGCGAGCTTGCGCACCTCAGTCTTCACGTCAATGGTGCTGCGGTTCATGGTCATTCTTCCTTCCTGGTCCACCCGTCCGGCAGACCCGTTGAGTCAGGCGGCGTGGCCGCCCCGGTGGTACCCAACGGCTCCGCTGCCGCGAGGGGGTCATCATCCTCTTCGTCGAGTCCCGTGCTGACCGGCCCGGTCACCTGCTCCCAGGCACCGCCGGCAGCGTCCTGCGCGCGGGCCGCCTCGGTGTCCTGCTGGGCCGCCGCGGCCGCCTGGATCGCGGCCACCTCCGCCGCGACGGCGGCGTCCTCGGCGTCTTCCGGCGGCTGGACCGCGGCTTCCCGGCGGAAGGAGTCGTAGATCTCCAGCAGCACCTGCTTCTGCCGCTCGGTCAGCTCCGGCGCCGACAGCACAGCCGCGCGGACCCCTGAGTCGGGCGGCCGGTCCTCCAGGATCCCGGCCTGCACGTACAGGGCCTCCGCGGAGATCCGCAGCCCTTTGGCGATCTGCTGCAGTATCTCGGCACTCGGCCGCCGCACGCCGCGCTCGATCTGGCTCAGGTACGGGTTGGAGACCCCCGCTGCAGCCGCTAGCTGGCGCAGCGAGATCTTCGCCTGCTCCCGTTGTTCCTTGATGTATTCACCGATGGAACTCACTCGCATGGGACTCACACACTCAGTGAATCAAAGAGTGCTTGCTTTTGCAAACGCCCTGCAAGCACCTGTGGTCCCGGTGGCCGGCGTGGAGCCGGCTACCTCAGGCCGGGAGCGTGACGCGGACCATCCCGACGGCCCGGTTCCCGCCCAGCACCGGCACGGCCGCGATCTCGTCGAGCGCTGAGTCCGGCACCCCCGGCCCGGCGGTCACGCCGAGGTGCCGCAGCAGCGCGACCGTGAGCGGGTTGCGCGCCCGGGCCGAGCCATCCTCGATCTTGAACGCCGCCGCGCGGCCGTCAGCCAGCGCGAACGCCTGTACGCCCTCCGCGCCCACCTTGACGAGCAGGCCCGGAACCGTGGCCATGAGCGCCCGTTCCGGGCGCAGGCTCCCCGACGTCCACTCCGGGTGGGCCCGCATCGCGTCGGCCACCCGGCGCTCGGGAGTGCCCGGCGGCGCGGTGACCAGCGACTGGAAGGCCCGGGCCAGCCCGGCCAGGGATAGCGCGACCACGGGGGCGCCGCATCCGTCCACCCCTACCGCCGCGGACGGTTCCCCGGCCAGGCCCTCGATGGTCTGCCGGATGGCCAGCTGGAGCGGGTGCCCGGGGCTGGTGTAGGTGTCCGTGGGCCATCCGGCGGCGACGCAGGTGGCGAGCATGGCCGCGTGCTTGCCGGAGCAGTTCATGTGCACCCGGTCGGGCTCCCCGCCCTCGCGCAGGTAGTCGTGCTGGAACACGTCTTCCCGGGGCAGTGCCCGCGGGCACTGCAGGTCGTCCTCGGTCAGGCCGGCCCGGGCCAGGATCTCCCGCACCCCAGCGACGTGGAAGTCCTCCCCCGAATGACTGGCCGCAGCGAGCGCCAGCAGCTTGCCGTCCAGGTCCAGGCCGGAGAGCAGCATGGCGGCTGCCTGCATCGGCTTGTTCGCCGAGCGGGGGAACATGGGCACGTCCCCCAGGCCGGCGGCCAGCTGCGGCGCCCCGTCGGTACCGATTATCCGCAACGAAACGCGGTGTCTCGACTCGACGAACCCCGACCGGACGACTTCGGCGAGAATGGGCGGTTCAGTGACGGCTGCTCACCCCAAGCATCTGACGCGCCTCGCCGGTGTCCAGCGGCGGCCGCTGGGCCAGCCCGGCCAGGCTGGCGGCCCGCTCGACGAGCTCGGCGTTGCCGGTCACCGGGCGGCCCCTGGCGAACGTGGTGGTGTCCTCCATGCCGACCCGCAGGTGGCCGCCGGCGCCGAGCGCGCCCAGCAGCACCGGCAGCGCGGTCCGGCCGATCCCGGTGGCGGACCAGGTCGCGCCAGCGGGCAGCGCGGCCACCGCCGCCACCAGCGCCGCTATGGTGCCCGGCATCCCCCCGGGCACACCCATCACCAGGTCGCAGTGCACGTGACCGCCGTGCGGCGGCCCCAGCTCGTCCAGCAGCCGGTGCAGCGTAGCCACCTGGCCCAGGTCGAACAGCTCGAACTCGGGCACCACCCCGGCGGACTGGGTCCGCCCGTAAAGCTCGCGGATGAACGGCCACGGGTTGGCGAAGACGTCGTCGCCGAAGTTGACCGTGCCGCAGGTCAGCGAGCAGGCGTCCGGCGCCGCCTCGAGCACCGCGAGCCGGTCATCGAAACTGTCGGTGACGGCGCCGCCGGTGGACAGCTGGATGATCAGGTCGGTGCTCTCGCGCAGCGCCTGCACGGTGTCCTTGAGCCGGCCCAGGTCCAGGGTCGGCCGGGCCTGGCCGTCGCGGATGTGGACATGGATGACGGCGGCCCCGGCAGCGCGGCATTCCACTGCGGTGGTGGTCAGCTCGTCCAGGGTGACCGGCAGCGCCGGGACCGATGCCTTGTCGGATTCCGCGCCGGTCGGAGCCACCGTGATAAGCGTCCCTGGCCGGGCGGGAGCAGGACGGTTCGAAGTCATGACGGGCAGCATGCATCCTCGGTCGAGGCCGCGTCCAGCGCCGTGGGCTGCGGCGCGGCTGGCAGGCGGGGGGTCAGCGGCTGGTGCTCAGTGGGTGGGTAGTGGTCCGGGGGGGAGCGGCGCTGGTGGGTAGTGGCCCGGCGGGAGCGGCGCTGGTGGGTAGTGGCCCGGCGGGGGCGGCGCCTGCGGGCGCCTCCCCGGGGGCGGCCAGGTTGGCCCGGGTGAACTCCAGCGCCTCGGCCAGGTCCGCCTGCCGTGCCTCCTGGGTCGGCGCGCGGAACGTCTTGACCTCCAGCACGATCAGGCCCTGGTAGTCCTCGGCGGCCAGCCGGTGCAGCAGCGTCGCGCACGGCTGGGTACCGCGGCCAGGGACCAGGTGCTCGTCGCGGTTGGGGATCCCGCTGCCGTCGGCCAGGTGCACGTGGGCGAGCCGGGGACCGAGCTCGTCGGCCATGGCGAGCGCGTCGGACCCGGACACCGCCGTGTGCGACAGGTCCAGGGTGATATGGGGATAGTCCATCGGGACCGGGTTCCAGGACGGCGCGTACGGAGCGACCTCCGCACCCCGCGCCCGCAGCGGGAACATGTTCTCCACCGCGAACACCACATCGGTCTCGTCCTGCATCCGGGCCAGCCCGGCCGCGAAGTCCCGGGCGTACTCCCGCTGCCAGCGGAACGGCGGGTGCACCACGACCACCCGCGCGCCCAGCTGCTCGGCCACGTCCTTGGCCCGGACCAGCTTGCCCCACGGCTCGCGGCCCCAGACCCGCTGCGTGATCAGCAGGCAGGGCGCGTGCACAGCCAGCACCGGGACGCCGTGATAGTCGGCGAGCCGGCGCAGTACGTCCACGTCCTGGCTGACTGCGTCCGGGGTGACCATGACCTCAACCCCGTCGTAACCCAGGCGCGCCGCGACCTCGAACGCATCCGGCGTGCGGTCCGGATAGACCGACGCGGTAGATAGCGCCACCAGGCGTCGCGGCGCTGGGCCCGCTTGGCTCACCGTCGCTCCTTCCGCATTCTGCGGCGGACCGTATCCCCGGGACTTCCGGTCGTCGATCGATCCACCTTGGCCAGCTTATGCGGCGTGACGCGCGCAGTTGCTCACCGCAAGGGGCGCAGGAGTGTCGTTCCCGGGAGTGTCGCCGGACCCGGTTGTCGGTCCCTGCCGGTAGCGTCCGGGCCATGGCGAAGTCCTCGGCAGGGCCGGCGTTCCAGTGCGCGGAATGCGGGTGGCGAACCTCGAAATGGTCCGGCCGCTGCGGCGAGTGCCAGGCTTGGGGCACCGTCGGGCAGGTCGCTGCCTCCCGGGTCGGCCGGGCCACGGGCTTCGGCAGCGCCGCCCTGGCGGGCCTGGGCGCCGGACTGGACGGGCTGGACGGTGCGGGCCTTGGCGGTGGGGGCCTGGCCGGTACCGGCCTGGGAGTGCCCCCGGCGGCCCTCACGCCGGCCAGCCCCGCGGTACCCATCGGCGAGGTGGACGCCAGCGCTGCGGGGGCCCGGCCCACCGGCCTGGACGAGCTGGACCGCGTGCTGGGCGGTGGCCTGGTGCCCGGGGCGGTCGTACTGCTGGCGGGCGAGCCAGGCGTGGGCAAGTCCACCCTGCTGCTCGAGGCGGGGACCCACGCCGCCACGACGGGGCCGGTTCTCTACATCACCGGCGAGGAGTCCGCGGCGCAGGTCCGGCTGCGGGCGGACCGGATCGGCGCCGTGGCGGGGAACCTGTACCTGGCCGCGGAGACTGACCTGGCCTCGCTGCTCGGCCACGTGGCGGTGGTGCGGCCCCAGTTGCTGATCGTGGACTCGGTGCAGACCATCACGATGGAGGGGGTGGATGGCGCGCCGGGCGGGGTCAGCCAGATCCGCGCGGTCACCGCGGCCCTGATCGCGGTGGCCAAGCAGCACGCCGTCACGACGGTTCTGGTCGGGCACGTGACCAAGGACGGCTCCATCGCCGGTCCGCGGGCCCTGGAACACCTGGTGGACGTGGTGCTGCACTTCGAGGGTGACCGGCACGCCCAGTTCCGCATGGTCCGGGCGGTGAAGAACCGTTACGGCCCAACCGACGAGATCGGCTGCTTCGACCTCGGCGAGCAGGGGATCACCGAGGTCCCGGACCCGAGCGGCCTCTTCCTCACCCACCGGCAGAATGCGGTTCCGGGCACATGTGTCACCGTCACCCTGGAGGGCCGCCGCCCGCTGCTCAGCGAAGTGCAGACGCTGGTGGCGCCGTCCGCCCTGGACATCCCGCGCCGGGTTACCTCCGGGCTGGATGCCTCCCGCGTCGGCATGGTCCTCGCCGTGCTGTCCCGGCGCGCGGACCTCAAGCTCGGCAAGCAGGACGTGTACGCGGCCACCGTGGGCGGGGTCCGGCTCAGCGAGCCGTCCGTGGACCTGGCCGTGGCACTGGCCCTGGCCAGCGCGGTGGCGGACCTGAGCGTGCCCGGCTCGGTGGTGGCGATCGGCGAGGTGGGCCTGGCCGGCGAGGTCCGCCGGGTCACCGGGGTGCAGCGCCGGCTGGGCGAGGCGGAACGAATGGGGTTCCGGCTGGCGATCGTGCCCGTGGGCTCAGGTGCGTCGGGCGCCGCCGGGGGGATCGAGGTGCGGGAGGTCGAGGACATCCGTCAGGCGATGGCCGCCGCCTTCGGCGGCTGATTGCCGGCCCGTGACCTGGAGCCGCCGATACACTGGGCCCGTCCAGCAACCTCCGGGAGTCCTGTGCCGCCAACCGACAATCACCGGGACGCCGCAAGCCAGGACGTCAGAAGCAAGGACATGAGAAGCAAGGACGAGCGGCGCTGGGCGGCCCTGGCCGCGCTGGCCCCGGGCACCATCCTGCGTGACGGGCTGGAGCGCATCCTGCGCGGGAACACTGGCGCGCTGATCGTGCTCGGCGACGGGGCCGCCGTGGACGAGGTGTGCAGCGGCGGTTTCGAGTTGCGAGTGCCCTTCTCCGCGACCCGGCTGCGGGAGCTGGCCAAGATGGACGGCGCCATCGTGCTCGACGCCGGGGCTGAGTACATCGTCCGGGCGGCCGTGCACCTGGTCCCCGACCCCAACCTGCCGACCGATGAGTCAGGCACCCGGCACCGGACCGCGGAACGGGTCGGCAGGCAGACCGGCTGCCCGGTGATCTCGGTCAGCAAATCCATGCGGATCATCGCCCTGTACCTGGACGGGGCCCGGTACGTGCTGGAGGATTCGGCGGCGATCCTGTCCCGGGCCAACCAGGCCCTGGCCACCCTGGAGCGGTACAAGTTCCGGCTGGACGAGGTGTCGGGGACGCTGACCGCGCACGAGATCGAGGACCTGGCCACCGCACGTGACGTGACCATGGTGGCCCAGCGGCTGGAGATGGTCCGGCGCATCGCGGGCGAGATCGAGGGTTACAAGGTCGAGCTGGGCACCGACGGGCGCCTGCTCGCGCTCCAGCTGGACGAGCTCATCGCGGGCAGCGGCTCCGAGCGGCAGCTAGTGGTGCAGGATTACCTGCCGGCGACGGTCGGCGAGAACCCGAGCGGCCAGGTCGACGACGTGCTCGACGAGCTAGGGCGGCTTTCCCCGGAGGAGCTGCTGGACATGGCGACGGTGGCCACGGTGCTCAGGCTCGGCGGATCCGGCATGCTGGACGAGCCGGTCGAGCCCCGGGGTTACCGCCTCCTGGCCAAGATCCCACGGCTGCCCCGGCCGACGGCGGAACGTCTGGTGGCGCACTTCGGCGGGCTGCACAAGCTGCTGGCGGCCAGCGTGGCCGAACTGCAGGCGGTCGACGGCGTGACGGAGCCACACGCGCGCGGCGCGCGGGAAGGCCTGTCCCGGCTGGCCGAGGTGACCCTGCTGGAGAAGTACTCCTGAGCCGCCTAATTCCGTAGTTACGGCATGCAGTAATTAAGGCACCCCGTGATCAGCGGACGCCGGGGTCAAACAAGCAGCGTGGCTAAGGGACCGCGATCCCGCGGCCTTTCAGCACGAAGATGACGGTGCGGCTGCCGAGTTTCCCGCTGTAGGCAGTGGCGGTGTAGGTGCCGGGCCGGGCGGCCCGGTGCGGGGGGCGGCAGCCGGCGGCCGAGGTCTTCCGGTTCCAGGTGATCCGCACCGCGTCAGGCACCCCCCGGGTGAGCGTGGTGGGCCGGGCCGCCGCCCGGGCGCAGTCCGCGGAATCCCAGACCTGATTCTTGCCGCCTGCCTTGATCACGATGTGCAGGTGCGTGGCGCCGAGATTAGCGGTGCAGCGGCCGGGAGCGGTGGACACCACGTCGACGCCGAATTGCGGTGCGGCGTGCGCCGGATAGCTGTACCGGGCCGAGGACAGGCTGAGGACGAGATCGGCACGCGGGCAGGCCCCGGGGGCGGCGGCCGTCGCCCGGCCCCGCCGTCCGGCGGGGTGCCGCTTCGCCGACCCCCGGTGCTTCGCGGACGTCCGTGCCGTCGCGGACGGCAATGCGCTGGGCGTCGCCGTCGGGGTCGGGGTACTGGCCGGCGTGGCCGAGGCGGAACTGGGGGCCCCATGGGAGGAGTGGTGCCCGGTCGTCTGGGACAGGTCGGTGGCCTTCCTGGTGGCGCCACCGCCCAGCGCGCCGTTCACAGTCCAGGTGACGAGCGCGAGCATGCCGATGCCGGCGACCAGCGCGATGACCCTGCGCCGCCAGTAGAGGTTGACCTGACCTGCGCTTTTAGGCTGGTCAGCTGAACTGCGAGGCATGCGAGCAGTATCCGCCGCCAGCCCTCGCTGATCTTGCCGACCCGCCGAAAGGACGCGGCATTATTGCAGGTCGGCGGCCATTCTGGCGCGCTTTTGGGCAGACCCGGGCGGGATCCTCCGGTTAGCCCGCACCCGCCCGTCGATTCGCTCGCACGGCCCACCCGGGCCGTGGCGCCACGTGCGAAGATCGAGGCGTCATGGCGACTGTGGACCCGGCGGCGATCCTGGAGTGGTACGCCGCCCATCAGCGGGACCTGCCGTGGCGCCACCCCAGGGCCACCCCATGGGCCGTCCTGGTCAGCGAGATCATGCTGCAGCAGACGCCGGTCGCCCGCGTGCTGCCGGTGTACGCGGACTGGCTGGCCCGGTGGCCGACACCCGCGGCGCTGGCGCAGTCCCCGGCCGGGGACGCGGTGCGGGCCTGGGGCCGCCTCGGCTACCCGCGGCGGGCAATCCGGCTGCACGCGACGGCGCAGGCCCTGGTGGAGCGGCACGGCGGCGAGGTTCCGGCGTCGGCGGACGCCCTGCGGGAACTGCCCGGCATTGGCTCCTACACGGCTGCCGCGGTCGCCAGCTTCGCGTTCGGGCAGCGGCACGCAGTGCTGGACACCAACGTGCGGCGGGTACTGGCGCGGCTGGTGAGCGGCCGGGAACTGCCGCCATCCAGCCCGTCGGCGGCTGAGCGGACGCTGGCCGAGTCACTGCTGCCGGAACCGCCCGCGGTAGCCGCGCGGTGGTCGGTGGCGGTCATGGAACTCGGCGCCCTGGTCTGTACCGCCGTCCGGCCGCGGTGCGCCAGCTGCCCGGTCGCGGCGAGCTGCGCGTGGCGCCGGGCCGGGCATCCCGCGGACGGAGGGCCGCGGCGCACCCAGAAGTACGCGGGCACGGACAGGCAGTGCCGCGGGCGGCTGCTCGCGGTGCTCCGTGACTCTTCAGGCCCCGTGCCGGGCTCTGCACTGGAGGCCGCCTGGGCCGACCAGCTGCAGCGGAGCCGGGCTCTGGACGGCCTGGTGGCAGACGGCCTGGTGGATCCGCTCCCAGACGGGCGGTTCGCGCTGCCCGGAACACATCCGCTGCCCGGAAAGCACTCTGCTGCCGGAAAGCAGTGAGCGGCGGCCCCCGGAAGGGGACCGCCGCTCAGCGTCCTGCTAGCTACTGCCGGTGTACCTCAGTCAGTCCTGCGGAGGCGCGGCGGCCCCACGCTCGACCGGGGCACCACTGCCGACCTCCTCAGGCAAGGCGTCCGGCACGGCGTCCGGCTTGGGCACGCCCTTGAACGTGAACTGGGCCTCCTCGCCGGTGCCCTCAGCGTCCACGATGACGATCTGGCCCGCCTTGAGCTCACCGAAAAGGATCTTCTCGGACAGAGCGTCCTCGATCGACCGCTGGATGGTGCGCCGCAGTGGCCGCGCCCCGAGCACCGGGTCGTAGCCGCGGACGGCCAGCAGGGCCTTGGCGTCCGGACGCAGTTCCAGGCCCATGTCGCGGTCCCGGAGCCGCTCGTCCACCTTGGCGATCATCAGGTCCACGATCTCGACGATCTCGTCCTCGGACAGCTGGTGGAACACGATGGTGTCATCCACGCGGTTCAGGAACTCGGGGCGGAAGTGCTGCTTCAGCTCCTCGTTCACCTTGGACTTCATCCGGTCGTAGGAACCACGCGACTCACCGGACCGGGCGAAGCCCACGGACACTCCCTTGGAGATGTCCCGGGTGCCCAGGTTCGTCGTCATGATGATGACCGTGTTCTTGAAGTCCACCAGCCTGCCCTGGGCGTCGGTCAGCCGGCCGTCTTCCAGGATCTGGAGCAGTGAGTTGAAGATGTCCGGGTGGGCCTTCTCGATCTCGTCGAACAGGACCACGGAGAACGGCCTGCGGCGCACCTTCTCGGTGAGCTGGCCGCCTTCCTCGTACCCCACGTAGCCGGGGGGCGAGCCGAACAGCCGGGACACGGTGTGCTTCTCCATGTACTCGCTCATGTCGAGCTGGATCAGCGCGTCTTCCTCGCCGAACAGGAAC